>NZ_JBDJLA010000007.1:0-201185 GCF_039673135.1 Stenotrophomonas sp. TWI1151
ACCCCTCGGTGGCGCCGGCGGCGGGCCGCCTTGGGGGTCCCCCATGGGCCCGGGGTTGCCCGCCTCCGCCCGCCACTACACCGCGAGCAGTTCCCCGGCACCGGCATCCAGCAGGCCACGCGCCACGCGCTGGCCCAGCGTCTCCGGATCACTGGCCGGGCCACGCGCTTCCGCGCGCACGATGCGGCCATCGGCGACCCCGCCGACCAGGCCCTGCAGGAACAGGTTCTCGCCTTCCCATTGCGCGAACCCGGCCACCGGCACGTGGCAGCTGCCGTGCAGTGCACGGTTCATGGCGCGCTCGGCTTCCACGCAGGCACGTGTGTCGGCATCGTCCAGCGCCGCGAACAGGCCCATCACCGCCGCGTCCTCACCGTTGCATTCCACCGTCACCGCGCCCTGCGCCGGGGCCGGCAACCAGTCCGGTGCCGCCAGCCGCGCCACGATGCGGTGGCCCAGGCCGAGCCGCTCCAGCCCCGCCACGGCCAGCACGATCGCGTCGTAGCCGCCGTTGTCCAGCTTGGCCAGGCGCGTGTTGACGTTGCCGCGCAGGTCCTGCAGCTCCAGGTCCGGGCGCAGCGCGCGCAGCTGGGCCTGGCGGCGCAGCGACGAGGTACCTACCCGCGCGCCGATCGGCAGCGCGTCCAGCGAGGCGTACAGATTGGAGATGAAACCATCGGCCGCGTCATGACGGGTCAGCATCGCCGGCAGCGCGAACGGCGCGTCCAGCTCCATCGGCACGTCCTTGAGCGAGTGCACGGCACAGTCCGCTTCGCCACGCAGCATGGCCAGTTCCAGTTCCTTCAGGAACAGGCCCTTGCCGCCGATCGCGGCGAGCGAACGATCCAGCACCTCGTCGCCGCGCGTGCTCATCGGGACCAGCACCACGTCCAGACCGGGATGCGCCTGGCGCAGGCGGTCGGCAACATATTCGCTCTGCCACAGGGCAAGCGGGCTCTTTCGGGTGGCGATGCGCAGGGTCTTCATGGCGCCATTATCGACGCACAGGGGCGTATCGACCAACGGTCGGGCGCACCCGCACTTAGAGGTACTTGAGATCCTGCTTGAGGCTGGCCACGCAACGGCGGCTGACTTCCAGCGGCCCGTGGCCATGCCGCAATACCGCCTGGACCTGGCCTGCGCCATTTCGTCGCAGCTCGACCAGTTCGTGCCGGGCAACCAGGCAATTGCGGTGGATGCGCACGAAGCGGTTGCCGAATTCCTCTTCCAGCGACTTCAGCGACTCTTCCAGCAGGTCTTCGCCGCGGGCGTGGTGCACCACGACGTATTTTTCTTCGGCCTGCAGGTAGTGGATGTCCTCGACCGGGATCAGCCGCAGGCTGCCGCGCAGGCGCGCGCACAGCAGGGTACGCGCCTGCTGGCTGGCGGCGGTCGCCGGGCCACTGCGGCCGGCGAGGAAGGTGCGCGCACGCTCCAGCGCGGCCGCCAGGCGCTCGGGGCGCACCGGTTTCATCAGGTAGTCGATGGCGGCCGCCTCGAACGCGGACAGCGCATGCGCGTCGTATGCGGTGCAGAACACCACCGCCGGGCGTGGCTCGAAGGTGGCCAGATGGCGCGCGGCTTCCAGCCCGTCCAGGCCGGGCATGGCGATGTCGAGCAGGACCAGGTCCGGTTGCAGCTCGGCGCAGGCGTGCAGCGCCTGTTCGCCGTTCTCGGCCTCGGCCACCACCTCGATGCCGGCCTGGTCAGCGAGCAGGGAGCGCAGGCGCTCGCGGGCCAGCGGTTCGTCGTCGGCGATCACCACCTTCAAGACAGTTTCCTCACTGGACCGGGACCGTGATTTCGCAAGCATAGTAGCCGTCGGCCCACGCCCCCGTCATCCGCGCGGCCGGGCCGAAGCGCCAGGCCAGGCGATGGGCGATGTTGCGTTGTGCATGCCCGGCCCCCTGCAGGAGCGGCAGCCCGCGCGTGGCCGGATCCGGCGCCGGGTTGCGCACGCGGATGCGCAGATTCGTGCCGTCACTGGACAGTGCAAGCACGATCGTGCCGCCCGCCGGCACCCGCGAGATGCCATGCAGTACGGCATTTTCGACCAGCGGCTGCAGTACCAGCCGCGGCATCGGCAACGACCAAGGCAGCGGCTCGTCGCGCAGCCAGATCACTTTCAGGCGTTCGCCCAGCCGTAGCGATTCGATCGAGAGATAGCGCTCGGCCAGTTCGCACTCGGCCTGCAGGGTGGAATCGCCATCGCCGGCACCGAGCGCGGCGCGGAAAAGATCGGACAGATCCAGCACCGCGCGCTCGGCCACCTCCGGATCACGCCGCAGCAGGCTGGCGATCAGGTTCATGCTGTTGAACAGGAAGTGCGGCCGGATCCGCGCCTGCAATGCATCGGCCTGGGCCCGTGCGTTGGCCAGCATCTGCGCGCTGCCGCGGTCGCTGACGTAGAAGTAGCGCAGCGCCAGGGCAGTGATCAGCGCGGTGATCGCCGCACTGCCCAACGTGAACCGCCAGAAGCCGACCGCCTGGGCAAAGCTGCTGCCGCCGAGCACGCCGTACAGCGCATGCACGATCGCCGCGCACGCACCGGCGATCAGCCCGGTCATCAGCACCACCAGCACCATGCCCGGCACTTCGGGCAGGCGCGAGAGCACCGCGCGCACGCTGCACAGGCTGACCGTCACTGCCAGCGCCAGCCACAACGCGAAGCCGCTGGCGGACAGGAAGTCCGGCAGCGTCCAGTGGCGACTGCCATCGGGGGCCAGCGCCACTACGACAACCACCAGCTCGGCCAACCCCAGCATTGCCGCCAGGCGCGGCAGGCGGCACAGCTCGGGCAACCAGGACTGCTGGCGCGGGTCGCTCATGGCGTCAGGCGGCGAAGCGCGCCTCGAGCCAGTCGCCCAGCGCCTGCAGCTCCTCGGCGCAGACCTGGTGGGCCATCGTGTAGGTGTGCCACTGCACCGGCAGGCCGAGCGCGCTCAGCGTCTGCGCGGTGTGCTCGGCGATCGCTACCGGGATCACCGGATCCTGGGTGCCATGGGCCATGAACACCGGCACGCTGATGGCATCGGCCACGCGCGCGGCAGCCGCCTTGGCCGGATCCGGCAGATAGGTCGACAGTGCGATCAGCCCGGCCAGCGGACGGGTGCGACGCAGCAGCGCGCTGAGGATCACCGCCCCGCCCTGCGAGAAGCCGGCCAGCAGGATCCGTTCGGCCGGAATGCCGCGGGCGACCTCGCGCTCGATCAGCAGTTCCAGTTCCACGATCGAGGCGTCCACCCCGGCGCTGTCCGCGCGCGAACGGAAATCCATGCTGACGATGTCATACCAGGCGCGCATCGGCACGCCGTTGTTGATCGTGATCGGCTGCACCGGCGCATGCGGGAACACGAAGCGGATCGCCGGCCAGTGCGGGCGCACCAGTTCGGGCACGATCGGGGCGAAGTCATGGCCATCGGCACCCAGGCCATGCAGCCACAGCACCGACCACTGCGGGTCGGCGCCGGTTTCGTTTTCCACGGTATCCAGCATCAGGCGGCTCCAGTACGTTCAAGCCGCATTATGACCGCGGCCCACCGCAATGGGGGCGATGCCTGGATGGCCGTGATCAGCCGGCGGGATGTGCCTCGGCCGCAGCACGGCGCAGCTCGGCCGCGCGCACCAGCACCTTCGGCGGGGCCGATTCTTCCGGGATTTCCATCAGGCCCAACCGGTGCATCCAGACGCCAGCGGTGCGCGAGGAGGTGAAGCCCACCACCGGAATCGCCAGCACCATGCCGATCACCACCGGTGCCATCCATGCGGCCAGCGAGGGCGAGACCGCATAGGCCAGCGCGCCCATGAACAGGCCGAACACACTCAGCCCGCCGTAGCCACGCGTCAGCGCCAACCAGGACACGCCGCCATCGTCGCGCTGCTGCGCGTCCCAGCCCGAGTCCTTGCCGGCCAGCACTTCGGCCACACCGCGCGACTGCACGTACATCACCACCGGCGCCATCAGCGCGGCGAGGATGGTTTCCAGCAGCATCGAGATGAACGCGCGGATCGTGCCACCGCAGCCACGGCGTTCAACCGGCTCCAGCAGCATCGCCAGATAGCCGAGCACCTTGGGCGAAAGCAGCACCACCATGGTGATGGCGAACATGCGGATCACCTGGGTCTCGTCCTGGTGGCGCCAGTACACGCCGGGCGAGAGATGCAGCACTTCATTGAGGTCGATGCCGCCCTGGAACAGCGGGATCGCAATGCCGATCAACATCAGCATCGCCCACATCGGCGCGGTGAAGTAGTGCCCGATGCCGACCAGCATGTGCATGCGGCTGACCCAATGCAGGCCTTTGGAACCGACCACCTTGGCGTGCTGCAGGTTGCCCTGGCACCAGCGACGATCGCGCACCAGCAGGTCGGTCAGGGTGGGGGGGCCTTCCTCGTAGCTGCCTTTCAGGTACGGCACCATGTGGGTGGCCCAGCCGCCGCGGCGCATCAGGGCGGCCTCGACGAAATCGTGGCTGAGCACATGCCCACCAAACGGCTCCTTGCCCGGCAGCGACGGCAGGCCGGCCTGCTCGGCGAAGGCCTGGGTGCGGATGATGGCGTTGTGGCCCCAGTAGTTGCTCTCCGCGCCATGCCACCACGCCACGCCGCGGCCGATCACCGGGCCGTACACGCGGCCACCGAACTGCTGCATGCGGGCAAACAGCGTGCGCCCGCCGACCACCGCCGGCAGGGTCTGGATCAGCCCCACATCCGGGTTGTGCTCCATGCCGGCGACCAGGCGCACGATGGTGTCGCCGGTCATCAGGCTGTCGGCGTCCAGGATCAGCATCTGCGGATAGGCGCCACCGAAACGGCGGACCCAGTCGGCGATGTTGCCGGCCTTGCGGCCACCGTTGTCGCCGCGGCGACGATAGAAGATGCGGTCATGGCCGCCCACCGCGTCGCACAGGGCGTGGAAGGCCGCTTCCTCGGCCTGGCCGATGTCATCGCGCCGGGTATCGCTGAGCACGTAGAAATCGAAATTCGCCAGCTGGCCGGTCTCGGCCACCGACTCGTAGATCGCCTGCAACCCGGCCAGCAACCGGCGCGGATCTTCGTTGTAGGTCGGCATCAGCAGCGCGGTGCGCGTATGCACGGTCGGCAGCGGCGCATCCGGGTCGATGCCGAGCTTGTAGCCCCGATCGAATACCGCGGTCAGGAAGCCGGCCACGGCCCCGGCGAAGGACAACGCGATCCAGGCGAACAGGCCCACGAACAGCACCAGCAGGCAGGCTTCCAGCACACTGATGCCATCAACGGCGAGCACCTTCCACATCATCCGGCTGGCGGCGATGGTCATGGCTGCGGTACCGCCCAGGATGTAGAAACGGCGCAGCCCGATCATCCGCGGCGAGGTGCGCTGGCGCGGAACCTGCAGCTGCCCTTCGCGCAGGGACTGCTCGGGCATCGGCAACGGCGACTCGGCCGGCAACGTCGCCCGGCCGGCATCCAGCAGGGCGTTCAGGGTCTGGGTACTCATGCGCGGTGTCCCTGTGCAGGGCGTGCCAGGCCGGGGGTGCCAAGTGTGGAAAGGGGCATCCTGAGCCCGGCGTACACGATGGCACGCATTCGTCCTGTCGGCGCAGGCCGGAGACCGGCACGCAGCGTATGTCTGTGACTACCGGAACCCACGAACTCTCCAAACCGCTTGAGACGAAAAATGCGGCTCAGTCTATGGCGCGAAATGTAAGGTGCGCGCGAAGGGCGGACCGGGGATTTCTCCGCATTCAGCTTTTGGATCGAGACAAGTGGAGGCCCTCTCGCGGCCAAGGGCGCGCAGGCCCTGTGCCATGGGCTTCTGCCCATTCATCTTGCGGGCGGCGGCGATCAGCCCCCTGCCGCAACGCGACCGGTCCCCATGGCCTCGGCAGGAGGAAGCGCCGCCAGTGGTGCGCAGTTTTTCGCCCTGGAGGGGGCGGGCCGGCAGCGTTGACGGGGTGCGGCAGCGGCTCAGGCGACGGTAGCGGCGATGGCCAGGTCGGTGTCTACCGGCAGGCGCGACAGCGCGCGGGCGCTCACCTGCGAAAACTGCAGCTGGGCAAGCAGGTGTTGTGCCTGGGTGGCAACCGGGCACGGGGTGATCTGCGGCCCTGCTTGCGGGCGATCGGGGGTCATCACATCAATGGACATGGTCTGGCATCTCGTTGACTTCTCATTACCCGCGGGGCTTCCGGCCGCGCGGATTGCGCACCCTATCGGAAAACCGGGACGAATGTGTGACGGTGCGCGCAGTCCCTGACAGGGGGCGTGCAAAGCGTCGAAAAATTGGCGGTAATCAAGAGCTTGCGGCTATCATGTAATCGTTTTCAACATACGATTCGGATATGGATTCCAACACTGCTTCCCCCTACAGCCCCAAGTGGCAGTTCCGCTTCAACTTCTTCGAACAGCACGGCGCCCCCAATTCGCCGACCTTCAAGGCCGCGTACAAGACGCTGCCGTTCGGCCAGAAGATCAAGGTCAACTTCAACTTGTTCGCCCTGTTCTTCAGCTGGATCTACCTGCTGATCCTGGGCATGTGGCGCAAGGCGCTGACGATCCTGGGCATCACCCTGGTGCTGATGGTCGTCGTGGCCTTCCTGCCGGACGTGGTCGGCCGTGCGATCGGTGTGGCCTGGTCGGTGCTGATCGCGCTGACCACCAACTATTCGTACTACCTTGAAAAGGTAAAGGGCGATACCAGCTGGAACCCCTTCGCCGGCATGCGCTGGTAAGCAGCGCGCAGGCGTGGATGAAGAGCCCGGTCATTGACCGGGCTTTTTTGTGGAGCGTCGGCCGCGGTGTTGAGACACCCATCGATCTGCTGAACGAACCGGAGGCGCGCGGCCATCGGGAGGGCTGAGTCGATCCCGTTGGGCTCACGCCAGGTGTAGATCACCCTGGTACAGACCCCACGCCGCCCAGCCGGCAACGACGATCACGCCCGCCACGATCACCTGCTCCGCCCGGGTGAATATCCGCTGCCCATGCTGGTGCTTGGCGGCCGCGAACATGGCGATGCCCGGTGCGTACAGCAACACCGACAGCAGCACCTGTGACAGACCACCGGCATAGACCAGCCACAGCGCGTATACCGTGGCCAGACCGGCCACCAGCAGATCGCGGACCCGCAGCCCGGGTTGCCCGCCATAGGTTTCCCCGCGTAGCGCCAGCAATGCACCGTAACCGGCCGAGAACAGATAGGGCACCAGGCTCATCGATGCGCCCAGCAGCACCAGGCTGGTATAGGTGCCGGCACTGAACAGGGTGATGATCAGAAACAACTGGATCAGCCCGTTGGTGAGCCACAGCGCGTTGGCGGGAACCTGTCGTGCGTTCTCGCGCCCGAGGAAGGCCGGCATCGTGCCATCCCCCGCCGCCGCATACAGCACTTCGGCGCACAGCAGCACCCATGCCAGCAATGCCCCCAGCACCGAGACGATCATGCCGATGATGATCAACGTGGCGCCCCAGGGCCCGACGATGGCCTCCAGCACGAAGGCCATCGAGGGATTGCGCGCCTGTGCCAGCGCTTCCTGGCGCAGCACGCCCATCGACAGCAGGTTGACCAGCATCAGCAGCGCGAGCACGCACACAAACCCGATGATCGTCGCGCGCCCGACATCCGAACGCCTGGCCGCGCGCCGCGAGTAGATGCTGGCACCCTCGATGCCGATGAACACCCAGACCGTGATCAGCATCATGCCCCGCAGCTGCTCACCCAGGCTGCCCAGTTCGGCCGTGCCCCAGAACTCGCCGGTGAAGATATCGGCCTTGAAGCCCACGGCGGCGATGATCAGAAACACCACGATCGGCACGATCTTGGCGACGGTGACGACCGCATTCACCAAGGCGGCCTGGCGGATGCCACGCAGGATCATTGCGTGCATCGCCCACAGCAGCACGGAGGCGCATGCCACCGCCTGCCAGGTATTGCCCTCGCCGAAGGCCGGCACGAAATAGCCCAGGCCGCTGAAGATCAGCACGAAGTAGCTGACGTTGCCGAGCAGCGAGCAGACCCAGTAGCCCCACGCCGCGGAAAAGCCGATGTAATCGCCGAACCCGGCGCGCGCGTACGCGTAGATACCGGTATCCAGCTCGGGCTTGCGGTTGGCCAGATTCTGGAACACGAAGGCCAGCATCAACATGCCCAGGCCACTGATCATCCAGCCGATCAAGGCAACACCCGGGCCGGCGCTGCGCGCGATGTTCTGTGGCAGTGAGAAGATGCCGGCGCCGATCATCGATCCGACCACCAGGGCAGTCAACGCGGTCAGGCCGAGCCGGTCGGAACGAGAGGTCATGTGCTCACCATCGGCAAACAGAATAGCGCCGATTACCAATGCCCGGCGGTGAGCACCGGGTGAACCGGCCCTGCCGGCGCGCCGTTGGCACCGGCGCGCCGGTCCGGATCAGAAGGTCTGCCAGTCCTCGCCGACCACTGCTGCTGCGGGCACGCGCGCAGCGGTCCGCGCGGGCGTGGCACGACGCGCCGGTGTGCCCGCCGCCGCCGCACTGGCCTGCAGGCGGAAGATCGCCACCGCCGTGCCCAGCTGCTGCGCCTGCTCTTCCATCGCACGCGCGGCCGCCGTCGCTTCCTCCACCAGCGCGGCATTCTGCTGGGTGGTCTCGTCCATCTGGGTGATGGTCTGGTTGACTTGTTCGATACCGGCGGACTGCTCCTTCGAGGCTGCCGAGATCTCGGCCATGATGTCGTTGACCCGGCGCACGCCGGTGACGATCTCTTCCATCGTGCGGCCGGCGGTCTGCACCAGGGCCGAGCCCGCGCTGACCTGAGTGACCGAGTCGTCGATCAAGGTCTTGATTTCCTTGGCCGCCCCGGCGGAGCGCTGCGCCAGTGCGCGGACTTCCGTGGCCACCACCGCGAAACCGCGGCCCTGTTCGCCGGCACGCGCGGCTTCCACCGCAGCGTTCAGCGCCAGGATGTTGGTCTGGAACGCGATGCCGTCGATCACCGAGATGATCTCGGCGATGCGCTTGGACGAGGCCTCGATGCCCGCCATGGTGGTCACCACCTGGCCGACCACCACACCGCCCTGCGAAGCCACCTCGGCAGCGCCGGCGGCGAGCTGGTTGGCCTGCACCGCGTGGTCGGCATTCTGGCGAACCGTGGAGGTGAGTTCCTCCATCGATGCGGCGGTCTCTTCCAGGCTGGCAGCCTGCTGCTCGGTGCGGCGCGACAGGTCGCTGTTGCCCGCGGCGATCTCGCCGGCGGCGAGGTTGATACTGCCGGTGGCCTGCTGGATCCGGCCGACGATGTCGGTCAACTGCGCCACCGTGGTATCGGCATCGTCACGCATCCGGGCGAACACGCCATGGAACTCACCACGCATGCGTGCGGTGAGATCACCCGCGGCGATGGCGCGCAGCAGCGCGGAGATCTGCTGCAGGTTGTCATCGCTGACCTGCATCATGGTGTTGAGGTTTTCCACCATCGCGCGGAAGTCGTGGTCGAAGCGCACCACATCGCCACGCTGGCTGAAATCACCCACCGCCGCCGCCCCGGCCAGATCCCCGATCTGGGTATTGATGGCACGCAGGTTGGCCTTGGTGGTATCCATTGCAGCCGTGAAAGCGGCCTGCTCGCCGGGCAGGCGGTCCATGTCCTGGCTCAGGTCACCGACCGCGTAGCGCTGCATCACCTCGACCAGGCGGCGGGTGACTGCGATGTTGGCGCCCACCAGCTGGTTGGTGTCTTCCACCATCTTGCCGTACTCGCCGGGGAAGGTCTGCGCGTCCATGCGGTAACTCAGCTCGCCCGCCTCATGTCGCTGGGCCATCTCACCCTGCGCGGCCATCACTGCGCGCAGCTGGCTGCGCATGCGCTGCATCGATTCGAGCAGGCGGCCGACTTCGTCATTGCGCGCGGGCGGCAGCGGTGTATCCAGACGCCCCTCGGCCACGTCTGCGGACAGGCGGACGGCATCGGCCAACGGACGGATCGCCTGACGGCGCAGCAGCACGTACACGCTGCCGCTGAGCACCAGTGCCGCGCCCAGGCCAACGGCCAGGATGATCCACAGCAGCGCACGTGCCTGCGCGGTGATCAGCGCATGCGGCACGATCACACCCAGCGCGAAATGCTCCTCGCTGCCGCCGATGCGCAGCGGCACGTAGGTCTTCACGTTGCCTGCCGCATCCGGCTCGAAGGCATCAAAGGTCTTGTCTGCCTTGACCGCCGCCAGTACCTGCGTGGTCAGCGCATCCTCGCGACGCTTGCCGATCTCGTTGGCGTCCTTCGCGGCCAGGACGATGCCGCCGGGCGAGATCAGTTCCACATGGCCTTCGCCCATCGGGCGCAGCGCGGCGAGGTGCTTCTGCAATGCGGCCAGGGCGAAGTCCACCGTCACGACCCCGAGGAAGCTGCCGTCATCGATCACCGGGGTGGACAGCGTGGTCATCAGCACCTTCTGACCGCCGATCTCGTAGGTGTAGGGCTCGGCGACGGTCTGCCGCTTGAGCGCCTTCGGCTTGAGATACCAGTCGCCATCGCCGGGCACGTCATAGCCGGTCAGCGCATCCTGCATCGGCGCGCCGTCGTGCCAGGCCCAGTAGCTCATGAACCGGCCGGTATCATCGTGTGCCTCGGCGCCGACGAACTCGGCATCCTTGCCATCGAAGGCGTCGGGTTCCCACAACGTGCCGAAGCCCACCCATTCCGGGTGCACCTGCACCTGCTGGTGGATCACCGCAGACACCGTCGCCCGCGACAGCGTTCCCGCAGCGCGCTGCACCAGCAGGTTCTGCGCCAGCGCCTGGCTGGTGGCGAAAGCACTGGAGAGATCACCACTCACCCGCAGCGCTTCGGCCTGGGCCTCGCTCTGCATGGTGTGGCGGGAGGCATCCACCAGCGACGCGCTGGCTTCGCGATAGCTGATGGCAGCGGTGACACCGAAGCAGAGCATGGCGATCAACGCCGTACCCAGCATCAGTCGGTTGGCGATGCTGCCAGAGCGCTTGGAAGCAGTGGGGCGGGACACGGGCATGGGGGCGGTTCCGGAAAAAGGGCATACCGGCGGGCGCACGCATGCGCCGCCACGGAAACACGCAGTCCATTGCGGGCCGGCACGCGCGCGGTGCAATCACGGCGCGGCCAGCGGGGATCGATGCCACTGCCCTGCCCTGTGCAGATATCGCCTGCCGGCACCGCGACGGCACCGGCCCAGAGAAGGGACTCAGCTGGATAACGGCGTCATGCCAGCGATATTGAGTGCCGAATCCTGACCGTGTTCAGTGAACGCCCGTGCTGCGGTCGCCGTGTCCCAGGCGCTCCACCAGTGTCTGGCTGGCCGCATTGAGTCCAATCACCTCCACCTGCGCCCCGCGTGCGCGCAGTTTGCCGGTCACCCGTTCCAGCGCGCCCACTGCGCTGAGGTCCCAGAAGTGCGCGCCGCTCAGATCGATGGTCACGCGCTCAGGCACATGCAGCAGGTCGAAGGCCGCCGCGAACTGCCCGGCCGAGGCGAAGAACACCTGCCCGCTGACCGTGTAGACCCGGGTGCCATCGGCCGTGTCGGCCTCGGCGATGTCCAGCATCCGGCCCACCTTGCGGGCGAAGAACAGCGCCGACAGCAGCACCCCGGTCAGCACCCCCTTGGCCAGATCGTGCGTGGCCACGGTGACGACCACCGTGCCCAGCATCACCACCGAGGAGCTTTTCGGGTGCAGCCGGAACTCGGCGAACGAGCGCCAGTGGAAGGTGCCGATGCTGACCATGATCATCACCGCGACCAGCGCGGCCATCGGAATCTGCCGGACCCACTCCGCGCCGTAGACCACCAGCAGCAGCAACAGCACGCCCGCCACCAGGCAGGACAACCGGCCACGGCCGCCGGAGGACACATTGATCACCGACTGCCCGATCATCGCGCAGCCACCCATGCCGCCGAACAGCCCGGCGGTGATGTTGGCCAGGCCCTGCCCAGCGCACTCACGGTTGCGCTGGCTGGGGGTGTCGGTCATGTCTTCCACGATCTGCGCGGTCATCATCGACTCCAGCAGCCCCACCACCGCCAGCGTGGCCGAGACCGGCAGCAGGATGCGCAGGGTCTCCCAGGTGAGCGGCACATCGGGGAGCAGGAAGGTCGGCAGGCTGTCCGGCAGCGCGCCCATGTCGCCGACGGTGCGGATGTCCAGGCCCAGCCAGATCGACAGCCCGGTGAGCACCACGATCGCCACCAGCGGCGAAGGCACCGCGCGGGTCAGCAGCGGCAGCAGGTAGATGATCGCCAGACCGGCCGCGCACACGGCGTACACCGTCCATGGCATCCCGATCAGCTCGGGCAACTGCGCAAGGAAGATCAGGATGGCCAACGCGTTGACGAAGCCGGTGATCACCGAGCGCGAGACGAAGCGCATCAGGGCACCCAGCTTGAGCGCGCCGGCGACGATCTGCAGCAGCCCGGCCAGGATCGTCGCGGCCAGCAGATACTGCAGGCCGTGGTCGCGGACCAGATCGACCATCACCAGCGCCATCGCGCCGGTGGCCGCGGAGATCATGCCCGGCCGGCCGCCGGCGATGGCGGTGACCACCGCGATGCAGAACGAAGCGTACAGACCGACCTTGGGGTCGACCCCGGCAATGATGGAAAACGCGATCGCTTCGGGAATCAGCGCGAGGGCGACCACGGCGCCGGACAGCAGATCACCGCGGATGTTGCCGAGCCATTGCTGGCGCAGCGGATAGGACACAGACATGGACAGACTCCACGCACCGGCGATGCGCACGGCGCGTTGTGTGATGAAGACAAAGCACTCCCTGAGCCAGCGCAAGGGCCGGCGCGTCGTCAACGCGGTATCAGGGTGGCGTCATCACAAGGGTCCTGCCGGGGCAGCGAAAGCGGCGCGCAGGATAGCGCAGTCCTCCGATGGCCTCAAACATGGCCAGCCAGTTCACCTCGCGCGTTGCCTGCCCAGCGCGACGGTGCCTGCCCGGTCACCCGCCGGAACGCCGCGGCGAACTTGCCGGGGTTGGCATAGCCCATCGCCAGGGCGACCTCGGTGACGCTGCGGCCGGCCAGCAGCATCGGCTTGGCCGCTTCCATCCGGCGCCAGGTGAGGTACGCGTAGGGCGTCATGCCGGTCGCCAGCCGGAAGCCACGACTGAAGCCACTGGCTTCCTGCCCGACTTCCTGCGCCATGCGGGCAACGCCCATGTCATCGCCGAGATGGGCATCGATCAGTTCCTGCACGCGCTTGACGTGCGCTGGCGACAACGCGCGTCGCGTCGGGGGCGACGCAATCGGAAGTCCCGCCAACCGCTTCAGCACCAGATCGACACCGTGCTCGAAGAACGCGGCTGAGCCTGCATGCGCTTCAGCGCAGTGCCATAGCGCCCCCATCACCGAGGCGATCACCGGGTCCCCATGCAGCGCCGATGCTGCGCGATGCAGCTGCTCCAAGCGCAAGTCGTGCCCCTGCAGATGCCGCGCGTCGATGGCCAGGCCCAGCAGCGCCAGCGCTGGGCTGCGGAATTCGCCCGGGCAGTCCGGCAACACCAGATTGAACGCGCCTGGGCGCCAAGGCTGCGCGATGCGTCCGAGCGCCGTGCGCTGATACAACGCACCGCCGCCCGCCGTGAGCAGCCCGATGCGCAACGCACCGCCCTCACCCATCGTGCCCTGCGCCGCGGCGAACGTGTGGCGAAGCATCAGCACCGAGCCGTCGGCGCTGCCGACGCAGGCGTCCAGCGGACGGCCGGCTTCGGCCGCCACACGGGCGGCCACCGCTGTCGCTGGCGTGGCAGTGGCGCAGGTCATCAGGTGTCCAGTTCTGGATCCGCCCTGCCGGGAATGGAGCGGCAGCACCTCATTGTTACACAATAACATTCACGACTCCTCCCCATCACCGTGGTGCGCGCCACCACCCCCAGAGGCTCCTCGTGAAACACGCTGTACTTGCCGGCGCCGTGCTCGCCGCGCTTCAGTTGCTGCCCAGCGCACCCGCCCATGCCCAGACCAACCCGGCTACCAAGGCCACCGAACTGGACGGCATCGTAGTAACCGGCAGCAAACGCGCTACCCCGTACCTCAAGAGCGACATGTCGGTCACCGTGCTCAACCGCGAAGCCCTCAAAGAAGCGCACGTCACCGAGTTCCGCGACCTGGACAAGCTGGCCCCCAACGTGAAGTTCAACGTGATGGGTCAGCTCAGCGACATGTTCATCTCCATCCGCGGCATCGAGTCCAACCCGTTTCTGGTCAACCGGGCCTCGGTCTATATCGATGGCATTCCGTTCCGCGAGTTGAGCAACGCGGTGTTGAACCATGTGGAGTCGGTGGAGATCCTGCGCGGGCCACAGGGCACGCTGTACGGTGCCAACAGCGAATCCGGCCTGGTGCTGGTGCGCACGCGCGCACCGTCGGCCACCACCGAGGGCGAGGTCAATGTCGGCGTCACCTCGTTCGGCAACGGCCACGGCAGCAGCGTGGATGGTTTCCTCGGCGGCGCGCTGGGCAAGAGCGACCGGTTGTTCGGCTCGGTGGCGTTCATGGCCTCGGACGAAGACAGCCACCTCAAGAACCTCACGCCGTTCAATGGCGTAAAAAGCAAGGTCAAGGAGACCTATCTGCAGGGCAAACTGCGCTGGGAACCGACCGATACGCTGGCCATCAATGCGATCGCCTATCACCTGGGCACGCGTGCACCCGGGATGTTCGAGTACGAATATCTGCCGCTGGATGTCGGTCTGTATAACCGCACCTATGGCGATCTCTACAACGGCCGCCGTGGTACCGGTGACTTCACCTACATCAACGATGCGCCCAAGCGCACCACCAGGAATGAAACCGTCGCCGGCACCAGCGCGCAATGGCAATTGTCCGGCGGCACTCTGGATGCGGCCCTGTCCTACCGCCAAGAGGAGGACACCTCCGCCGGCTACGACTTCGACATGACCGCCACACCCGCGCTGGCCGGCCGCATCTACGACAAACAGCACAGCTGGAACGGCGAGCTGCGCTTCAGCTCCCCCAGCGATCAGGCCCTGACCTACATCGCCGGCATCTCCACCTACCGGCACCACAAGGACTCCATCCTGGGCACGCTGGTCGGCCCGCCGTTGCGCGGCCTGGGCAGCTATGACCTCGCTCCGCTGCAGGGCTCGGATGGCCAGGACTACAGCGTGTTCGGCACGGCCAGCTACACCCCACCCTCGCTGCCGAAACTGACCGCCAGCGTTGGCCTGCGCCATGAGCAGGCCAAGCGCTCCACCCGCCAGCGCGAAGGCACGCTCGATCTGGGCCCGGGCGGCCTGGTGTTCTATCGCGATGCCGAGCTCGCACACACCTTCACTGCCACGCTGCCACGCGTGTCACTGCGCTACGACGCCAGCGACACGCTCTCGTTCTACGCCGCATCCGCCAAGGGCTACATTCCGGGCGGCTTCAATCTGGCGGCCGCGCAGAGCGACGTCGTCAACGACAAAGTGCTGCGCTACGAATCGGAAATGATGTGGAGCCACGAGCTCGGCTTCAAGATGAACGTGCTCGGCGGGCGCGGGCATATCGGTGGCGCGGTGTTCCACATCACCTCGGACAACTGGCAGGAAATCCAGCTGGCCACCGATGCCAACGGCCGGCCGATTTCCTCGGACTACGTAGGCTCGGATGCGTCCATCCGCTCGCGCGGTGTGGAGCTGGAAGGCGCGCTGGAGGTGCTGCCAGGCCTGACGCTGACCGCCAACGCGGGCTACGTGGACGCCGAGTACCGCAAGCTGTTCGTCGGCGCCAATGAAAGCCTGGCCGGCAACGACGTCAAACTCACTCCGCAGTACACGGCGTATCTTGCCGCACGCTACCAGCACCGCTCCGGGCTGTTCGCGCGCGTGGAGTCATCGTTCAATGGCCGCATGGCGCTGGACGAACGCAATCGCGCCTACCAGCCGGCTGTGGCCATCCTCGGCGTGCAGCTCGGCTATGAAACCGGGCCGTGGAGCACGCGCGTGTACGTCGACAACCTGACCAACAAGCGGCGCATCAACGGGTTGATCTTCGACAACCTGGCGTTCGGCCGTGACGGCAACTACTACGGTCCCATCGACCGCCCGCGCATCGTCGGTGCGGAAGTCGGCTATCGGTTCTGAGGCAGCGTGGAGGGTGCTGCGGTGCCCTCCTACTCCTTGAGAACGTCCTGTGCCTCCACGATATCCACCCCCGAGACCTGCCCCAGCCAACCATCAAACCAGGGCTTGTGCGAAGCGCCGACGATGGACAGGACGCGGGAACCGGGGTGGTCACGCACAACCTCGAGAATGTTGGCGACCATGCGCAGATTGCGGATTTCCCAGCCCTGCACCCAGATCTGGGGGTAGTGCTGCGGTGACACGGCGGCCAGTGTCGGGCGCACGTTGGACTCGGCGAGCACCTGCAGCGCCGCGGGATCGTTGACGCTGCGATACAGCGAGAGCAGATCGTTGGACGCGATGAAGGCCGCTTCGCGTTCCGTCATGGCATCGAACGTGGGGCCATACCCACTCCACGCCTGCTGGAGCGCGGCGCTGAACGCCTTGCGGTCGGCGATCTGGTGATTGTCACCGGTATGGTCGTCGACGGCGTACACGCGCTGCAGACCGAGCCGCGCGGCCAGGACCGCAGCGATCTGGTAGCTCTCGTTCTTGCGCGTTTGAATCTGCTTGAGCAGCTCGACGAGGCTGCCGTCCAGGCCGTCGCCCGCGCGTCGCTCGGCCACGGGCAGCTGCAGCCACTGCACGTAGGCAGACGCCCGTTCGCCAGCGGCAAGGAACAGGGCGGCCAGTTGGCGACGCTGCGCGGCGGTGGGGGCAGCCGGCCAGGCCGCCAACGTCCTGTTGACCTGTACGATCGCCGCCGGCACCTCCAATCCCGTGGCCGTCTTCGCGGTGTCCGTGCTGGCGCAGTAGTCATCGCCGTAGACCGCCGCATGGCGCTTGGCCAGATCGCACTGCTCGCCGCTGATGGCTTCGATGGTGATGTAGCCGGGCTTGAAGGCCGCCAGCCTGTCCAGCAGCGGATCCAGCGCCTTGGGATCGAAGGCCTCGTGCTCGCTCAGGTGCACGCTGCCCAGCACGAGGACCTCGGTGCGTGGGCCGACCATGTCCTTGTCCAGCGCCGTAAGGTCCACAGCCGCGTACGTAACCGCGGGGAGCAGCGTTACCAGGCAGCCGCACAGCATTGAGTAGCGTCGCTTCATCATCCATGGCCTGAGAGGTGGTTGACGGATGTTTTAGCAAGGCGCCGGCACCGCGACACCTGCCGAATGACACGGGGACCAAAGGCGCCGTGCGGGAGTTCGTTCCGGCTTATGGGCGCCACCACCCAGTTCCCGATGCCGCCTACTGACAAGATAGTAGGATTGAAGCAACCAACGGAAGGTCTTACGCATGGGCAGTTTCAGTATCTACCATTGGATCATCATCGTCGGCTTGATGCTCATCCCGGTCGCTATCGCAGCGGTGATCGCCATCGTCGTCCTCAGCCTGCGAAAGAAGCCACCCAACCGCTGACGAGCGCCCCCTGCCGGGTCAGAATGGCCGGCTCCCCGCGTGTTGCGGGTGTCTCAAGGGATCCGGCATGGCGACAAGGAACACCAAGGTCGAGTGGCTCAAGGGGATGATGCTGCTCATCTTCTTTGCCATGCTGTTCGGTATCCCCAACAGCTCACCCTGGTTTGGGCTGGTGTTCGTGTACCTGCTGGCCGCCGGGCTGTTCATCGTGGGCAGCATGCTGTGGATTGCCTTGCGCAGCCGTCGCGCAGCGCTGGCCTTGAGCCGCACGCCCCCCAAGCGCGCCCTTCACACCCGCGAGGTGAAGGCGCTGGAGTGGTTCGGCCAACCCGAGCGGATCGTCTGGCGCATGCCGCGCGGCAACGTGATCGACCTGATCAAGGCGGCACGGGCCGCAGGCAGCCGTCCGGTGGTGCGCACACTGTGCGGGCCGTATCGCGTGATGGTCCGCGCCCGACATCACGAGCGGCATGCGTTCATCGGCGAGATGGAGGTACTCATGCTGCCGGGGGCGGATCGCTCCCTGCGCGAGAACAACGAGGCCGACGTGTTGCTGTGCGGAACGTTCGCGGTGGTGCTTGCGTTGAATGGTTCGTGGCGGATCGACCAGGCGCCATCGCTGTTGCGATGACGCGCGTGCGCATCGCGTTGTCGTTCAATCAGTAGCGCGGCTTGATCGGCTCACTGGAATCCAGGTACCCGGCAGCGAGAGCCTTCTCGCAGGCGATATAGCCTGCGTTGACCACGCGCCCCTGCGCGTTGAAGGCCACATAGTAGGGCGAGCTGTTGCCGCGGTTGCGCAGGAGATAGTTGTAACAGACGCCGTTGATGCCGGGGAGCACCATTGCGTCCTGCGGCCGTCCCGCGGCGCTCAGGACCGACTCGCGGCTCGCCCCCTGCTGCAGCGAACTCATCACGACCGGATTGCCGCGGTCATATTGAAGAACGCTGGGCATGCATGCGGACAGACTCGCGCAGACACCACACGCCAGCAGGATCGCCTGGGTCATGGGGGCGGCGCTCACTGCCGGCGCGCACGTGCTGCCGCCGCGTTGGCATCGCGGAGGCGCCGGTTGCGCGCCTGCTTGTCATAGTCATCCTTTGCCTGCATCACGCCACCGGCCGCCTGGATCCAGCTGCTGGTTGTGCAACCGGACACAAGCAATGTCACGGCAAGGGCTGCCGGGATAATGAGAAACTTCATGAATCAACCTCTCTGAAAGCCATCGACACAAGGCCGATGGAAAACTGCGCTTCACTATCGCCACGCGCACAGGAAGCGATGCGAAAAACCACATCGCGAAATCGGCAAAGCCATTACTGGCGCCGCAAACCGGGGCGGAACGATAGTTGACACACACTTAACAATAACGAAATGTCCTGTGCTTCTATTTTTGTATATTCCTATTCCATGCGATTTCATATGCAGTGCGGGACGTCGCGGCAGAAGTTTCCGGTGAAACCTTCAATGCCGCACGGCCCACGGGCTCATGGCTGTTGGCATCCGATCCTGGCCGCAGCATGCTGAGAGCAGCAGATGCCTTATGAATCTACGCTCAGCCGACGCTGGGTTTTCAGGGGACCGGATACACGATGAAACGCAAGGTAGTTGTAGTGGCGTCTGTCATGGTTGTCGCGTTGTCAGGAACCGCTGGACTATCGCTTATCCGGCAAAATTCCACGCCCTTGCCAAACACTGCTGACGAAGTATCTAAAGCCTCTGACCCGGCTGCGCGATCAGATCAGGAAGCATCCGGAACGCCGGGCCTGATGGACCAGGCGACCAGGCCTTCGGCGAAGGCAGGCGACGAGCATCCTGCCGATGCCAGTGCCACGACGACATACGAACTGGTTGAAACAAATCTGCGTTGTCAGATTGATCGCGAGGCCTCCGCCACCACGGGCCACGTCAGGAGTACGACCGACGAGCTCTGCAAGGATCTTTGGCTTGAGCCGCTGAGTCGTGAAGAGGTGTTCACCGCGATCACCCATGCCGCCGAGCATGGAAACATCCGCGCCCAGCTCGATTACGCGCTATACGCTTCGAGGATTTTTGAAGACGAACATAACTCGCTGGATCCGGATCTGATCCGTGACTACAAGCAGAACACCGTCAGATTCCTCGAGTCCGCGGGAGCGGCCGGCGAATCAAACGCATATGTGCGTTTGAGCGACATCTACAAGAACGGCACATTGGCCTCGAAAGACCCGGTCATGGCCTATGCATACGCGGAAGCATACTTCCGCACAGGTTCAAGTCGCTATGGCGCCTCGTTCTTGAACAATGCCGCAGCTGGTCTGGACGGCACCCAATTGCGCCGCGGCAAGCAACTCGCAAATCACCTTCTCGACAAAAGAAGTGCGTCGCCGTGACTATGGAAGAAGCTGCCGCACCTGCGAATCGGCAGTACGGTTGATGCCAGGTGCCTGATTCGATGGTGGGCCCAGAAGGATTCGAACCTTCAACCAAAGGATTATGAGTCCTCTGCTCTAACCGTTGAGCTATAGGCCCTTGCGGCCGCACAGTGTAGTGGAGGCCCGCAGGCGCTTTCCACTGCAGACCGTCACATCAGCCGAAACGCTGCCCCATCGCCTGCACCCGACGCGCATTCTCCGCCGCCAGGTCACGCAGCACGCCCGAGCGCAGCAGCGCCGAACCGGCCACACGTTGCCAGTAGTCCACTGCCAGCGGCGCTGCCCAGTGCAGGTGTGCGAGCTGGCCGCTGCGCTCCGGCGCGATGGAGGCGAGCGGCGCAGCCGCACGCAGCACCCCTGTGCGCGAGGGTGCCAGTGACATCGGCAGCATGTCATACGCGGGCGCCAACGGCAGCGGGCCGCGATCGACCAGGTGGAAACCCAGATTGCCCTGATGCATGTCGCTGTTGCCGATGAGTCGGCCGAACGCGTGCAGCCTTCCCATCGCGGCCTGCGCGTCGCGATCGACCCAGCCCTGCGTCAGCAGCGCGTCGGCAGCCGTCCCCCAGTCCACGGTCACGTCACCAGCGAAGGCCGAGGACAGCGCCAGCAGCGAGACGAAGCCACGCCGGCCGAGCACGTCGACAGTGCGGTCGAAGCGCTGCACTTCCAGGAACGTGTGCGTGTCGGTCTGGAGGATCTCGGACGCTGCTGCCGGCACGCCCGCGTCGCGCAGGCACTGCAGGGCGAGGTGCTCGCAGACCAGCAGGTCTGCCCAGCGTTCTGCGGCCTCGCCTGCGGTGGGCTGCGCGAACTTCACCAGCGCCGCATAGCGCCCTCCCTCATGCTCCACCGTGGCAGTGAACTTCGGCTGCTCGCCACCCGGCGACGATCCGACGTCTTCGCCTTCCAGTGCCGCCGCCGCGCGCTCGGGATAACGACGTGCGCGCTGCCCGGGCAGGACATGATCGCCAGGCGCATCGAGCGCGCGCAACGCCATCTGCACGGCATCGCCGCCCAGCAGGAGATCACCGATCTCGGTGCCGCCTGCACGCACCAGCGCCTGCAGGGTGTCACCCAATTGCCATCGATTGAGGTCGTCGGGGACGCCCAGGTCACGCCCGCGACGATGCGCGAAGGTGCGACCGAGGAAGCCCTGCGGGCGCAGGTCGTCCAGGTACCACGGCAGCCCCGGGAAGTGGCCGTCGACGGTCTCGTCTGGCGAACGGGTCAGATTGGGGCGTGCGGCGGTGGTCGCCACGTGGAAGGTCTCGCCCGTGAGTGCCACGACCGTGCCTAGTTCTTCAAGGGTGGCGTCCGGCCCCAGCCGGAACAGCGGCCACTCGCTGCCCGCGGCGGTCTGCTGGCGGACGGCATAGGCCGTGGCGCGGGTGCGGCCAAGTCGCACCACGCGGTCCCCGGCCTCGGCGACAAGACGACTCAACGTTGTCCGGGTAACCCCCAGGCGATCGACGAGATCGGCAGCTGATACGACCTCGCCGGCAGGCAGGTTGTCGAACAGCGTCTGGAGCTGGACGGTACGGGGACGGGCCATGGCCTGAGTTTCGGGACGAGTTAAGTTACAAATCTATACGCCAATCTTCGGCGAACCGCAACCCAGTTAAACATATAAGCCATTGATTGAAATAACATCACCCCGGAGAACACCGAGAAAAAATCCGTAATTAAGTTACGCAACACGCAACGAAATCACCAAATCAGCCTGGCGATCCCGACCCCGTCGAACACCCCTCCATCCGCTGCGCCGCCGCTAGGCTCGAGTACACCACGCGCCGCCACCCGCCCCAAAAAACAAACCCCGCTTGCGCGGGGTCTGTCGGGTTTCAACGCGATGCGCCGGTATCGATCAATCGATATCCAGGAAACTGCGCAGCTGCTCGGACCGGCTCGGATGACGCAGCTTGCGCAGCGCCTTCGCTTCGATCTGGCGGATACGCTCGCGGGTGACGTCGAACTGCTTGCCCACTTCCTCGAGGGTGTGGTCAGTGTTCATGTCGATGCCGAAGCGCATGCGCAGCACCTTGGCTTCCCTCGGGGTGAGGCCGGCCAGCACGTCACGCACGGTTTCAGACAAGTTGATGTTGGTGGTGTTCTCGATCGGGGACTCCACGTTGGTGTCCTCGATGAAGTCGCCCAGATGGGAATCCTCGTCGTCGCCGATCGGGGTTTCCATCGAGATCGGCTCCTTGGCGATCTTCATCACCTTGCGGATCTTGTCTTCCGGCATGTCCATTTCCTTGGCCAGCTCCTCCGGCGTAGCCTCGCGGCCATACTGCTGGAGCATCTGACGGGAAATGCGGTTCAACTTGTTGATCGTTTCGATCATGTGCACCGGGATACGGATGGTGCGCGCCTGATCGGCGATCGAACGGGTGATGGCCTGGCGGATCCACCAGGTCGCATACGTGGAGAACTTGTAACCACGGCGGTATTCGAACTTGTCCACGGCCTTCATCAGGCCGATGTTGCCTTCCTGGATGAGGTCGAGGAACTGCAGGCCGCGGTTGGTGTACTTCTTGGCGATCGAGATGACCAGGCGCAGGTTGGCTTCGACCATTTCCTTCTTGGCCTTGCGCGCACGCGCTTCACCGTAGGCCATGGCGCGGCTGATTTCCTTCAGCTCGTCCAGTTCCAGCCAGGTGGTCTTCTCGATGTCGATCGTCGCCTGCTGTTCGGCGATGATCTGATCCTTCACGTCACGCAGGGCCGAGGACCACTTCTGCTTGCGCTTCAGTGCGTCTTCCACCCACTCCAGGTTGGTCTGGTTGCCTTCCCACGAGCGGATGAAGTCCTTGCGCGGCATGCGCGCGGTCACGGTCGCCAGGTTCAGCACGCGGCGTTCGTGGGACTTGATCGAGGCCATGACGTCGCGCAGCTGCTTGACCAGCACATCGGTCAGCGGCAACGGCAGCTTCAGGGTCACGAACACGGCGGCCATGTCGTCGCGCAGCTTGGCCAGCGGCTTGCGGTCGCCCTTGGCAGCGGCCTTCTTGAACGCGGTATACGCGTCGCTCAGGGCCTGCATGCGGCGTGCGACTTCTTCCGGATCCGGACCGGTCGGGCCGGCCTCTTCCTCGACGTCGTCGCCGTCATCTTCTTCATCGGCGTCATCGTCAGCGTCGTCGCTGGTGTCTTCGGCCACGGCCGGGGCCGGGACTTCTTCGACGAGGTCGTTGAAGCCGACGATCACTTCGGCCAGGCGCTTCTTGCCTTCCTTGTGCGCGTCGTAGTCGGCCAGCAGCGATTCCACCGACACCGGGAAGGTGCCGAGTGCGGCCTGGACCTGGCCCAGGCCTTCTTCGATGCGCTTGGCGATGGCGATTTCGCCTTCGCGGGTCAGCAGCTCGACGGTACCCATTTCGCGCATGTACATGCGCACCGGGTCGGTGGTGCGACCACCTTCGGTGTCGAGCGCGCTCAGCGCGGCGGCAGCTTCTTCGGCCGCGGTGTCATCGACTTCGCGGTTGCCGGTGTTGCCATCGTTGAGCAACAGGGTTTCTGCATCGGGAGCAACTTCATGGACATCGATGCCCATGCCGTTGATCATGCCGATGATGTCTTCAATCTGCTCCGGATCGACGATGTCGTCGGGCAGGTGATCATTGACTTCGGCGTAGGTCAGGTAGCCCTGTTCCAGGCCCTTGCTGATCAGAAGCTTGATGTCGTTTTGCTGGGCAGGACGTTCGTTGGCCATGTAGTGCTCGCGCCACCGGCTGGGAGAGGGAATAGAACCTAGCATTATACCAGCCCGGCGCCCCGCGTTCCCGGGCGGTGGTCCCGGGGCTAGGGTCTGAGCAGGAAGGTCACTGGACCATCGTTGACCAGGCTGACAACCATATGGGCACCAAACTGGCCGGTTTCCACCCCCGGGGCGTGTTTTTGTCTGCAGATCTCGACCAGTCGGTTGAATCCGCGTTCAGCCTCCGCCGGCGGCGCGGCGGTACTGAAGCCCGGCCGCATCCCGCTGGATGTGTCGGCCGCCAGGGTGAATTGGCTGACCAGCAGCAATCCGCCGCCGGTATCACGCAGCGACCGGTTCATTTTTCCGGCCTCATCGCCAAACACACGGTAACCAAGCAGGCGATCGGCCATGCGCCCGATCTGGGCCTCGGTGTCGCCCGGTTCCATGCCCACCAGGGCCAGCAGACCGTGCCCGATCTGGCCGATCACGGCCCCCTCGACACGGACGCTGGCCTCGCTGACGCGCTGGATCAGAACAAGCATGGGCAGGGCTCCGCAACTGAAGGCGGACTACCTTAACGCGCCCGCGCGCCGACAGGCTGGCCGCCAGCGGCTAGACTTTGCAGTGATGAAACCGCACACCACTGCCCGCCTGGCCTACCGCGCCGCTGCCCTGTTCACCCGCCTGCCCTGGTCCTGGCTGCGTGCCTTCGCCTCCCTGCTGGCCTGGCTGTGGATACGTCTCAATGCCCGTGAGAGCCGCGTCACCCGTCGCAACCTCGAGCTGGCCTACCCCGAGATGGGCGAGGCCGAGCGGACCGTGCTCCACCGCGAGGTGCTGCGCTCGACCGCGCTGCAGGCCATCGAGACCCTGCGCCTGTGGACCCAGCCACGTGATCGCAACCTGGCCCGCCTGACCGAGCGCCACGGCGAGGCGCTGTACGACGCAGCCCTGGCCGCCGGCAAGGGCGTGATCGTGGCGGCCCCGCATTACGGCAACTGGGAGCTGCTCAACCAGTGGCTGGCCTCGCGCGGGCCGATCGCGATCGTCTACAAGGCGCCGGATGAGGAAGTGGGCGATGCCTTCCTGCAGCTGGTCCGCGGCGGCGACAACGTGCAGCAGGTGCGCGCCGAAGGCCCGGCCGTGCGCCAGTTGTTCAAGGTGCTCAAGGACGGCGGCGCCACCGGCATCCTGCCCGACCAGCAGCCCAAGGCCGGCGACGGCGTGTTCGCGCCGTTCTTCGGGGTAGAGGCGCTGACCATGACCCTGGTCAACCGGCTGGCCGAGCGCACCGGCGCGACCGTGCTGTACGGCTGGTGCGAGCGGATCGGCCCGGGCATGGAGTTCGCCCTGCATATTGAAGCCACCTCGCCTGCCGTGGCCGATCCCGACCCGCGCACCGCGGCCACCGCCCTCAATGCCGGCATCGAGCGCATCGCCCGGCGCGATCCGGCGCAGTATCAGTGGACCTACAAGCGCTATACGCTGCGCCCACCGCAGAGCGGCGAGGACGACCCCTATGCCACCGAGGACCATCCGCACTGACTGCGACGCAGCGTCGCGCCCTTGGTGCGATTGAATCGCCGCGATCCGTCCCCACTGTGGAAACCACGATGTCCCCCACGGCCCCTGACATGTCCCCTGCTTCTTCCCTGTTCGGCGACCCGGCCGCGATCCGCTGCGAGCGCGCGGTGGCCGAACTGCGTGCCGGCCGCCCGGTGGTGATCGACGATGGCCACGGCCAGCGCCTGGCGTTCATCGCACTGGACAGCAGCACCCGCACCAGCTTCAGCGCCTTTGCGGCGGCCGCGGAAGATCGCCACTACCTGTTCCTCACCGCCACCCGCGCCCGCGTGCTCGGGGTAAGTGCCGAACGTGGCGCGCGCGTGCCGCTGGCCGGCATCGACTTCGATGCCCTGCCCTCGCTCAGCTACCTGCGCGACCCGGGTGCGATGCCGCCGGGCTGGACCGGTGGCGAAGCGCTGGACGATGGCGCGGTGGAGATCGCCCGCCTCGGCCTGCTGTTGCCGGCGATGGTCGGCGTGCTGCTGACCGCCGATGACCGCCGCTTCGACGACTGTGCGCAGGTCTCGCTGTGCGACCTGAGCCAGGGCGCCGAACAGGCCGCGCATGCGTATGAACTGGTGGCCCGCTCGCCGGTGCCGCTGCGCGAGGTCGGGATGACCGAATTCGCGGTGTTCCGCGGCGGCGTGGCCCAGCGTGACCAGGTCGCGATCATCGTGGGCACCCCGGATCTGTCCGCCGTGGTGCCGGTGCGCGTGCATTCCTCCTGCCTGACCGGCGATCTGTTCGGCTCGCTCAAGTGCGACTGCGGCGACCAGCTGCGGCGCGGCCTGCGCAAGCTCAAAGAGCTTGGCGGCGGCGTGCTGCTGTACCTGGACCAGGAAGGCCGTGGTACCGGCATCGCCGCGAAGATGCGCGCCTACGGGTACCAGCACGACGGCCTGGACACGATCGACGCCGATGCCCAGCTCGGCTTCGGTGCCGATGAGCGCCGCTATGGCAGTGCCGTGGCGATGCTGCAGGGCCTGGGCGTGAGCCGCGTGCAGCTGCTCAGCAACAACCCGACCAAGGCCCAGCGCCTGCGCAATGCCGGCATCGACGTCGTCGACTGCGTGCCGGTCACCGGCGACATCACCGCCGAGAACGAGCAGTACCTGCGCACCAAGGCCGAACGCGCTGGCCATCTGCTCGATGTCGACGCGCTGATCCAGGCCGCGCAATAGCCCACGGCAACCTGCTACCGTCTGCGCCACGGGCGGTTGCACCTGTATGCATGCGCCCGGCCCGTTCCCCAGCCGAGCGCCTTGCCTTGTCCGATCTCCTCGACACTCCCGTGCCGCCGCCCCTGCCGCCGTTGCTGCCTGCCCCCGACTGGCAGGCGATGCCGCTGCGTTCGGCCTCGCTGGCCGCGTTCGGTGGTGCGATCGCTGGCGCACTGATGCTCGGCGGCGTGCTCGGCACGCTCTGGGTGGTCTTTGATCTGCCGGGCCGCTGGTGGGGTGCGGCCGGCATGGTCGTACTCGGCGCGTTGATCGGTGCGGCCCTCGCGTTCCGCCGCCAGCGCCGCACGTATTGGCGGCTGGATGCCCAAGGCCTCGGCCTGCGCCGCGACCTGCTCTGGCAGAACGAAACCCGTGTACCGACCTCGCGCGTGCAGCACCTGGATCTGCGCCGTGGGCCGATCGAACGCAGCGCCGGGTTGAGCACGCTGGTCGTGCATACCGCCGGCAGCCGCTTCAGTGCGGTCACGCTCAGTGGGCTGGACAGCGCCGATGCCGAGCGCCTGCGCGACACCCTGGCGCACCAGCTGGACCAGGACGACGACGCGCTGTGAGTACCCCGCCGCCGCTTGATGCCGCGCCGGAGCAGCGGCTGCATCCCTGGTCGTGGCTGTTCGTGCTGCTGATGCAGTTGCGCCAGGGCTTGGTACCGCTGATCGCGCTGGTGGTGTTCGGCCAGCGTGGCGACCGCGATGAGCTGTGGCTGTCACTCGGCCCGGTGATCGCCGTGGTGGCGCTGGTCGCGTACTCGGTGCTGCAGTACCTCACCTATCGCTATCGGATCGGCGCGTCGGCCATCACCGTGCGCAGCGGGGTGTTCGCGCGCAATCGGCGCGAGATTCCCTTCGCCCGCATCCACAACGTGGTCGTCCACCAGAACCCGTTGCACCGCCTGTTCGGCGTGGCCGAGCTGAAGCTGGAATCGGCCGGTGGCCATCGACCCGAAGCGGAAATGCGGGTGCTCAAACTCGATCAGGCGCTCGCACTGGAGCGCCTGGTACGCCAGCGAGGCCAGGCAGTGCCGGCCACGGCCGAGGGCGAAGCCGCTGCGGCCGAACCGGCCGAGGATGTGCTGCTCGCCTTGAGCCCGGGCGAGGTGGTCCGTATCGGCCTGCTCTCCAACCGCGGCTGGGTCGTGGTGGTGGCAGTGCTGGGCGCGATGGTGCAGTTGTTCCCGCGTGGCAGCGTCTCCGATGTGATCGAAGCCGGCGGCCGCCAGGCCTTCGGGTATGCCAGCCACCTGCATCCCGGAATGTGGCTCTGGACCATGGCCGCGGTAGTCGCCGTGGTGGGCTTCTGGGTGATGCTGCGGGTGTTGTCGGTGGGACTCGCGCTGCTGCGCTATTACGGCTTCCGGCTCAGTGAGCACGAGCGCCGGCTGACCGTGGCCAGTGGGCTTCTAACCCGCATGCGCACCAGCGTGGCGCGGCGCCGGATCCAGGCGTGGACATTGCGCGAGAGCGCGCTGCAGCGCTGGTTCCAGCGCCGGCAACTGCGTATCGATATTGCTGCAGGCAACCCCGGCGAAGGCGAGCGCCGCGACCTGCGTGAGCTGGCGCCGCTGGCGACGCCGGCCGTCTGCGATGGGCTGGTCCAGCATCTGCTGCCACACCTGCAGTGGCCGCCGGCGCGCTGGCAGCCGGTGCAGAGGCGCGGCTGGTGGCGGCTGTGCCTGGGCGCGCTGTGCCTGGTTCCGCTGCTGACGGCGGCGGCGATCTGGTACGGCGGGCCGTGGGGGGCGCTGGTGCTGCTATGGCTGCCGTGGTCGGCGTTCCGCGCGCACCGGCAGATGGCGCGCATCGGCTATCACCTGGATGACGACTACGTCGCCGTGCGCGGTGGCTGGTGGCAGCGCTGGTGGCGCTTTGCCGAACTGGACAAGCTGCAGGCGCTGCGCCTGACCCGCTCGCCGCTGGACCGCCGGCTGGGCACCGCCAGCGTATGGCTGGATACCGCGGGTGCAGGCATGGGCACGCCGCTGGTGCTGCAGTACCTGCCGGAAGCGGAGGCGCGTGCGGTGTACGAGCAGTTGGGCCGTGCGTTGGCGAAGCGTCGCCTGCGCTGGTAGGAGCGCATCCACGCATGGCGTGGATCTACCTGGTGACGCTACCGCTTCGCTGGCCCCCAGTACCCGAGATCCTTGCGGATCTGCAGGCCGCGCGTCCACGCACCGAACGGTTTGCGCTTGAGCGCGCCGAGTTCACCGGACAGGAAATCCTCGGTGGCAGCGATCACCCGCTCGGAGGAATACCCATCGCGGAACGGATGGATGGTGTCCGCGTACCGGCGGATCTCGGCCATCAGGGCGGGCGCTGGATCCAACGCCTGGGCCAGCATCGCCGGCAGCTGGGTGGCGTCGTCGAAATCGATCATGTGCGGCTGCGGGACCCGGTTGCGGAAGGTCACCACCGGTTTGTGCTGCACGATGAACTCGGAGACGATCGAGGAAGTATCCGAGACCAGCACATCGGCGGCGCGCTGCGCGGCCATCACCTGTTCCGGCTCGATGAAGCGCGCATGCGCACCGGCCAGCGCGCGGTAGCGCTCGAACAGCTCCGGGGCGCACTTGGGGTGAAGGGTCAGCAGCCAGTAGTGCTCGCCGCGGCCGATATCGGCCGCGATCTGCTCGTACAGATGCGGCGCGGCGCTCAGCCGCTCGGTGAAGGTCGAGCCGAACAGGATCACCGGGCGGCCCTGTGCCGGCACGCGCAATCCGGCGCTCAAGCCACCGTCATCGCGGAACAGCGGATCGAGCTTGGGCCAGCCGGTCTCGGCCACGGCGAAGTGGCCCTCGCGCGCGGCCAGCTCGCGGAACGGGGTGGTCGTGGCCGGGCCCTGGGTGCAGTACAGATCGAACAGACCGCGCACCCGGAAGTGGCCGCGGGCACTGTCGCGCTTCTGCACGTTGAAGCCGTGGAAGACCTGCACCTTGGCCCCGGCGATGAACGGCGGCACCCAGTTGGCGGCGCTGAACACCGCGCGCGGGCGCAGTGTCAGCGCCTCGTTCAGGGCCACATTGGGCACGCCGGGCAGCGAGGCCCCGGCGGCGCCATCGGCGAACCAGGCCGACACCGATTGACCGGATGCGTGCAACGCCTGCGCCAGAGGGGCGAGAATGGGCAGCGCATAACGCTCCGTCGCAAACAGCAGGTACTCGGCCATCATGTCCTCCTCGACCGCTCCCACTGAACGGCCTCGCATTTCGGCCTGCATTATCGCGTTCAATGAAGCCGACCGCATCGGCGATTGCCTGGCCTCGCTGGCCTTCTGCGACGAGATCGTCGTCGTGGACTCGCAATCCACCGATGCCACCGTGGCGATCGCGACGGCCGCCGGGGCGCGGGTGCTGCAACGCCGGTTCGATGGCTTCCGCAGCCAGAAGGCGTTCTGCGTCGAGCAGGCCGCGCATGACTGGGTGCTGTGCCTGGACGCCGACGAGCGCATCAGCGACACCCTGCGCGAGGCGATCCTGTCCGCCCAGGCCAACGGCTTCGCCGGCCACCATGGCTACCGGTTCGCACGGCTCTCCGCGTACTTCGGCAAGTTCCTGAAGCATGGCAATGCCTACCCGGACCGGGTCCTGCGCCTGTTCGACCGCCGCCATGGCGGCTGGCGCGGCAAGCGTGAGATCCATGAGGCGGCCAGCGTCGATGGTGCGGTGGGTACCCTGCGCGGCGACCTGATCCATTACCCCTACCGCTCGCTGGAGCAGCAGCTGCTCAAGACCCAGCGCTACGCGCGGATGATGGCCGAGCACGAGTTCGCGCGCGGCAAGCGCGCCACCCTGCCCAAACTGATCCTGGCGCCGGCGTGGCGGTTCTGGCGCGGGCTGCTGCTGCGTGGCGGCTTCCGCGATGGCTGGCACGGCCTGGTCTACGCCTACGTACGCGCCAATTACGTGCGCCAGAAGACCATCATGCTGTGGATGCTGCAGAACGGGCAGCCGGTCACCGACCCGCCGCGGGATCAGCCCGGCGCCTGAGCCCCGGCCGACGCCAGCGCCAGGCGCCGCGTGTACCCCTGGACGATCGACAGCCCGGCCAGCAGGCCGACGATGGTGACGTAGAAGCTGGCCGTGATCTGATGCGCGAACATCGACTGGGTGATCCCGCACAGCACATAGGTCACCACCACCATGATCCCGGCGGCCGCCGGACCACGGAAGGTCTGCTCGCCGCTGCGCCGGTGCAGGCCGGTGAACACCCATAGCGGCACGCCGTAGATGGCCAGCAGCAACAGCAGGCCCGGCGCGCCCTGGGTCGCGGCCCACTCGGCCAGATCGTTGTGCGCGTGGCCCAGATGGCAACGCTGCTCACTCGGATCATCCCGGCACACCGGCAGGCGCTGCATGGCGCTGTCGAAATGGCCGATCCCCACGCCGGTCAGCGGGTGATCGAGGAAGGTTTCATAGGCCACCTGCAGCCGCTCCACGCGCGCGCCGGCGGAGGAGTCGCTGTCACCGCGCTCCATCCGCACCACGTCGTGCTTGAGCTCGGTCAGGCGGACCTGCTCGCGCAGGCTCGGGATGGTGAGGGTCAAGGTGCCGGCGATCGCCACCAGCGCCAACAGCACGCCCAGGCGCGCGCGGCCGGTGCGCCAGCGCAGGCTCATCGCCATCACCACCAGCAGTGCCAACAGCGCCAGCCAGACGCCGCGGCTGCCGCTGAGCACGATGGTCACGCAACCGGCGACCATGCCCACGATCACCCAGGTCCAGCGCTGGTGCGGCCGGCAGAACACCAGCAGCACCATCAGCACCAGCACGATGTCGGCCAGCACGATCGCGTTGGTGCTCAGATCAGCGCGTGGCGCGCCGCCGGCCACCTGCAGGATCGACAGCACCATGGTGCCGAGCAGGCCGGCCAGCGCCCCGCCCCACAGCCAGCGGATGTCCGGCCGCAGTGCACACACCCACAGGGCGATCCACGGGATCACCACGAACCGCGAGCGGTTGTCGATGTCGCGCAGGCCCTGCTCGAACAGATAGATCGAGAGCAGCGCAAAGGCAATCGCGGCCACCACCAGCCAGGTCAGGGCCTTCACCGGCTGCCCGGCCAGGCCACGCGCGCGCCACAGGTAATCCGGCGCCAGCAGCGTGCTCAGCAGCAACAGGATGCCGTAGGGCAACAGGTTCTGGGGCAGGGTCAGCACCAGCGCGGGCATGCAGAACAGGCCCACGGTGGCGATCCAATGGGCCACACCGGCACGCCCCTGCAGCGGCGGCAGGGAAACGGGCGTGGCCGGCTCGGATGCAGCGGAGAACGTCATTGCCAACCTCGATTGCCACACGCAGGCATGCACGCCCGTGATTGCGCTGGACGCGACCGGCGCCCACGGACCTGCGGTATCCGCCCGAGGAGGCGGCCAGCATTACAGAATTCACTCATCGCCGTCGATCCGGTGCAGCGCGCGTTCGCGCGCCTGTTCTTCGGCACTGGCCACACACGGGCCGTGGATGTCGCCCGGCCTTACCAACCACCAACGGCGACGGTTGGCGACCCCGGCCAGTTCGGCGCTGGTGCGGTCCACGCAGGCCAGCAGCGCGTCCTCCTGGACCAGCAGCCAACGCTGCTGCGGCTGTGCGGCCTGCCAGGCGACTCCGTCGGCGAGTTGCCGGTCCCAACGCCGGTTGAACCCGAAGGTGGCGGCCTCACGGTCGGCCATCAGCAGGTTCTGTTCTTTCCAGGCGACCAGACCCAGTTCGGCCTCCGGGCCGATGCGTTGACCGACCTGCAGCATCAGGCCGCGGGCGGAACTGGAGTCATTGAACAGCGGGTAGCCGATCAGCCCGAACGCTACCCAGGCCATGGTCAGCGTCGCCACCACGGCCAGATGGAAGCGGCGCACGCCGGCGATGCACAGGGTGAGCACCGCCCAGCAGCCCAACGCGACCGCGACCCAGCCCAGGCCGGAGGTCACCGCGGTGTCGATGCCGCGATCCAGAATCAGTTTGCGCTCGAAGCCCGGCTGCCCCAGCAGCATCGAGATGCCGATGCCGAGCAGGCCGGCAGCCAGCAGCGCCACGAAGCCGCCCAGCAGCCACTGGAAGGTGCGCTTGCGCAGCAGCCCCGGCAGCAGGGGTGCCAACGCCAGGCAGAACATGGGCAGCGCCGGCAGGATGTAGACGTCACGCTTGCCGTTGGGGATCGAGAAGAACAGCACGATCAACAACCACCACACCAGCGGCAGCAGGTAGCGCGCATCACGCCGCTGCAGGCGCCGGCGCCAGGCCGGGATCGCCCAGGGAATCGCCAGGAAGGCCGGGATCCACATCGACGGCATCGTACCCAGGAAATACCACCATGGCTGATGATGATCCCAGGACTGCGCGTAACGCTTGGCGGTCTGCCGGAACAGGATGTCGTCCAGATAGGCGCGGTACTCGGCCGACCCACTGCCCAGTGCGGTCACCACCATCGGCACCAGCCACAGGGCGATCGCCAGCACGAAGGCCAGCGGCCCGACCCAGAACCGCCAGTCGCGGACATGCAGCTTGACCCGCGGCCAGCCCAGCACGGAGGCCACGGCGGCCGGCACGATCATCAGCAATGCGATGACGCCCACGCCCTTGGTGATCACCCCCAGCCCGGCGGCGAACCAGCCCAGCCACCACCAGCGCCACGCAGGGCCACTGAGCAGATGCCGCAGCAGGCCGTAGTTGGCCAGGGTGATGAAGACCACCACCAGCGGATCGATCTGGGCTTTCTTGGACTGGAAGGTGAAGTGCAGCGCGAACAGCAGCGCCCAGGCGGCGTACAGCCCGACCCGCCGCGTCCACAGGCGGCGGCCCAGGTCATAGACGCAGGCCAGTGTGCCCAGCGCGGCCAGCAGCGAGGGCAGCAGGAAGGCCACCCGCCAGTCGCCGATCAGCGAGTACAGCGCGGCCTGCGACCACATCAGCATCGGCGGCTTGTCCGAGTACAACTCGGTGCCCCGATGCGGGAACAGCCAGTCCCCGCTCTCCACCATCTGCTTGGCGACCAGCGCGAACCGGGGCTCGTCGGAGGGCCACGGATCACGCATGCCCAGGCCGGCCCCCAGAACGAGCAGGGCCATCAGGGCAAGCAGCCAGAACTCTCGGGATGCGCGGTTTTTAAGCATGGGGCGGGATTCTAGCCGGGTTCGGTTCAACCCTTCTTTAGCAGACGTGCATAGAAGAAGCCGTCAGCACCGTCCTCACCGGGCAGGCGCTGGCGCCCGGCCCAGGAATCGTGGCCATACGCCTCTCCCAGCGGCAGGAAGCCCGCATCCCGGGTGCGCTGCAGGAAGGCTTCGACCTGGAACTGGTTTTCATCGCGCAGGATCGAGCATGTCGCATACAGCAGGGTTCCGCCCGGGGTAAGCATCGTCCAGCAGGCATCCAGCAGGCGCGCCTGCAAGGCCATCAGCGCCTCGATGTCGGTCGCGCGGCGATGCGCCAGCACATCCGGCTGGCGGCGGATGATGCCGGTGGCCGAACAGGGCGCATCCAGCAGGATGGTGTCGAACAGCTGCCCGTCCCACCAGCTGGCCGGATCGGTTGCATCGCCCGCCAGCACCTTCGCGTTCTGGCCCACGCCGGTGCGTGCGAACGTTTCGCTGATGCGCTTGAGCCGGCGCGCATCGATGTCCAACGCCAGCAGTTGCAGGGTCGGATCGCGCTCCAGCAGATGGGCAGCCTTGCCGCCCGGCGCGGCGCAGGCATCGAGCACCCGCGAACCCGGGCGCGGCGCCAGCGCATCGGCCACCTGCTGGGCAGACAGATCCTGCACCGACAGCGCGCCATCGGCGAACCCGGGCAGCGCGGAGACCGCGACCGGCACCGGCAGGCGGATCGCATCGGCACCCACGCGCGATGCTTCAGCCTCGATACCGGCTGCCGCCAACTGCTGCAGCATCGCCTCACGAGTGCTGTGCTGGCGGTTGACCCGCAGCCACAGCGGCGCGGCCTGCAGGCTCGCGGTGAACACCGCGTCGGCCTCGTCCGGCCAATCCTGTTCGATCTTCTCGGCCATCCACAGCGGGAAGGCATCGCGCGCCGGCAGCGGCGGAATGCCTTCCCGCTGGGCGCGGCGCAGCAATGCATTGACCATGCCGGCCTGGCGATCACGGCCCATCGCACGCGCAGCGTCGACCGTGGCCGAGAGCGCGGCGTGCGCCGGCAGCTCCAGTGCGTCCAGCTGGGCGAAGCCGACCAGCAGCAGCGCGCGCAGTTCGTCTTCGCGCACGCCCAGCGGCCGCGGCATCCATTGCGCCAGTGCGGCGTCATACGCGGCACGGCGACGCAGCACGGCAAAGCACAGCGCCTCCAGCAGCGCGCGGTCGCGGCTGTCGTCCAGGGTCGGCAAGGCGGTGGCCAGTTCGGCCTTGAGCGAACGGCCGCGGCCGATCACCTGGGCCAGCACGCGCGCGGCCAGCACGCGGGTGGGCACGCCGGGGGCGGTATGGGCGGTGTAGGGGCCTGCAGGCTTGCCGGAACGCGCGTTGGTCATGTCAGGCACCCATGCCGAGATCGCGACGGGCATTGAGGTAGTCGGCGGCGGTGATCGCCTTGCCGCCCTCACGCTGCAGCACACGCAGGCGCAGCGCACCCTGGCCACAGGCGATGTCGATGCCGTCGCGCGAGGCGGCCAGCAGCGTGCCCGGGGCCTTGCCCTGGTTGTCATCCAGCGCGATCGCGCCATGGATGCGGACGCGTTCGCCGGCCAGCATCGCCTCGGCGATCGGCCACGGATTGAACGCACGTACGGTGCGTGCCAGCGCGTGGGCGTCCTGCGCCCAGTCCAGACGGGCTTCGGCCTTGTCCAGCTTGTGCGCATAGGTCACGCCAGCCTCGGGCTGCGGCTGCGCGATCGGCTTGATGCCGGCCCGCAGCAGGCCCAGGCCATCGGACAGCACCTGCTCACCCAAGGCGGCCAAACGATCGTGCAGCTGACCGCCGGTGTCGTTGGCGCCGATCGCGATGTGCTGCTTGAGCAGCACCGGGCCGGTATCCAGCCCGGCGTCCATCTGCATCAGGCAGACACCGGTTTCGGTATCGCCGGCCTGGATCGCACGCTGGATCGGCGCGGCACCGCGCCAACGCGGCAGCAGCGAGGCGTGCACGTTCCAGCAGCCGTGGGTTGGAATGGTCAGCACCGCCTTGGGCAGGATCAGCCCATAGGCCACCACCACCATCAGGTCCGGCGCCAGGTCGCGCAGCTGCTGCTGGGCTTCGGGGGTCTTGAGGCTCTCCGGCTGGAACACCGGGATGCCACGTGCGATCGCTTCCAGCTTGACCGGCGACGGGGCCAGGCCGCGGCCACGGCCAGCGGGGCGATCGGGCTGCGTGTACACCGCGACCACTTCATGGTGGCGGGCTGCGGCACGCAGCGAGGACACGGCGAACGCCGGCGTACCGGCAAAGACAATCTTCATGGCGACCCCACTAACAGAACGTAAAACGGCGCCGATGTGCGGCGCCGCGCGACAGGACACGTCGCGCGGTCATCCCGCGCGGCGGTCGCTGCAATCACCTCAGGCAACGTGCTTGCGCTGCTTGGCCAGCTTCTTGCGCACCATCTCGCGCTTGAGCGGCGAGAGGTAATCAATGAACAGCTTGCCGTCCAGGTGGTCCATCTCGTGCTGCACGCAGACAGCGAGCACGCCGTCGGTGGTCAGTTCCTGGGCCACGCCGTGGCGATCCAGGTAACGCACGGTGATCTGGTTGGCGCGGGTGACGTCGGCAAAGATGCCCGGCACCGACAGGCAGCCTTCCTGATAGACCTGGCCGCCTTCGTTGGCGATGATCTCAGGATTGATGAACACCATCGGGGTGTCTTTCTCTTCACTGACGTCGATCACCATGAAACGCTTGTGCACGTCCACCTGGCTGGCGGCCAGGCCGATGCCCGGGGCGTCGTACATGGTGTGGAACATGTCATCGATCAGGGTCTGGAACGCCGGCGTGGTCACGTCGGCAGCATCGATCAACGCAGCCTTGGTACGCAGGCGCGGATCGGGAAATTCGAGAATGGGCAGGAGGGCCATGGCAAATACCGGTAGGGGGCGCCGGTCGAAGCGGCGTACAGCGAGATTCTATCGCCAACGCTTGCCCCGCGCCCCGGTTTCTGGACTATAGTGCGCGAACCTGTTGGGGAATCAGGCACCACATCTATGTTTGAACGAACTCGTACGGTCGTCGCCGTGGCGATGCTGACCGTCGCTACCTATGCTACCGCCGTGGAAATGAATGGCGGGCACCCGGATACCTATGTCGTGCGCAAAGGGGACACGCTATGGGACATCTCGGCGCGTTTCCTGCAGAAGCCTTGGCTGTGGCCGGAGATCTGGCAGGCCAACCCGCAGGTCAAGAATCCGCACCTGATCTACCCGGGTGACGTGCTCAGCCTGGCCTATCTGGACCGCGTCGTGGCCCAGCCCGGCCCGCGCCAGGAGGCCCCGATCAACGGCGTCCCGCTGGAGCAGGTCGAGCCCTTCCTGAAGCAGCTGAGCGTGGTCGACGAGGTCAAGTCGCTGCCCTACGTGGTCAATCTGGAAGAAAACCGCCTGCGCGCCACCACCGGCCAGACTGCCTATGTGCGCGGCCTGGAGAACGCCCAGGTCGGCCAGCGCTACGCGGTGGTCCGCCCGACGGTGCAGTACGCCCTGCCCAAGCCGACCGAAGACCTCAATGCCCGCGGCGATACCACGCCCGGCAGCGGCAACCTCTGGAAGACGTTCATCGTGCCGAGCAAGCGGCACCAGACGCTGGGCTACGAACTGGCCCAGATCAACGTCGGCACGGTGAGCCGGGTACAGAGCGGCAGTGTCGAGGTGACCTCGCTGGTGCTGCAGGGCCAGGTGGACGGCCGTGAAGTCCGCGCCGGTGACCGCCTGGTTCCGGTCGAGGCCCGCCCGTACGACCTGCAGTTCGTACCGCATGTGCCCGCGCCGCAGGCCGTCGATCTGGACGTGCGCGTGCTGGCCGTCGCCGACACCTTCACCTCCGGCGGCCCGCGCGATGTGATCGCGATCTCCGCCGGCAGTGCCAACGGGGTCGACAACGGCACCGTGTTCTCGCTGTGGCGCCAGGGCCGCCATGTGGCCCACCGCATGGATTACCCGAACTCGTCGCGGATGGACGATTCGCTGACCAGCGGTGCCGGCCGGGTCACCCTGCCGGACGAGTACGCTGCCCATGCGATGGTCTTCCGCACGTTCGAGAACGTCAGCTACGCGCTGGTGATGGAAGGCGTGAAGCCGGTCAGGGTCGGCTATTCGGCACTGCATCCGGATAAGCAGTAAGCGCGGCGGAGTCCTACCCTGCGATCCGACGGCGCCCTAGGGCGCCGTCGTCATTTCCGGGCCAGGGTATCGGGATGCCCATTCCCTGCCTTGCCGCCTCCACCGCCCTGCTCACCCTGGTCCTGGCCGGGGGCGCGCTGCCGCCTCGCCTGCGCCTGCTGCGCCAGTTCTCCGATGCGGCGGCCGCCCTGCAGGCCGGCCCGACCGCCTGGCGGGCCGCCGGCTGTACTCCAGCGCAACGCGCCCGGCTCGCGTTGCCGGACGAACGCTACCTGGCACAGGCCCTGGCATGGCTGGCCGAGGAGCACCATCACCTGCTCGGCGTGACCGATCCGGACTACCCGGCGCTGCTCAACCAGATCGAGGAACCGCCCGTGGCGTTGTTCGTGGACGGTGACCCGGCGCGGCTCTGGCACCCGGCGGTGGCGGTGGTCGGCAGCCGCTCGCCCACTGCCGGCGGCCGCGAGCACGCGCATGCCTTCGCCACCGCGCTGGCCGGCGAGGGCTGGTCGGTCATCAGCGGGCTGGCGGCCGGGGTCGATGCCCACGCCCATGACGGCGCATTGCAGGTGACCGGGGGCATGACCGTGGCCGTGGTCGCCACCGGCCTGGACCAGACCTATCCGCCCCGGCATGCCGCGCTGCATGAACGGATTGCCGCCACCGGCGCGGTGGTCAGCGAGTACGCCCCGGGCATGCCGGCAACCCAGGCGCACTTCCCCGCACGCAACCGGATCATCGCCGGGCTCAGCCTGGGCACCCTGGTGATCGAGGCCGCCGAGCGCTCCGGCGCCCTGATCACCGCGCGCTGCGCGGCCGAGGCGGGCCGCGAGGTGTTCGCCCTGCCCGGCTCGATCCGCAATCCCCGCGCCCGCGGCTGCCATCGGCTGATCCGGCAGGGCGCAGCGCTGGTGGAGACGCCGGCCGAGGTGACCGCCGGGTTGGCCGCGCTCGCCCAGACCCTGGCCGGGGCCTTGCGAACCCGCTTGGACGCCCCCACTGAACAGGCACGACCGGCGCCCGAGCGCGCCCCTTCCTACACCGACCCGGACTACCAGTGCTTGTGGAAAGCCCTGGATCATGACCCAACGGGTATGGATTCATTGATCCAGCGCAGCGGATTGACGGCGGCCCAGCTGTCGGCCATGCTGCTGGTCATGGAACTGGATGGAAAGGTAATGGCCGCCTATGGTCGCTACTGTCGAAAACCCTAGTTTCTTCACCTCCACAGCGTCGTTGACGCAGGCCGAGGGGCAATGAAAGAGAGCATTCTGGATGTCCTGCTGTACCTGTTCGAACACTATTTCAGCGAAGACGCGGACCTCATCCGCGACCGCGACTCCCTCCAGAACGGCCTGATCCAGGCCGGCTTCAGCCCCACCGAGATCAACAAAGCCTTTGACTGGCTGGACGCGCTCGCCGAGCAGCGCCCGGCCGTGGTGCTGGGCCGCGTCAATGGCCCGGTGCGCATTTTCCATGGGCCCGAGCTGGACAAGCTCGACGTGGAAGGCCGTGGCTTTTTGATGTTCCTGGAGCAGCACGGCATCCTCGATGCCAGCCAGCGTGAGCTGGTGCTCGACCGTGCGATGGCGCTGGACCAGGACGAACTGGACCTGGACGACCTCAAGTGGGTCGTGCTGATGGTGCTGTTCAACCAGCCCGGGGCCGAGGCCGCGTACGCCTGGATGGAAACCCAGATGTTCGTGGACGAGCCGGAACCGCTTCACTGACCTTACACTGAGCGCCTTGCGCATTCAGGAGCGGGCCGGTGGACCAGTGGTTCTTTGCAGAAGGAAACAGTCAGCAGCGCGGTCCGCTGCCTGCTGACGAGTTGATCGCGCTCTACCATTCCAGCCGCATCGCACTGGATACGCTGGTCTGGCGCGACGGCATGGCCCAGTGGCAGCCGCTGGAAACCGTGGCGGCCGAGATCGGCCTGGACATCGCCCCCGCCGTCGAGGTGGTGGCAGAGCCGGTTCCCGGCCCCGCCGTGCCACCGGCGCTGCCCGCCGCGCCCGGCGTTCCCGTCACCCCCGTGTCCCCCGCCAACCCCACCGCCGTTCCCCCACCCCGCAAGGGATTGAGCGGGTGCGCGATCGTGGGCATCGTTGCGGCCGTGATCGTGGTGCTGGTGCTGATCGTCGGCGCGGTCCTCGCCTCGTTCGCGCTGCCCGCCTATCGGGACTATGTGGCGCGGGCCAAAACCAGTGAAGCACTGGTGACGCTGGCCGCGGTCAAACTCGCGGTGGCCGGGTTCCACAGCGCACATGGCCGCTGCCCGGTCAACGATGACGAGGGCTTCCAGCCGGCCGAAGCCTACGCCGACGGCGCGATCAACGCCGTGCGGATCGGCCGCTTCAACAATGGCCACTGCGGCGTGGAAGCCGAGCTCACCGTGCCCGGCAATGCCGCGCTGGACGGCAAGCTGTTGTGGCTGGACTACAACGGTGCCGGGCAGTGGGAATGCAGCGGCGAGCCCGACGATACCTACCTGCCGCTGGAATGCCGCGGCTGATAACGGACACATGTCCATGGATGCACCCAACAGGGGATTGAAGCAATGACTGAGTGGTATTTCGCCGATGGCCAGGAACGTCAGGGGCCGCTGAGCGCAGAGGAGATGCGCCAGCGCTTCCAGCGCGGTGACATCACCCTGGCCACGCTGGTGTGGCGCGAAGGGTTCGCGCAGTGGGCGCCACTGTCCGAGGCCGTCGATGAGCTGCAGCTGCAGCATCTCGCCGCGGCCGCCAGCAATCTCGGCAGCGGCATCGACCTGCGCGGGGACTACACCGCCATCGACAATGGCACCGCGCCACTGCCGGGCACCGGTGGCGGCACCTACTCGCCGTACACCGCGCCTGCCGCGGCCACCGGCTACGCCAACACGGCCGTGGTCCATGGCCAGGACGTGGTCTATGCCGGTTTCTGGAAGCGCTACGCCGCCTACTTCATCGATTACATCCTGCTCACCGTGGTCACCCTGCCGCTGAGCATGATCATCAACGTGATGGGCGCCGGCTCGGGCAACGAAGGCGTACAGGTCGCGCTGACGCTGGTGGTGATGCTGCTCAGCATGGTGATCAGCATCGGCTACTACGCCGGCTTCCACGCCTCGCGCGGTGGCGCCACGCTGGGCAAGATGGCCGTCGGCATCAAGGTCGTGCGCGGCAATGGCGAGCGGATCAGCTTCCTGCGGGCCTTCTGCCGCTACCTGGCAACCATCGTCAGCAGCCTGATCCTGATGATCGGCTTCATCATGGCCGCCTTCACCGAGCGCAAGCAGGCATTGCACGACATGATGTGCGACACCCTGGTGGTGGACAAGTGGGCCTTCACCGAGCACCCCGAGCTGCAGCAGCGCGGCCTGGGCACGGTCACCATCGTGATCCTGGTGATCGCCGCACTGGCCGTGGTGGCCCTGTTCGGCGTGATGATCGCGATGATCGGCGTGATCGCCTCGATGTCCTGATCCGAGCCATCCTCACACCGGGCCGCTTGACATGAGCGGGCCCGGCGTGATTCCACTAATAGGCAGAAAGCTGAACGCCCGGCCCACCCCCGGGCGTTCGGTTTATGTATATCGCCCGCGCCGCTTCACTAATGCGGCCATTTGCTCCACCCTAGCGGCCCTCCCCGGGGCCCTGCCCATAGAATCCTGACGCCATGCCCAAGCACCTGCTCATCGTCGAATCGCCCGCCAAGGCCAAGACGATCAACAAATACCTCGGCAAGGACTTCACTGTCCTGGCCTCGTATGGGCATGTGCGTGACCTGGTGCCCAAGGAAGGCGCGGTCGACCCCGACAACAACTTCGCGATGCGGTACGACCTCATCGAGAAGAACGAAAAGCACGTCGATGCCATCGTCAAGGCCGCCAAGAGCGCCGACGACATCTTCCTGGCGACCGATCCGGATCGCGAGGGTGAAGCGATCAGCTGGCACATCGCCGAGATCCTGAAGGAGCGCGGGCTGGTCAAGGACAAGCCGATGCAGCGCGTGGTCTTCACCGAGATCACCCCGCGCGCCATCAAGGAAGCGATGGGCCACCCGCGCGAAATCGCCGGTGACCTGGTCGATGCCCAGCAGGCGCGCCGCGCGCTGGATTACCTGGTCGGCTTCAACCTGTCCCCGGTGCTGTGGCGCAAGGTGCAGCGCGGCCTGTCCGCCGGCCGTGTGCAGAGCCCGGCACTGCGCATGATCGTCGAGCGCGAAGAAGAGATCGAAGCCTTCATCGCCCGCGAGTACTGGAGCATCGATGCGCTGTGCGCGCATCCTTCGCAGCACTTCAATGCGCGCCTGATCAAGCTGGACGGGCAGAAGTTCGAACAGTTCACCGTGACCGACGGCGATACCGCCGAGGCCGCGCGCCTGCGCATCCAGCAGGCCGCCCAGGGCGCCCTGCACGTCACCGACGTGGTCAGCAAGGAGCGCAAGCGCCGCCCGGCGCCGCCGTTCACCACCTCCACGCTGCAGCAGGAAGCCTCGCGCAAGCTCGGTTTCACCACGCGCAAGACCATGCAGGTCGCGCAGAAGCTGTATGAAGGCATGGCGATCGGTGAGGAAGAAGGCACTGTCGGCCTGATCTCGTACATGCGTACCGACTCGGTGAACCTCTCGCAGGACGCGCTGGCCGAAATCCGCGATGTGATCGCACGCGATTACGGCATCGGCTCGCTGCCGGACCAGCCCAACACCTACCAGACCAAATCCAAGAACGCCCAGGAAGCGCACGAAGCCGTGCGTCCGACCTCGGCGCTGCGCACCCCGGCCCAGGTGGCGCGCTTCCTCACCGATGACGAGCGCAAGCTGTACGAGCTGATCTGGAAGCGCGCCGTCGCCTGCCAGATGATCCCGGCCACGCTCAACACCGTCAGCGTGGACCTGTCGGCCGGCAGCGAGCATGTGTTCCGCGCCAGCGGCACCACCGTGGTCGTGCCCGGCTTCCTGGCCGTGTACGAGGAAGGCAAGGACAACAAGAGTGCCGACGACGACGATGAAGGCCGCAAGCTGCCGGCGATGAAGCCCGGCGACCGCGTGCCGCTCGATCGCATCCTGGCCGAACAGCACTTCACCCAGCCGCCGCCGCGCTTCACCGAAGCGGCGCTGGTCAAGGCGCTCGAGGAGTACGGCATCGGCCGCCCCTCGACCTATGCCTCGATCATCCAGACCCTGCTGTTCCGCAAGTACGTGGAGATGGAGGGCCGCAGCTTCCGCCCGTCCGACGTCGGCCGCGCGGTCTCCAAGTTCCTGTCCAGCCACTTCACCCAGTACGTGGATTACGACTTCACCGCCAAGCTCGAAGACGAGCTCGATGCCGTGTCGCGTGGCGAGGAAGACTGGATCCCGCTGATGGCGCGGTTCTGGGAACCGTTCCACAAGCTGGTCGGCGAAAAGAACGAATCGGTCGATCGCGCCGAGGCCAGTGGCGCGCGCGAGCTCGGCACCGACCCCAAGACCGGCAAGCCGGTCAGCGTGCGCCTGGGCCGCTTCGGGCCGTACGCGGCAATCGGCAGCACCGCCGAGGACGCCGAGGACAAGCCCAAGTTCGCCTCGCTGCGCCCCGGCCAGTCGATGCACACCATCTCCCTGGAAGACGCGCTGGAGCTGTTCCTGATGCCGCGTGCGCTCGGCCAGGACAAGGACGAGGACGTCAGCGTCGGCATCGGCCGGTTCGGTCCGTTCGCCAAGCGTGGCAGCACCTATGCCTCGCTGAAGAAAGAAGACGACCCGTACACCATCGACCTGGCCCGCGCCGTGTTCCTGATCGAAGAGAAGGAAGAGATCGCGCGCAACCGGATCATCAAGGAATTCGAGGGCAGCGAGATCCAGGTGCTGAACGGTCGCTTCGGCCCGTACATCAGCGACGGCAAGATGAACGGCAAGATCCCGAAGGATCGCGAGCCCGCCTCGCTGACCCTGGCCGAAGTGCAGACGCTGATGGAAGAAACCGGCAAGCCGGTGCGCAAGGGCTTCGGCAAGAAAGCCGCCAAGAAGGTCGTTGCCAAAAAGGCGCCGGCCAAGAAGGCTGCCGCTGGCGAAGCGACCAAGAAGACCGCCACCAAGAAGGCTGCGGTGAAGAAGGTTGCCAAGAAGGCCACGGCGAAGAAGGCCACCAAGAAGGTGGCCAAGAAAGCCGTGAAGAAGGCCGTCAAAAAGGCCTCCTGACCGCCCTGGTTGCCCCCTCCCGCCACGGCGGGAGGATAATGCGGGCCATGCACCCGGGTCGCCTGTCATGAACGAACTCACTGTGGACACTGCCCTGCCTGCGCTGCGCGCCGGCGGGGTGATCGCCTATCCCACCGAAGCGGTCTGGGGGCTGGGCTGCGATCCCGCGCACGAAGCGGCGGTGATGAAGCTGCTGCAGCTCAAGCAGCGCCCGGTCGAGAAGGGGATGATCCTGGTTGCCGCCGATCCGGCCCAACTGGATGGCTGGGTGCGGATGGATGCCCTGCCGCTGGATCGCCAAGGCGCGGTCCTGGCCAGCTGGCCCGGTGCCAACACCTGGATCCTGCCCGCTGGCGAACGCGCGCCGCGCTGGATCACCGGCGAACACAGCGGCATCGCGGTGCGCATCAGTGCGCACCCCCTGGTCGCCGCGCTGTGCCGCGCCTGGGGCGGCCCACTGGTCTCCACCAGTGCCAACCTCGCCGGCGAGCCGCCAGCACGCACACGCGCCGAACTGGACCCGCGCCTGCTGGCGTTGCTCGATGGCCTGATCGATGGCCAGACCGGTGGCCTGGCGCAGCCCACGCCGATCCGCGATGCGCTCAGCGGCCAGGTATTGCGCAGCTGAGCCGCCTTTTGCGCCCGGGCGGGCAAAGCCGCACACTGGCCGCATGACCCTGCGCCCTGCTCTGTGGTTGTCCCTGCTCACGTTGCTGAGCCCTGCCGTGCCCGCCGCCGCGCAGAGCGACAACGTGCGCGTCTACCGCTGCGTGGGCAGCAACGGCGCCGTCTCGCTGCAGGACGCGCCATGCCGCGAGGGCCGGCAGGAAGTCCGCGACCTGCAGCGCCCACGCGACCCGGCCCCGCAGGTAGTGCGCAGCGACCGCGCGCCCGACCCGATGCCTGCCCCGCGCGCACCCGAGCGCGAGGTGCGCTACGTGCACGTGCAGCCGCCGCAGCCGATGTACGAGTGCACCACCAGCGAGGGCGACAGCTACGTCAGCGACAGCAACGAGGGCAATCCACGCTGGGTGCCGATCTGGACCGAGGCCTATCTGCCGTATCCACCTGGCCCGAGGCCGCCGTCGGGTGGCTATCGGCCGTCGCGTCCGCTGCCACCGATCGCACCGATGGGCAGCGGTTCGGTGAGCAGCAGTGGCGGTGCGGTCTCGGTGACCGGCAACGGCTCGCGGGTGGGCGGCAGCATCAGCATCGGCGGCGGCAGCTCGCACTGGCAGGGCGGTGGGTATCCGCATCCGGGGTGGGGCAACAGCGTGGTGGTACCGGCCGGCAACGTGCTGGTGCGCGACGAATGCCATTCGCTGCCCGCACAGGAAGTCTGCGCGCGGCTGAAAGACCGGCGCTGGGCGCTGATCCGCCGCTACAACAGTGCGCTGCAGAGCGAACGCGACGCGCTGACCCGCGAGCAGCGCGGGATCGATGCGCGCCTGGACCAGGACTGCGGGGGGGCATGACACGCTGCCTGCTGCTTCTGTTGCTTGTGAGCCTGCCCGCTGCGGCGGACGAGGCGGTGTTCTTCCGCTGCACCGATGCGGGCGGCCAGTTGACCATCCAGAGCGTCGCCTGCCCCGCTGGCAGCGAGCAGCGCATCCAGCGGATCAGCGCGCCGGTGCGTGGCCCGGCAGCCGTGGAGAATGCGCCGGCTGCGCCCACCCCTGACTACCGCATGCCACCGTTGCCGCAGGACGGCGACGAAGACAGCGGCCTGCTCGACAGCGCAGCGCTGCGCCCGGCAGCCGCGGCGGAGGAGCCCGACGACGCCCGCCCACCCAAACCGCCGCTGCCGGAGATCTACCAGTGCGTTTCTGCCGATGGCGGCCGCTACCTGCATGAGCGCGAGCCGGCCCCGTCACGCTGCGAATCGCTGGCCCTTACCGGCCTGGGGGGCAGCCATGCGCCGAGCAATGCAGCCAGCTGCGAAGTGGTGCGCGATGCCTGCGAGCCGGTAGCGGAGCAACAGCGCTGCAGCAGCTGGCAGCAGCGCTTGCGCGATGCGCGCGGGCGCGAGCGCTTCGCTGCGCCGGAGAACCAGGCCGCGGCGACCGCCGAACGTACGCGGCTGGAAGCCGTGTTGGCCGAGAGCGATTGCCCCGTGCCATGACCGGGTTTAACCCCGCGTCGTGACTGGATTCACCGTGCGTCATGACCGCGTTCTGCCGCGCACCCTGTGACCGGCAGTGCCGGCCGCTGGCCGGCTCAGAACCCGTAGCGCAGGAACCCGCCGTCCACCGCGATGCACTCGCCGGTGACGTAGCTGGAGGCTGGCAGGCACAGGAAACCGACCGCCGCCGCCACCTCTTCGGGCTCGCCGATACGGCGCATCGGCGTGCGGTCGATCACCTGCTCGTAGTAGTCCGGATCGGACAACGGCCCGGAGGTCCGCCGGGTGCGGATGTACCACGGCGCCACGGCGTTGACGCGGATGCCGTCCTCTGCCCACTCCACGGCCAGATTGCGGGTCATCTGGTGCATCGCGGCCTTGGTCATGCCGTACACCGCGCCGCTGCGCACGTGGGTCAGGCCGGACACGCTGCCGACGTTGACGATCGCCGAGGCCGCGTGCCGCGCCAGCAGCGGGTGCGCGTAGCGCGACAGCTCGAACGCCGAAAACAGGTTGGTCTCGAAGATCCCGCGCCACTCGTCTTCGGTGTATTCGGTGGCCGGCTTGCTGATGTTGCCACCGGCGTTGTTGACCAGGATGTGCAGCCCATCGCTGTGGTCCTCCACCCAGTCCAGGATTTCGCGGCGGTCCTCGTCATCGGAGACGTCGGCAGCCAGCCCGTGGATCTCACGATCCGGGTAGGCATCAGCCAGTTCATCGCGGGCCATCTCCAGCGCATCCGCATCGCGGCCGACGATCAGCAGGTCCGCACCGAAGCCCAGCAGTTCGCGCGCGATCGCCAAGCCGATGCCGGCACTCGCGCCGGTGATCAATGCGGTCTGTCCATCCAGTCGCCAACGTTGCGCGCTCACGTGCTTCTCCTGCGGTGATCCATGGGATGCAGCACCCACGGTGCGGCCCGGATAGGATAACGCGCGATGGCCGGCCTACCGGACGCCATCACGCGCAAGGCGCGAGGCGGTGGGACACTGATGCTCCGCTACCGGCTCACCGAGGGAGGTTGCCATGACGATCCGTATTGCCCTGCCGCTGCTCGCGATGATCGCGCTGAGCGCCTGCAACCGGCCAGTGCCACCGGCACCGGACACACCACCGGAACCGCAGGCCACTGAACTGCGCGATGCGATCCAGGCACCGATCGACCGCGCCAAGGCGGTCAGTGACACCCTGCAGCAGTCCGCCGATGCCCGCGCTGCCGAAGCCGACCGCGCCAGCGGTGACACGCCACCGCCCAGCCCCTGACACGCATCGGCCGGATGGCAGAACGCCCGGCACAGGCCGGGCGTTCGGGTGTCACACAGTACCGCTGAGGCCGCTTACAGACCGCAGAAGCAGTACACCAGCGTCTTGACCGGCGCGGCGTTGTTGCGCGGGTCGCGTGCGGCGTCTTCGACGAAGCGCAGCTGGGTGTCCAGCTCCGGCATCGAACGGGCCAGCATCAGACGGGCCATGCCCGACTCGCCCAGCATCCAGGCACCGGCATGGCTGCCGGCGAAGCCGCTGAGGAACTGCGCGAACGGCGTGGCCGCCTTCTCGATGTAACGCACGCGGAACTTGCCGGCCTCACCAAGCTTGGCGCGGCTGGCGGCATCCGCCACCGCGGCCTTCAGGCCACCGAAGTCATCGACCAGGCCACGTTCCTTGGCCTGCGCACCGCTCCACACACGACCGCGGGCGACTTCATCAACCGCTTCCACCGGCTTGTTGCGCGCGGCGGCGACCTTGCCGGTGAAATCGGCGTAGCCCTTGTTGATCACCGACTGGATGACCTGGCCCACGGCCGGGTCCATCGGGCGGGTGATGTCGAACGCACCGGCGAAGCGGGTGGTGCCCACGCCATCGGTATGCACGCCGATCTTGTCCAGCGAGCGGGCCACGTTCGGGATCATCCCGAAGATGCCGATCGAACCGGTGATCGTGGAGGGGTCAGCGTAGATGCGATCGGCATTCATGCTGATCCAGTAACCGCCCGAGGCGGCCAGATCGCCCATCGAGACCACCACCGGCTTGCCGGCTTCCTTCAGCGCGACCACTTCACGGCGGATCTGCTCGGAGGCGAACACTTCACCGCCCGGCGAGCTCACGCGCAGCACCACGGCCTTCACGTCCTTGTCGTCGCGCGCTTCGCGCAGCAGGGCCGAGGTCGACTCGCCACCGATGCGACCGGCCGGCAGATCGCCACCGGAGATTTCACCGGACGCCACGATCACCGCCACCTGCGGACGCGAATCCACCGGCGAACGGCGGCCATCGAGCACGCTCAGGTAGGCATCCAGATTGACGTTGCGGTAGCCACCGTCCGCGTCGTCGTCGGCGATGCCGCGCTCGGTGAGCAGGGTGTCCACTTCCTCGCGCGTCTTCAGGCCGTCCACCAGCTTCTGCTGCAGGGCGAACTTGGCCAGGTCGCCACCGGCGGCGGCGATGCCTTCGGGCATGGTATCGATGCCGGCGGCCAGCTGGGCCGGGTCGAGCTTGCGTGCCTTGGCGATGTCGGCCAGGTAGCGCTGCCACACATCGTTCATCCAGAACAGGTCGGCTTCCTTGGCCTGCGGCGATGCGGCGTCCAGCACGTACGGCTCGGCGGCCGACTTGTACTCACCCACCTTGAACAGGTGCACGTCCACGCCCAGCTTGTCCTGCAGGCCGGTGCGGAAGTACTGGCGATAGCGGCCCAGGCCCTCGAGCACCACGCCGCCCATCGGGTCCAGGTAGACCTCATCGGCCTGCGAGGCCAGCAGGTACTGCGACTGGCTCATGTTCTCGCTGAAGGCCACGACCTGCTTGCCGGCGGCACGCAGTTCCTGCAGCGCAACGGTCACTTCGCGCATCGAGGCGAAGCCGCTCGGCTGCAGCTTGTCCAGCTCCAGCACCACACGCTCGATCTTCTTGTCGGTCTTGGCCGCCTCCAGCGCGCGGATCAGATCACGCAGCTGGATTTCTTCGGCGCCCTTGTCACCGACGGCCTTGCCCAGCGCGCGGCTGACCGGATCGGCGCTGAACTGCTCGACCAGCCGACCTTCCGGCGCGATGACCAGCGTGGTGCGGTCCTGCAGCGACGCCTTCGAGGTCGCGCTCTTGCCCATCGCGACGATGAAAAGGATCAGGATCAGGAACAGCAGGCCGAAGAACACCAGGTTGAGGATGAGCCGGCGGGTAAAGTTCATCACATCCCACAGCCCGATGAAGAAGCTGGCGACGGGATTGCGACGCGCGGGTTGGTTCATGGGGGTAACTCCAGAGTGGCTTCTTGCCGTGGTGCCAGAATAGCCGTTGCCGGGCGCGCCGGCATCGGACACAAGTCAGGGGGTCGATGGGAGGCCGGCACGGGCGCTGCTCACGCGCAGGCGCCAGGCCATGAGGATCGCGGCGGCGGTCAGGCCCAGGATCAGGCCCAGCCACATGCCCTGCGGGCCCATGCCCAAGCCCAGTCCCAGCCCGGCGCCGAGCGGCATGCCCAGGCCCCAGTACGAGAACATGGCGATGAACATCGGCACGCGGGTGTCCTTCAGGCCGCGCAACGCACCGGCCGAAAGCACCTGGATGCCATCCGGGAACTGGAACGCGGCTGCATACAGCAGCAGGGTCGAGGCCAGTGCAGCCACGCCCAGATCGTTCGTGTAGACGCCGACGATGGCGTCATGGCCAAGCAGCAGCACCAGCGCCGACAGCGTCTGGGTGCCCAGGATGATCAGCAGCCCGGCGATCGCCGCGCGGCGCACACCCAGCCCGTTGCCGCTGCCGACCGCATGGCCGACCCGCACCGTGGTGGCTTCGGCCACGCCCATCGGGATCATGAAGCACAGCTGCGCCACATTGATCGCGATCTGGTGCGAGGCCGCTTCGGTGGCGCCGAGGCGGCCGATCAGCAGCGCGGTGACGATGAACAGGCCGCCTTCCATCAGCACGGTGATGCCGATCGGCAGGCCGGTGCGCAGCAGCTCCCAGATCGCGCTCCAGCGCGGCGCGTCGAAGTGCGAGAACAACTGCAGGTGGGCGAAGCGCTTGGTCTTCCACAGGTAACCGGCAAAGCACAGCGCCTGCAGCCACATCATGATCGCCGAGGCCATGCCCAGGCCTTCGGCGCCCAGCTCGGGGAAGCCGAGCTTGCCGTAGCAGAGCACGTAGCCCAGCGGCGCCAGCACCAACAGGCCACCAAAGCCGAGCAGCATGGTCGGCAGCGTCCAGTGCATCCCTTCGCTGAGGTAGCGCATGCAGAAGTACAGCGTCAGCGCTGGGCCGCCCCAGCGCACCGCATGCAGGAACGCGGTCGCGCCGGGCACGATATCCGGCGCGATGCCGAACGCCGGCAGCAGCGGCGGCACCACCGTGAGGAAAGTGAACATGATCAGCCCCAGCCCCAGCGCCAGCCACAGCGCCTGGCGGAACAGCGGACCGATCTCGCGCTCGCGGCCCGCACCGTGCAGCTGCGACACCGAGGCGGTCAGCGAGATCAGGGTGCCGATCGGGATCAGCATCGGCAGCCACAGCAGCGCCGTGCCGATGGTGACGGCCGCGAGGGTGTGGGTGCCGTGGTGACCGGCGATCACGTTGTCGACGAAAGAGATCAGGCCGGTGGAGACATGGCCCAGAACCAACGGCAGCGCGAGCAGACCGGTGGCGCGCACTTCCCGGGAGAGGCGCGGCGTGGAGGAAGCGGTAGACATGGGAGTCACAGACGGCAACTACGGTCGCGCGCGGAGGGCACAGGCACCGGGTTGCGGCCCGCCATCTTACGCGCGCGGCCGGGGAAAAGCCGCGCTTTCAGGTAAACGGGCCGAAGCCGTCAGTGGCCCACGTTCTCGCGCAGCCAGCTGTCCCGTGCGGCCGGCGCCACGCCAAGGAATTCGGCGCGCACGCGGTCGCGGTCCTGCGGTGGAGTGCGCTGGGCGACCAGGGTCAGCTGGGTGAGCTGGGAGGGCGTGAGCTGGCGCAGCACCGCCAGCGCGGTGGGGCGCTGCTCGGCCGGCAGATACCCGAACAGGCCCTGCAGCTTGGTGAACTCATGCCCGAGCTGTGGGCCAAGCAGCCAGCCGTCGCGGAAGCGCTGGTCCTGTTCGGCGAAGCGCTGGCGAAGCGCCTGCTGCTGGGCCGGCGGCAGCGCCGCCACGCGCGCCGCCGCGGCGCGGACACGGGCACGCTCGCTTTCGGTCATGGCCTGCCAGGCGGCATAGCGGCTGCGCAGCTCGCGCAGCTGGGCCGGATCCAGCGCTGCGGGGGTGGTCGGGATCGCCGGTGCAGTGGCACTGGCCGGCGCCGGCACCGCGAGCGGCACCTCCACCCGGTTGGGGGCGGCGATGGCCGCACTGGAAAGCCCGAGGGCGATCAGCAGGAAGACAGGCTTACTCATCGGCGGCAGCCGTCTCCAGGCCGGCGGTAGCGGGTTCGGGGCGGCTCGGCTGGGCCTGGGATTCATCCACGGGCACGGGGCCACCCGCAGCAAACCATGCGTACAGATCGGCATCGCGGGCGGTCGGCAGATCCGGATCGGCCAGCATCGCCGCGTCCGTGGCCGCGTAGGGCGAGGCGGTCGGCGCCACGGTCGGCAGGTCGGCCGCCGGCAACGCTTCGACCGTGACCGGGCCGGCATCGGCGACGGCACCTTCGGGGGTATCGGCCATGGGCTCGCCACCCTGACGGGCGTGTTTCCACCACGCCGCGCCGCTGAGCAGCACGCCGGCAGTGACGGCCACGATCAGCACGCCCTTCCACGGGAAACGACGGCCGCGCTGGCGCTTGAGCGGACGGCGCTGGGTGGGGGCATCGGACTTGACCGGCGTGCGCCAGGAGGCGGTATCGGGTTGCTGGCTGGCCGGGGCCGCCACCGGTTGCTGCAGGCGCTGCAGCCGGCTGGCGGGCAGATCGCGGATACGCAGCTGGACCTGCTCGGCCAGCGCGCGCCAGCCGGCGGCATCCGGGTTGCCATGGGCATCGCGCGGGCAAGCATCGGCCAGTGCGTGCTGGTAGTCGGCCATCGGCAGATCCAGGATCTGCGCGGCCGCGGCTTCATCCAGCCCGCCACCGATCCGCAGCACAAAGGCCAACCGCGCCGGCGGGGTCAGCCCGGCCAGGTGCTCCAAGGGGGCAGGCCAACGGCCTGCGGCCGGCTCGCGCAACGGCGCGCGGTGCACCAGCAGCGACCAGAACCGCTCCGGCCACTGGGCCATGGGCAGATCGCTGGCGATGCCGGCGAAGGCGCGCATGACGGCGACCAGCGCCTGTTCGGCGACGGTCGGGTCGCCGCACTGCAGCTCGGCCACGACCAGGGCGCGGCGTTCAACGCCACGGAGAAACGCCGACAGCGCGCCGGCTGCGGTAGAAGAAACGGGGGCGGGCGCAGCCGTCATAGCAACTCCATCATTGTGTGGAAATGATAGCGATTGCGTCACTCCAGCGGCGCGCGGATGTTCATTTCCTGTGAGCGGCCACGCTCCGCAAAGCCTTCCGGCGCAAAAGGTTGTGCACAGCACCACGCAAAACCGGGGTAGAACCACACGTGAGCCCCACGTCAAGTCTGTTTCAACTTTGTTTCACAGCTATGTTGTTGTTTTTATTGCTTATTGTTGCTTGGCTATTTTTTGACCAACCTGAGCAGAACGTCGGAAGTTCCTGACGCAAGGCGGTCACATACGCAGTGGCACACAGACTTATCCACAGAAGATGTGGATAAGCCTGAATCTCCAATCAAGTCGGATATTTAGGTGGGATTTATGATTGGGCGCGCACCCGGTTGAGACGGTGAATGGGCGTGATCCGCTCCGCCCCTGCCCGCTACACTGGCCCGATGACCTCCTCGTCTTCGACCCTGCGCGTCGCCCTGCCGGTGCCGCTGCCGCACTTGTTCGACTATGCCCCGCCGCCCGGGCCAGCCCCGGACCCGGGGATGACCGGGCAGCGGGTCCGGGTGCCGTTCGGCTCGCGGGAGCTGATCGGCGTGGTGGCCGGGATCGGCCAGGTCGAGGACCCGGGCAGCCTGCGTGCCGCGATCGAGTGGATCGACACCACGCCGCTGGTGACCGGTGAGCTGTGGCGCTCGCTGCAGTGGCTGGCGCGCTACACCCATGCCCCGCTGGGCGAGGTGATCAGCACGGCCCTGCCCGGTCCGCTGCGGCGGGGTGAGGCCGTGCCGGACACCCATCAGTGGGGCTGGCAGCTGACGGCGGCCGGCCGCGACCCGCAGCCCAAGCTGCGCAGCGGTACCCGCCCGCAACGTCTGGCCGAGTGCCTGGCCGAGGGCGTGGTGAACGAAGACCGCCTGGATACCTTGATGGACGACTGGCGCAGCGCGGCCCGGTCGCTGGCCAAGCGCGAGCTGGTCGAACGGATCGCGCTGGCGCATTCACCGGCCATCGCCTCGCCGGCAAGCGGCCCCGCGCCCAACGCCGAACAGGCCGAGGCGATCGCCGCGATCACCGCCGCCGACGGTTTTGGTGCCTTCCTCCTCGATGGCGTGACCGGCAGCGGCAAGACCGAGGTCTACCTGCAGGCGATCGTCGCCTGCCTGGCACGCGGCAAGCAGGCGCTGGTGCTGGTGCCGGAGATCGGGCTGACCCCGCAGACGCTGTCGCGCTTCCGCAACCGCCTGGGCATTCCGGTGCATGTGCTGCACTCGGGCTTGAACGACAACGAGCGCGCCCGCGTGTGGGCCGCCGCCGCGCGGGGCGAAGCACAGGTCATCGTCGGCACGCGCTCGGCGGTGTTCACGCCACTGCCGCATGCGGGCCTGATCGTGATCGACGAAGAGCACGACGGCAGTTACAAACAGCAGGACGGCATCCGCTATCACGCGCGCGATTTCGCGCTGGTACGCGCCAAGGCACTGGACGTCGCCGTCGTGCTCGGCAGCGCCACGCCGTCGCTGGAATCGCTGCACAACGCGCATGCCGGCCGTTACACCCACCTGCGCCTGAAGCAGCGCGCCGGCGCCGCGCGCCCGCCGGTGGTGCGCGTGCTCGATGTGCGCAAACGACCGTTGCGCGATGGGCTCTCGCCGGAAGTACTGGCCGGCATCACCCAGCATCTGCAAGCCGGGCACCAGGTGCTGGTGTTCAAGAACCGCCGCGGTTATGCGCCCGTGCTGCTCTGCCATGACTGTGGCTGGACCGCGCCGTGCCAGCGCTGCGATGCGCCGATGACCGTGCATGCCGGTGGCCGGCGCCTGCAATGCCACCATTGTGGTGCGCGCCAGTCCGCGCCGCTGGCGTGCCCGGACTGCGGCAGCCTGGCGCTGCAGCCGCAGGGCATCGGTACCGAACGGCTGGAAGAACATCTGGTCGAGGCCTTCCCGGAGTTCCCGGTGATCCGCATCGACCGCGGCACCACCGGCAAGCGCGATGCGCTGGAAACCCAGCTGGCCTTGCTGGGCGATCGCGCGGGGATTCTGGTCGGCACGCAGATCCTGGCCAAGGGTCACGACCTGCCGAAGCTGACCCTGGTGGTAGTGGTCGGCATCGATGAAGGTCTGTTCTCGGCCGACTTCCGCGCCAGTGAAAAGCTCGCCCAGCAGCTGATCCAGGTCGCCGGCCGCGCCGGGCGTGCGGTGGATGCCGGCGAGGTCTGGCTGCAGACCCACCACCCGGGGCATCCCCTGCTGGAGACGCTGGTCAACGGCGGCTACCACGCCTTTGCCGATGCGGAGCTTCAGCAGCGCGAGGCGGCCGGTTTCCCGCCGTTCGCGCACCTGGCGCTGCTGCGTGCCGAAGCGCAGCAGGTGGAGCATGCCAACGCGATGCTCAGTGCGGTGCGCGCGTTGATTCCCGACGATGCCGCGGTGGAACGCTACGGCCCGATGCCGGCACCGATGCCCCGCCGCGCCGGCTACCAGCGCACCCAGCTGCTGCTGTCCTCACCCGCGCGACGCCCACTGCATGGCGTGCTGGACCAGGTGACGCCGCAGATCTCCGCGCTGCCGCAGGCACGCAGGGTGCGCTGGTCGCTGGATGTGGATCCGATGGATCTGTACTAGGCCGGCAGGTGCCGACCGTTTGTCGGCACGAGGTAGTGCCGGCCGCTGGCCGGCACCCCGATCAGGTCAACGCCGTCATGACCCCACGCTGGTACGCCGGCCGCTGCTTCAGCCGTTCGTACCAGGCGGCCAGATGCGGCAGGTCCGGCCGCTGGATCGGCATCTCGAACCAGGCATAGATGAAGGCGCCCAGCGGGATATCGCCCATCGCGAACTGCTCACCGGACAGATACGGCTGCCGCGACAAGGCCTCATCGGCCATGGCCAGCAACTCGCCCGAGCGCACCAGTGCGGCAGCGATGCGCGCCTCATCCCGATCAGCGGGCGCGGTCCGCAACGTGCCCCAGAACAGATCGCGGAACACGCCGGCGAAGGTCGAGGTGGTCCAGTCCATCCACTTCTCCGACTGCGCGCGCGCCACCACGTCCTCCGGGTACAGCGTGCCCAGCGCGTAGCGCGCGCAGAGATAACGCACGATCGTGTTGGATTCCCACAGCGGCAGGCCCTGGTCCTCGATCACCGGCACCAGCCCGTTCGGATTCATCGCGCGGTACGCCGGCGACTGCGTGCCACCGAATGCACCGCCGACTTCGATCGACTCGTAGGGCGCACCGATCTCCTCGGCACACCACAGCACTTTGCGCACGTTGCTGGAATTGCGACGGCCCCAGATTTTCAGCATGATCGGACTCTCGTATCGGGCGATGCGCGGCACGGGTCGCGCGGTGCGGATACGATACGCCCAACGGCGGGCTGTTACTTCGTCGCCTTCGCCGCACTCTTCTTCGGCAGCGCGCGCACATACGTCGATTTGCCGTCCTTCTTCATCTCGAACAGGCCGGTCGCGGCCAGCAGATCGCTGAGTTTGCCGTACCCGTAATTGCGCGAATCGAAGGAGGCCTGGTTGCCGATCTGGCTGCCGACCGGGCCCAGGTGTGACCAGCCATCCTCGGCTTCGGCCGAGGTCACCGCGCGGCGCAGCATCTGCACCAGGCGGGTGTCGTTGCGCAGCTCCGGGCCGCTCTTGCGCGGGCGGGTTTCCTCGTTGTCCTGCTCCACTTCCTGATCGGCCGCATGCGGCTGACCCAGCGCTTCGATGTAGGTGAACTTCGAGCAGGCGTTGACGAACGGCTCGGGCGTTTTCTTTTCGCCGAAGCCGTACACCTTCACCCCGTCGGTCAGCAGGCGCATCACCAGCGGGGTGAAATCCGCGTCGCTGGAGACGATCGCAAAACCGTCCAGATTGCGGGCGTACAGCATGTCCATCGCGTCGATCACCATGGCCATGTCCGAGGCGTTCTTGCCGCGGCTGTAGGCGAACTGCTGGATCGGGCGGATCGCGTATTCGTGCAGCACCGATTCCCACCCTTTCAAGCGCGGACTCTTCCAGTTGCCGTAGGCGCGGCGGACATTGGCCACGCCATAGCGGGCGACTTCGGCCAGCACCGCATCGATCTTGGACGAGGGCGCGTTGTCGGCATCGATCAACAGGGCGATGCGCTTTTCCGGTTCGGACATCTCGGTCTCCTGGGCGGGATCGGATCGGCCATCGGGCAAGTGCGATGGCCCCTGAACCCAGTATCGGCCATCGACGTGAACATCGCGCTTCACGTGCGACCATGGGCCGCATCACGAGACGACCTGCGCCGCCCCCCGCCGGCGCCCGCCAAGGAGTGAAGCATGACCCGCGATCCCACGCTCCACCTGCTCATCATCGGTGGCGGTTTTGCCGGCCTCTGGGCTACCCGTGCCCTCGCCTCGGCGCACGTGCGCATCACCCTGGTGGACCGTCGCAACCACCATCTGTTCCAGCCGCTGCTCTACCAGGTGGCCACCGCCGGCCTGTCCGCGCCGGATATCGCCGCACCGCTGCGCCACATCCTCGGCGACCAGCGCAACGTTGAAGTGCGGCTGGGCGAAGTGACCGACATCGACAAGGCGGCGCGCACCGCGACCCTGGCCGATGGCACGCAGATCGCCTACGACACCCTGATGCTGTGCACCGGTGCCACCCATGCGTATTTCGGCCACGACGAATGGGCGGCTGATGCGCCGGGCCTGAAGACGCTGGACGATGCCATCGCGCTGCGCCGCAAGCTGCTGCTCGCCTTCGAGCGCGCCGAGGCCGAACCCGATCCCGCGCGCAAAGCGGCCTGGCTGAGTTTCGCCGTGGTCGGTGGCGGCCCCACCGGCGTGGAACTGGCCGGCACCCTGGCCGAGATCGCGCGGCACACGCTGCGCAATGAGTTCCGCCATATCGATCCCGCCTCGGCCAAGGTCCGCCTGGTCGAAGCCGGCCCGCGCGTGCTGTCGACCTTCCCCGAGGTGCTCTCGCTCAAGGCACGGCGGCAGCTGGAAAAGCTGGGCGTGGAAGTGCTCACCGGCACCCCCGTCAGCGACATCAATGCCGAAGGCTTCCAGCTCGGCGAGCGCTTCGTCGAGGCCCGCACCGTGGTCTGGGCCGCCGGTGTCGCCGCCTCACCGCTGGCGCGCACGCTGGACGTGCCACTGGATCGCGCCGGCCGCGTGCCGGTGCAGCCCGATCTCACCCTGGACGGCCACCCGGAGATCTTCGTCGCTGGTGACCTGGCCGCACTGACCCAGGCCGACGGCAAGCCGGTGCCCGGCGTCGCGCCGGCGGCCAAGCAGATGGGCAAGCACGTGGCCACCACGATCCAGGCGCGCCTGGCCGGCAGGCCCGCACCCGGGCCGTTCAAGTATCAGGACTTTGGCAACCTGGCGACCATCGGCCGCATGGCCGCCATCGTCCACCTCGGCCGGCTGCAGCTCTCCGGGGTGCTGGCCTGGTGGTTCTGGCTGGCCGCGCACGTGTTCTTCCTGATCGGCTTCCGCAACCGCGTGGTGGTGCTGTTGAACTGGGCGGTGGCGTACTGGAGCTACCAGCGCAGCGCCCGGATCATCTTCGGTGATGCGCAGGACGATCGCCGACCGAAACGACCGCCCACGCCCTGATCAGCCCTGCGACAGACATCCCCAGCCATCGACCTGGCCGCTGTAGGAGACCGCCTCGCTGGCGAGCAGACCTTCGAAGCCCGAGATGTTCTGGTGGGTCGGCAGCATCAGCGGATGCACCACCACCTGCCACGGGTAGTCGTCGTTGCCCTCGTACGCCGCGAAGGACACCTTCTGGTCGTTCTTGAGCAGGTGCACGGCGAAGGCGATCGCCACGTCCTGGGTCGGGAAGATCAGCGCGAAATCCACCTCGCGCGGAATCGACAGGTCGTCGCCATCCTGCAGCATGTTCCAGAGCACATCGCCATTCTCATCTTCCGGGTACAACGACAGATCGCGGGACATGGCACTCCAGGGCTTGGGCAAGCGGATCAACGAACGAGGGTCGATGGTATGCCGCCAACGAAGGCCCGAACAACCCGCACGCGGGGCTACGTGGGATCGGGCAGCGCCAGCCACGCCAGCTTGCGCTCGCGCGGTTGCCGCTTGAGCTGCCACTCGGCCTTCGACGCCGTCGCGCGGTCCGGGTAGGCGCGCATCGCCAGCACCTTCACCGGGGGGTTGGCCCGGGTGTACTTCGCCCCTTTGCCGGCGAGATGGGCCTGGAAGCGCGCGTCCACGTCGTTGCTGATGCCGGCGTAATAGCTGCCGTTGCGGCATTCAAGCAGGTACAGGTACCAGAGGGCGGGTTCAGCGGGCATACCGGGATTATCCCCCGGCACGGGCCCGGCGGCTGCTAGAATCCGCCCCGGATGCAGGAGAGAGGCGCCGCGCTGGCGCCCGCCGAAGGCGCAGGCTCCCATAATCGCTCAGGCCGGTGGCTGCACAGCCACCAACCATGCATCCGACACGCCGATCTGGAGAGAGGTCTTCAATGACCCGCCGAAGGGGCACGTGGCCTTGGCCACCGAACTCTCAGGCAAAAGGACAGCGGGAGCGGCAACGGAATCCCACCCCACGACAGTGCAGCGGCGCTGGCGTGATGCGTGTGCGTTTCCGTCCCCGCCTGACGTGCTTCCCGGAGCCACCCCCATGCTGCTCTCCCTGATCTACCTCATCGCCATCTCGGCCGAAGCCATGACCGGCGCGCTGTCGGCCGGCCGCCGCCGCATGGACCTGTTCGGCGTGGTCATCATCGCCTGCGTCACCGCGCTCGGTGGCGGCTCGCTGCGCGACATCGTGCTCGGCCATTACCCACTGGGCTGGGTGAAGCACCCGGAGTACCTGGGCTTCACCATCTGCGCGGCGCTGATCGCGACCTGGGTGGCGCGCTGGATGCACCACTTCCGGCGCACCTTCCTGGTCCTCGATGGCCTGGGCCTGATCGCGTTCACCCTGATCGGCTGCGCAGTCGCGCGCGAAGGCGGGCACACCGTGCCGATCATCCTGATCGCCGGCATGCTGACCGGTGCGTTCGGCGGCGTGCTGCGCGATGTGCTGTGCAACGAGGTGCCGTTGATCTTCCAGAAAGAACTGTATGCCGTGATCACCCTGCTCACCGGGGCGGCCTACCTGACCCTGCTGGAACTCGGTGTATCGCTCAACGCGGCCACGCTGTGGTGCCTGGGCGGTGGCTTCCTGTTCCGCCTGCTGGCCATCCACTTCAACTGGGAAATGCCGAAGTTCGTATACCGCGACGAGGTGCATTGAACGGAACGTTCAATGCACCGGTAGCACCCGACCGTTGGTCGGGTGGCCTGACACACGTTCAATGCACCGGTAGCACCCGACCGTTGGTCGGGTGGCCTGACATACGTTCAATGCACCGGTAGCACCCGACCGTTGGTCGGGTGGCGGCGTGTACCGACGGTATGCATGCGCCGCCCCGTGACCACCTTGGTCGGATGACGCAATGCACCCATCCGCCCGGGCCCTGCCCCGCCCCATGACCAAGGGCATGTGAGTGCAGGCATCCACACGAGGTACCATGACGCCCCCGCCCCTCCCGGGTCGGTATCCAGCCACGCTGCGGCATTCGACCAGCGGCCCCGCCAGACAACCCCACTTCGCCCCGCCTGCCCCCACGGGCCGGTAAACCATGGACGCGTTCGCCGTGTGGCGTGCGCGCAGGATGCCCCATGTCTGCCCCGCTCCCCTCGCGTTCCCGTCGTCTGTTCAAACCGCTGTTGGTCGTGGCCGTACTGGCCGCCGCCGTGATCGCCTGGCGGGTGTTGTCGCCCGCGCCGACCGCCGAGGCCGCGCCTGCGAGCACCGCCACCCCGGTGCGTGTGGCCACCGCGACGCGGGAAGATCTGGTGGTGCGCCTGAAAGCGCTCGGCACGGTGACCCCGTTGCATACGGTGAGCATCCGCAGCCGCGTGGATGGCGAACTGCTGCGGTTGGCATTCTCCGAGGGTCAGCACGTCACCGCCGGCGAGCTGCTGGCCGAGATCGATCCGCGCCCGTTCCAGGTGCAGCTGTCGCGTGCACTGGGCACCCAGCAGCAGAACCTGGCCGAGCTGGACAATGCCGAAAGCCAACTCAAGCGCTTCGCCGAACTGCAGACCAAGCACTTCGTCTCCGCGCAGGACCTGAGTGATCAGCAGAGCAAGGTCCGCCAGCTGCAGGGCCGCCGCCAGACCGATCAGGCGGCGGTGGATGAAGCACGCCTGCAGCTGCAGTACACCCGCATCACCGCACCGGTGGCCGGGCGCATGGGCCTGCGCAACGTCGATGTCGGCAACCTGGTGCGCAGTGGCGATACCGAGCCGCTGGCCACCATCACCCAGACCACCCCGATCAGCGTGCTGTTCACCGTGCCCGAGCCGGACCTGCCGGCGGTGGTGGCTGCGGCACGCGCCAATCCGCAGTTGACCGTGGAAGCCTGGGACCGCGAGGAGCGCACCGCGCTCGGCGACGGCGTGCTCTCCAGCCTGGACAACCGCATCGATACCGCCACCGGCACGCTCAAATTGCGCGCGCAGTTCGCCAACGCCGATGAGTCGTTGTTCCCCAACCAGTTCGTCAACGTGCGCCTGCAGGTCAGCAGCAGCGATGCGGTGGTGATTCCCAACGCGGCCGTGCAGTTCGGCAGCAAGGGCAGCTACGTCTACGTGATCGCGGCCGATGACACCTCGTCGCTGCGCACCGTGGTGCTCGGCCCGGCCGATGGCGAGCGCGTCTCGGTGCGCCAAGGCCTCAAGCCTGGCGAGCGCGTGGTGGTGGAAGGCATCGACGGCCTGCGCGAAGGCGCCAAGGTCGAGGTGGTGGAGCAGGACCCGCCGCGGACCGGCGCATGAACCTCTCGCGCCCCTTCATCGAGCGCCCGGTCGCGACCACGCTGCTGATGGTGGCGCTGCTGCTGTCCGGCGTGATGGCCTATCGCCTGCTGCCGGTCGCGGCACTGCCGCAGGTCGATTACCCGATCATCCAGATCACCACGCTGTATCCCGGCGCCAGCCCGGATGTCACCACCAGCGCGGTCACCGCGCCGCTGGAACGGCAGCTGGGGCAGATCCCGGGGTTGAAGCAGATGTCCTCGACCAGCTCCGGCGGCGCGTCGGTGATCACCCTGCAGTTCTCGCTGGAGGTCGCGCTCGGCGTGGCCGAGCAGGAAGTGCAGGCCGCGATCAACGCCGCCGACAGCTTCCTGCCCGATGACCTGCCGGTGCCGCCGGTGTACCGCAAGGTCAACCCGGCCGATACCCCGATCCTGACCTTGGCGGTGACCTCGCAGGGGCTGTCGCTGCCGCAGGTGCACGACCTGGTCGATACGCGCATGGCGCAGCGGATCTCGCAGCTGCCCGGCGTCGGCCTGGTCAGCCTGGCCGGCGGGCAGCGCCCGGCAGTCCGCATCCAGGTCAATCCCTCCGCGCTGGCCGCCAACGGCCTGAGCATGGCCAGCATCCGCACCGCGATCGGCACGGCCAACGTCAACCTGCCCAAGGGCAGCTTCGACGGCCCGACCCGCGCGATCATGCTCGATGCCAACGACCAGATGCGCTCGGTGGCCGAGTACCGCGCCCTGATCCTGGCCTGGAAGGACGGCGCACCGCTGCGCCTGGGCGATGTCGCCACCATCGAAGATGGCGCCGAGAACCGCCAGCTGGCCGCGTGGTCGGGCACCACCCCGGCGGTGCTGATCAACATCCAGCGCCAGCCCGGCGCGAACGTGATCGCCGTGGTCGACCAGGTGCGTGCGCTGCTGCCGCAGCTGCAATCCTCGCTGCCGGCCGGTGTGGATGTGGCCATCCTCAGCGATCGCACCGAATCGATCCGCGCCTCGATCCGCGGCGTGCAGCACGAGCTGCTGATCGCGATCGCACTGGTGGTGATGGTCACCTTCCTGTTCCTGCGCAACATCCCGGCCACGATCATTCCCAGCATCGCGGTCCCGCTGTCGCTGGTCGGCACGTTCGGGGTGATGCTGCTGGCCGGCTTCTCGCTCAACAATCTCACCCTGATGGCGCTGACCATCGCCACCGGTTTCGTGGTGGACGATGCGATCGTGATGCTGGAGAACATCGCCCGTCATCTGGAGCGCGGTGCCACGCCGATGCAGGCAGCGCTGAAGGGCGCCCGGCAGATCGGCTTCACCCTGATCTCGCTGACCCTGTCGCTGATCGCGGTGCTGATCCCGCTGCTGTTCATGGCCGACGTGGTCGGCAAGCTGTTCCACGAATTCGCGATCACCCTGGCGGTGGCGATCGGCATCTCGCTGCTGGTCTCGCTGACGCTGACGCCGATGATGTGCGCGCGCCTGCTCAAGGCCGGTCATGCCACCCGCCGCGACGCGGATGGGCAGGAATCGGCGCAGCAGGGTGACCCGTTCGATCGCGTCGTGGCGGTCTACGATCGTCAGCTGCACTGGGTGCTGCAACGCCAGCCGCTGATGCTGGCCGCCACCGTCGCCACCCTCGTACTGACGGCACTGCTGTACGTGTGGGTGCCCAAAGGCTTCTTCCCGGTGCAGGATGCCGGGCTGATCCAGGGCATCAGCGAGGCGCCACAGTCGATCTCCTTCCAGGCGATGGCGCAGCGCCAGCAGGCGTTGTCGGCGGCGTTGCTGGAGGATGAGGACGTGGCCAGCCTGTCCTCGTTCATCGGCGTGGACGGCAACAACGCCACGCTCAACAGCGGGCGCCTGCTGATCGAATTGAAACCGCATGCACAGCGCGCTGCCGATGCGCAGGCGATCATCGCGCGGCTGCAGCAGCGCGTGGCGCATGTCCCGGGCATCAGGCTGTACCTGCAGCCGGTGCAGGAGCTGGGCATCGAAGACCGGATCAGCCGGACCCAGTACCAGTTCACCCTGACCAGCCCGGATATCGCGCAGCTGGAGACGTGGACGCCGCGCCTGCTCGAGCATCTGCAGCAGGCACCGGCACTGGCCGACGTCGCCAGCGATCTGCAGAACCAAGGGCTGCAGGCACACGTGGTGATCGACCGGGTCGCCGCCGCGCGCCTGGGGATCAGCGTGGAGACCATCGCCGATGCGCTGTACGACGCGTTCGGGCAGCGCCAGATCTCGACCATCTTCACCCAGGCCAACCAGTACCGCGTGGTGCTGGAAGCGCGCCCGGACGTGGCCTTCGGCCCGGATGCGATCGCACGCCTGCACGTCACCGGTCCGGACGGACGGCAGGTGCCGCTGGGCGGCATCGCACGGATCGAACAGCGCCCCGCGCAGCTGCTGATCAACCATGTCGGCCAGTTCCCGGCGGTGACGTTCTCCTTCAACCTCGCCCCGGAGGCATCGCTGGGCGAAGCGGTGGAGGCCATCGAAGGCGCCCGCGCCGCGATCGGCCTGCCGGCCAGCGTCGAACTGCGCCTGCAGGGGGCGGCCGATGCGTTCCGCGCCTCGCTGTCGAGCACGTTGTGGCTGGTGCTGGCGGCGGTGGTGGTGATGTACCTGGTGCTGGGCGTGCTCTATGAGAGCTTCATCCATCCGATCACCATCCTCTCCACCCTGCCCTCGGCCACCGTGGGTGCGTTGCTGGCGTTGCTGGTCAGCGGGCGCAGCCTGGACCTGATCGCGGTGATCGGCATCGTGCTGCTGATCGGGCTGGTCAAGAAGAACGCGATCATGATGATCGACTTCGCGCTGGAGGCCGAGCGCGAGCACGGCATGGCGCCGCGTCAGGCGATCCATCAGGCCGCATTGCTGCGCTTCCGCCCGATCCTGATGACCACGCTGGCCGCGCTGTTCGGCGCGATCCCGCTGATGTTCGCCAGTGGCTCGGGCGCGGAGCTGCGCCAGCCGCTGGGCCTGGTGATGGTCGGTGGGCTGATCGTCAGCCAGGTGCTGACCCTGTTCACCACGCCGGTGATCTACCTGTTCTTCGACCGCTTCCGCCAGCGCCCGGCGCCGGTGACCGACGGGGCTGACGAGGCGCTGGCGTGAGTCCGCTGTCGCGGGCGATCGGCTGGTTCGTGCAGCATCCCGTCGCCACCGTGCTGCTGGCGGTGGCGGTGGTGCTGGCCGGCCTGCTCGGGCTGCGCCTGCTGCCGGTCGCGCCATTGCCGCAGGTTGATTACCCGGCGATCAACGTCAGTGCCAGCCTGCCGGGCGCGAGTCCGGAATCGATGGCGGCCAACGTCGCCACGCCGCTGGAGCGTGCCCTGGGCACCATCCCGGGATTGACCGGGATCGACTCGGCCAGCACCCAGGGCTCGACCCAGGTCGAGCTCAAATTCGCGCTCGGCCGCAACGTGGACGATGCCGCGCGCGACGTGCAGGCGGCGATCAATGCCGCGCGCGCGCAGCTGCCCAGCGGCATGCCGGGCATGCCCCAGTACCGCAAGGTGAATCCCTCGCAGGCGCCGATCATGGCGCTGGCGCTGAGCTCGGACAGCCTCGCGCCGGGTCAGATCTACGACGTGGCCTCCACCGTGATCGCACAGAAGCTGGCGCAGATTCCCGGCGTCGGCGAGGTGCAGGTGGGCGGCAGCTCACTGCCCGCGGTGCGCGTCTCGCTCGATCCCAATGCCCTGAACCATCAGCGCATCGCGCTGGACGACATCGCTGCGGCGATCCGCAACGCCAACGCGCTCAAGCCACTGGGCACGGTGGCCAGCCAGGCCCAGCAGTGGCAGCTGGAGGCCACGCTGCAGCTGCGCACCGCCGCTGAGTACCGCCGCCTGATCGTGGCGATGCGCGACGGCCGCCCGGTGTACCTGGAGGATGTGGCCGGGATCAGCGAAGGCGTGGAGGATCGCTATGCCAGCGGCTTCCACAACGAGCGCCCGGCGGTGCTGCTGATCGTCAGCCGCCAGCCGGACGCGAACATCATCGAGACCGTCGATGCCATCCAGGCGCAGATGGACACGCTGCAGGCACTGCTGCCGGCCGCCATCGACATGCAGGTGGTGATGGACCGCTCGCCGGTGATCCGCGCCACCCTGCGCGAGGCCGAGCTGACGCTGCTGCTGGCGATCGCGCTGGTGGTGCTGGTGGTGTTGGCCTTCCTCGGCCACTGGCGCGCGGCGCTGGTGCCGACCGTGGCGATTCCGGTCTCGCTGCTGGGCGCGCTGGCGATCATCGCCCTGCTCGGGTTCTCGCTCAACACGCTTTCGCTGATGGCGCTGATCGTGGCAGCGGTGCTGGTGGTCGACGATGCGATCGTGGTGCTGGAGAACATCGCCCGCCACCGCGAAGAAGGCGCTTCGCCGATGACCGCCGCGCTGCGGGGCGCGGGGGAAGTCGGTGCCACGCTGCTGTCGATGAACATCGCGCTGGCCGTGGTGTTCATCTCGATCCTGTTCCTGGATGACTTCGTCGAGAAGCTGTTCCGCGAGTTCTCGCTGACCCTGGTGGCGGCGATGGGCGTCTCGCTGCTGGTCTCGCTCAGCCTGACCCCGATGCTGTGCGCACGCCTGCTCGGGCAGCCGCGACCCGGCCCGGGCAATGGGCTGCAGCGCGCCGGTACCGCGCTGTTCGAACGCCTGCGCGGCGCCTATGTGGGCAGCCTGCAGACCATGCTGCGCTGGCTGGCGGTGCCGTTGCTGCTGTTCGCCGGCGTGATCGCGTTGAACGTGTGGCTGTTCCAGCAGGTGCCCAAGGGCATCGTGCCCAAGCAGGACACCGCCCAGCTGCGTGGCTTCGCGCGTGGCGACGACGGCCTGTCGTTCCAGGTCATGCAGCCCAAGATCGAGGCGTACCGCAAACTGCTGCTGGCCGACCCGGCGATCAGCGACATCATCGGGTACATCGGCGGGCGCAGCGGGGTCAACAACGCCTTCATCATGATCAAGATGACGCCGCTGGCCGAGCGCAAGGTCTCCAGCCAGCAGGTGATCGACCGCCTGCGCAGCAACATGCCGAAGATTCCCGGCGGCGGCATGTTCCTGTGGGTGGACCAGGACATCAAGCTGGAGGGCAGCGGCGACAGTGGCCAGTATGAGTTCCAGCTGCTCTCCGGCGAGCTGGAACCCCTGCGGCAATGGGCCCCCAAGGTGGCCGACGCACTGCGCGCCCTGCCCGAACTGGTGGACGTGGAATCCAAGGGCGATGAAGGCATGCGCCAGGTGGTGCTGGACATCGACCGCGACGCCGCCGCACGCCTGGGCGTGGACATGCGCATGATCGCCTCCGTGCTCAACAACGCCTTCAGCCAGCGCCAGGTCGCCACGCTGTACGACACCCTCAACCAGTACCGCGTGGTGATGGAACTGGACCCGCGCTATACCCAGGATCCCTCCACGCTGGAGCAGATCCACGTGATCGGCAAGGACGGCCAGCGCCTGCCACTGTCCTCGATTGCCAGCTGGTCCTACGGCATGGCACCGGACCGCATTTACCACAGCCAGCAGTTTGCCTCGGTCTGGATCGAGTTCGCCCTCGCACCCGGCGTCACCCTGGACCAGGCGGTGAAAGCCGTGGACCGCGCGATGGCCGGCATCATGCTGCCCACCCATGTGCAGGCCAGGCTGAGTGGCGAGGCCGGTGGCTTCGAGAAACTGCGTGAGCGCCAGCTGTGGCTGATCCTCGGCGCGATGCTGGCGGTGTATCTGGTGCTGGGCGTGTTGTACGAAAGCTTCGTGCAGCCGCTGGCGATCCTCTCCACGCTGCCCTCGGCGGGCGTGGGCGCACTGCTGGCGCTGATGGCGTTCGGCAACGAGTTGAACCTGATCTCGCTGCTCGGCCTGTTCCTGCTGGTGGGCGTGGTGATGAAGAACACCATCCTGATCATCGATTTCGCGCTGTCGGCCGAACGCGAGCGCGGGCTGTCGCCGTACGACGCGATCTGCGAAGCCGCACGGCTGCGGTTCCGTCCGATCCTGATGACCAGCGTGGCTGCCCTGCTGGGCACGTTACCGCTGATGCTGGCGACCGGTGAGGGCTGGGAGATGCGTCAGCCGTTGGGCATTGCGATTGTCGGCGGCCTGCTGGTCAGCCAGTGGCTGACCCTGTACACCACGCCGGCGATCTATCTGGCGTTGGCGAAGCTGCGGCGGGTGGCGTGATCAGCGGACGCGCGACACCCCAGGGGTAGAGCCACGCCATGCGTGGCTGCTCCTGCATGATCTGCATGAAGCTCCGCGGCGCTGTGCGCAGCCACCCATGGGGTGGCTCTACCCCGGATCAACGCACGCTTATGCCGCCTTGCTGATCCGCACCGCCCGCCGCGCACGCACCGCTTCGGCGAGGCTTTCCAGCACCGCCAGCGAGCTGTCCCAGCCGATGCAGCCATCGGTGATGCTCTGGCCGTAGGTCAGCGGCTGGCCGTCGACCAGGTCCTGGCGACCGGCCACGAGGTGGCTTTCCACCATCACCCCGACGATGCGCTCTTCGCCATTGGCCAGCTGGGCGTTGATGTCGGCGATGACCTTGGGCTGGTTTTCCGGGTTCTTGCTGCTGTTGGCGTGGCTCGCATCAATCATGATGCGCGCGGCCAGGTGCGACTTGGCCAGGGTCTGGCTGGTCGCTTCCACGTGGTCGGCATCGTAGTTCGGCGTCTTGCCGCCACGCAGGATCACGTGGCAATCCGGGTTGCCGGCGGTGGCGACGATGGCGGTGCCGCCTTCCTTGGTCACCGACAGGAAGTGATGCGGGTTGGAGGCCGCACCGATCGCATCGGCGGCGATCTTGATGTTGCCGTCGGTACCGTTCTTGAACCCGACCGGGCACGACAGCCCCGAGGCCAGTTCGCGATGCACCTGGCTTTCGGTGGTGCGCGCGCCAATGGCGCCCCAGGCCACCAGGTCGGCGATGTACTGCGGCGAGATCACATCGAGGAACTCGACGCCGGCCGGCAGGCCGAGCTTGTTGATGTCGCGCAGCAGACCACGCGCCACGCGCAGGCCCTTGTTGATGTTGAAGCTGCCATCCAGGTCCGGATCGTTGATCAGGCCCTTCCAGCCCACCGTGGTGCGCGGCTTTTCGAAGTACACGCGCATGACGATTTCCAGCTCGTTGGCGTAAGCGTCACGCAGCGGCTTGAGGCGCTGGGCGTATTCGATGGCGGCCACCGGGTCGTGGATCGAGCACGGGCCGATCACCACCGCCAGGCGGTCGTCGCGGCCGTGCAGGATCTCGTGCAGGGCCGCGCGCGAGGCGCTGACCGTATCGGAGGCTTCATCGTCGCAGGGCAGCATCGCCAGCAGCTGCGCCGGCGGGGTCAACGGTTCAATCTTGCGGATGCGCAGGTCGTCGGTATGGGGGGGCATGGGGTAACTCCTTGGCAGTGGGGGTCCCCAGCGCGGCGGCAACAAAAAAGCCGCCAGGTGCGCTGGCGGCTTTCGGGAATGCGTCTGAAGGTTTCTTCAGGGTGAGCGCATGCCTTCCTCCGCCGGTGGCTTCGGAAAGTAATACCAAAAGTAGGAATTGGCGGGGCGTGCGTTCATTGGGGAGTATTGATAACACAGGGGTTTGGAGGTGCCAACTGTTTCATTCGCAACTGCGAAGAGCATTCAGCCGCCACGCACCCGCCGTATACGATCAGCCCCGCGGCAGCGCCGCCAGCTCAGCCAGATGCTGCTGCAGGTTCCCCGCTGCACCTACCGCGTGCGTGGTGGTGAAGTACTCATGCCAGCCGGTGGCCCCGATCGCGGCCAGCAAGGCATCGGCATCCAGCCGTTCGGCGCACTGCCACACCGCATAGAACTGCTCGGCCGTGGTGTGCGGCACGTCCTGCTCGATACGGCCCATCGCTACCGGTGTGACGCGTGCGGGGTCCACGTTTTGCATACCCGCTCCGATGCGGGCGAAGAGCGCCCCGCGCGATACCGGGTCCAGCGCGGTCCAGGCAGGGGTGGCGGTATACAGCTCGATCAACATGTGCGACATGGCATTCCTTGAGGTCAGAGCGAGCGCAGTGCGCGCTTGCGGATATAGGTGTTGGCCGGATCATCGGCATGCCGCTGCTGCCATTCGCTGCAGAGCGCGCGGACCCAGTCGGGCTGGCTTTTGCCGGCGTCGTTGAGCCAGTTGCCGACCGAATCCTGCACGTAGCGCGAGGCATCGCAGCACAGCGCCTGCAGCAGCGGCAGGGCGTGCTGTGGTTCCTGCTTGAACAGCGCGATGTGGGCTGCCCAAACACCCCGCGGTCGCAGCGCTTCGCAGGCGAAGCGGCGCACGTTGGGCGAGGCGTCGGTGGTCCAGCCGTGCAGGTGCGTGAGCACCCGCAGCGGTTCGGACACGATATGCGGACGCACGGCCAGCCACGCCCACTCGCGCACGCCGAAGTGTGCGTCGTCGGCCAGCGCGCGCAGCGCATCCAGCTTGTGCTCCAGTGACAACCCCGGGTCGCTGCCAATCAGATAGCAGGCCCAGCCACGTACCGTGTCACTGGCATGGCGCGACCACCGCGCGTGATCGCCGTGTCCGTGCACGCGCAGCAGCGTGGCGGCGCCCTGCATGCGCAGGGTGATGCCGCGCTTGGCAGCGTTGCGCATCGGGGTGATCGCCGACGCGGGCAAATCAGGGGCGACATTGGCCATCAGCTTGGCGAAATCGACGGCCAGCACTTCGGTCAGATGCGTGGCTTCGGCTTCACCGCGATCCAGCTGTCCGCGTCGCTCGCGGGTGACGGGCGGTTTCATGCGGCACGTCCTGCGTCAGTGCGCGACCACACGCGTTGCAACAGCGTGCTAAGCGTGCGCCGTTCCCTGGGGCTGATGTCGGCGAACAGCGAGGCGATCCAGTCGGTCTGCTGGTCGAACAGTTGCGCAGCGAGTGCCTGACCCGCCGGGGTCAGCCGTACATGGATGCGGCGTTTGTCATCCGGATCACTGTGGCGGCTCACCAGGTGTTCGCGCTCCAGGCCATCCAGCAGGCCGGTAACGGTGGCACGGGTGACGCCGGCGCGCTCGGCCAATTGGTGGGGCGACAAGGCCGTATCCGCACCGCGCAGCAGGAACAGGAGCACGAAACGCCCTTCGCTCAGGCCCAGCGGTGCCAGACGACTCGCGCAGTCCTGGTTGATCGCGCTGGCCAGCGACAGCACCTGGAAACACAGCGCCAATTCCCCCGTATCCGGCTGGCCACGACGCGCCAGTTCGGTCAGGAAAGCCTGGTGTTTGATTTCCAGCATGCAGGCGGATCCGGGATAGTACGGCGGCTAATTATACCGCTACTGCGACTTGTCTGACACCCCGCCGCGCTTTACCTCGCCCCGGTGACAGGCGAAGATCCGGGCCAGGATCAACCACAAGGATGCGTAGATGACCCCTTCCCAAGCTGACGCGATCGCCCAGGCCATCCTGCGGCCGAACGACAAGCGCGAGGCCGTCCAGCAACGTCAGCGTGCGCAGGCGCAGCACCTGGCGCGGCAACGCGTTGCCGCCGCCGTCAGCCTGGTCGGCATGGCGCTCGGCGCGGCGGCAGCGATATGGCTGCCCATGGCGTACGCGCAGGGAATGTTGGTGGGCGGCGCACTGTCCTTCCTGCTTGCGCATCTCGGCCTCGCTTGGCGCGAGCGTAGGCGCGCGGTGCGTTCTCCGGCCTGACACATGCCGCGCCGCCCCACATGGCGGAGCGGAGGGCATGCCTACCAGCGCGTGCCGGCCGGCAGCGCCCCGTCATGCGAAGGAAACAACGGCAGTACGTACTCGGCCACTTCCTGCAGCACCTCGGCCGCCGGGCGCTGCGAGAACTGGATGCCCAGCGCAGCATGGTTCACGCCGGCACGCTGCCACTCGCCCAGCAGATCGATCAATCCGTTGCGGCCGGTTCTCAGCGTGTAGCCGCCATTGAGCGGCGTGCGGGGATGGTTCGGGTCCTCGACCAGATCCAGCCATTCGTTGGTGACATGCGGGCGGAAGCCACCGTCGGGGATGAGACGGCGCCATGCCTGGATCTTGTCGGCCAGGCGCTGCGGTCCGCCCGCGTGATGGGTTGCCTCGGGATAGGTCAGCCAGCCATCGGCATGCTGCCCGACCCAGTCCAGTGTCTGGCGCGAGGTGCCGGTCACCAGCAGGGGAATCGCCCCGGCCACCGGCTTGGGCAACAGCTCTACGCCCTGCAGCGCGCCCAGTGGCGAGTCGATATGCAAGGGACCGTGCTGCATCAGCTGCCTGACGTACAGCACCGAATCGGCGAAGCGGTGGCCGCGGTCGGCATGCTCCAGACCGTACGCGGGGAACTCGACCGGACGATCGCCGGAGGCGATGCCCAGCACCAGGCGCCCACCGGACAGCTGGTCGATGGTGGTGGCCGACTTGGCCAGATCGATCGGGTGGCGCAGCGAGAAGATCGCACTGCCCGTGGCCAGCGCCAGCCGCTTCGTGGATGCCGCCAGGAAGGCCAGATAGGTAAACGGATCGAACACCTGCCCGGCATCGCCGAACAGCGGATCGAACAGCGGCACATCGCGCACCCAGGCCGCAGCGAAGCCGTCACGGTCGAGCTGGCTCACCAGATCCGCCTGCCCGGCCAGCACCTGCATGTCGCCTTGATAGAAGCGCAGGGGCAGGAACACACCCAGCGTCAGCGCCCCCTCGCGGAACATGCGCTGGTAACCGGCATGGCGGGCGAACGTCGGTGCGGATGCGCCGGTCAGTGGCGCCTGCATCGGGGTGATATCAGTCAACAGGGTCATCGTGGTCGCTCCTGGGTCAGGGGCCGGTGGCCGGTTCGGGGAGCAGCACCCCACGCTGTACGGCGGGCCGCTGCGACATGCGCGCGTGCCACGCACTCAGGTGCGGGTAGGCGCTGAAATCGAAGCCGATGAGCCGGGCGATATGGGTCCAGCCATAGCCGGCGATATCGGCGATGGAGTACGCCTCGCCTGCCAGCCATGAGCGGCCTGTGAGGCGCTGGTCCAGGGTGGCGAAGAACTCGGCGCTCAGGCGCCGGTAGCGTTCGATGGCGGGTGCGTAGGGCGCGTCGGCGAACATCTCGAAGTGCACGCGCTGCCCCAGGATCGGCCCGACGCTGGCCGAGTGGAACATCAACCAGGTGATGGCCTCCCAGCGCGCGCGTGGCGCGTCGGGCAACAGCCGTCCGCTCTGCTCGGCCAGATACAGCAGGATGGCGGCGGATTCGAACACGGTGATACCCGTCGCCTCGTCGACCAGCACCGGAATGCGGCCATGCGGATGCCGTTGCAGGAAATCGGGATGGCGGTGCTCACCTTCGTCGATGCGCACGTGATGCAGTACGTAAGGGAGGCCGAGTTCTTCCAGCGCGATGGTGATCTTGAAGCCGTTGGGCGAGCTGTCGGTGTACAGGTGCAGCGAAACGGGGGACACAGCGGTCTCCTTGGCAGGCGGAACAGCGGGCGGGGTTCGCGCAGCAGGGCTGGATCAATGCAGCTGGACTAAACGACATCGATTCAACATGATCACGATGCTACGCAGGCCAACGCGCTCTGTAGAACGATTCTTCCTGCACTACCAAGAGAGAAAATCTAAGGTCATGGGCGCCGTCCTTCCCCTGCTCGCACTGCGCGCCTTCGTCGAAACCGGTCGTCATGGCAGCCTCAAGGCCGCTGCTGCGGTCATGGGGGTCACCCCGGGGGCGATCAGCCAGCAGCTCAAACTGCTGCAGGCGCGCACCGGCGTTGTGCTGTTCACCCGCACCCCTCACGGGGTCGCACTGACCCCGGCCGGCACACAGGTGCACCCTGCCCTGCTGCGCGCGTTCGATCAGATCCAGGACAGCATGGCCACGCTGGACGCCATCCACGCGCGGCAGACCCTCACCCTCAGCACCGTGCCCAGCTTCGCCGCCTCCTGGCTGGTGCCACGGCTGGGCCGGTTCACCGAACGCCACCCGGCGATCGAAGTGCGTGTGGAGGCCTCATCGGCGCTGGCGAATCTGCGTCGCGATCGCATCGACATCGCCATCCGCCACGGTCTCGGCGAGTATCCCGGCCTGGTCTCACGCCCGCTGGCGGCGCCGGTGCTGTTGCCGGTGGCCTGCCCGGCACTGCTCGCCGACGGTCCACCCATCCACTCGGCGGTGGACTGCCTGCAGTACCCGCTGCTGCAGGATTCAGACCGCAGTGACTGGTCGCTGTGGTTCCGCGCGCTCGGCCTGCCATCCGATCCGCGCATCGAACGTGGCCCGGCGTTCGATGATGACGTGTTGCTGATCCGCGCCGCAGAAGCGGGCCAGGGCATCGCGCTGGTGCGTGACCTGTATGTGGAATCCGAAGTCGCCAGCGGGCGGCTGGCCGTCGTACTGGATCAGCCGTGGCCGACGCGGTTTGCGTACTACGCCGTCACCCTGCCCGGCGCCGAGGAGAACCCGGCCATCGCGGCATTCCTGCGCTGGCTGGAGGATGAGATCCAGGCGCCGACCAGCGCGCTGTGAGCCCGGGATGCGCGCACAAAAAAACCCCGCCTTCCGGCGGGGTTTTTCGTACTGCGTTGGCGCATGGCGGGTACCGACCAACGGTGGGTACCTACCGCTCCGATGCGTGCCGACCGATGGCCGGCATCTACATCAGAAGTCCATGCCGCCCATGCCACCCATACCGCCCATGCCGCCGCCAGCTGCGCCAGCGCCGTCATCCTTCTTCGGGGCTTCGGCAACCATCGCTTCGGTGGTGATCATCAGGCCAGCGATCGAGGCAGCGTTCTGCAGCGCCGAACGGGTGACCTTGGTCGGGTCCAGGATGCCGAATTCCAGCATGTCGCCGAACTCGCCGGTGGCGGCGTTGTAGCCGAAGCTGCCGGTGCCTTCCTTGACCTTGTTGACGATCACGGACGGCTCTTCGCCAGCATTGGCCACGATTTCGCGCAGCGGGGCTTCCATCGCGCGCAGGGCGATCTGGATGCCGTGGTTCTGGTCTTCGTTGGCACCCTTCAGGCCGCTCAGCGCGGTGACCGCACGGACCAGGGCAACGCCGCCGCCCGGGACCACGCCTTCTTCAACGGCTGCACGGGTCGCGTGCAGGGCGTCGTCGACGCGATCCTTCTTTTCCTTCATTTCGATTTCGGTCGAGGCACCGACCTTGATCACGGCAACGCCGCCGGCCAGCTTGGCCACGCGTTCCTGCAGCTTCTCGCGGTCGTAATCCGAGGAGGTGTCTTCGATCTGGGTCTTGATCTGGGTGACACGCGCTTCGATGTTGGCCTTCTCGCCGGCGCCATCGATGATCGTGGTGTTTTCCTTGGAGACCTGCACCTTCTTGGCGCGGCCCAGGTCCTTGATCGTCGCCTTTTCCAGCGACAGACCAATTTCCTCGGAGATCACGGTGCCGCCGGTCAGCACGGCCATGTCTTCCAGCATCGCCTTGCGACGATCACCGAAGCCCGGTGCCTTGACGGCCACGACCTTGACGATGCCACGGATGGTGTTGACCACCAGGGTGGCCAGCGCTTCGCCTTCGATGTCTTCGGCGATGATCAGCAGCGGCTTGCCGGCCTTGGCGACGCCTTCCAGCACGGGCAGCAGGTCGCGCACGTTGGAGATCTTCTTGTCGTGCAGCAGCACGTACGGATCATCCAGGTCAGCGGTCTGCGACTGCTGGTTGTTGATGAAGTACGGGGACAGGTAGCCACGGTCGAACTGCATGCCTTCGACGACGTCCAGCTCGTTGTCCAGGCCCGAGCCTTCTTCAACGGTGATGACGCCTTCCTTGGTCACGCGGCGCATCGCTTCGGCGATGATGTTGCCGATCGACTCGTCCGAGTTGGCCGAGATCGTGCCGACCTGGGCAATGGCCTTGTCGTCAGCGGTCGGCTTGGAGATGTTCTTCAGCTCGGCGACGGCGGCGATCACGGCCTTGTCGATACCGCGCTTGAGGTCCATCGGGTTCATGCCGGCAGCAACGGCCTTGGCGCCTTCGCGGATCAGGGCCTGGGCCAGCACGGTGGCGGTGGTGGTGCCGTCGCCGGCGTCATCGTTGGTGCGCGACGCGACTTCCTTCACCATCTGCGCGCCCATGTTCTCGAACTTGTCAGCCAGTTCGATTTCCTTGGCGACGGAGACGCCGTCCTTGGTGATGGTCGGCGCGCCGAAGCTCTTTTCGAGCACGACGTTGCGGCCCTTCGGGCCCAGGGTAGCCTTGACGGCATTGGCGAGAACGTTGACGCCGCGAACCATGCGGGCGCGGGCGTCTTCACCGAAACGAATATCTTTGGCAGCCATTGCGATTACCTTTTTATGTAGAGCCGGGCCATGCCCGGCTGCTTGAACGGGAGGAAGTGCGGAAGCGCCGGCACGGGGCCGGCCGCATCACTCAGCCGACGATGGCGAGGATGTCGTCTTCGCGCAGGACCTTGAACTCGACGCCTTCGGACTTGTAGCTGCTGCCGGCGTACTGGCCGTAGATGACCTTGTCACCGACCTTCAGCGACGGCGCGCGCACGCTGCCGTTGTCCAGGGGCTTGCCCGGGCCGACGGCCACGACTTCACCCTTGGTCGACTTTTCCTTGGCGGAATCCGGAATCACGATGCCGCCGGACGAGATTTCGTCGGCTTCGATCGGCTTGACTACGACGCGGTCATGAAGCGGCTTGATGCTCATGTGAGACCCTTTTAAGTTGTTGATTGGTCTAGAAAAGTCTGGCGATGTTAGCACTCGCACAGGGCGACTGCCAGCCACGCTCACGAAAAAACCCGACGGTGCGGGACAGAGCAGAGATGGTGCTGGCCCCATCCCTTTCAAGGGCAGGCGACCGGTTTTTTTTGTCGATCCGGGCCCACGCGTGAATGTTTGACGCAGTTCTCAATGCGAAAGGTCGAATCCGACAGACCAATCGATGTGTCATCTGGATTGCGTAGATTCGAGCGGCACTGACCAATCACAAGGAGCCGTAGATGAGGTTGCTGACGCCGCTGTCCCTGGCCTGCCTGCTGGTGCTGGCCACCAGCCCGGCCCGGGCCGATGTATTCATCAATGAACTGCATTACGACGACAGCACCCCGGCCGGAGACGTCGGCGAGGCGATCGAAGTGGTCGCCACCGCCGGTGAAGACCTGTCCGGCTACCGGCTCTATCTCTACAACGGCAGCAACCCTTCGGCCGCCGCGGTCTACGCCAGCAACGCGGTCCCGGCCGGCACCGCCAGCTGCGGCAGCGCCCGGCTGGCCACGGTCAGCTACCCGACCAACGGGATCCAGAACGGTCCCAACGACGGCATCGCCCTGGTCGATCCCAGTGGCAAGGTGGTCCAGTTCCTCAGCTACGAGGGCACCATCACCGCCGCCGGGGGTCCTGCGGCGGGCCTGACCAGCCAGAACCTCCCGGTCAGCGAGACCAACAGCACCGCCCCGGGCACCTCCCTGCAGCTGACCGGCACCGGCAGCCAGTACGCGCATTTCACCTGGGCCGAATCGGCCCCACAGAGCTTCGGCGCCTGCAACCACGGCCAGACCTTCAGCGGCGGCGGCCCGACCGGCCCGAATACCGCGCCCTCGGTCACCGCCACCACCCCCGAGCAGGGCGCCAGCACCTTCCCGGCCGCCGCCGACCTGAGCGTCACCTTCAGTGAGCCGGTCACCCTCGCCAGCGGTGCCTTCGCGCTGAGCTGCGGCCAGTCCGGCACGGTCGTCCTGAGCCACCCGACCACCGGTACCCGCTTCACCCTGGCCACCAACACCGCGCTGGTGGCCGGTGAAGCCTGCCGCTTCGACATCCGCGCCACCCGCGTGAAGGATGCCCAGGGCGCCCGCCCGGCCGCCGATACCCGCATCGCCTTTACCGTGGCCACCGCCACCACGCCCGATCCGGGCAACCCCGGCACGCCCGGCGAGTACTACGCCCGGGTCAACACCTCCACCCCCAGCCAGTTGCGCTGCTCGCTGCACGAGACCATCAAGGGGCACACCGCCTACCCCTACAGCGGCTCGGGCACCAGCACCTGGACCATCCTGGAAATCGCCGACGAAGATCCCAACAACAGCGGCAAGATCCTCGATGCCTACCGCAACCGCAGCTACACCAAGGTCAGCGGGCGCGCAGGCACCGGCAGCGGGCTGACCTACAACCGCGAGCACACCTGGCCCAACTCGCTGGGCTTTGCCAGCACCACCGGCGACAAGGGCCTGCCGTACGCGCCGTATACCGACACCCACATGCTGTACCTGACCGATGCGCAGTGGAATGCGGACCGCGGCAACAAGCCGTTTGCCAAATGCGACAGCAACTGCGGTGAACGCGCGACCGAGGCCAACAATGGTTTCGGCGGCGGCAGCGGCGGCTACCCGGGCACCTCCAACTGGGTGCGCACGCCGGATGGCAATGGCGGCTCGTTCGAAGTGTGGGGCCACCGCAAGGGCGATATGGCGCGTGCGGTGATGTACATGGCGATCCGTTATGAAGGCGGTAAAGATGCCAAAACCGGGCAGTCCGAGCCGGACCTGGAGTTGACCGACGACCGCAGCAGGATCGTCAAAACGTCGGCCTCGCCGGCTTACATGGGCCTGCTCTCGACCCTGATCGACTGGCACCTGTCCGACCCGCCGGACGCGGCAGAACGCGCTCGCAACGAGGTGATCTTCAGTTTCCAGGGCAACCGCAATCCGTTCATCGACCACCCGGAGTGGGCCACCCCGACGCTGTTCACCTCGGCCAAGCCGACCACCTGCCAGCTGGCCAACTGAGCCCGGCCGACCGGCGCCCCCTCGCGGCGCCGGTCGGACCATTGACCTCTGGCGGTCCTATACTCGGCGGTCATGTCGATTGCCGATCCCGTCTTCCTGCTGTTCACCACCTGCCCCGACGTGGCCTGCGCCACGCGGCTGGCACACGCGCTGGTGGACGAACGCCTGGCAGCCTGCGTGACGCGCCTGGACGGGGCGCATTCGACCTACCGCTGGCAGGGCGAGGTCACCGAGGACCACGAGGTCCAGTTGCTGATCAAGACCACCGGCAGCCGCCTGGACGCCGCGATCGCGCGCGTGCAGGCCCTGCATCCGTATGAACTCCCCGAGTGCATCGCGGTCGAAACCCGCGCCGGCCTACCGGCGTACCTGGATTGGATTCGGGCGCAGACCCGTGAGGAAAGTGATTGATGACGCTGTTTCGTCGTGTTGCCGCGCTGTGCGCGTTGCTCGTGGTCTCCCTGCCGGTCTGGGCGGTCAGCGAAAAGGACCTGCTCCCGGTCGATGAAGCCTTCGGGCTGACTGCGCAGGCGCGTGACCGCGATCGCGTGGAGATCAGCTGGAAGATCGCCCCGGGCTATTACCTGTATCGCCACCGCACCACGGTCAAGGCCGATGCCGGTTTCGACGCCGAGGCGTTGCAGCTGCCAGCCGGCAAGAAGCATCACGACGATTTCTTCGGCGAGGTGGAGACCTACCGCGAACGCCTGACCGGCGTGCTGCCGGGCAAGGCTGCCGACGGCACCGACACCGTGACGCTGGAAGTGCGTTACCAGGGCTGCGCCGATGCCGGCGTGTGCTACCCGCCGCAGAAGCGCACGCTGCAGGTGAAGCTGCCGGCCGGTGGCAGCGGCGCTGGCACCGCCCCGGCCGCCGCCAGCGCTGCCGCGTCCCCGTTCAACACCCCGTTGGCCGGCAACACCGGCAGTGGCCTGCGCCTGCCCGGCACCAGCAGCACCCAGGCGCTGCCGCTGCCGTCCGAGCGCGCCTTCGGCTTCGATGCGATCGTCGGCGATGGCAACACCGTGCTGCTGCGTTTCACCCCGGCACCCGGTTACTACCTGTATCGCGACCGCACTTCGCTGGCACTGGAAGGCGCGCCGGGCATCCGCGCGGACAAGCCGACGTGGCCGGCCGCCAAGTCGCATCGCGATGAGCATTTCGGCGATGTGGCGGTGTATTTCGACCAGATCGACGTGCCGCTGCCACTGCGCCGCAGCACGGCCAACGCCACCGATGCCACGCTGGTGATCACCTTCCAGGGCTGCCAGACCGATGGCATCTGCTACCCGCCGATGACGCGCCGGGTGAAGTTGGCGCTGCCGGCCGGCACGATCAATGCCAAGGCCGATGAGGTCGCGCAGAAGACCGAGGTCATCGCGCCCCTGCCCAATCGCGATAAACGGGCACAGGCCCGCGGTGATGCCGGCACCGGCAGCCAGCCGATGCTGATCCGCCCGAACGAACCCGCGCTGGCCGTGCCGGGCGACACCGCCGCCACCCCGGATGCCAGCGCCGACAACGCGCAGCGCACCCCGCCGCCGGTCGCCCCGGCCGCCGCGCCGGGCAACCTGCTGGTGCTGCTGCTGTTCGCCGTGGCCGGTGGCCTGATCCTCAATCTGATGCCCTGCGTGCTGCCGATCCTGTCGCTGAAGGTGCTGGGCGTGGCGCAGAGCGGCGAGAGCCGTCAGCGCGCGCGCAGCCATGCGCTCTGGTACACCGCCGGCGTGCTGGTCGCCTTCGCCGCCATCGGTGCACTGGTGATCGCGCTGCGTGCGGCGGGCCAGGCCGCGGGCTGGGGCTTCCAGCTGCAGCACCCGTGGTTCATCGCCGCGTTGGTGTATCTGATGTTCGCCGTTGGCCTGAGCCTGTCGGGTGTGTTCACCCTGGGCGGCAGCATGGGCGGTGTCGGCCAGTCGCTGGCCTCGCGCAGCGGCCCGGTCGGCGATTTCTTCACCGGCGTGCTCGCCTGCGTAGTGGCCAGCCCGTGCGTGGCCCCGTTCATGGGCCCGGCCCTGGCCTACGCCTTCGCTGCCCCCGGCCTGCAGGCGATGCTGGTATTCCTGGCGCTCGGCCTGGGCCTGGCCCTGCCGTTCCTGCTGATCGGTTTCGTGCCCTCGCTGGCCCGCCGCCTGCCGCGCCCCGGCGCGTGGATGGAAACGCTCAAGCTGGTGCTGGCCTTCCCGATGTACGGCACCGCGATCTGGCTGCTGTGGGTACTGGGCAAGCAGCGCGGCGTGGACGCGATGGCGCTGGTGCTGGGTGGCCTGGTGATCCTGTCGCTGGCGCTGTGGTGGTTCGAGCGCAGCCGCTGGCGCAGTCAGCGTGTGGGCGGCCTGTTGGCCCTGCTGTTGGTCCTCGGCGCGCTGTACCCGATCTGGGGCGTGACCCGCATGGCGCCGCCGGCCAAAGCCGCGCAGGCGGCCAGCGACAACGTGGTGGAGTACTCGCCGCAGATGCTGGACCGGCTGCGCCAGGACAACCGCGTCGTGTTCGTCAACATGACGGCCGACTGGTGCGTGACCTGCAAGGCCAACGAGCGCGCCGTGCTGGGCACCAACGCGTTCCAGGACACCCTGCGCCGGACCAACGCGGTGTACATGCGCGGCGACTACACCAATGTCGACCCGCAGATCACCGCGTTCCTGGATGAGCACAAGGCCGTCGGTGTGCCGCTGTATGTGGTCTATGGCCCGGGCGCACCGCCGACAGTGCTGCCGACGGTACTGACCCAGGCGCTGGTGGAAGAAGCGCTGCTGCGGACCGCGCGATGAGCCTGCGGCCACCACGCCGGACGGTCGTGGTGGTCGTGATCGCGGCCGTGCTCGGGATCGGCGCCGGCGTCTGGTTCGCCGGGCATGACGAGCGCCCGGCCAAGGCCCCGCCACCGCCCCGGCCGGTGGTGGTCGCCGCCCAACCGGGTGATCCGATGCCGGCGATCACCCTGCCGGACCTCCAAGGGGAACCGCAGGACCTGGCCAGCTTCCACGGGCGTCCGCTGCTGATCAACGTCTGGGCCAGCTGGTGCGGCCCGTGCGTGGAGGAAATGCCCGCGCTGACCGCCTTTGCCGATGCCCAGGGCGCGACCGGCGTGCAGGTGCTCGGGCTGGCGCTGGATACGCCCGAGGGCGTGCGCGATTTCCTGACCCGCATCCCGGTCGCCTACCCGATCGTGCTCGATACCCCCGGCCCAGCCGACGCCAGCGTGCGGCTGGGCAATGCACGGGGCCTGCTGCCGTATTCAGTGCTGGTGGATGCGCAGGGGCGCATCGTGAAACAGAAGCTGGGGCCGTTTGCGGCCGGTGAGATCGAGGCCTGGGCACGGCACTGACGCACGGGGGATCGGTAACGGTTTGATCGGGATGCCGCGCTGGCCCGCCTTGGGCTATTGACCGCCCCTGCCCTGCACCCAACAATGACGAGATCCATTCTCATCTACAGCCGGGCCTGCTTCGCCTTGCCGCCGGAACCGCCCGCATGTTGAAGACCGTTGTTTTCCAGCTGCACTGGCTGTTGGGCATCACTGCCGGCACCGTGCTGGCGGTGATGGGCCTGAGCGGGGCCACGCTGGCCTTTGAAGACGAGATCATGCGCGCGGCCAATCCTGCGCTTGCGCAGGTCGTGCAACGCCATGCGGCCGGCGAGCAGCCGCTGGCGCTCACCGCGCTGTTGCCGCGGTTGCAGCAGGACATGCCACAGCCGTTGCAGCGGCTGCGCGTGGATGCCACCGGGCAGCGCCTGTCGGTCGCGCGTTTCGACGGCGGCCAGGCGAACTGGCGCTACTTCGATCCGTACACGGGTACCGTGCTGACCGAGCTGAAGGGGCTGGATTTCTTCGCCTTCGTCGAAGACCTGCACCGCCACCTGGTCAGTGGCGAACGCGGCAGCCTGATCACCGGCAGCTGCGCGATCGCGCTGGTGTTCTTCTGTCTATCCGGCCTGTATCTGCGCTGGCCGCGACGCTGGTGGCACTGGCGCACCTGGCTGGCGGTGGAGTGGTCGCGCAACGGGCGCAGTTTCCTGTGGAGCCTGCACTCGGTGGTCGGCACCTGGGTCCTGCTGGTCTACCTGATGATCGCGCTGACCGGGCTGTGGTGGTCGTTCGACTGGTACCGCAAGGGCGCCACCACGCTGCTCGGCGGGGCAGACGCAGAGCAAAGCGAGCGGCGCGCCAGCCGCGGCCCGCTGGATCTGGGCAAGGTGCAGGCGACGCTGTACGGCCTGGAGGGTGTGCGCCGCGGCTACATCGATCTGCGCTTCCCGGCCACACCGGGCCGCCCGCTGACCAGCCGCGTGCAGGGCGGCGATGCCGCCCATGACCGCGCGCAGGATATCGTCCAGCTGGATCCGGCCACCGGTGCCCTGCTCGCCTACGCGCCGTACCGCGCCAGGAATGCCGGCGGCAAGATCATCGTCAGTGTGTTCGCATTGCACTCGGGCAGCTTCTTCGGGCTGCCGGGGCGGGTCATCGTGATGCTGTCCAGCCTGGGCATGCTGGTGTTCTTCATCACCGGCTGGATGCTGTATCTGGACCGCCGCCGCAAGAAGCGCGAGGTGCGTGCCTCACGGCTGCCTCTCGCGGCGGCCGTCGGCACCGGGCAGCCGTGGCTGGTGGCGTTTGCCAGCCAGAGTGGTTTTGCCGAACAGCTGGCCTGGCGTACGGCGGCGCAGTTGCAGGCGGCTGGCCTGCCGGTGCACGTCCGGCCGCTCGCGCAAGTGGATACGGCGTTGCTCGCGGACACGGACAAGGCCTTGTTCGTCATCAGTACGTTCGGCGATGGCGAAGCGCCGGATGCGGCGCGTGCGTTCGAGCGACGGGTAGTGGCGCAGTCCACCTCGCTGCAGGGCCTGGCGTACGCCGTGCTCGGGCTCGGCGACCGCGAATACCCACGCTTCTGCGGTTTCTCGCGACAGGTGGACAGCTGGCTGGTGGCGCAGGGTGCGCAACGACTGTTCGCCAGCATCGAGGTGGACCGCACCGATGCCGTGCCGCTGGCGAACTGGCAGCAGCAGCTGGGTGTGCTGACCGGGGTGGAGGATCACACCCCGCTGCCGGCACCGGTTGAACTGCACCCCTGGGCGTTGGATGCGCGCGCGCAGCTCAATCCGGGCAGCGCCGCCGGGGCGATCTGGCAGGTGTCCCTGCGGCCGCCGGCGCACGCGCACTGGCATGCCGGCGACATCCTGGAGATGGCGCCGCGCCACGCGCGTGCGCATGTGCTGTCGGTGCTGGCTCGCAGCGGTCTGGATCCGCAGGCGCCGGTGACGGTCGATGGACGCATCACGGCATTGGTCGAGGCCGCTGCCGCGCGTGTGCTGCCTGAGACAGCGGAGGCAGTGGACGCCGCTGCAGCACCCGATGCTGCCCGCTGGCTGGCACGACTGCCTGCGCTGCCGCATCGCGAATACTCGATCGCCTCGGTGCCCGGCGATGGTGCCGTGCAGTTGGTGATCCGCCTGACCGATCTGCCCGACGGCCGCCACGGACTGGGCTCGGGCTGGTTGTGCGTGCATGCGAGGGAGGCAGACAACATTCATGCCCGCGTGCGTCACAACACCGGCTTCCATCGCCATCCCGAGCACGCCCCGATGCTGCTGATCGGCAACGGCACCGGCATCGCGGGTCTGCGCAGCCTGCTGCGTGAAGCCGACGCGCAGGGCGATCGCGGGCATTGGCTGGTGTTCGGCGAGCGCACCCGCGCGCACGATTTCCTGTACCGCGAGGAGATCGAGGCGTGGCGGGCGCAGGGTCACCTCAGCCGTGTGGACCTGGCGTTCTCGCGCGATCCGGACGGCGGCGGCTATGTGCAGGACCGCCTGCGCGCCGCACCGGAGGCGCTGCGGGCGTGGGTGGACCTGGGCGGCAGCCTCTACGTATGCGGCTCGTTGCACGGCATGGCCGAAGGCGTCGATGCCGTGCTGCGCAAGGTGCTCGGCAACGATGCCGTGGATGCCCTGCTCGACGACGGACGCTACCGCCGCGACGTGTACTGAGGTGCACGGCGCCGCTCAGGGAAACCAGCGGCGCAGATAGCGCGCGGTGGCGCCCTGCCTGGCGCGACTGACCTGGGCCGGCGTGCCTTCGGCGACGATCCTGCCGCCCTCCTCGCCCGCGCCCGGCCCCACATCGATCACCCAGTCCGCGTCGGCGACGACACGCAGGTCGTGCTCGACCACCACCACCGTGTTGCCGGCGTCGACCAGGCCGTGCAGCTGCGTCATCAGCTTGTCCACATCGGCCGGATGCAGGCCGGTGGTCGGCTCGTCCAGCACATACAGGCTGTTGCCGTGCTGGCTGCGCTGCAGCTCGGTGGCCAGCTTGATCCGCTGCGCCTCCCCACCGGACAATTCCGTGGCCGGCTGGCCCAGACGCAGATAGCCCAGGCCGATATCCCGCAGCAGTTGCAGCGGCCGCTGCACGGGCGGCTCGTCGGCGAAGAACGCCAACGCCTCCTCCACCGTCATCGCCAGCACCTGCGCGATGTTGCGGCCGTTCCATTGCACCTCCAGGGTCTTGGCGTTGTAGCGCTGCCCATGGCAGGTGGGGCATGGCGCGTAGACGCTGGGCATGAACAACAACTCGACGTGGACGAAGCCCTCGCCCTCGCAGGTTTCGCAGCGGCCTGCCGCGACGTTGAAGGAGAAGCGGCCGACGGTGTAGCGGCGCGCCTTGGCCGCGCGCGTGCCGGCGAACAGACGGCGCACATGATCGAACAGCCCCGTATACGTGGCCAGGTTGGAGCGCGGCGTGCGCCCGATCGGCTTCTGGTCGACGTTGACCAGGCGCTTGATCGCCTTGGCCCCGTTCAACCGGCCACGGGTCCGTTCGATGCGGCTGGGCTGCGGCAGCTCGCTGTCGAGCTCTTCGATCACCGGCTCCTGCCCCAGGTGCTCGCCGACCAGCTCGACCAGCGCCTGGCTGACCAGACTCGACTTGCCCGAGCCGGAGACACCGGTCACCGCCGTGAACGCCCCAAGCGGAAAACGTGTATCCACGCCATGCAGGTTGTTGCGGTGAACGCCCTGCAGGCCCAGCCAGCCGGACGGCGCGCGCGGCGTGCGGCGCGGGCCGGCACCGCTCTGGAACAGATACGGCGCGGTGACCGAGGCCTCCACCGCGCGCAGCCCCTCCGGCGGACCGCTGTAAAGCACCTGGCCGCCGTGCTGGCCCGCACCGGGGCCGACATCCACCAGCCAGTCCGCACGGCGCAGCATCTCCAGATCATGCTCCACCACGAACAGCGTGTTGCCGCCGGCCTTGAGCTGGGCCAGTGCGTCGTACAGGGCCTCGCCATCGGCCGGATGCAGGCCGGCGGTGGGCTCATCGAGCACGTACACGACGCCGAACAGGCTCGAGCGGATCTGTGTCGCCAGGCGCAGGCGCTGCAGTTCGCCCGGCGACAGCGTCGGGGTCGCGCGGTCCATCGACAGATAGCCCAGCCCCAGCGACTGCAGCGTGCCGATCCGTTCGACCAGATCGTGCGCGATGCGCTGGGCCGCGATGCGCTTCTCCTCCGACAGATCCGGCGTGCGGCGCACATCGCTGCCACCCGCATGCGCGTTGCCACCGGCGGCCACCCGCTTGGCCGTGGCCTGGCGACCGGCGCTACGGCTGCGTGTGGCGGTTGCGGCCGCTACCTCGAAATGCCCCTGCGCCGCCGGACGCAACGCCTGCGCCATGGCACTGAGCGGCAGCCGCGACAACGTGCCGATATCCATGCCGGCGAACGTTACCGACAGCGCTTCGCGCTTCAACCGGCGGCCATCGCAGACCGGACACTCGGCGCCGATCATGTAGCGAGCCACGCGCTTTTTCATCATCGCGCTCTGCGTGGTGGCAAAGGTATGCAGTACGTAACGGCGTGCTCCGCTGAAGGTGCCCATGTAACTGGGCTCCTCCTTGCGACGCACGGCGGCGCGGGTTTCGGCCGGGGTGAAGCCGGCATACACCGGCACCACCGGTTGTTCCTCGGTGAACAGGATCCAGTCGCGCTGCTTTTTCGGTAGATCGCGCCAGGGAACATCCACGTCGTAGCCCAGCGTGACGAGAATGTCGCGCTGGTTCTGCCCGTGCCATGCCGGCGGCCACGCAGCGATGGCGCGCTCGCGGATGCTCAGCGACGGATCGGGCACCATGGACTGCTCGGTCACCTCATACACGTAGCCCAGGCCGTGGCAGTTCGGGCAGGCGCCCTGCGGCGTATTCGGCGAGAAATCCTCGGCATACAGCATCGGCTGTCTGGCCGGATAGGTACCGGCGCGCGAATACAGCATCCGCAGCAGGCTGGACAGCGTGGTGACGCTGCCGACGCTGGAGCGCACGCTGGCGGTGCCGCGCTGCTGCTGCAGGGCCACGGCCGGTGGCAGCCCTTCGATCGCATCCACATCCGGCACGCCGACCTGGTCGATCAGCCGCCGCGCATAGGGCGACAACGACTCCAGGTAGCGCCGCTGTGCTTCGGCATACAGCGTACCGAACGCCAGCGAGGATTTGCCCGAGCCGGAGATGCCGGAGAACACCACCAGCGCATCGCGCGGGATGTCGACATCCACGTTCTTGAGGTTGTGTTCGCGTGCGCCCCGGACGCGCACGAAGGTATCCGGGGCAGTAGAGGGCGACGGCCGGCGCGTGGAGGTCTTCATGGATGAAGAATAGCGAACCACAGCGCCGGCTCACTGCCGGTGAAGACCCGTGAGTGCGGTGTTGACGCCGGGCTCAAGCCGTCGCCCGCACGCGCGCGCACGGCGGTGCAGTCATGACGAAGGCATCCACCGCCTCGCCCAGCAGGGAGGCCTGGCGATCCAGCGCGCGCGCCGAGGCCGAGGCCTCCTCCACCAGCGCCGCATTCTGCTGGGTGCTGCCATCCATCTGCAGCAACGTCTGGCTCACCTGCTCGATGCCCGCGGTCTGCTGCTGCGACGCGGCCGAAATGCTGGCCATGATCGATGTCACCCGCTGCACGCTGCCGACGATCTCGCCCATGGTCGCGCCTGCGCTGTCGACCTGCCGGGTACCCGCATCAACGCGCTCGACCGAGGCTTCGATCAGCTGCTTGATCTGGCGCGCGGCGTCGGCACTGCGTTGTGCCAGCAAACGCACTTCGCTGGCTACCACCGCGAAGCTGCGCCCCTGCTCGCCTGCCCGCGCCGCTTCCACGGCGGCGTTCAGGGCCAGGATGTTGGTCTGGAACGCGATTCCGTCGATCACCCCGGTGATCTCCCCGATCCGCCGCGAGGACAGGGCGATATCGGCCATGGTGGTCACCACCTGCGCCACCGATTCGCCGCCGCGGGCCGCAACCTCGGCCGCACGTATCGCCAGCTGGTTGGCCTGCTGCGCCGAATCCGCGTTCTGCCGCACCGTGGCCGCGAGCTCCTCCATCGAGGAAGCGGTTTCTTCCAGATGCGCCGCCTGGCGCTCGGTGCGATCGGAGAGGTCGTGGTTGCCGGCGACGATCTCGCCGGCGGCATGGTTGATCGCCACCGAGGCCTGCTGGATGCGCGCGACGATGTCGGTCAGCTGCATCACCGTGGCATTGGCATCGTCACGCAGGCGCGCGAACACACCGTGGAAATCGCCCTGCATGCGTACGCGCAGATCGCCCTGCGACAACGCCGAGAGCAGCCCCTGCAATCCGGACAGGTTGCTCTGGAAGGTATCGAGCAGGTGGTTGATGCTCAGCGCCAGCGTCTTTACGAAGCCCTGCTTGTCCTCGACCGCGATCCGCCCATGCAGTTCGCCCCGCGCGGCCGCATCGACCAGCGCGGCCACCTCGTTCTCCACGGTGGTTTCCAGCGCGCGGCTGCGCCACTCCACCGCCGCCCCCAGCAGCTGGTCGTGCTCCACGATCAGGGTGATCACCAGCTGGTAGCGGACGCCTGCGTGCTCGATCTCCCGGCTGGCACGCTGGCCGCGCTGCAGCCTCGGCAACAGGCTGGCGAAGGCCGGATGCAGGGCGGCCGCCGGTTGGCCGCTCCAGTCCGCGTGCGTGAGCTGCAGTTCGGTGAGCAGCGCCTGGTTGAGGAAGCCGATCCGCCCCTCGCCGTCGAGCACCATCACGCCGGTCTGCGCACTGTCCAACGCCTGGCGGGCGCGGGTGTTGTCGCGCGCGACGGCGCGCTCGGCCTCGATCCGCTCGCGCAGCCGTTGCTGCATGTGGCGCAGGCGCGCGGCCAGCTGGCCGATCTCATCGTGCGGATTGTGGATGGTCAGCACGGTGTCGAGCCGGTCATCGGCGATGTCCTCGGCAAAGCGCAGCGTGTCGCGGATCGGTTGACGGACCGCGCGCAGCACCAGCAGCAAGGTGGCGATCAGCACCACCGCCACCAGCAGCAGGGTAAACGCGAATACGACCCCCATGGTGCTGGCCCGCGCCGCCTGTCGCTCGCGTGCCGCGGCCAAGGCCAGCGTCTGCGCCTGTTGCAGCGCCTGCAGCCCGGGCCCGATCTGGGCCGCGGTCTCGGCCAGTGACTGCGCCTCCACATCCAGCCCGATGCGGGCGGCGGTGTAGGCCAGCAGCGCCCCTTGATACGCCTCCATCTGCCTTCGCAGCGCTTCCTGCGTTTCTGCATCCAGGCGCGCCTGCGCCAGGGACAGATCGAACGGCAGCTTCTGTTCGCTGGCACGATCGGTGTGCGCCGCATCACCGGTGAGCAGCAGCAGGCTTTCCTCGCGCCGCATCTTCTGCAGCTGGGCGATCACCACCGGGCGCGCGCTGGCCTCGACGCTGGCCTCCAGCGTGGCAGCCACCGCCTCCAACTGCGCACGCAGGCCAGCATCGCCGCGCCCCATCTCATCCACCCGGGCATTCAACGCGCTGATGCCCTCGGCGAAGTCACCCGCGCGGGCAGCCAGCTCGCGCAGCGCCCCGGCACTACCGGCATCGTGGGGATCGCGCTGCAGCTGGCCCAGGGTCGCCTGCAGGCGCTGCTGCGCGGCCTGCAACGCCTCGCGATCGCTGTCATCGAAGGTGCTGGCATACCGTGTCTGCAGGCGCCGCGCATCGGCGATCTCGGTCGCCAGCGTGGCCGCCAGTGCGGCCTCCTGCTGGTGCGCGGCGAAGGTTTCGGCTGCACGCTCGGTATCATGGCGCGTCCAGCCGTAGACGACGGCGACCGCAAACAGGCCCAGGCCGCAGATCAGCAGGCTGGCCCTGAGTTTCTGTGCCACGCTGAGGCGGCCGAGCGCGGCCAGCCGGGTCGGCTGGGCGAGACGGAAGCGGAACCGATCGCCCAGACGGGCGACGAACAACGACAGGCGACGGGGGACGACCGACATCACGCACTCCAGGCGGAAGGACGCACCGGTATCGGCGGGACCGCGCTGAACTTGAGGGCCGATCTCACTGAGCGCCCCTGGCGTCGCCAGTCGCTCCCGTTGTAAGGGCGCCAGACGACGAAGTGATGACGGTCAGGCGACGAGCGCCGGGCGGCTCGGGGTATCCCTCGCCGGGCGGTGGCATGCGTCGTCTTGAACGGGCGGGTTGCAGCAACACCGGGATCACACCGGCTGAACGTGCGACAGTGAAGGAAGGGACAGCGCCTTCACGGCGATTGCGCTGAACTAGCGCTGGGGTCGCGGCCGGGGCCGCTGCAGGATCCGGTGCGCGCCACCGCACCTTGGGCCGATCACGACGCACCAACGCCATACCGCACGGAGAGAGACCGCCATGAATGCCGCCTTCAAGATCTTTCTGCTCGCCGGTGCACTGCTGTACGGCCTGCCGGGGCTGGTGTGGTGGGTGAACCATCGGCGCGCCAAGCGGGCGCGGCTGGCCCAGGGCGTGGTCAGCGTCGAGGCCCGCGCGCCATGAGCGGCGGCACCGGGACGAGCGCGGCAACGCACCTGACCGACGAACAGCGGCAGATCCTGCGCGACATCAACGCCACGCGTCCGGTCAGCGATGAAGCCGCCAACTGGGCGGTCAAGGCCGGCTACGCGGCCCAGGCGGAAGACGGCGACATCGATTTGACCCAGGCTGGCCGCCAGCGGGTGGATTCCAGCACGCTGTAACACGCCGGGGCCATGTGCCTTCTGCCGTGCCCACAGGTCATCGTTCCGAATGACACTTGAAGGACGCCCCGGCCCATGCGAAACCTGGCGCCCGCTCTGGTCCGATTGAAGCAGGCACCCCCGATGACACACTGCCCCACCGCTTTCGCCGCCCTGCTCGTGGCTGCCGGCATGCTCGCGCCCCTGTCAGCGTCCGCTGGCGAGGAGGCCGTGGAGGCAGCCACCCTCACGCGCACCATCACCGCGTTGGATGACCAGGTCTTCGACGCGTACAACCGCTGCGACCTGGAGACCTTTGCCCGCTACTTTTCGCCGACCGTCGAGTTCTATCACGACAGCGGCGGGGCCAGCTTCGATCGCGACACGGTGGTCTCCAACACGCGCAAGTACATTTGCCACAAGGTCCGCCGCGAACGGGTTCCAGGGACGCTCAGGGTCTACCCGATCAAGAACTTCGGCGCGATCGAGGAAGGCGAGCACCGCTTCTGCGAGGTGGCGACCGGCCACTGCGAAGGCAGTGCGAAGTTCGTGATGGTCTGGCAGCACAAGGACGGGCAATGGCAGATGACCCGGGTGCTGAGCTACGGCCATCGCGCGTTGACCGAGGCTGAAAAGGCGGCGCTGCAGACGACGGAAACCAGATAGCGCCGGGGAGGATTCGGGCCACCCTGTCACGGTGCGCGCGAAGGCATGCCGGTGTCCCGCTCCGTCCATTCCATCCGGCGGCCAGCAAGGCACACCACCCCTGCCGCGACCGCGAAGCCACCGGTGAGCCACAGATTGGCGGTCACACCGAGCCGATCCAGTGCTTGGCCGCCCACCCACGCCCCGGATGCGATCCCGACATTGAAGGCACCGACATAGAGTGCGGAGGCGATTTCCATCGCCCTGGGCACGGCCTTCATCATCCACGTCATCAAGCCCACCGATACCCCGCCGTAGGCCAGCCCCCACGCCAGCAGCGCGACGGCACCGCCCAGGCGCGACTCCCCGAGGGTCAGGAACAGCGAGGGCGCCAGCACCAGACCCGCCGCGATCAGCGACACCGTCAGCCTGGTACGTCGTGCTGCCGCGATGCCGGCAAGGAAGTTGCCGGCCATGCCCGCGGCGCCGTAGCCGAACAACAACAGCCCCACCCAGCGCGCGTCGAATCCCGAGACCGACATCAGCAGCGGCCGAACGAACGTAAAGGCGATGAAGTGCCCGGCGACCAGCAGGAAGGTCAGCATCAACCCAAGCTGCAGCCCGCGGTTGCCCAGTTGCTGACCGAACTGGCGCACGCTGGTCGTGCCGGACGGCGGCAGCCCGGGCATCACGGCCAGGTGCAGGGCAAGGACGGCGGCCCCCAGCAGCGCCATGCTGCCGAACGCCCAACGCCATCCCAGCAGCTCCCCGATCAGCGCGCCAAGCGGAACGCCCAGCACGGAAGCAGCCGCCACGCCGCCAAAGATGAGCGATGTGGCCAGGCCGACCGATCGCGTTGCCACCAGCCGCACCGCCAGCCCGCCGGCAATGGCCCAGATGCCGCCCATGCACAGCCCGACCAGCACGCGGGCCGCCAGCATCCAGCCCAGCGTGGGGGCGAAAGCCGTACCCAGGTTGGCGATCACCAGCAGACCCAGCAGCCCGCACAGCAGCGAGCGTCGATCCACGCTGCCGGCGCTGATCACCACCAGCGGTGCGAACAGCGCTGCCAGCAGTGCGGGCAACGAGATCATCAGGCCCGCAGTGCCGGTGGTGGTGTCCAACGCTTCGGCGATCGGGGTCAGCAGGCCGACCGGCAGCATCTCCGTGGTGACGACCGAGAAGGTGGCCAGACTGACCGCGGTGACCGCCCACCACGGGTGGCGCGGTGTGGATTGCGCCTGCATCAGCAGATCCCCAGGTGGCGTGGCTCACGCGGACGCAACACGCCGTGCGCGAACGCCGCCGCCAGCAGCACCGCTCCTCCCGCACACAAGGCAACCAGGTACCCGGCGCGTGGCCCGTGTGCATCCACCCCATAGCCGGCGATCGCCGCGCCCAGCGCCACGCCCACGTTCAGCGCCGCCAGCAGCCAGGTCATGCCCTCGGTGAGCTGGCGCGGCGGGACCTGTTGCTCGATCAACGACATCGCCACGATCATCGTCGGGGCGAAGAACACACCCGCCGCGAAGACCGTCACGGCGAGTGCGGCGATGCTTCCCACCAGCAGCAGCGGCAAGGTGGTCAATGCGGTCGCGATCCCGCCCAGCAGCAACAGGCGGCGCAGTGGCGTCTGCAGCTTGAGCGCACCGAACAGTACCCCGGACAGGCAGGAGCCGGCGGCATACGCACACAGCACGACGCTGGCGGCGGCGGGCTGCCCCACGTGCGCGGCGAAGGCGACGCTGACGATATCGACGGTGCCCACGATCACGCCCATCGCGACCATCAACACGGCCAGCCACCGCACACCCGGCAGACGGATGACGGACGCAGCAGGTGCGGCATGGGGTAGTACGGCCTCGATCGGGGGCTCGGTTCGGCGCTGCGCGATCAACGCAAGCGCGCCGATCGGCAGCAGCACGGTAGCGGCGAGGACACCCGCCTGCGGAAACAGCGAGACCGCCAGGCCGATCGATAACGGCGGCCCGACGATGAAGGTGACCTCATCGAACACGGTTTCCAGCGCGTACGCGGTCTGCAGGCGCGACTGTCCGCGATAGATCGCGGTCCAGCGCGCGCGCACCATGGCCGACATGCTGGGCATCGCCCCGGCCAGCAGTGCCCCGAGGAACAGCACGGCCGCCGGCGCTTCCCACCACGAGGCCGCCAGCAGCATCAGCAGGCCGATCACGCTGACGCCGGTGGCCATCGGCACGACACGGCGCTGTCCATGCCGGTCCACCAGACGGGATACCTGCGGCGACAGCAACGCATAGGTCAGCACGAACGTCGCGGCTACCGCGCCGGCCAATGCATAGCTGCCGCGCACCTGGGCCAGCAGCGTGATGAGGCCGATGCCGGTCATCGGCAACGGCAGCCGCGCCAGCAGCCCCGCCAGCGCAAACCCGGTGGTACCGGGCGCAGCGAACAACTCTCGATAGGGACGGGTCACTGCGCGTTTCACTGGTTTTCCACCTTTTACATACACAACGTATGTTTAAAATCCTATATACATACGCTCCGGATGTAAACAGCGGTCCGCCCCGCAAGCAAGGAGATATCGATGGCCCGTCGCACCCGCGCCGACATGGAGCAGACCCGCGCCACGCTGCTGGCGACGGCCCGCGTGGTCTTCACCGAGCGTGGCTACGCCGAGACCTCGATGGACGACCTCACCGCGCAGGCCGGGCTCACCCGTGGCGCCCTGTATCACCACTTCGGTGACAAGCAGGGCCTGCTCGCGGCCGTCGTCGATGAGATCGACGCTGAGATGGACGACCGCCTCAAGGCGATCTCCGACGCCGCCGAGGATCCCTGGACGGGCTTTCGTCTTCGCTGCATGGGGTATCTGGAGATGGCCCTGGAGCCGACCATCCAGCGCATCGTCCTGCGCGATGCGCGGGCGGTGCTCGGCGGCGCCTCGCCGGAATCGCAGCGCCACTGCATCGATTCCATGCAGCGCCTGCTCGCGCACCTGATCGATCAGGGCGTGGTCGCCGAGGCCCATCCGCAGGCCCTGGCCTCCCTGGTGTACGGCAGCCTGGCCGAGGCCGCGTTCTGGATCGCCGATGGCGATGATGGCGATGCGCGGCTGGCACAGAGCGTGGCGGCGCTCGACCTGCTGCTGCGTGGGCTGCGGGTCACCACACCGCACTGACCGCTCATCCGGTCAGGCCGCCATTGGATCCGGTCCCTGACCGCAGGTCATATATCGCTCCCTGTGGCCGCGAGGCCGACGCGTTCTTCAAGGGCGCGTCCGGCACCGACGCTTCACTCGGTCGCGCAAGGAAGGCGATCAGCGCGAACAGCGACCAACCCAGCACGTGCAGGAGCCAGAACCTGAGGGTCACCGCATCGATGCGCTGGAGGGGAGCCGTACGCTGCCCGATCCGGCTGGCACGTCCCGCTCAGCGGCGCCGTGACGTCGCGCGCGGCTGCAGCGCATCCAGGGCGCCAGCATTGCGGCGCGCCCAGTCGTAGATCAGTTCGATCGGTTCGACCAGTTGCCGCCCCAGTGGGGTCAATGTGTACTCCACCGAGGGCGGCACGGTGGGGTACTCGGTGCGCAGCACGATCCCCGCATGCTCCATGTCACGCAGCGTCTGGATCAGCATCTTCTTGGAGACGGCCGGCAGGCTGCGGTGCAGCGCGTTGCTGCGGGCAATGCCGTCATGGCGCACGGCCAGGGTGTGCAGCACCATCGAGGTCCACTTGGTGCTGAACAGCTCCAGCACCCGCCGGGGGGCGCAATCCTCTCGCCAATGCGCTTCGGGAGTACCCGTTTTCATGTGTGGTTACCGTTTGGTGCCTTCTTTCGAGGCGTACCTCGATATCCTAAGGTGTGCGCCTGTAAAGCAATGAAAGAGGCGACATCGTGAAGCAGAAAGCGTTGGTGGTCGGTGCAACGGGCATCGTGGGCAGTGCACTGATACAACGACTGCTGCAGGAGGGCTGGGACGTCCACGGCCTGGCCCGTCGGCCCGATTCGCTGCCCGCCGGCGCCCACGGCGTCTGCGCCGACCTGCGCGATGCGCAGGCCACGCGCGCCGCGCTGTCCGGACTGGCCCCCACGCACGTGTTCATCACCACCTGGTCCCGGCAGGCCAACGAGGCCGAAAACATCCGGGTCAACAGCGCGATGGTGCGCCATCTGCTGGATGCACTGCAGCCAGCCGGCAGCGTGCAGCATGTGGCACTGGTCACGGGCCTGAAGCATTACCTGGGACCGTTCGAGGCGTACGCGCAGGGCAACCTGCCGCAGACGCCCTTCCGTGAAGAACAACCGCGCCTGCCCGTGGACAACTTCTACTACGCACAGGAAGACGAGGTGTTTGCCGCCGCCGCCCGCGATGGCTTCCACTGGAGCGTGCATCGCCCGCATACCGTGATCGGCGCAGCGGTGGGCAATGCCATGAACATGGGCACCACGCTGGCCGTGCATGCCACCCTGTGCCGCCACACCGGGCGCCCGTTCCAGTTCCCCGGCTCCCTCGCGCAGTGGGACGGGCTGACCGACATGACCGATGCCGGACAGCTGGCACGGCACCTGTTGTGGGCGACGCAGACCCCGGCCGCCGCCAACCAGGCCTTCAACGTGGTCAATGGCGATGTGTTCCGCTGGCGCTGGATGTGGGGCCGGATCGCCGCGTGGTTCGATATCGAGGCCGTGCCGTTCAGTGGTCAGGTCCGTCCGCTCGCCGAGCAGATGGCCGATGATGCCGCGCTGTGGTCGTCGCTGGCCGCCACCCACGGCCTGGCCGAGTCTGACATCCACCAGCTGATCTCGCCCTGGCACACCGATGCCGATCTCGGGCGCCCGCTGGAAGTGGTGACGGACATGTCCAAGAGCCGCCGGATGGGGTTCCTGGATTACCAGCCCAGTGACGATGCGTTCTTCGCGCTGTTCACGCGGCTGCGGGCGGCGCGGTTGATTCCCTGAGGCGCTGCCGCGCAGCGCTGGGAGGGTTCCACAGCGACACCCCGCAGCGATACGCTAGGGCGGCCGCCCCCCGCTGATCGCAGGTACCGCTTGAGCTCTTCACCTACCACGGGTTCCCACGGCGAACGGGATACCGAGCGCGTCAAACTGGCGCTGGCCGCCGGCGCAATCATCGGCACCTGGTTCTGGGATGTCGCCCGCGACAGTCTGACCATCGACGATGCCCTCGCCGAGGTGCATGGCCTGGACCCCGCACTCGCGCGCAGTGAACTGCGCCTGGAGCAGGTGGTGTCCGCCGTTCACCCCGAGGACCGCCCGGGTCTGGCGGAGGCGATCGCCGACGCCGTGCGCCGTGGCGGTCGCTATGCCCACCAGTACCGCACCCGCGGCGCGGACGGTGCCTATCGCTGGATCGAGGCCATCGGCCGGGTCGATCTGGATGCCAGCGGAAACGCGGTCGGGTTTCCCGGCGTGCTGATCGACATCGATGACCGCAGGCGGGTGGAGGCCGAGCGTGACCAGGCGCAGACCCTGCTGCGTTCGTTCGTGGAGGCCGCGCCGGGTGTGGTGTACGCCAAGGACCGCCAGGGCCGGATCCTGATCGGCAACCGTGGCACCACCGATCTGATCGGTCTGCCACCCGAGGTGTATGTGGGGCGCACCGATGCCGAACTGCTCAGCGACCCGGCCCAGGCCGCCACGGTGATGGCCACCGACGAGCGGGTCATGGCCAGCGGCCAGACCGAGCAGCTCGAAGAAGACGTGAGCTTTGCCGATGGCCGGCGCGCCTGCTGGCTGTCCACCAAATCGCCGTTGCGTGATGCCGACGGAACCGTGGTGGGCTTGGTCGGCACCTCGCTGGACATCACCGACCGCAAGGCGGCCGAAGCCCGTCATGCTGAAGTGGAGGAACGCTATCGGCTGGCCGCGCAGGCCACCAACGATGCGATCTGGGACTGGCGCATCTCCGATGGTCACGTGATCTGGAACGAGGCACTGACCACGCTGTTCGGCCATGCGCTGAGCGAAACCAGCGCGCAGTGGTGGCTGGACCATATCCACCCCGACGACCGGGCGCGCGTCGATGCGGATATCCATGCCGTGATCGAGGGCGACGGTACCGCGTGGAACAACGAATACCGGTTCCGCCGCGCCGATGGCAGTTTCGCCTCCGTGCTCGACCGCGGCACCGTCCTGCGTGGTGCGGTGGGCGAGCCGCTGCGGATGATCGGCGCGATGCTGGATCTGACCGTGCGTGAAGCCGCCGAGGCCGCCCTGGCCAAAAGCGAGGAGCGCCTGCGGTTTGCCACCGAGGCAGGCGACATGGGCTTCTGGGATGTCGACCTGGTGGCGGACGCCTTGATCTGGCCGCCCCGGACCAAAGCGATGTTCGGCATCTCCGCCGATGTTCCGGTGTCGCTGCGTGATTTCAACGAAGGCATCCACCCCGACGACCGTGCAGCGACCCTCGCCGCCTTTGCCGCCGCGGCTGATCCGGCCCAGCGCGCGCTCTATGACGTGGAGTACCGCACGGTCGGCAAGGAAGACGGGATCGTGCGCTGGGTCGCGGCCAAGGGCCGGGGTCACTTCGAGGGCGACCGCTGCGTCCGCGTGGTTGGGGTGGTGATCGAGATCACCGCGCGCAAGATCGCCGACGCCCGCTTGAAGGAATTGAACGAGCAGCTGGAAAGCCGCGTGCTCGAAGAGGTCGCCGAGCGCACCCGCGTGGAAGATGCGCTTCGGCAGAGTCAGAAGATGGAGGCCGTCGGCCAGCTCACCGGCGGTATCGCCCACGACTTCAACAACATGCTGGCGACCGTGATCGGCCCGCTGGATCTGCTGGCGATGCGGCTCGGCGACAACGACCCGCGCACCAAGCGCTACATCGACATGGCCATCGATGGCGCCACCCGGGCGGCACAGCTCACCCAGCGGTTGCTGGCGTTCTCGCGCCAGCAGCCATTGCAGCCGGTGCCACTGGATGTGAACCAGCTGGTGGCGGGCATGTCCGACCTGCTGGTGCATTCGCTGGGCAGCAGCATCCGCCTGCAGACCGTACTGGCCGCCGACCTGTGGCGGACGTTCGCCGATGCCAATCAGCTGGAGAACGTGATTCTCAACCTGGCCGTCAATGCGCGCGATGCGCTGCCTGGCGGTGGGCGCCTCACGGTGGAAACCGCCAACGGCGAGATCACCGCGGGCGCTGGCTCCGCCCAGGCGGAGGTTCCCGATGGCGAATACGTTCTGATCACCGTGGCCGACAACGGCAGCGGCATGCCGCCGGAGGTGGTCGCCAAGGCATTCGATCCTTTCTTCACCACGAAAAAGGTGGGACAAGGCACTGGGCTTGGCCTGTCGCAGGTGTATGGCTTCGTCAAACAGTCGGCCGGTCACGTGAAGATCCGCTCTGCCGTCGGGCAGGGAACAACGGTGACCCTGTATCTGCCGCGCCTCATGGCCGACATCGCCGCCACGCCTTCGCCGACAACCAGCGGTACCGCTCCGCTGAGCGGGGGCCGCGAGCGGGTGCTGATCGTGGAAGACGAGCCCGGCGTCCGCCAGTTCTCCATCGATGCGTTGAGCGAGCTGGGCTACCCGGTGCTCGCCGCCGAAGGGGCCGCCACCGCGCTTGCCCTGCTCGACAGCCATCCCGATATCGCCCTGCTGTTCACCGATGTGGTGATGCCCGAGGTCAACGGGCGACAGCTGGCCGATGAGGCCCTGAAGCGGCGCCCGGATCTGAAAGTGCTGTTCACCACCGGCTACAGTCGCAATGCGCTGGAGCACGACGGCGTACTGGACCCCAGCGTCCACCTGATCGGCAAACCGTTCACGCTGGAGGAGTTGGCCCTGCGGGTGCGCGCGGTGCTTGCCGAAGTGCGCTGACGGGAGAACTCCGGGAAGCGAATCCCGGAGTCCTGGAACGTACTGCACGCCGTTGATGCGACACGGATCAGGCAGCCTGCTGGCTCCTGCCTACCTGGGTCCACCATGAAACGTTCACTGCTCTGCGCCCTCTTCTCCGCCGCGCTGCTGTTCTCCCCCACCACCGTTCTGGCACAGACCAGCGACCATGACGCCGTAGACCAGGTCATGCAGAAGATGCTGCGTGGCTTCGAGGCAGGTGACCCGGCGCTGGTATTCGAGGTGCTCAGGAAAGATGGCGTGGTGGTGGGCTACTCCCCCGCCGCTGGCCGCATGGTCACCCAGACCACAGAAGAATGGGCCAAAGGCTTCACTGGCGAGCCGGCCGCGGATGAGGCGCAGCGCAAACGCAGTTACCGGATCCTGGACGTCACCCCACACGCTGCGCAGGTGAAGCTGACGCTGGATTACCCTGGTTGGGATGGCGAAGACTACCTTGCCCTGCTGAACATCGATGGCAAGTGGATGATCGTGAGCAAATCATGGAGCGGCCAACGCAAGTCGCCGGCGTCATGAGTCTTCATCCTTCACGCTCACGTACAGCGTAGGCACGGCCTTCATGAAATCCCCCAGTCGTCCCATCTGGATCTGCAGATCATCGGGGAGGACGTCGGCCGCAGCGTCGAGCAGTGCCTGGCAGTGCTGCTCGAACGGTGCGACCACGCGACGGCGTGGCTCGAGCATGAAGGAGTAACAGGCCTGGCTCGACCACGGCGGGGGCGCCAGCGCGTAGTGCGAGCTGCCCAAGGCAAACAGCGGCGCGTGGCTCTCGCCTGGCAGCGACAGCGTGATGTCGTTGGCGTTCACCTCGGCCCGGGTGTGGGTGCGCTGGATCGCCCACGCATCGAGTGTGTTGCGGCCCGGCACCGGGCCTACGGTGCCATCCACGGCGCCGGCCAGAAGGGACAGCGCGGCATCCACGCTCACACCGTAGTGGTCCAGCATGTGAGGCTCCAGCGCCATCCACAGCTGTATCGCGCCGGCCACCGGACCATACGCGTGCAGGATGTCTGCTGGTGCCAACGCCGGCAGCAGCGTGGACTGCACCAGGTGCGCGAGTTCCTCCACGCTGCGTGTGGCGCTGGTGACGGTCAGGAACAGATACGGCGCCATCCCCGCCCGCCCGGACGCCAGCGTCGGCACGGCCACCGCCCCCTCAACCGCATTGCCTTGCGCGCACGAGGGCAACAATGCGGCGCCCGCAAGCGCGGCCAACAGCCGGCGCCGCCGCGCCAGAAATTGAGTGTCATCCATGTGCAGAGAATACACGGGGGTAAAAGCGACCCGCTTGACGGGCCGCGTATTTTCTCAATACTGCGCCAATGCTCAGCCAACACTTTCTCTTCTTCTTCGCGATGCTGGGCGCCTTCAATGGCATCGTCGCGGCGTCGGTATTGTGGTGGCGCGCCAAGGGCGAGCCCACGCAGCGTTGGCTGTCGCTGCTGATCCTGATGGTGGGTGTGCGAACGGGAAAATCCGTGGCCTTCCACTTCTGGCCGGATATTCCGCTGGTCGTTCTCCAGCTCGGGCTGACCGCCTGTTTCCTGATCGGCCCCTGCCTCTACTTTCTGGTGCGCTCCAGCCAACGGGAGACTGCCGGGACGGACACGAACGGCCGGTGGCACCTCGCCGCGCTGCTGGTGCTTGCCGTGGCAGTGAATGTCCTGCTGCCGTACACCCGCAATATCGAGCTGTGGCGGTACGTCATCACGCCGGGCATCAACTATGCCTGGCTGGGCTATCTGCTGCTCACCACCGTGCAGATGTATCGCCACCGCGCCCGGCTGCTGTCCTCGCCGTCCGCCCCGCTGCTGCTCGGCGCGCTGGCGGGCATCTGGATCATCTGGATCGCGTACTACACGGCCGGTTACACGTCCTATATCGTCGGCGCGCTGTCCTTCACCTTCGTTCTGGCGGTGAGCGTTCTGGTCGGGCTCCGGCTGCGCTCGGGCCGGGCGCCGATCGAGCCCTATCAGGACCGTCGAATTCCCGCGTCCGACGCCGCCGTTCAACTCCAGGCCCTGGCCGAGCTGATGGCGCGCGAGCGGTTGCATCTGGACCCCGCCCTGACCCTGCCCCGCCTCGCCCGCCGGCTTGGCATTCCCCAGACCCGGCTGTCGCAGCTGCTCAACGACAACAACCAGACCTCGTTCAAGCAGTACCTGACCCAGCTGCGGGTGATCGAAGCCAAGGCCATCCTGCAACAGCAGCCTCCCAAGCCGCTGGATATCGTGGCGCAGGAAGCGGGCTTCCAGTCCATGTCGACCTTCTACAGCGCGTTCAAGAAGTGCGAGGGCGTCACCCCGGCGGCCTACCGCACGGCCGCCACACACTCCTAGAATCGATTTCCGCACTCCGGGAAGACGCTGCAATACATTGATTTGAAAGCGATTGGATAGGGTGCTGGCTCCTTCCTGCGAGTCAGTGCCATGCAGACGTTACGTACCATCGCCACCTTCGTATTGCTCCTGCTCAGCGTCTGGCTGGGCGGTACCTGCACCACCGACGCTGCGCCGCGGAGCACCATCCCCGCGGCCGTGGGGCAGCCCGCCGGCGGCCAGCAGGACCGCGTCCTGTTCATCCTCGCCAGCGCCACGGTGCATGGGACCTCCACGCTCCCGGCCAGCGTCAGCTTTGGCGAGGTCGTGCATGCCTGGGATGTCTTCCATGCCGCCGGCTATGCGGTGGACTTCGTATCGCCCGACGGCGGCGCCGTACCGATTCTGGATGACTACGTCAGCGACGACGTGGCGCACCGTCTGGACGATGCCCGGATCATGCGCGGGCTGCGCGGCACCGTCACCCCGGCACAGATCGATCCCACGCAGTACCGCGCGGTGTACTACGTGGGCGGCAGCAATGCCATGTACGGGGTCGCCGAGAACGTGGCGCTGCAGCGCATTGCCATGCAGGTCTACGAGGGCAACGGCGGGGTCATCTCGGCGGTCTGCCACGGAACGGCCGGCATCGTGAATCTCCAGCTTGCCGGTGGCCAGTACCTGGTCTCGGGCAAGCGCATCAGCGGCTACCCCGAAGAGCACGAACGCCAGGATGCGCCCTACTTCCACCAGTTCCCGTTCCTGATCCGCCAGACCGTCGTGTCCCGCGGCGGTGCCTTCCGGACGGTGGAAAGCGATGACCCGCATGTCGAAGTCGATGGCCGGCTGGTGACCGGGCAGAACTATGCCTCTGCCACGCCGGTGGCGCAGGCCGTGGTCGAGGCGCTTCGCGTCCACACCGTGCAGGCGTCCAACCAGGCAGCCGCTCAACCCTGATCTCCCACACACCACACCCCTGAGGAAACACCATGAAAGTATCGATTCGATCCGTTGGCCTTGCCGCCAGCCTGTTCCTGCTGCTCCCCACCTCGGCCATGGCGCAGAGCACCGATCGTGAGGCGGTGGACAAGGTCATGCAGACCTTCATGCGCGCCTACATCACTGCCGACAACACGTTGGCCAAGGACGTCTTCCGGGCAGACGGCGTGATGATCGGCTACTCCGAAGCCCGTGGCAGCGCGCTGCAGATGCGGACCGGGGAACAGTTCGCAGAAGGCTTCAACGGCACGCCGGCGGCCAACGAGGCCCAGCGCAAGCGCCGCTATGAAATCGTGGACATGGCCACCAATCTGGCCGCCGTCCGCGTGATGCTGGATTACCCCGGCTGGGACGGCGTGGACTACGTGGTCCTGCTCAAGACCGATGGCCAGTGGAAGATCATGAGCAAGTCCTGGACCGGCCAGATCAAGCCCTGAGCCGGACCTGGCGGACGTGAAACCATCGCGTCCGGGTGCAGCCCGGACGCGATGGCCGCCCCGCACCCTGCGCCGGTGTCAGTCGGCGCTCAGGTTGCTCCTGAAGAACCGCGTCAGTGTCTCGAACGGAATCAGGTCGGCGCGATCATAAAGATCCACGTGTCCAGCACCGGGAACGATATGCAGCGCTTTGGGCTGCCCGGCCAGCGCGTAGGCCTTCTGGCTGAACTCCAGCGAGTGGGCCTCGCTGCCGGCGATGAACAGCATCGGGCGTGGCGAGATCGTCTCGATGTCATTGAACGGATAGAAGTTCACGAAGCGGACTTCGCTGGTCAGCATGCGGTTCTGCGTGGTCTCCAGCGTGCGGCCCTTGGGAATGGCGATGCCACGCGGGGTACGGTAGAACGCCCAGAACTCGCGGGTCACGAAATCGGCATCGGCGGGCAGCTGGATGGGAAGATAGTCGAGGAAGATTCCCTTGCCGGTGGTGAACTCGGTGTAGCGCTGCTCGGCCGCCTTGGCCAACATCGCCTTGCGCTGTTCCAGCGACACCGACTGGCCCAGACCGTTGCGCGTCACGTCGCCCATGTCATACATGCTGACCGTGGCAATGGCCCGCAGCCGCGGATCCATCTTGGCCGCACTGATGGCGAAACTGCCGCTGCCACAGATGCCGAGCACACCGATACGCGCGCGGTCGATGAAGTCGCGGGTCCCCAGGTAGTCCACTGCGGCACTGAAAGCTTCGCTGTACATCTCGGGCGCGACCAGATTGCGCGGCTCGCCTTCGCTCTCTCCCCAGAAGGGCAGATCGATCGCCAGGGTGACGAAGCCCTGCTCGGCCAGCTTCTGCGCATACAGCATGGAGCTCTGCTCTTTGACCGCCCCCATCGGGTGGCCGACGATCACCGCGGCCGACGCGGTGGCGTTCGATGTCGCCTTGGGCCGGACGAGATTCCCCACCACCTCCATGTGGTACTGGTTCTTGAAGGTCACCCGTTCAACGGTGACCGTGTCACTTTTGTAGAAATTGTCTGCACCGGTAGGCATCGTGGCTCCCAGGGTCGTGAAGGAACTGGCGGCCAGCGCCAGCAGCAGGGCAAGTCGTTTCATGAGAGGTACTCAGTGAGAAATGCAGGGCGTTGGTAGGCCGGACCCACGGTAGCCCTCCGCAACCACCGTGATTAGCCGGGGGAATGTGGAAGGCGTGCTGAGCTCTGCTCACAATTCGTGGTGTTACTGTGGGCATCGCGCCCGACTCCTGATGCGGAATCAGCAATGGCTGTCCTGAAAACCAACGATCTGCAGGCGTTTCTGGCCGTCGCCAGGGAGCAGAGCTTCACCAAGGCCGCGGCACGGCTCGGGGTCTCTGCATCGGCGCTGAGCCACACCCTGAAACAGCTCGAGGCGCGCCTGGGGGTCCGGCTGCTGGCACGGACCACGCGCAATGTCGCGCCCACCGAAGCGGGCGAGCGGCTGATGCGCTCGATCGGCCCGCATTTCGACGCCATCGGCGAGAGCGTGGATGCGCTCGGCGATCTCCGTGACCGCCCCGCCGGCACCCTTCGCATCACCTGCAGCGACGATGCCATCGAGATGGTGATCCGGCCCAGGCTGGCGACCTTCCTGGCCGCGTACCCGGACATCACGCTGGAGTTCTACGTGGACTACGGATTCACCAACGTGGTCGAGGAACGCTTCGACGCGGGCATCCGCCTGGGCGAGGCGCTGAGCAACGACATGATCGCCGTCCGCATTGGTCCGGACTGGCGGCTGGTGGTAGTGGGCTCGCCTGCGTACTTCCAGCGCCATCCCAAACCCCGTACGCCGTACGAGATCACGGGGTTGCCCTGCGTCAACATCCGTCACCGGCCCGCAGGCAGCATCTATGCATGGGAGTTCGAAAAGGACGGCAAGGAATTCAGCGTCAAGGGAGAGGGGCAGCTGGTGTTCAACAGCATGTTCCATGTCATCAATGCCGCCGTGGATGGCATTGGACTGGCGTATGTGACCGAGGATCTTGCCGCACCCTACCTCGCCAGCGGCCAGCTGGTGCAGGTGCTGGACGAGTGGTGTCCGCTGTTTTCCGGCTACCACCTCTACTACCCCAACCGCCGGCAGGGATCGCCTGCGTTTGCCGCCCTCATCAATGCGCTGCGCCATCCCGCACTATGACGTGCGGGTGCGCGCGGTAAGTGCCGCCAGCAGCGAACCGGCAAGCAGCACCGCCGCGCTGACGATGAAAGTCGCGCGGTAGCCACTGCCGTCGAAAAGCAACCCGCCCACCGTGGAACCCAGCGCGATGGAGAGCTGCACGACCGCCACCATCAGCCCGCCACCCGCCTCGGCATCATCGGGCATGGACCGGGCCAGCCATGCCCACCAGGCGACCGGTGCAGCCGTCGCCACCAGGCCCCAGGCAGCGAGAAGCACGAAGGCCATGCGGCTGGAGTGACCGAAGACGGTAAGCCCCAGCGCGATGACGGCCATGACCAGCGGGATGATCATCAGCGGCAGGTAGACGCTCTTCCGGATGCATCCCCCGATGAGCACGGTGCCGATGAAGCCGGCCACCCCCAGCGCGAGCAGCAGCATCGACAGCGTGCCCACGCTCACATGCGTCACCGTTTCAAGGAACGGGCGCAGGTAGGTGAACAGCATGAACTGACCGCTGAAGAACACCCCGACGGCGGCCATCCCGCGCAGCACGAGCGGGCGCCGGAGAACAGCGAAGATGCTGCCGGTCGCCTGGCGAGGCGCCGGCTTCAGGGCAGGAAGACTGATCCATTGCCACACCAGTGCGATCACGGCGATCGGCAACAGGCACAGAAAGGCGCCGCGCCAGCCGATGATGCCGCCGAGGTAGCTGCCCAGCGGGGCTGCCACGACCGTCGCCAGCGCATTGCCGCCATTGAAGACGGCGAGCGCCTTGGGCACGCTCGCGGCCGGTACCACCCGTATCGCGATCGCGGCCGACATCGACCAGAAGCCGCCGATGACCACACCGATCAGCGCGCGCCCGATCATGTAGACCGGATAGCTGGGGGCGAGGCTGACGATGACACCGGAGATGCCCATCACCACGGTGAGCAGCAGAAGCAGTGTCTTGCGGTCGAGATCACCTGCGATGCGGGCGATGAACAGGCTGGTGATGACGGCGAAGGCACCGGAGATGGCAATCCCATAGCCGGCCCACCCTTCGGTAACGCCGAGCGAGGTGGCGATGGGCGTCAACAGACTGACCGGCATGAATTCCGAGGCGACCAGGCAGAACACGCACAGGGTCATGGCGAAGATGCCGGCCCAGTGCGCCGGCGCGGCGGCAGCGTGATGCGCGTCGCTCTGCGCGGGGAGGGAGGTGGCGACAGGGGGCATGGGGAGCACTCTCTGGAACAGGAATGGCGTTGCCGCCCTGCACAGTGCGCAGGGACGAGACAGGGACGTGGCGTTGGGCAGCGCGGACGACGCGCGACAGAACCCGGACGTGTTTTCAGTGGGCGCCATGGTGGCCCACGCCGCGGGGACTGATAAGCAGCCCCCGGGTTCATGGACTACTGAGGTTTTCTCAGCAGTGCGTCATCACCACCCCATCGAAGCGCTTCGACCAGCAGCGCGAACGCCGGCGAGTTCTGGCGGCGGCTTGGGTAGTAGAGATGGAAACCGGGAAAGGGCGGGCACCAATCCTGCATCGCCCGCATCAGCCGCTTGTCCGCCAATGCATCGGCCACGATCAGGTCCGGCACGCAGGCCAGGCCGCGGCCCTCCAGTGCCGCCTGGACGATCAGGCGCACACTGCTCAACGTCAGCCGCCCCTCCACCTGCACGTTCACGCTGCGGCCGTCCTTTTCGAACTCCCACGCATACAGCCCACCCTGGGTCAGCAGTCGCATGTTGATGCAGTCATGCACGGTCAGGTCCTGGGGCGTACGCGGCACCCCGCACCGCTTGAAGTAATCCGGGGCACCGACAACGGCCATCCTGAGCGGCGGCGTGACCGGGACCGCGATCATGCCCTTGGCCACCTGCTCGCCCAGGCGTATGCCCGCATCGAACCCCTCCGCGACGATGTCGGCCAGATTGGACTGGTCGGTGATCTCCACCCGGATGTCCGCGTAGGTATCCAGCAGAGGCTGCAGCTTGGGCCAGACCACCTGTTCGCTGGCCGGATCGCTGCTGTTGATGCGCAAGGTGCCACTGGGCCGATCGCGCAGTTCACTCAGGTCGTCGATAGCGCTGTCGATGCTGGCGAAGTGCGGCCCGATCTGCGCCAGCAGCCGTTCACCGGCTTCGGTCGGTGTCACGCTGCGCGTGGTGCGGGTCAGCAAGCGGATCCCCAGCCGCTGCTCCAGCACCCGCACGGTATAGCTCAGCGCAGCCTGCGACACCCCCATCCGCGCGGCGGCGCGGGTGAAGCTGCGCTCCTGGGCCACCGCCATGAGGGCGCGCAGGTCGTTGTAGTGTTCGCGCCGCATGGCCGCCCCATTGATAAGCCGCTTTTATAGCTCTATTCGTGGCCTGCAGGTTTATCCACATAAAACGGTGCGGCACCATGGGGTGCGCCCCACCTTGGGCCATCCCAGCAGGAGCGCGCGATGACCACCCCGCCTTTCCCCACCCTCGCTGTCGCTGCCCGATCGCATCATCGGATGCACGGCCGACACAGCCACCGCCCCACCGTGCGAGCCGCCGCTGCGGCCCGCCCACACCACGGATATCCACATGAACACCCAGTCGGCTCTCTCCGCACGCCAACAGGCCATCCTGCCAATCGCCGCTTTCACGGCGGCCGGCGATCTTCACCGCCTCGAACCGGCCCTGCGCGCCGCGCTGGATGCCGGGCTGACAATCAATGAGATCAAGGAAATCCTGGGTCAGCTCTACGCCTATGCAGGCTTTCCGCGCGCGTTGAATGCACTGGGCACCTTCATGACGGTGGTGGAGGACCGCAAGGCACAGGGCGTCCACGATGCACAGGGCAAGGCACCGGCCACGCTGCCCGCGCCGGACCAGATGCTGGCCGTAGGCACCGCCAACCAGACCCGGTTGTCGGGTCAACCCGTCGCAGGCCCGTTGTTCGCGTTCTCGCCTCAAATCGACCGCTACCTCAAGGAACATCTGTTCGGCGCGATTTTTGCGCGCGACAACCTCGACTGGGGTGATCGCGAGCTCGCCACCGTGGCCGCGCTGTCGGCCATGACAGGGACCGAGTCGCAGGTGCAGGCGCACATGCGCATCAGCCGGAACGTGGCGCTCAGCGAGGCGCAGCTGCAACATGTCGTGGCGGTGCTGCGCGACGTGGTCAGTGCCGAGGCCGCCGATCGCGCGGACCAGGCGCGGCGCGGCACGCTCGCCCACTGAACCCTGCGCAGGAGGAGACCATGACCGGCTGGATAGCATTGATGCTGACGTCCCTGATACTGGGAAGCACCGACGTCGCCGCACAGCCCATCGTGCGCATGTTCGAGCTGCACACCGACCCGGGCCGACAGGAGGCGTTCGACGCGGCCGGCCGGCGCAACATGGACGCCTCCCTGCAGACCGAGCCCGGTGTTCTGGCGATGCACGCCGTCACCGATCGCCAGCGGCCGGGCGTGGCGTACGTCTTCGAAATCTACGCGGATGCGGACGCCTTGAAGACGCATCTTGCGTCCGCGCACTACGCCGATTTTCTACGCGCCACGCAGCCGCTCATCGCCGACAAGACGTTGACAGAAACAACGCCCGTGTTCCTTGCCGAAAAGTCGGACCCTCTCTCGGTCATGCAGCGCGGCGACACGCCGGAGGTCCGGATAGTCGATGTGACGGTCAAACCCGCGGATATACCGGCATTCACCCGGATCGTCACGGCGGAGATGCGCGAGTCCATGCGGATCGAACCGGGCGTCCTGGCGATGTATGCCGTTACACGGCAGGAGCATCCGGAGCAGTGGATCTTCTTTGAGATCTACGCCGATGCCGCTGCCTATGACACCCACCGGCAAACGCCCCACTTCAAGGACTATCTGCAGCGGACCGCAGAGATGCTGGTGGACAAGGGGCACAGCGAGGTGAGCACCATCGCATTGAAGAGCCGTGGCGGGATGTCGTTCGATGCGACCCGCGTGCCCTGAGAGGAGGGCTTGGTTGTCCTGCCATGCGATGAACAGGCGCCACAGGCTGCAACCGCCGTGCCGCCGACGCCAGGCGGCCAACATCCATCTGCCACAACGGTCCCGCACAATTTTCAAACAACCGCTTGAAACACGCGTAACTTCGTCGAACTGGACACGATCCACCAGTTCCGCCAGACTCCGCCCTTTCCTGTTGTTCGGCACCCATGGCGAAACTGCTGGTCCTGCATGGCCCCAACCTCAACCTGCTCGGCACGCGCGAGCCGGGGGTCTATGGGCACACCACGCTGGCGCAGATCGACCAGGCCCTGCTGGCCCAGGCGCAGGCCGCCGGCCATGCCCTGCAGAGCCTGCAGTCCAATGCCGAGCACGTGCTGGTCGATCGGGTGCAGGCCGCCCGCGATGACGGCACCGCCTTCATCCTGATCAATCCGGCCGCGTTCACTCACACGTCCGTGGCCCTGCGCGATGCGCTGGCCGCGGTGGACCTGCCCTTCATCGAGATCCACCTGTCCAATCCGCACGCGCGCGAGCCCTTCCGCCAGCACAGCTATTTCAGCGACAAGGCGGTCGGGGTGATCTGTGGGTTCGGGGCGGACAGCTATCGCTATGCGATGGATGCAGCGCTGACCCGGTTGGCGGCTGCTTCGGCGTGATGACCCTGCCGCGTGTCCTGGCCAGCGTCGCGCTGTGGGGCTGCCTGTGTGGCGCCGCCAGTGCCGCTGATCGCAGCGCGGAAGGCATCGACTGCGCGCAGCCGAGCGGCACCATGGAATCGGATCTGTGCGCCTCGGATGGGGCCAGCGAGGCCGATACCGAATTGAACGCGGTGTACGCCCAGGCGCGCCAGCAGTTGCGCCGCCAGGCGGCCGAAGGCGCCTGCACGCACTGCGCCGATGCCGAAAAGCAGCTGATCCTGGCCCAGCGCGCGTGGATGCAGCTGCGCGACCACGATTGCGACGCGGTCTACGCCTTCAACGCCGATGGCACCTCGCGCAATGGCGCGCAGATGCACTGCCTGACCACCCTCGCGCGCGACCGTACGCGGCAGCTGCGCGATTTCTACGAATTGCTTTGACCCGAGCGCGCCGCGCTTCCCACCACTGACACCACGAGCCAAAGAGGCCCCTATGGATCTCCGCAAAATCAAGAAACTGATCGACCTGCTGGAAGAGTCGAACCTCGCCGAAATCGAAATCAAGGAAGGCGAAGAGTCCGTGCGTCTGTCGCGCGCGCCCGTCTCCGGCTACGGCATGGTCCAGGCCCAGCCGCAGATGATGATGGCGCCCGCACCGGCCCAGGCCGCTGCCCCGGCGATGCCGATGCAGTCGCCGACCGAAGCCTCCACCGGTGGCACCGCCAAGGCCGGCAACGCCCTGCCGGATGGCCACGTGCTGCGCGCGCCGATGGTCGGCACCTTCTATTCGTCGTCCTCGCCGGACAAGCCGGCCTTCGTGTCGGTCGGCCAGGCCGTCAAGGCCGGTGAAACGCTGGCGATCATCGAAGCGATGAAGATGTTCAACCCGATCGAAGCCGATGTTTCCGGCACCATCGTCGCCATCCTGGGCGAAAACGGCCAGCCGGTCGAATTCGACCAGCCGCTGTTCGTGATCGGCTAAGGATTAGTCCATGCTCGACAAAGTCGTTATTGCCAACCGAGGGGAGATCGCGCTGCGCATCCTGCGCGCGTGCCATACCCTGGGCATCCGCACGGTGGCTGTGCATTCCACGGTCGACCGCAACCTCAAGCACGTGGCCATGGCCGACGAGTCGGTCTGCATCGGTCCGGCACCGTCCTCGGAGAGCTACCTCAACATCCCGGCCCTGATCGCCGCGGCGGAAGTCACCGACGCCCAGGCCATCCACCCGGGCTACGGCTTCCTGTCGGAGAACGCCGACTTCGCCGAGCGCGTGGAAGAGTCCGGTTTCATCTTCATCGGCCCCAAGGCCGACACCATCCGCCTGATGGGCGACAAGGTGGAAGCGATCCGCGCGATGAAGGCCGCCGGCGTGCCGTGCGTGCCCGGCTCGGGCGGCCCGCTGACCGACGACATCGTGGCCAACACCAAGATCGCCCGTGAGATCGGCTACCCGGTCATCATCAAGGCCTCCGGTGGCGGTGGCGGCCGTGGCATGCGCGTGGTGCATGCCGAAGCCTCGTTGAAGGCGGCGATCGAGACCACCAAGTCCGAAGCCAAGGCCGCTTTCAGCAACGATCAGGTCTACATGGAGAAGTTCCTGGAGAATCCGCGTCACGTGGAAATCCAGGTGCTTGCCGATGGCCAGGGCAATGCCATCCACCTCGGTGAGCGCGACTGCTCCATGCAGCGCCGCCACCAGAAAGTGGTGGAAGAAGCGCCGGCACCGGGCATCACCGCCGAGCTGCGCGATGAGATCGGCAAGGTGTGCGTGGAAGCCTGCATCCGCATCGGCTACCGCGGCGCGGGTACCTTCGAGTTCCTGTTCGAAGACGGCCGCTTCTACTTCATCGAAATGAACACCCGCGTGCAGGTGGAACATCCGGTGACGGAGATGGTGACCGGCATCGACCTGGTCTGCGAGCAGCTGCGCATCGCCGCCGGCCAGAAGCTGACCATCAAGCAGAGCGACGTGGTGCTGACCGGCCACGCGATCGAGTGCCGCATCAACGCCGAAGACGCTGAAACCTTCGTGCCGAGCCCGGGCCAGATCACCGCGTTCCATCCGCCGGGTGGCCCCGGTGTGCGTGTGGATACCCACATCTACAGTGGTTACCGCGTGCCGCCGAACTATGACTCGATGATCGGCAAGCTGATCGTGCACGGCCCGGATCGCGAGACCGCGATCGCGCGCATGCGCGTGGCACTGAGCGAGCTGGTCGTGGACGGCATCAAGACCAACGTCGCGCTGCAGCAGCGCATCATGCGCGACAAGGGCTTCCAGGCCGGTGGGCAGAACATCCACTACCTGGAAAAGCGCCTGGCCGAACGCAAGAACAAGTCGATCGCGTTGACCTGATCGGTTGATTCACGCGTCACGTTGGACAGCAGAAAGGCGGGGATCTCCCCGCCTTTTTGTTTGCGCGAACCGGGCTGCCGGAGGGCACAAACCCGGTAGAGCCAACCCATGGTTGGCTGACGTGCTTACGGCTTGGCGGTATCAGCCGCGGTGACCTGCGAATGCTTCACCGGCTCCACGCCCAGCGACGAGGTCGGATCCACGATCACCATCGTCTCGGTGGACCCGTCCGGCCACACCACCTGGAAGGTACTGCCGGTGGGCAGCGAAGCGAACGGCATGCCACTCTGCGCGCGATACACCGCAGCGACCTGACTGGCACCGGCACGACGCACTTCGGTATCGGCCTTGACCGAGGTCAACTGCACTTTGGACAGGCTTCGGTAACGATCGTCATAGGTGTCGATCATCACCAGACCCACTGCCCCGGCCGAGTAAGCGACAAACAACGCCACCCAGAACCAGAATTTCGCACCGTGCAGGATTCGACGGTAATTCATCGCCCATTCCTCTGCTTGACCAGCTCTTCAACCAACACGTTCATTTTCCCCGCACCTTGCCGCGATACCGCGGCGTCATACACAAAAGTGGCAAAGTCCTGCCCACCGTCCTGCGAACAGATCCCTCCGTTCGCGCAGAAATTATTCATCAGCACACTGTCGGGCCCGCACGCCATGCCCAACTCGCAGGCCGCCAGCCGCCAGGCGAGTTCGCTGAACTGATCGCCGGCCACCATGCCGCTCATCGCACTGTCGCCGCTGGCGCGCTGGCCCATGCCCGGCGCCAGTGCCATGAAGGCTTCCGGATCCCGCGACTCCATCACCCGCTCGACCAGCCCGCGACGATAGGCCGGAGCGGTTTCCAGTGGATGACCTTCGGCGAACAGCGAGGCCTCGGCCGCCAGGTTGCCGGCCTTGGCGGCCTGCAGGCGCTGGGTCAGGATCAAGGACCGGCCCAGATTGTCGCTGCTGACGAAGCCGGCGCAGCGGCGCGAAACACGCTCGCGCGCGGTCACCATCGACACGGACGCTTTCATGCCCAGCCCGGTCAACACGTCGTTGTCGAGCTGGTAGCCACCCGGGTCCATGGCGTAGGTGGCGCAGTAGTCGTACACACGGCTGACCATCCACCCGGCCTCCGCATTGCCGTTGGCGGCCTGCAGCTGCAGGCGCTGCGCATACGCAAACAGATCGGTATCGCCTTCGATATCGGCGCGAAGGTCCAACGGCAGGCCGGAGGCCACGGCCGTGCCGCGCTCGCTGCCCAGCAGGCGCCGGGCGAGCTGCCGCGCTTCGGCCGGGACCGCGCTCGGCGCGCTGGCCGCCGTCGGTTCATCGCCCGGCGAGGCCACGTGCTCGGCATGCAGCACCCGATCGCCCGCGCGATAGCCCACCACCCCGAGCAACGCCAGGGCTGGCACGACCAGCAACCAGGTTTTGAGGGTGGGCACGAGCGCCATGGGCGGGACGTCAGAGGCTGTCAGCGATAGACAGCAGAAATGTAAGTTTAGCAAGCAGCCGCAACGCTGTCTGAACCGGTCGTCCGGCCGATCTTACCGGCCGGCGAGACGACCTCCCCACGGTACGCCGGGACCCGCGGGCCGCACTGGTCTAACATGCACGGTTTTCCGCCGGTCCCTGCCCCCATGCCCTTCCTGGAACTCACCCTGCACTGCACCGAAGCCACCCAGCCGCGCTATGAGAATGCGCTGGACGACGTGGGCGCGCTGGCGGTGACCCTGCTCGATGCCGATGCCGACACCAGCAACGAGCGCGCGATCCTGGAACCGGGCGTGGGCGAGACCCCGCTGTGGAACGATCTGGTGCTGACCGCGCTGTTCCCGGGCGATACCAATGCGCTGGCCCTGCTGGCCGCGCTGGATGCCTTCGATCCCGGCCTGGACTGGGCCAATGCCAGCTTCCGCGCCGTGGCCGACGAAGACTGGGAACGCGCCTGGATCGACCAGTTCCAGCCGATGGCCTTCGGTGACCGCACCTGGATCGTGCCGTGGAACCATGAACTTCCAGAAGCCGCGCAGGCCGAGGATGCCGCCGTGGTCCGCCTGGATCCGGGCCTGGCGTTCGGCTCGGGCACCCACCCGACCACGGCCCTGTGCCTGCGTTGGCTGGACGGCCTGGCCGCCGAGGGTGCGCTGCCCGGCAACACCGTGCTCGATTTCGGCTGCGGCTCGGGCATCCTCGCCCTGGCGGCGCTGAAGCTGGGGGCCGCGCGCGCGGTCGGCGTGGACAACGACCCGCAGGCGGTGCTCGCCACCGGTGACAACGCCGAGCGCAATGGGCTGCAGGACCGTGTGCAGGTCTACCTGCCGGACGACGAGCCGCAGGCGACGTATCCGGTCGTGGTGGCGAACATCCTCGCCTCGGCGCTTGATGCACTGGCCGATGTGCTGGCCGCGCGTGTCGCGCCGGGCGGCCGCATCGCGCTGTCGGGCATCCTGCATGGGCAGGAAGGCGAACTGCTGGAGCGCTATGCCCCGGCCTTCGAACAGCTGGCGGTGGCGCAGGACGGTGACTGGATGCGCATCACCGGCGTCCGCCGTGCTTGAATAGCCCGTCTCCTGCCCGGTCCCGTGCCCATGTCCGAGCCTCCGATGCCGCCGCGCCGCCCGATCGCCACGTTCCTGCGTCCGTCGCCGGAGGCGCCGGCCGATCCGGCTGACCGCCCGGCCGCGCCGTCTGACGCAGCACCTGCGCCGTCGGCCACGCCTGTGGACGATCGCATCGCACCGCTGGCGGTCGAACAGGTGATCGATGCACAGCCGGTGCACGCGCCGGAACCCTCCGTCTCGGAATGGGAACGCTCACCCGCGTCCGAGCGGCACCGTGTCGCCGACGATGCGCTGGCGGCCGCGCCACTCGTTGAGACGGCAGCCCCATCGGATGACGTGCGCACCTTCAACGAGGACGCGCGCAGCACGGCCACGGCGGCCCTGCCGCCAGCCGATGCCATCACCACACCGAGCTTCCTCCGCCTGCCCGGTGCGCGCCTGCGAACGCCGCGCTGGCAGTGGGGCATGGTCGCCGGGCTGGCCGCCGTGCTGCTGGTGCAGATCGCCGTGGCCGACCGCGCCCGGCTTGCCGCCGATGCCGGCACCCGCCCGTGGATTGCCGGGCTGTGCGGCGTGCTGCGCTGTTCATTGCCAGCCTGGCGCGAGCCGGCGGCCTTCAGCATGCTCAGCCGCGATGTGCGTCCGGTGCCGGGCCAGGCCGGCGCGCTGCAGGTTCAGGCCAGCATCCGCAACGACGCGCGCTGGGCCCAGGCCTGGCCGTCGCTGCGGCTGTCGCTGTCTGATGCCGATGGCCGCGTGATCGGCACCAATGTGTTCGCGCCGGCGGACTATCTGGACCGCGCCACGGACCCGGCCGCGACGCTGGAACCGGGGCAAAGCGCGCAGATTGCCTTCCGCGTGCGCGAGCCTGCGGCGTCTACCGTCGCATTCACCTTTGAGTTCCTCTGAGGCGTCGCCGGGGCCGCCGCAGCGTGGCAGGCGGCCGACGCACGCGCTAGACTGACCCCATCACCCTTCCGCCGTGGGCTGTTGTCCGCCCCGGCTCTTGCACCGGGAAACTCCTTGAACGCTGTCCTTTCTCGTCCTGACAACAGTCGTGGCGCGCCAAAGCCACCCCTGCGCGAACACGTGGCCCAGTCGGTCAGGCGCTACCTGCGGGACCTGGATGGCTGCGATGCGGACGATGTCTACGAGATCGTGCTGCGCGAGATGGAAATCCCGCTGTTCGTGGAAGTGCTCAACCACTGCGAAGGCAACCAGAGCCGCGCCGCGGCGATGCTGGGCATCCACCGCGCCACCCTGCGCAAGAAGCTGAAGGAATACGGCATCACCACCTGATGCCGGTGGGCAGGCGCTTAGTGCCTGGCGGAAAGCAGGCCGGATCGAGCAGCGCTCGGTGCCGGCCTTCGTCGTTTCTGGGGCCATGCCAGCGCCACTGGCCTACAATATGCCCCCGCTCCGCTTCGATCTCCTGCCCCCATGAGTTCCGATCTGCTGCCCGTGCGCCGGGCCCTGCTGTCTGTTTCCGACAAAACCGGTCTGATCGACCTGGCCCGCGCCCTGGCGGCGCGCAACGTGGAGCTGCTTTCCACCGGCGGTACCGCCAAGGCGATCCGCGAGGCCGGCCTGGCAGTGAAGGACGTCGCCGACGTCACCGGGTTCCCGGAAATGATGGACGGCCGGGTCAAGACCCTGCACCCGATGGTGCACGGCGGCCTGCTCGGCCGCGCCGGGCTGGATGACGCGGTGATGGCCGAACACGGCATCGGCGCGATCGACCTGCTGGTGCTGAACCTGTATCCGTTCGAGTCGGTCACCGCCAAGGCGGACTGCGCGCTTGAAGATGCCGTGGAGAACATCGACATCGGTGGCCCGGCGATGCTGCGTTCGGCGGCCAAGAACTTCGCCCGCGTGGCCGTGGCGACCGACCCGTCGCAGTACGCCGAGCTGCTGGCCGAACTGGACGCCAACGACGGCAAGCTCTCGGCCGCCAAGCGCTTCGCCTTCTCGGTGGCCGCGTTCAACCGCGTGGCCCAGTATGACGCGGCGATCAGCAACTACCTTTCTGCGGTGACCACCACCGACACCGCCGTGCCGGTGCGTGCGGAGTTCCCGGCGCAGATGAATTCGAACTTCGTGAAGGTGATGGATCTGCGCTACGGCGAGAACCCGCACCAGAGCGGCGCGTTCTATCGCGACCTGTACCCGGTGCCGGGCACGCTGGCCACGTTCCAGCAGCTGCAGGGCAAGGAACTGAGCTACAACAACTTGGCCGATGCCGATGCGGCGTGGGAATGCGTGCGTCAGTTCGACGTACCGGCCTGCGTGATCGTCAAGCACGCCAACCCGTGCGGCGTGGCCGTGGGTGCCGGCAACGGCGATGCCTACGAGCTGGCCTACGCGACCGACCCGACCAGCGCCTTCGGCGGCATCATCGCCTTCAACCAGCCGCTGGACCTGGCCACCACGCAGGTGATCCTGGACCGTCAGTTCGTTGAAGTGCTGATCGCCCCGGACTACGCGCCGGCGGCACTGGAGTACGCGACCAAGAAGGCCAACGTGCGCGTGCTGCGCATTCCGCACGGACAGGGCCGCAACAACTACGACACCAAGCGGATCGGCTCGGGCCTGCTGATGCAGAGCGCCGACAACCGCGGCATGAGCCGCGACGAACTGACCGTGGTGAGCAAGCTGGCGCCGACCGACAAGCAGTTCGCCGATCTGCTGTTCGCCTGGAAGGTCGCCAAGTTCGTCAAATCCAACGCCATCGTGTACGCCAAGGACAACCGCACCATCGGTGTCGGCGCCGGCCAGATGAGCCGCGTCTACTCGGCGCGCATCGCGGGCATCAAGGCCGCCGATGCGAACCTGGTGGTGGAAGGCTCGGTGATGGCCTCCGATGCGTTCTTCCCGTTCCGCGATGGCATCGATGCCGCCGCTGCGGCCGGCATCAAGGCGGTGATCCAGCCGGGTGGCTCGATGCGCGACAACGAAGTGATCGCCGCGGCCGACGAACATGGTCTGGCGATGGTCTTCACCGGCGTGCGTCACTTCCGCCACTGATGGGGGGATCGACACGGATGTCGTCCTCGCTCCGCAATCGCCTCGCAGCGGTGGTCATGGCCACTGCTGCGGGGGTGCTGGGCTGCACGCCTGCCAGTGAACCGGGGGCGTCTTCCGAACCGGCCAAACCACACCGCGTGCTCGACACCACGGCGCAGCCGGAAGACACCGTCCGGGTCCGGGGCGATCACACCCAGCGCCTGCTGGCCTTCCTTCGCACGCGCTATGGCGACAAGGCCGTCCTGGATGCGCCGTGGAAGGATGCGTGGGAGGACACCGAGGTCGAGGCACTACGCCCGGTCACCCGCAGCGTGTGCGCGCGTGACACGGTCACGGCCGACGGTCATGAGCAGACCCTGCTGGCGGTGTGCCAGACCCTGGACGACGCAGCCACGGTCGAGCCGGGCCGGGTCGATCTGTATGTGCTGCGCGTGGGCACGGACGACGAAGAGGCCAACCGCGGCGGCATGTTCGCCCCACTGCCTGCCAAGGATCCGCTGCTGGTGATGGCCCAGCGCCTGCAGGGCCCATACGGGCGCCACGGCGCACCCGGTACGGTCCAGATCGCGCAGCTTGGCCCGCAGCGCCATGCCTTCCAGATCACCCACGAAGAACACCGGCGCGGCCATCGGCGCGTCTGGCGCAGTTACATCGCCGAACACAATCATCGTCTGCGCGATGTCGCCCGGTACCGCGATCACCTCGACAATCTTGCCCTGCACCGCTGTGACGGCCATCCGGCCGACTGCGGCGAGGGCGTGTTCTCGGTCGACTTCAGCACGACGGTGGGCGACAGCAACGCCGTGGATGGCTACTGGCCGCTGACGGTGCGTGCCAGCGGCCACGACTGCACGGGCCCGGCGACCGCGTTCTACCACCTCATCTTCGATGCCCGGCAGCGCGCGTATCCGGTGCCGGACGACCTCCAGCGCGACGGCTGCGCCGACAGCTGAGGCCGTGGGTTGCCACGGCCACCGACCGCCCGAATGCACCCGCCGCCCGCACCGCGTAAAATCACGTTCCTGCCCTCTTACGCGAGAACTGCATTGAAGATCCTGGTCATCGGCGCTGGCGGCCGCGAACACGCCCTGGCCTGGAAGCTGGCCCAGTCCGCGAAGGTCCGTGAGGTCATCGTCGCCCCCGGCAATGCAGGCACCGCCACCGAGCCCAAGTGCCGCAACGTGGACGTCAAGGTCACCGATCTGGACGGTCTGTTGGCGCTGGTCGGCACCGAAGGCATCAGCCTGACCGTGGTCGGCCCGGAAGTGCCGCTGGTGGCTGGTGTGGTCGATCGCTTCCGCGCCGCCGGGCACCGCATCTTCGGGCCCACCGCCGCCGCCGCGCAGTTGGAAGGCAGCAAGGCGTACGCGAAGGATTTCCTGGCCCGCCACGGGATCCCGACCGCGTTCTATGCCGTGCATACCGACATCGAACCGGCGCTGGCCTACCTGCGTGAGAAGGGCGCACCGATCGTGGTCAAGGCCGATGGTCTGGCCGCCGGCAAGGGCGTGATCGTGGCGATGACCCTGGCCGAGGCCGAGGACGCGGTGCGCGACATGCTCTCCGGCAATGCCTTCGGCGATGCTGGCGCACGCGTGGTGATCGAAGAATTCCTGGACGGCGAAGAAGCCAGCTTCATCTCGATGGTGGACGGTAAGACCGCGCTGCCGATGGCGACCTCGCAGGACCACAAGCGCGTGGGCGACGGTGACACCGGCCCGAACACCGGCGGCATGGGCGCGTACTCGCCGGCCCCGGTGGTGACCGATGAAGTGCATGCGCGCGTGATGCGCGAGGTGGTCAACCCGACCGTGCAGGGCATGATCGCCGACGGCATTCCGTTCACCGGCTTCCTCTATGCCGGTCTGATGATCGATGCCAGCGGCGCGCCGAAGGTGATCGAGTTCAACGTGCGCTTTGGCGACCCGGAAACCCAGCCGGTGATGCTGCGCCTGCAGTCGGACCTGGTGGATCTGGTCGAAGCGGCGATCGACGAGCGCCTGGACACCGTGGAGGCGCAGTGGGATCCGCGCCCGTCGCTGGGTGTGGTGATGGCGGCCTCGCCCTATCCGGAGACCCCGATCACCGGTGACGTGATCCACGGCCTGGACGCTGTGGCGGCGACGGCCAAGGTATTCCATGCAGGCACCACGCTGGACGCGCAGGGCCAGGTGCTCAGCGCCGGCGGCCGTGTGCTGTGCGTGGCTGCACTGGGCGGCACGGTGGGCGAGGCACAGCGCAACGCCTACGCCGGCGTCGGTGCCATCCATTGGGCCCATGAGTTCCACCGCGGCGATATCGGCTGGCGGGCGATTGCGCGCGAGCAGGGCTGACCTGGCACGGTCGGGGCCACGACCGATCGAAGCACTGCCCTGAACGCCAGAAAGCAAAAAGGCCCGGCATCAGCCGGGCCTTTTTGCGTAACCACGCCAGTCACTGCATCACGCAGTAAACAGCGCCTTCATCTTCTTCAGCGCGTTCGCCTCGACCTGGCGGATGCGTTCGGCCGACACGCCGTACTCATCGGCCAGCTCCTGCAGCGTCACCTTGCTGTCCGCGTCCAACCAGCGACGACGGATGATGTCGCGCGAACGCGCATCCAGTTCGGCCATGCCTTCGCGCAGCAGCTGCAGCTGATTGTCTTCGCTGTCCATCCGCTCGTACGCCATCGAAGGATCTTCTTCGTTGGCGCGCAGGTAGGCAGCCGGCGACGGCGGCGCATGATCGTCATCGTCATCGCTGGAGAGATCGAAACCGATATCGCGACCCGACAGGCGCGACTCCATCTCGAGCACTTCACGCTCGGACACGTTCAGGTCCTTGGCCACCGCGCTGACTTCGGCCGCGTTCATCCAGCCCAGGCGGGTCTTGGACTTGCGCAGGTTGAAGAACAGCTTGCGCTGCGCCTTGGTCGTGGCGACCTTGACGATGCGCCAGTTCTTGAGGATGAACTCGTGCATTTCCGCACGGATCCAGTGCACCGCGAACGACACCAGGCGAACGCCCATGTCCGGGTCGAAGCGCTTCACCGCCTTCATCAGGCCGATGTTGCCTTCCTGGATCAGGTCGCCCAGCGCCAGGCCATAGCCGTTGTAGCCACGGGCGACGTGCACCACGAAGCGCAGGTGGGAATGGACCAGCTCGCGCGCGGCGTCCAGATCCAGCTCGTCGCGGAAGCGGCGGGCCAGATCCTGCTCGTCATCGACCGACAGCACCGGGATCTGGTGCACGGCACCGATGTAGGCGTCCAGCGAACCGAGCGCACTGGGAATCGGGAGATTGTTTGCCACAAGGGCAGTAGAGGTGTTCTGGCTCATAGCACTCATCTTAGCAGTCCCGGAATTGGACTGCTAAAGGGGAAAGAAGTTCCAGCGTTCTGTTCATGGGACGCTGGCACCGAAGACACCTCTAACGTACCGCGAAATGATGACAGTGGCGAGAGGCTGGAAACAAACCATCAAACTCCATGAAATCAACAGGATAGACGGATGAATTGGGCGCTGGCGCGTGTTTTCTGGCTGAACAGGCTGCCGGATGCGCCCATTCAGCCCGCAAAGGTTGTCGGCAGTTCAGCCAGGCATGGCCTGGCTCTACCCCTGCGCCACCGCTACGCGTGGCAGGCCCAAACCCACCGACGCCTGGTAATAGCCCGCCATGTTCAACCCGCAAGCGGCAGGTGGCGCACTCCATCATCGCGATGCTGGCCGTCCAGATGACGACCGCCAGTGATTACGCCGCCGGCTCCAGCGCGGCACGCGGCGGCAGCGACCAGTCGATGCGCGCGTTGCCGCGGCGCTGCAGGTAGTCATTGGCCATCGAAAAATGACGGCAGCCCAGGAAGCCGCGATGCGCCGACAACGGCGAAGGATGCGGCGCCTTGAGCACGCGGTGCCGGCCGGTATCGATGACCTTGCCCTTCTGCTGGGCGTAACTGCCCCACAACAGGAACACCAGGCCCTCGCGCTCGCGGTTGAGCGTGTCCACCACATGGTCGGTGAAGCCCTCCCAGCCACGCCGCTGGTGAGAGCCGGCGTTGCCCGCCTCCACCGTCAACACCGCATTGAGCAGCAGCACCCCACGGTGCGCCCACGGCAGCAGGCAGCCGTGGTCCGGGCGCGGGATGCCCAGATCGGCCTCGATCTCTTTGTAGATGTTCAGCAGCGATGGCGGCACCGGTACGCCCGGCATGACCGAGAAACTCAGGCCGTGGGCCTGGCCATGCCCGTGATACGGATCCTGGCCGAGGATGACCACCTTGACCTGGTCGAAGGGCGTGGCGTCGAACGCGGCGAAGATCTGCGGGCCAGGGGGAAACACCTGGGCACCGGCCGCCTTGCGCTGGCGCAGGAACGCGGAGAGTTCGCGCATGTCCGGGCGCAGCAGGTAATCACCGATACGCGTCTTCCAGCTCGGTTCGAGCTGGATGCTGGGCACTACATCGTCATTCATCGCACTACAGGCTTTTCGTTGAGGCGGGACAGGCGCAGCTGGAACAGCACCTTGGTGATGAGCAGGCGCTCTTCGATCGGCTTCTGGACCAGATCGTTGGCACCGGCCTGGAGCAGGCCGGACTGGTTGTGCGGGTTGCCGTCGCCGGTCATGACCAGCACCGGCAGGCGGCGCTTGCCGTAGCCGAAGTCCACGCGCACGCGCTGCACCACATCACGGCCACTGAGCTCGCCCTTGAGCGTGACATCGGTGAGCACCAGATCGATGCGGTGGCTGCTGCGGCCGAGCGACTCGGCGGTGAGCAGCGCGAAGGCATCTTCGGCAGTGAGCACGTGCAGCACGTTCAGGCCCTGCCGTTCGAGCATGCGCTTGGTCGCCTCGGCGACGACGCGGCTGTCTTCGACATACAGGATCGTGGCGCCCGGAATGGTCTCTGGCTGCACATAGCCACGGATGAAGGTGGCCAGGGCTTCGTGACCGAGCGCCTTGTCGAAATAATCGGTGACGTACTCGGTGAAGCGGCGCTGTTCCAGATGCTGCTGCGCGTCGCCGGAGACCACGATGACCGGCACGTAGGCCTGCCCCGCCGCGTCGCGCACGATGCGCGCCAGGTCCAGCCCGTCGCCATCGCTCAGGGTGAGCGAGGTGGTGACCAGACTGACCGGCCCGGCATCCAGCGCCGCACGCGCCTCGGCGATGCTCGCGCAGCCCACCACCTCCACGGCCGGCAGTTCGCGCTGCAGCACATCGGCAATCAACTTGCGGACCAGCCTGGAGCCGTCGACGACCATCACGCGCGGGGCGTCGTCGGCGAGGTGCTTGAGGGCTTGCGGACGCATGCGGGCCTCAGGTTTCGGTCGGACGGGTCTGGCGCAGGAAATGCCCCGTCACCAGCCAGGCGCCCAGCCAGCCCAGCACCACGGTGCCGAGCAGCACGAACGAGGAATGCAGCAGGTCCAGACCATGCAGCACGAAGGGGCTGCCATAACTCTGCGAGAGCGCCGCCAGCGGCGGACGCAGCGCCAGCCCGGCCGCACCGATCAGCGCGAGGGCGACCGCGCCGGCGCCCAGGCCGTACCACGCGCCCAGATACAGGAACGGGCGGCGGATGAAGCCATCGCTGGCGCCGAGCAGCTGCAGCACGCCGATCTCATCGCGGCGCGCCTGGATGTCCAGGCGTACGGTATTACCGACCACCAGTGCGGCACCGAGGCCGAGCAGCACCGACAGCACCTGCACCAGGCGCGTACCAAAGCCCAGCCAGCCATCCAGGCGTTTGCGCCACAACGCATCGTGCTGGACCAGATCGGCCTGCGGCAGGCCTTCCAGCGACTGCGCCAGGCGCGCGTCGTCGGCGCCCTCGCCCGGGGTCACGATCAGCAGGGTCGGCAGCGGATTGTCATGCAGTGCATCGATGGCCTCACCGAGCCCGGCGCTCTCGCGCAGCTCGGCCAGGCCCTGCTCCGGGGTCTGCACGGTGACGTTGGCCACGTCGGCGCGACCGCGCAGGGTCTCGGCCACCTGGCGGGCCGCATCGGCACCGGCGTCGGTCTTCAGAAAGAGGTTGATGTCGCGCGACTGCTGCACGCTGCCGGCGAAGTGCTTGAGGTTGTCCAGCGCGATCGACAGGCCCAGCGGCAGGGCCAGCGCGAGCGCCATGACCATCACCGTGAGCAGCGTCGCCCACGGCTTGCGCCACGCACGGCCGAGGCTGAAGACCACGCTGTGGCCGTGATGGTGCAGCCACACGCCCAAGCGCGAGGGCGCGGCGGTTTCCTTGGTCACCGGAGTATTCATTCGGCCAGGTCCTGCGGCGAGATGTCATCGACCAGGCGGCCGTGATCCAGGATCAGCACGCGCTTGCGCATGCGTCGCAGCAGGGCCAGATCGTGGCTGACCACGAGCACGCTGGTGCCGCGATCGGGCAACTCGGCAAACAACGCCATGATTTCCGCCGCCAACGTGGGATCGAGATTGCCGGTGGGCTCATCGGCGACCAGCAGCGTGGGCTCGCCGACAATCGCACGGGCGATACCGACGCGCTGCTGTTCACCGGCCGACAGCTGCGAGGGCAGGGCTTTTTCGCGGTGGCCCAGGCCCATGCGTTCGAGTACCGAGCGCACGCGCTTGCCGATCTCGTTGCGGCGGGTGCCGCGCAGGATCAACGGCAGGGCAACGTTCTCGGCGATGCTGCGGTCCATCAGCAGCCGATGGTCCTGGTACACCGCACCGACCTCGCGCCGATGCCGCGGAATACTTCCGCCGCGCACCTTCAGCAGGTTGCGCTCATTGAAGATCACCGCGCCGCGGCTGGGCCGCTCGTCGAGATGGATCAACTTGAGCAGGGTGCTCTTGCCCGCACCGGAATGGCCGGTGACGAACAGCATTTCCCCGGGGGCGACATCGAAGCTGACGTCCACCAGTGCCTGGTGGCCGCCCGCATATTGTTTGCTGACATTGTCAAAACGCAGGACGCTCATCCCCTGATTATGCAGGACGAGGGTGGCGGCGTGGAGGTCGGGCGTCAGACGGTAGGTGCCGACCGTTGGTCGGGGGAAGCGCCATCGCATTCGCGCTGTCGCCCCACGGTTCGCTGCGCAAACCGTGGGCCCCTCTCATCAGCACCCGATCCCCCGTCGCTTCGCGACCGCCCCCTTGCCAAGGGGGCTATACCCCCCAGGCATCGCGGGTCGCGCGTCCGGTCTTACGAACCGGACAGCATCCGGCGGATCTTGCGGCCCAGGCGGGTCAGGAACGAGGCGCCCGGATCGGCGGCAGGCGTGCCGCGCATCGGCTTGGCGGTCACCTGCACCGGGGTCACCGGGCCGGTCGCTGCGGCGCCCTCGGCACCTTCGACCGGACGGCCGTGGCGACGACGACGACGCTTGCGCGGCGCACGCTCACCTTCCACGGCCGGGCTGCCTTCGGCAGACGGCGCGGCGGTCGGGGCCAGCTGCGGGGTGGCAGCGGCATCGGCGGCCACGGCCGGCGGCTCGCCTTCCACGCGCGACTTTCGCTCACGGCGGGGTTTGCCATCGGCACTGCGCTCGCCCGGTGCGCGGCGTTCGCCACGGCCACCGGCCGGCTTGCCGCCACGGCTGCTGCCACCGCCACGACGCTGCTCTTCGGCGGCACGCGCTTCGCGTGCTTCGCGGAAGATCTGGCCGACGCTTTCGTTCTCGTCACCCTCGGCATCACCCTCGCCTTCCGGCGACGGTGCACGCGGCGCGCGCGGGATCGGGGTCAGGATTTCGCTGGTGACCGGCTCGACCGTGATCTTCTGTTCGATGTACGCCTCGATGTCCGGCAGGCCCATCGCGTAGCGCTCGCAGGCGAAGCTGATCGCATCGCCTTCTTCGCCCAGGCGCGCGGTACGGCCGATGCGGTGCACGTAGTCTTCGGCGTCGAACGGCAGGTCGTAGTTGTAGACGTACTTGATGCCGTCGATGTGCAGGCCGCGGGCGGCGACATCGGTGGCCACCAGGATTTCCAGCTGGCCCTTCTGGAAGCGGTTGAGCAGGCTCTCGCGCTTCTTCTGCGGCACGTCGCCGGACAGCACGCCGACGCGGTAGCCGGCCTTTTCCAGCGAACGGGCCACGCGCTCGACGAACACCTTGGTGTTGACGAAGACCATGGTGCGGGCGCCTTCGCTGCGCGAGAGCAGGCCCAGCAGCAGCGGGATCTTTTCTTCGTCGGCCGGGAAGTAGATGCGCTGGCGCACGCGGGCGGCGGTGATCGACTCGCTCTCCACCACCAGCTTCTGCGGCTCGTTCATGTGCTCGTAGGCCAGCTCCAGCACGCGGTGGCTGAGCGTGGCGCTGAACAGCAGCGTCTGGCGCGTGCTGCGCTCGGGCATGCGGCGCAGAAGGAAGCGGATGTCCTTGATGAAGCCCAGGTCGAACATGCGGTCGGCTTCGTCGAGCACGCAGATTTCGCAGGCGTGCAGCGAGACCACCTTGTGCTGCTTGACGTAGTCGATCAGGCGGCCGGGGGTGGCGATGATCACGTCCACGCCCTGCTGCAGGATTTCGCGCTGCTTGTCGTAATCCACACCGCCGTAGACCAGTGCGAAGCGCAGGCCGAGGTCGGAGCCGAACTTCACGGCATCCTTGTGGATCTGGATGGCCAGCTCGCGGGTCGGGGCCAGGATCAGCGCGCGCGGGTCTTCCGGCTTGCGATCGGCCAGTGCCGGGCGGGTCAGCAGGCGGTTCACCACCGCGACCAGGAAGGCCAGGGTCTTGCCGGTGCCGGTCTGGGCCTGGCCGGCGACGTCGCCGCCGGGCAGCGCGACCGGCAGGGTCAGCGCCTGGATGGGCGTGCAACGGGTGAATCCGGCTCCTTCAAGGCCGGCCTGCAGGGCCGGATGCAGCTCGAAGGAGGAGAAGGTCAAATCGGTCAGCGGTTTGTCGCTCATGAGTCCGTCTTGGTAAGGCCAGCCGGCAGAGGTGCGGGTGGCTTGCATCATCTTGGGGGGGCACCGTCGCAAACGGCCCCTGCGCCGGGATTGGCGGGGCCGGACTCGGGTCCAGGGCGCCGCGCAATGCCCCAGTTTAGCGCAATGTCGGCGGCAAACCGGGATCCCCCGTCGCTCGACCCCATGAGAATGCCCGCCCAGCGCGCCATTACAGCGCGTTGGCAGGGCTGGCGTGCGGTGTGCACCTCGTATTCACCCGCCCTGCCGCCGGTTGAACGGCGCGGCGGGCGGGGCTGGAACCGGCCTCCCGGCCCCCGCATATCAACCGGGATCGTCGCGATAACGCAGGTGGGCGATCACGGGACGCTTCTTTCCAACCAGCGTCTGTCCGGTCACGGCGATAGCGGTACACTGCGCCCCGTGAGCGTCCAGGCATCCGCCGAACGCACCGCTGGCCGCCCGCGGCCACGAGGCACCAGACGAGGGTGACGCCCGGTCGGCGTTGCCCAAATTCAACTTCCTCCGGCCCTGCCGGGTGCATTACCAGACGAGAAACCAAGATGAGCGACAAGGTTGTACATGTCGGCGACGCCGACTTTGATAGCGCAGTGCTGAATTCCAAGGAACCGGTGCTGGTCGATTTCTGGGCCGAATGGTGTGGTCCCTGCAAGATGATCGCCCCGGCGCTGGATGAACTGGCCGACGCCTACAACGGTCGCGCCAAGATCGCCAAGGTCAACGTGGATCAGAACCGCGCCCTGGCTGCCAAGTACCACGTGCGCTCGATCCCGATGCTGCTGGTGTTCAAGGACGGCGAAGTCCAGGCCCAGCAGATCGGTGCCGTCGGCAAGGCCCAGCTGGCCGGCATGCTCGACAAGGCCCTGGCCTGATCGCAGCAGGCAGCCGGCCCGTCCGGCTGCCACGCGGGCCCGTCGCCCGCATGAATGACCCTGCCCCACCCGGCTTGCGCGCCGCCGCGAGCCGGTGTTAGTGTCGGCATATCCGGCCGCATTCGCGCGCCGCATCTTCTGGACGCAGTTTCCTTCCAGATCCTTTCCCAACGTTCGCCGCCCTGCCGGGCGCTCGCACCTTCTAGCGAGGAATCCAGCACTTGTCCGATATCACTACTTCCGAACCCGGGAGCGCCGACGCGCCCGCCGAGAAGCGCGTGCGCAAGCCGCGCGTCGCCAAGGCCGCCGCCAACACCGCTGCCGACGCAGGTTCTCCCCCCTCACAACCCGCTCTGCCTCTGGCTGCCGCGTCTGACGCGCCGGCGCCGGCTGCTGCTCCTTCGGCAGCCCCGCAGGCATCGGCACCGGCAGCCCCTGCCGGTGGCGACGCATCGCCCTCGCAGGGCGGTGGTCAGCAGGACACCGGCGACGGTGGCCAGCGCAACCAGAACGGCCGCAACCAGAACCCGCAGGGCGGGCAGAACCCGTACCAGCAGGGTCAGGGTCAGGGTCAGGGCCAGAACCAGGGCCAAGGCCAGGGTCAGGGCCAAGGCAACCGCCGCGACCGTTTCCGCAATCGCCGTGACCGCAACCGCGGTGGCGATCGCTACAACGACGACGGCATGCCGCAGGACAACGGCGAACAGCAGCCGTTCGTGCGCAGCCAGCAGGCCAACGTGCCCGAAGGCTTCCCGGTCTATTCGCTGAGTGACCTCAAGCGCATGCCGGCACAGAAGCTGCTGGAAATCGCCGAACAGCTGCAGATCTCCGAGGGCGTGGCCCGTGCCCGCAAGCAGGACGTGATCTTCGCCCTGCTCAAGGTGCTGACCCGTCATGGCGACGGCGTTGCCGCCGACGGCGTGCTGGAAATCCTGCCGGACGGCTTCGGCTTCCTGCGCGCGGCCGAAGCCAGCTACCTGGCCGGCCCGGACGATACCTACATTTCGCCCAGCCAGATCCGCCGCTTCAACCTGCGCACCGGCGACCACCTGTCCGGCCGCATCCGCTTCCCGAAGGACGGCGAGCGCTACTTCGCGCTGTCGATCGTGGACACCATCAACGGTGAGCCGCTGGAAGCGTCCAAGAACAAGGTGCTGTTCGAGAACCTGACCCCGCTGTTCCCGCGCAAGCGCTTCACCCTGGAACGCGGCAACGGTTCGTCCGAAGACATCACCGGCCGCATCCTCGATCTGATGGCACCGCAGGGCAAGGGTCAGCGTTCGCTGATCGTCTCCCAGCCCAAGGCCGGCAAGACGATGATGATGCAGCAGGTGGCCACGGCGATCACCACCAATCATCCGGACGTGCACCTGATCGTGCTGCTGATCGATGAGCGCCCGGAAGAAGTGACGGAAATGCAGCGCACCGTGCGCGGCGAAGTCATCAGCTCCACCTTCGACGAACCGGCTGCGCGCCACGTGCAGGTCGCCGAAATGGTGATCGAGCGGGCCAAGCGCCTGGTCGAGCACAAGAAGGACGTGGTGATCCTGCTCGACTCGATCACCCGCCTGGCGCGTGCCTACAACAACGTGGTGCCCAGCTCCGGCAAGGTGCTCACCGGTGGTGTGGACGCCAACGCCCTGCACCGTCCGAAGCGCTTCTTCGGCGCGGCGCGTAACGTGGAGGAAGGCGGCAGCCTGACCATCATCGCTACCGCGCTGGTCGATACCGGCAGCAAGATGGACGAGGTGATCTACGAAGAGTTCAAGGGCACCGGCAACAGCGAAGTGCACCTGAGCCGTCGCATCTCCGAAAAGCGCGTGTTCCCGGCGATCGACATCAACCGCTCGGGTACCCGCCGCGAAGATCTGCTGATCGAACCGGAACTGCTGCAGAAGATCTGGATCCTGCGCAAGCTGCTGCATCCGATGGATGAAATGGCCGCAATGGAGTTCCTGCTCGACAAGATGAAGAACACCAAGTCCAACGACGAGTTCTTCGGTTCGATGAAGCGCTGATCGGCGCAGCATCCGGACAGAAAGAGGCCCCGCACTGCGGGGCCTTTTTCGTTGAGAGGGTGCCCGGGTAGTGCCGGCCGCTGGCCGGCTCCACACATCCTCCGCCGAACGCCGGCCGGGCAGAGCCCGGCTCTACGGGCAGCGCACCACGCCCGGCGCCTTGTCTGCATTCACCGACACGCGCACCTGGGTAAACGCCGCCGCAAACGGCGTGTCGGCGCTCACCACGAACGGCGCTTCCACCGCGCCCAGGTCCACGCCGCGTTTGACAAAGCACGCCAGCGGCACGGTCACGGTCTGCTTCTGGCCCGGCGCCAGCGTGGTCAGCAGCGGCGCGATATCCACGCCGCCGTCGCAGCCGGTGCCGCACTGCATGCTCACCGTCACCGGCGATGTCGGGCGCTGCACCAGCTGCAGGTCGAACTGCAGCGCGCCGTGGTTGCGCGCCAGCGCGCCCAGGTTGCGCCGCGAGGTGCTGCGCGCGATCAACTGCGCGGGTGCCAGCCACGTGACTTCCTTCGCGTCCTGCTGGGTGTTGACCTGCACGGTGCGCACCTGCACTACCGGCGCGGCGGCCGGCCAGCGCAGCGTGGCGTTGAGGTCGTTGCCCAGCGGCTGGGTCGCGCCGCCGGCCGCCACGTGCAGCGCGAACGGTGGCGTGTCAGCCCGGTTGAAGATCGGCAGGGTGGTCACCTCGCCGCAGTTGTCCGGATTGGCTTCGGGAAGGCGCGTCAGCGTGCCGGGCGAGCTGTAGGCCAGGCCGTGACCCAGCGCGAACAGCGGCGGACGCTTCGGGTCCGGCCGGTCGATCGGCGCCGGGCAGGGAACGCCCGGCCACGGGAAGCTCAGGCGCCCGCGGAAATCATGCACGGGCTTGCCATCCTTGCCGGCCACCAGCACATCGGTGATGCCCTTGCCCTCGGTGCCCGGCAGCCACGCCGCCACGAAGGCCTGCGATTGGTTGAGCAGGTCGTTGGTGTACATCGGACGCCCGGAGAAGTACACGGTCACCACCGGCTTGCCACTGGCCTGGGCCGCGCGCAGCACCGCCAGATCCTGCGGATAGGCGCGGCTGTGGCTGACCGAATCAGAGGCCAGGATGTCGCCGTTGGTCTCGGCGTACGGCGTCTCGCCAATCACCGCCACCACCACATCGAACCGGGTGGGATCCAGCGCGGTGGCATCAGCGCTGTAGGCAACGTTCTGTGTGCCCAGCTCGGCACGCAACGCCCCCAGCACCGAATCAGCGTGGGGGAAATCGGCATTGCGGTTCTCGGTGCCCTGCCAGGTCAGCGACCAGCCGCCGGACTGATCGGACAGGTTGTCGGCACTCTTGCCGACCACCATGACGCGTGCATCGCGGCGCAGCGGCAGAACCTTCGCATCGTTCTTGAGCAGCACCAGCGACTCGCGCACCGCCTGGCGCGCCAGCTCACGGTGCTGCACGGCAGCGACATCACCGGCGTAGCGGCTGTCCGACGGCTTGTGATCGAACAGGCCTGCACGCAGCTTCACGCGCAGGATGCGGGTGACCGCATCATCGATGCGCGCCATCGGGATCTCCCCGCGCTCCACCTGGGCCATGGTGTTGGCGATGAAGGCCTTCCAGTCGTCGGGCACCATCACCATGTCGATGCCGGCGTTGATCGCCTGCGCGCAGCTGTCGTTGCGGCAGCCCGGCACCTGGGCGATGCCGTTCCAGTCGGACACGACGAAACCGTCGAAGCCCATCTTCTCTTTCAGCGCACCGGTCAGCAGGGCTTTGTTGCCGTGCATCTTGCCGTAGTCGACCCCGCCACTGCGGTCGTTCCAGCTGTTGAACGACGCCATCACCGTCTGCACGCCTTCGCCGAGCGCGCCGTAGTAGCCCTGCCCGTGCACGTTGATCATCGTGGCCTTGTCGACCAGCGCCTCACCCTGGTCGCGGCCGTTGTCGGTCGCGCCATCGCCGATGTAGTGCTTGGCCGTGGCGACCACGTTGCCGTCATCGCCGAAACGTCCCTGCGCGCCCTTGACGTAGGCCTGTGCGAAGGCGCGGATCACATGTGGATCGGAGGAATAGCTTTCGTAGGTACGGCCCCAGCGCGGATCGTGCGCCACCGCCAGGGTCGGCGCGAACACCCAGTCGATGCCGGTCGCGCGCACCGCGTGTGCGGTGGCCTGGCCGATCCGCTCGATCAGGGCGGCATCGCCCGCCGCGCCCAGGCCGATGTTGTGCGGGAACAGCGTGGCGCCGTAGACGTTGTTGTGACCGTGCACCGCATCGGTGCCCCAGATCACCGGGATCGGCGTGCGTGCATCGGTGGCCAGCGAGGCCGCGCGATAGGCATCGGCCAGTTGCAGCCACTGCGCCACCGTGGCGTGCTTGTCCATGCCCGGCCAGGAGCCGCCACCATTGAGAACCGAGCCGATGTAGTACTGGCGGACCTCATCGGGCGTGATCATCTTGATCTCGGGCTGGGTCATCTGGCCCACCTTCTGCGCCAGCGTCATCTCCGCCACGATTTCCCGCACCCGCGCCTCAAGCGCGGCATCCGGCGCGATCGCGCTGGCCACGTGGGGCCAGTCCTGCAGGCGTTCACCGGTGGCCGGTGCGGCACCGGCCGTCGAGGCCAGCGCGGCCAGCAGGCAGGTGGCGAGAATCGTCTTGTTGGAGCTGGTCACTGGACATCTTCCTCTGATGAAATACGCGCGAACGGGACGGGCGCGACCGCAGCCGGGCACCGCTCGCGCTGCGATGTCGATGGCCGGCGGGGTAGCGATACTGCGTCGGTCAGCGCCCCTGTCTGACAGCGCTGTCATATAAGCCCATGGCAACGCTGTCAACCGCGGTCGGGCAGGGTTGCGGCCGAAGTCCCGCTGCAGCAGGGATCGCCGGCGCAGCGTGTGTCCGCCCCTCCCGTGAACTGCTGCATCGCGGCATGGAAAAACACGAACCCGCCACGCACGTCGCCGGCATGGCAACATCCGCCTGCATCGGCAACATCGATGTGACACACCCGCACTACCATCGGCAGCTGCCCGCCCGCCCCTCCAAGAGGAACCCCCGCACCATGCGTAGTCGTATCGAGGATGTCGCCGCCGTTGCGGGTGTATCGATCAAGACGGTGTCCCGCGTGCTCAACAACGAGCCCAACGTGCGCGTGGAAACCCGCGACCGCGTACTGGCCGCGGTGGCCCGCCTCGGCTACAAACCCAATCTCTCGGCGCGCAGCCTGGCCGGTCAGCGCTCGTATGCGCTGGCGCTGGTCTACAACAACCCCTCGCGCAATTACCTGATGGAAATCCAGAACGGGATGCTGGAGGCGTGCCACGCCAACCACTACAACCTGATCCTGGGCCCGGTCGGCACCGCGCGCCGCACCTTGCCCGATCTGGCCGCGCTGTTCGAGAATTCGCGCCCCGACGGGGTGGTGCTGATCCCGCCACTGACCGACGACGCAGTGGTGCTGGCCTATCTGGAAGAACACGAAATTCCGTATGCCTCCATTGCGCCGCGGCACCCCGAAGGCTGCATCGGGGTGCGCATGGACGAGACCACGGCGGTGGTCGAACTGATCGGCCACCTGGTCGCGCAGGGCCACCGCCGCATCGGCCACATCAAGGGCCCGCGCGCGCATGGCGCCTGCCAGTGGCGCCACGCCGGCTATCGCCAGGCGCTGCGCCAGTACGGGATCGAGTACGACCCGGCGCTGGTGGTCAACGGCCAGTTCTCGTTCGAATCCGGCATCGACGCGGCCAACGCCCTGTTGGATCTGGCAGCGCCACCCACGGCGATCTTCGCCGCCAACGACGACATGGCCGCCGCAGTGTTCCGCGTCGCCGGCCAACGCGGCCTGCGCATCCCCCGGGACCTGTCGGTCTGCGGCTTCGATGACACCCCGATCGCCGGGCATATCTACCCGGCGCTGACCACGGTGCGGCAGCCGACCGCCGCCATGGGGCGGCTGGCCACCGAGCAGTTGATCGATCACATCCGCTCGCCGGACGCCGGCACCATGATCACCGTCGATCACGCGGTGCTGGTGCGCGAATCCACGCACCCACCGCGTCGCCGCTGATCGCCTGCCTCAGCCGCTGTGGCGCGAACCGCGCCACGCGTAGAACGCAATGAACAGGTAGCACAGCATCGGCAGCAGGAAGGACACCTGCAGCCCATGATGGTCGGCCAGCCAACCCATCGCCAGCGGGATCACCGCCCCACCGACGATCGCCATCACCAGCAGGCTCGATGCCTGGCCGGTCAGCGTACCGAGGCGGGCAATCGCCAAGGCGAAGATGGTCGGGAACATGATCGAATTGAACAGGCCGATGCTGACCACACTCCACTTGGCCAGGTTGCCGCTGCCCAGCATCGTCACCGCCAGCAGGGCCATGACGATCAACGCGAAGACCCCCAGCATGCGGCGCGGATCCAGACGGGTCAGCAATGCCGCACCGAGCAGACGCCCGACCAGCGCGCCGCCCCAGTACAAGGACACGTAGCGCGTGGCTTCCTGCTCGGTCAGCCCCTCACCGATACCCGGCATCGAAAGGAAGTTGACCAGCACGCTGCCGATCGAGACTTCCGCACCCACATAGAAGAAGATCGCCAGCACGCCATAGCGCAGGTGGCGGTGGCGCAGCGCATCGCGCAGGCGGCCCCTGCCGGTGGCAGCCTCGCCTTCCACGCCGGGAATGGTCGGCAGGCGGAACATCCAGATCGCCACCGCCAGCACGAACAGCGCCACTGCCAGGCCGAAGTACGGCACCTGCACCGATTGCGCTTCAGCAGCGCGATACGCGAGCGCTTCAGCGTGCGGCAGCAGCGCCAGCTCATCGGCCGTGCGCGGCGCGGCCGAGAGGATCAGCAGGCCACCGAACAGCGGCGCGATGGTGGTGCCCAGCGCATTCATCGATTGCGCCAACGTCAGCCGGCTGGAACTGGTCTGTTCCGGCCCGAGCAGCGCAACGTAGGGATTGGCGGCCACCTGCAGCACGGTGATGCCGGTGGCCAGCACGAACAGCGCGCCGAGGAACAGGCCGTACACATGCGCCTGCGCGGCCGGCCAGAACAGCAACGCGCCCACACCGGCAATAGCCAGCCCGGCCACGATGCCGCGCTTGTAACCCACCGCCGCGACCAGGCGCCCGGCGGGGAGCGACATCAGGAAGTACGCACCGAAGAAGGTGAACTGGACCAGCATCGCCTGCACCCAGGTCAGGGCGAACGCCGCCTTGAGGTGCGGGATCAGGATGTCGTTGAGGCAGGTGAGGAAGCCCCACATGAAAAAGATGGCGGTGACCACGGCCAGTGCAACGCCATTGCTTTGCACATGTTGTCCGCGGACGGCAGCAGGAGTGTCCATTGCATGTCCTTCCAGATTGGGAGTGCCGGCCAGTCGGCGGCCAGACATGGAACCTGCTTGGACCGCGATTGTCCAGCGCTGTCAGCAATCGGATCCGAGGGTCGGCCGATGCTGCAGTGCACGCGCCCGAATGCCTTCGCGCAGTTTCGTTCTGCACTGCACAACAGATCAGCATCGCCATTCCGGCGGCCCACGTCCCCGCAGAATCGAGCTACAACGCCCGTGCTGCAGTGTTTCCGCCGCGCGCGCAGCCGTCCCGACTGCAACGCACGACACAGCTCGGCGTCGGCCGCAAGCGCATCGCCACGTGCGTTTGTTGACAACGCTGTCAACCATGGCTCCAATCCGGGCCGTGCGCACTGGACCCCGCGCCGACACAACGCAGAACCGCCACGATCGAATTCCCTGGGGAGGGATCATCATGAAGACGTACAAGGCCGTACCCCGCAAGGCGATGCTCACCTCCGCACTTCTCGCTGTCCTGGCCGGCCCGGCCTGGGCGCAGGATCCTGCGGCCCGAGAGAACACCACGACGGCCCCCGATGGCGTCGATCCCACCACGCTGGATGCGGTGCAGGTCACCGGCATCCGTGGCAGCCTCACCTCGTCGATGAACCTCAAGCGCGACAGCCAGGGGGTGGTCGACGGCATCATTGCCGAGGACATCGGCAAGTTCCCGGATACCAACCTGGCCGAATCGCTGCAGCGCATCAGCGGCGTGTCGATCGACCGCACCTCCAGCGGCGAGGGCTCCAAAGTCACCGTGCGCGGCATCGGCCCGGACTACAACCTGGTGCTCCTGAACGGCCGGCAGATGCCGGCGTCCAACCTCGGCAACGGCGGTGCTGGCCTGAACGGTTCGCGATCGTTCGACTTTGCGAATATCGCCTCCGAATCGATTTCGGCCGTCGAGGTCTACAAGACCACCCGCGCCGACAATCCGACGGGCGGCATCGGCGCCACCATCAACATAAAGACGCTGCGTCCATTGGAGGCGGCGCCGGTCGTCAGCCTGGGCCTGAAGGCGGTGCACGACACCTCCAACGACAACGTGCCGCGCACGCTGCAAGGGTCCAACATCACCGGTGAGCTATCGGGCATCTTCAGCCAGACCTACACCGACGGACGCTTCGGTGTTGCACTCAGTGCCAGCCATCAGGAACGCGACTCGGGCTTCAACCAGGCGACCGTGGCCGAAGGCTGGGCGACCCTTCGTGGCAGCGACACCACCGACTGGCGGGCGTTGCCACAACCAGGCACGGGCTATGCCGACCGGATCACCAACCGCCCGGGCGCCGATGATATCTATGGCCGCCCGCAGAACTCGGCCTACAACGTCAATGCGGTGCAGCGGCAGCGCACCAACGGGCAGGCCACGTTCCAGTGGAAGCCGCTGGACAACGTGACCACCACGCTGGACTACACCTATGTGGAAAACAAGGTCCAGCAGCAGCGCAGCGAACTGTCGGTGTGGTTCAACTATGGCCCTGGCGACAGCACCTGGACCAACGGCCCGGTTGCCGCGCCTATCGTCTACAGCGAAGACGTGGTCAACGGCGACGTGGCCATGGGCGGCATGAAGCTGGCGACCAAGAACAACATGGAAGCGGTGGGCTTCAACGTCGAGTGGGAGGTCAACGACGCGCTGGACCTGTCCTTCGACTACAACCGCGCCAGTGCCGAATCGCAGCCCGATGGCCCCTACGGCTCGGCGGGCGTGCTGGGCGTCGCCGCTTACGTGCGTGGCAAGACCACGGTGGATTACAGCGGCGACCTCCCCATCATCAACATCGCACTGCCTCCTGGCGGCATCCAGGCGTCGGATGCCCTGGTGACCGGCTCGGTCTTCCAGAACAGCTACAACAAGTCTGAAGTGGAGCAGCTGCAGGCCAAGGGCGTGTTCCGCTTTGCCGACTACTCCGCGCTGGATTTCGGCGTGGGCCACACCAAGGTGGACAATCGCTCGGCCGCGGCCATCATGCAGCGAGACAGCTGGGGTGGCGTCGGTACGCCTGCGGACTACGATGACAGCATCTGGTACGCCGATGACATGGGCAAGTACTTCAAGGCGTTCTCCGGCCACAACGATCCGCGCCTGACGGGCCAGTTCCTGGTCTTCGATTTCGACCGCCTGCGCGATCGTGCCGCCCAGGTGGCCAATGGCGTGGAGCCTGCCTGCCCCACCTGCTATGTCGCCCCGACGGAATACTCCGAGGACATCCGTACCACGGAAACGTCCAAGAGCGCTTACCTGCAATACCGCACTACCTTTGACTGGAACATGCCGCTGCATATCGCCGCGGGTGTGCGCTACGAACAAACCGAGGTGGAATCGCAGGCGCTGGTGCGCGTACCCACCTCCATCAGCTGGAATTCGCTCAACGAATTCAACATCACCTACGCCGAGGAAGGCGCATTCGTGGGCGGCAAGGGCAAGTACGACTACATCCTGCCCAATGTCGACCTGAAGCTGGACCTGAGCGAATCGTTGGCGCTGCGCGGCAGCTACAGCCGCAGCCTCGGCCGTCCGGGCTGGACGCAGATCGAAAGCGGGCAGCGTCTGGACAACATCGTGCGCACCCAGGGCGGCACCGGCTCGCGTGGCAACCCGGCACTGGAGCCGTTGCTCTCGGACAACGTCGATCTCTCGCTGGAGTGGTACTACGGAGAGGCCAGCTACGCCTCGGTCGGCTTCTTCCGCAAGAACATCAAGAACTTCATCAGCAATACGATCGCGCGTGAGGATGCAGGCAGTCTGCACACCCCGGTGGGCGGCGCCTACTGGAACGAGGCACTGGCATCGGGCTGCGTGGCTACCGATACGGTGTGCCTCCGCAACTACATCTTCACCAACCATGCCGGCGACCCGGGCGTGACCTCCACCGGTGTCAACTCCGCCGGTCAGCTGACCGGCAGCATCGTCGGCCAGCCGGGTGATCCGATCGCCGGGTTTGATGTCACCCTGCCGGCCAACCAGCGTTCGGACCACCTCCAGGGTTGGGAAGTGGCCGTGCAGCACCTGTTCGGCCAGTCCGGCTTTGGCGTGGCGGCGAACTACACCAAGGTGAAATCCGGCCTGACCTTCGACAACCTCAGCCTGGGCGACCAGTATCCGATGATCGGCCTCAGCGATTCTGCCAACGCGGTGCTGTTCTACGACAAGAACGCCTGGCAGGTCCGTGCGGCCTACAACTGGCGCGACAAGTTCCTCAACGGCATCGGCGGCCAGGGGCCCAACCCGAACTACACCGAAGCCTACGGCCAGCTCGATCTCAACATCAGCTACGCGGTCAGCGACCAGCTGACGCTGAGTGTGGAGGCGATCAACCTGACCGACGAGACCATGCGCACCTACGCGCGCCATTCCAACATGCTGCGCTACGCCACCCAGACCGGGCCGCGTTACATGTTCGGCGTTCGCTACAAGTTCTGAGTCGGCTGTACCGACCCGCAGCACCGGAAGGCCGCGCTCACCCCGCGGCCTTTCGCTTCCGCCACCCCCGCGCTACCGTGGGCGCCACCCGCCTCTGCCATCAGGACGCCGATGTCTGCCATGCCCGGCCCGATCGAGGAACTGCATGATCTGGATCCGGCGCAGCTGCACGCGCAGTTGCCCGGCTGGACGACACCGAAAGTGATCCGCGGGCTGGTGGCACAGTGGCCGCTGGTCAGCGCGGCGACGCAGTCCGCACAGGCGGCGGTCGCCCATCTCAAACAGTTCGACCACGGCACGATGCCGGTCACCGCCACCACGGCGCCGCCGGAGGCCAAGGGGCGTGTGTTCTACAACGCCGACATGAGCGGCTTCAATTTCCGCCGCGAGCAGATTCCGTTGAAGGTCGTGCTCGACACCCTGCTCAAGTACGCCACCGCGCCGACGCCACCCTCGATCTACGTCGCCTCGACCACGCTGGACAGTTTCCTGCCCGGCTTCCGCCGGGCCAATGCACTTGCGCTCGGCGTGGACGATCCGCTGGCCAGTATCTGGATCGGCAACCGCTCGCGTATCGCCGCGCACCAGGACGTGCCGGACAACCTGGCCTGCGTGGCCGCCGGCCGCCGCCGGGTCACCCTGTTCCCGCCGGCGCAGGTGGGCAATCTGTATATCGGGCCACTGGACTTCACGCCGGCCGGGCAGGCCGTCAGCCTGGTCGACTTCGCCGCACCGGACCTGGCACGCTTCCCGCGCTTCAGCGAGGCGCTGGCCCACGCACAGGTGGCCGAACTCGGCCCCGGCGATGCGGTGTTCATCCCCTCGTTGTGGTGGCACCACATGGAGGGGCTGGAGGCGTTCAATGTACTGGTCAATTACTGGTGGCGGCCGGTGCCGGCGTGGCGGGATGCGCCGATGAACGCACTGATGCTATCGCTGCTGGCCATACGCGATCTGCCACCGGCACAGCGTGCGCATTGGCAGGCGATGTTCCAGCACTATGTCTTCGAGGCCGATGACCACACCGCCGCGCATATTCCCGAAACGGTGCGCGGCGTGCTCGGGCCACTCGACCAGGCCGGCGCCGATCATCTGCGCGGCGTGCTGCGCAAGCGCCTGGAGCGCTGAACGGGCCACCACGGCGGCGCCGACTTCACCCACGTGGGGGTGTAATCCGCAATAATCGCCGCCCAACGAGTTGTTGACCGCCCGGGGGCGGGGTCGTGCGCTCCTGACTGTTTCGCTGCTGCCGTTCCATCCGCATGTTCCGGTTGGTGCTGCACCCTGCCGCCCGTGAACCGCATGCGTCCGTTGTCCACCCGTCTGAACCTGGGCAAGTTGATCCTTGCCCTGGCCCTGCTCAGCGCGCTCATCGCGCTGGCCAATACCCTGCATGCCAGCTACCGCGTGCAGCGCGAGCAGCTGATCGGCAATACGCTGGAAGCCAACCGTGTGTATGCCAGCAAGCTGGCGGAGTCGACCCAGAACTTCGTTCTGTCAGCGCAGCAGCAGGTGGCCTACAGCGCCACCCTGCTCGGCCAGCGTGTGCATGATCGCAGCGAACTGGAAGCAGAAGCCGCACGCCTGCAGCTGCAGACCAACAGCTTCAACTCGGTGCTGATCGTGGATGCCGGCGGTACCGTGCTGGCGACCTCCCCACAGAGCCTGGCCCTGCAGGGCGTGCTGCTCAAGAGCGCCGGCAACCGCGATGCCCTGGAGCGCCGGGTCCCCTTCATCAGCGACCCCTACCAGGCCGCGACCGGGCGCCTGGTGGTGGCGATTTCGCATCCGATCTTCTCCGCGCAGGGGAGGTACCAGGGCTATGTCAGCGGCACGATCTACCTGCGCCAGCGCAGCATCCTGCAATCGCTGCTGGGCAAGCACTATTACCGCGATGGGTCCTACCTGTACGTCGTCGACCGCAACGGTCGCATCCTGTACCACATCGAACAGGACCGGGTCGGCCAGTTCGCGCTGGAGAACCCGGCCGTGCAGGCGGTGACCCGAGGCCACTCCGGCGCGCAGCAGGTACGCAACAGTCACGGCGTGCAGATGCTGGCCGGGTACGCGCCGGTGCCGAGCGTTGGCTGGGGCGTGGTGGCCCAGCGGCCGACCACCGCCACGCTGGCCTCACTGTCCAAGCTGATGTCGGCGGTGATCTGGAATGCGATTCCGCTGGGCATCCTGTCGCTGCTGATCACCTGGTGGTTCGCGCGGCGCATCTCGCTGCCGCTATGGCAGCTGGCGCGCAACGTGCAGAACCGCGACACCGGCATCGCGATCCGCCACGTCACCGGTATCCGGGCGTGGTACTACGAGGTCGCCCAGCTCAAAGCCGCCCTGCTGTACAGCTTCAACCTGCTGCAGGACCGCATCGGCAAGCTCAACCGCGCCAGCATGACCGATCCCCTTACCGGCCTGCAGAACCGGCGCGGCCTGCAGCAGGGGCTGGAAGACTGGCAGGCACGCGGCCAGCCATTCGGGATCATCGCGCTGGACATCGACCGCTTCAAAAGCATCAACGACCGCTTCGGTCATGCGGTCGGCGACGCCGTGATCCTGCGCATCGCGCAATTGATGCGCGATGGCTCACGCGACACCGATCTGCTCTGCCGCAACGGCGGTGAGGAGTTCCTGATCCTGTTGCCGGGCATCGATGCCCTCCATGCCGCGCAGGTGGCCGAGCGCCTGCGCATCCAGGTGGCCGCCGAAGTGTTCGAGCAGGTCGGCACGGTCACCGTGTCGCTGGGCGTGGCCCACTACCCGACCTATCACGATGATCCGCAGCAGGCGCTGCGGCTGGCCGACAAGGCCCTGTACATGGCCAAGGAACAGGGCCGCAACCGCACCGTGGTGTACCCGCAGCCTGAAGGCACGGGCACCAGTTGACACCGGGGTCGCGGGCGCAATGCGCCGCGGCCCGTGTCAGGCTCAGCTGCCCAGCGGGGTGCGCAGGCGCGGCGCGTTGGGGTCGCCGGCCAACGTAGCCGAGCCGTCGGTCAGCAGATCCGGCGAGAAGCCGGCGCTCTCCGGGCGTGTGGACCACGGGATGGCGTTGCGTGGTCCTGGAATGTAAGCGCGCCACTGCGCCAGGTCGTCAGGCATGGCGGTGTTGATCGCGAAACTGACCGGCACGCGGTAGGTGCGGAACGGCGCCTCTAGGCTGGCGTCCTCCGCGCTCAGCGGAAAGCGCCACTTGCGCGCGGCGTCCAGCGATGCCCTGCTCAGGCGACTGCGGATGAGATCCATCTGGGCTGCCGTCCCCGTGCTTCTCAGATTCACCTGCTCGGCAACCTGGTCGACCACACGCCCTTCCCGGTCAACCTTCAGGGCGAGGTACACGGTGCCCTGCCCACCCACGCGGAACACGTCGGCGGGGTAGCGCGGGGGTGGCGTACGCACCCTGGATTTGATTTCCCGTCCCGAGGCATCCTTCCGGGCGCCATCGAAATGTGCACTGATCAGCCGCACGTTGAAGGTATCGTTCGCACCCGGCTGGGCGACGACACGTACGGTCATCCGCGCATCCATCGGTACCGGGGCGCCGTCACGCACATTCGGCTCGAATTCCCAGTTCTTCACGGTGTCACGCACCAGCGTGGCCACTGCCTCCGGAAGCAGGTCCTGCTTGTCGATCTCCAGCGCAGTGATGCGGCCGTCGTCGCCAATGGCGAGGGTGCCCTCGACCCGCATCCCCATTTCCACCGGCACATCGGCCGACGGCTTGGCCGCGTGCGCTGGCGCTGCTGCCAGCACCAGTGCCACGGCGATTGCCTTGATGATGTCCATCGCGTTGTTTCTCCTTGTGCCATTCATCGTCATCGGTACCGACAGCCTACCCACTGGGGCCGGCATGCAGGGTCAGCCACCCAGCGGCGTCAACAGGGTCGGCCCCTTGCCGGCGGCATCGGCCATGAACACCCCGCCGGACGGCAGCATATCGGCCTTGCCATCGGCAGCCATGTCCATGTCCCTGCGCCACGGCGCCTGCTGGCGCGGGCCGGGAATATAGGCATCCCAGCGACCGTAGCGCTCGGCGTCGTCTCCGAAGGAGAAGCGTACCGGCACCCGGATGGTCCAGCTGGCTTCATTCCTGTACTCGCCGGTGGTCGGAATCCTGAACGTCCATTTGCGCGCAGCACCCATCGCTACCCGCGACAGCTTGTCACGCATCTTCCGCATGTTCGCCTCATTGGCGATCACACGCAGGTTGACCTGCTCGGTCGCCACGTCCAGGGCGTTGCCATCGCGCCCGACCTGGATCAGCAGGATCACGTCACCGCGTCCCCCTGCATTGAACACGTCCTCCGGATACGCCGGCCGCGACATCTTCCTGCCGGTCACGCTGCTGGTATCGGTTGGGTCGTACGTGTCGAAACTCGCCGCCAGCAGGGTGACCTGGCCCGTGCCATCCGGGTTGTTCTTTGCCCCCAGGCGGATGCTGGCCGGCGCACGCGCCTTGACGGCGCGGCCCTGGCGCCGCACCGGCTCGAAGCGCCAGGTGTGCACCGCACGTTCGACGAACCGGACGATTCCCTCGTCCACCTGGTCCGGCTTGTCGAGACGGAACGCTTCGACCTGGCCTTCGGTACCGATATCGATCTCGCCGGTAAGCACCATGCTGGCTTCGGCCTGCTCGCGCACCTCGCGCTTGGTCTGTGCGTCCGCATCGGGGACCACGACCATGCCCACGCCGCTGAAGGCCAGTGCCAGGGCAAGAATAGGGGAACAACGCATCGCACTATCTCCTTGTGGATACCTGACAGCGTAGCGCAGCGGCGTTCCTGTGGACAATCAAGCCAGCCGCAGCGCGCCGGCATACGGCGGCGTGTCCGGAAAATCACCGCTGGCAAAACCTGCCTGCAGCTGTTGCCACCACACGGGATCCAGCAGATGGCCGAAATGCTCGCGCACGGCCGCCAGCTCGGGCGCCGGCAGCCCCATGAACATCCAGAACCGCTCCGGAAACACGTCACGCGGGCCGATGTCGAACCAGGGTTCACCAGCCAGCGCTTCCTCCTCATTGCGCGGCGTCGGCCATGCACGGAAGTTGCACTCGGTGACCAGGCACAGCTCGTCGTAGTCGTAGAACACCGCGCGCCCGTGGCGGGACACACCAAAGTTCTTCGGCAACATATCGCCAGGAAAAATGTTGTTGCGCGCCATGTCGGTGATCGCCTGCGCGTAATCAAGCGCGGCGACGCGACGTGCCTCGGCGGTCTGCTCACGCAGGTACAGGTTGAGCGGACGGAAACGCCGCTGCACGTAGCACAGCGCGATCACCAGTTCGTCGCCGTCCTCGCGCACACTGCTGGCGCACTGGGTCAGCAGCTCCTCGCGCAGGGCCGAAGAGAAGCGTGACCGCGGGAAGCGCAGGTGCCGATAGGGCTGCGCGTCGAGCAGCCGGCCGACACGGTCCAGGTTGAATACCAGCGCATACTTCTCTTCGACCTGGTGCCGGCTCATGGTCTTGGGCCAGGCGAAACGGTCCCGGATCAGCTTGAACACCAGCGGATAGCTGGGCAGGGTGAACACCGCCATGACCATGCCGGGCGTGCCGTCAGCATGCACCAGCTGCTCGCCCGGCTGTTCCTGGAAGTGACGGAAAAAGGTGCGATAGCGTTCGGTCTTGCCCTGCTTGGCACGCCCGAGCACGGTGTAGATCTCATCGACCGGCTTGCCCGGCAGCAGGCTGCGCAGGAACACCACCGCATCGCCTACCGTGGCCAGATCGGCCTGGAAATAGCTGCGCGAGACGCCGAACAGATGCGCGACATCACGGCGCCGGGTCAACACCGCATCCACGCGCAGGCCGCGCTCGTCATGGACCAGCGCGATCACGCAGGGCGAGAAGCGATGCTCACCGAATACGCGCCCCACCAGATAGGCCCGACGCTCGCGATAGAACACGGTGTCGAGCAGTTCAATGCTGCGCACCGGGTAGTCGCCCCAGTGCGCCAGATCGTCCTGCAGGCGCACCGCGATCGCCGCGGCGCAGCGCAGCTGGTGCGCGTACGGCACATCGAAGCGGTAGTCCCCCAGTACGCGCATGAAGGCATCGGCCGGGCGCGTGGGCGACAAGGTGTAGCTGTGTCGCGCGACCGGATGGGTAATGGCGTCGGAGGGCTCCACATCCATCGCCATGAACTCGATCGCCCCGTCTACGCCACGGGTGGCGAACAGCCGGCGCGCCAGCGTGTTGTAGAAGGTCTTGTACAGCTCGGCATCGATCAAGCCGACCAGCAGCGCGGCGTAGGCGACACGTACCTGCAGCCACAGCGCGCGCTCGCCGATCCGCTCACCGGCTGCACGGCGCAATGCATCCACGGTTTCGGCGATGCACCGGTCGTACAGCCCGATGCGCTCCACGGCGTCCTGCCGCGCACTGGCCCAGTCCCGCTGTTCGAAGCGCTGCCGCGCACGCCGGCTGATCGCCGCGAAGCGCGCGTGGTACTCCTCGAACCCATCGCGGATCAGGTGCGCGAGCGCATCCGGCGTTGCGCTCATGCGGCGCCCCCGGCGGGGCATGGAAAGATCTGGCAGGAACAGCGACCGCGCATGCATCCACTTCCACAGGACCTGCTGCCACCATACGGCAGCGACTGGGCGCTTGCCCAGCGGGCGCCCACAAAAAAACCCGCGCCGAAGCGCGGGTTCTTCATCGATCACCGCAGCCGCGGGACCGCTTCGTTACAGCGCAGACAGCGCGCTGTTGAAGGTGGTGCTCGGACGCATCGCGGCGCTGGCCTTGGCCACGTCCGGACGGTAGTAGCCGCCGATGTCGACCGGCTTGCCCTGCACCGCCGCCAGCTCGCCAACGATGGTCTGCTCGTTCTCGGCCAGGGCCTTGGCCAGTGGAGCAAAGCGGGCCTTCAGCGCGGCATCGTCATCCTGCGCGGCCAGGGCCTGGGCCCAGTACAGCGCGATGTAGAAGTGGCTGCCGCGGTTGTCGATGCCACCGAGCTTGCGTGACGGCGACTTGTCGTTGTCCAGGAACTGGCCGTTGGCCTGGTCCAGCGTCTTGGCCAGCACGGTCGCACCGGCGTTGTCGTAACGGTTGCCCAGGTGCTCCAGCGAGGCCGCCAGCGCGAGGAACTCGCCCAGCGAATCCCAGCGCAGGTAGTCCTCTTCCACGAACTGCTGCACATGCTTGGGCGCCGAACCACCGGCACCGGTCTCGAACAGGCCGCCACCGGCCATCAGCGGCACGATGGAGAGCATCTTGGCGCTGGTGCCCAGCTCCATGATCGGGAACAGGTCGGTCAGGTAGTCGCGCAGCACGTTGCCGGTCACCGAGATGGTGTCCTCGCCCTTGCGGATGCGGTCCAGCGAGAAGGCGGTCGCTTCCACCGGGGCCAGGATGCGGATGTCCAGGCCGTTGGTGTCGTGGTCCTTCAGGTAGGTCTCGACCTTGGCGATCACCTGCGCATCGTGCGCGCGGGCGGCATCGAGCCAGAACACCGCCGGGGTGCCGCTCAGGCGGGCGCGGTTCACGGCCAGCTTCACCCAATCCTGGATCGGGGCGTCCTTGGTCTGGCACATGCGCCAGATGTCGCCGGTCTGCACGGCGTGCTCGAACACCACGGCGCCTGCCTCATCGGAGACGCGCACGGTGCCGTCGGCCGGGATCTGGAAGGTCTTGTCGTGCGAGCCGTATTCCTCGGCCTTCTGTGCCATCAGGCCGACGTTCGGCACCGAGCCCATGGTGGCCGGGTCGAACGCACCGTGGGTGCGGCAGTCGTCGATCACGGCCTGGTACACACCGGCATAGCAACGGTCGGGGATGACGGCCTTGGTGTCCTGCAGCTTGCCATCGGCATTCCACATGCCGCCGGAGTCGCGGATCATCGCCGGCATCGAGGCATCGACGATCACGTCGCTCGGCACGTGCAGGTTGGTGATGCCCTTGTCCGAATTGACCATCGCCAGGCCCGGACGCTTGCCATATTCGGCAGCCAGGTCGGCCTTGATCGCTTCCTGGGTCGCTTCGGGCAGCTGCGGCAGGCGCGCGAACAGATCGCCGATACCGTTATTCGGATCGAACCCGGCCTGCTTGAGCACCTCGGCATGCTTGGCCAGCACGTCTTTGTAGAACTCTTCGACGACCACGCCGAACATGATCGGGTCGGAGACCTTCATCATGGTGGCCTTGAGGTGCAGCGAGAACAGCACGCCCTTGGCCTTCGCATCGGCGATCTGCGCCTGCACGAACGAGGCCAGCGCATTGCGGCTCATCACGGCGGCGTCGACGATCTCACCGGCCTTGACTGCGGTCTTTTCCTTGAGCACGACGCTGCTGCCGTCGGCCTTGAACAGTTCGATCTTCAGGCTGCCGGCAGTGGCCAGCGTCGCCGACTTTTCGCTGCCGTAGAAGTCACCGCCATCCATGTGCGCGACATGCGACTTGCAGTCCTTGGACCACTTGCCCATGCGATGCGGGTGCTTGCGGGCGTAGTTCTTGACCGACAGCGGCGCGCGGCGATCGGAGTTGCCTTCGCGCAGCACCGGGTTCACCGCGCTGCCCTTGACCTTGTCGTAGCGCGCCTTGATGTCGCGCGAGACGTCGTCGGTCGGCACGTCCGGGTAGTTCGGCAGTGCGAAGCCCTGGTCCTGCAGTTCCTTGATCGCGGCCTTCAGCTGCGGCACCGAGGCGCTGATGTTGGGCAGCTTGATGATGTTCGCGTCCGGGGTGGTCGCCAGCTGGCCCAGTTCGGCCAGGTGGTCGGCTTCTTTCTGGTCGTCTTTCAGGTAATCCGGGAACAGGGCCAGGATGCGGCCGGACAACGAAATATCGCGGGTTTCCACGGCAATGCCGGCGGTGGCGGTGTAGGCCTCGACGATCGGCAGCAGCGACTGCGTGGCCAGGAACGGGGCTTCATCGGTGAGCGTGTAGAGAATCTTGGGCGTGTTCGACATGGGGGATCAGGGCTCTCTTGCAGATCTCGTGAATGATGGCCGACGGCACAATGCCGGGCCGCGTGCAACCGTGTCGCGTGCAGGGCCTCGCACAGCCTGGCCCGCACTTTCCCCGGGGACCGCGCCAACCAACGGCGCGCACGGCGGGAAACCCCTGCATTGTCGCGTTTTCAGCCCCCCGGAGCAAAGCCACCCCATACGCAAACGTACTGGAACGCTGTGGTGCATCGGCGCCAGGCCGCCGCAGTTTCCGGATGCAGAACCGCTCATTCGGAAACTGCGGCGGCCTCCGGGAGACCGTCCACCCATTCCGCGAGGGGCTTTCCCCACACGCTTTGGCGAGGACACGTGAGTGTCTGGCTGCTGTGGTTGCGCTTGAAACTGCATACCCGGAAGCTGCCAACTGCCGCTGCCAGATCCTTTCGCTGTGAGGCGCCGGTCGCCGTGCCGATCAGATGCAGCGGCATGACACCCGATCGGTCGGGCTTGACGAAGATGTCGTATCGGGTCGAATCGCCCTCGGCTGTTCTGTAGCCGGAAAGCTGATAGCCAGGAAGGGTTAGTTTCAGATCGATAGAGGATCCCGGACTGGGCGCTTGCGGTGCGTCGCCTTCATAGACCAACAGCACGCTCCGTTGATCCTTCAGAACTTCATGAATCCCGAAATCCGCAGGTGATTCGTAGCTGATCGACATCCCAGTGGGGACACGCAGGCAGGCGCCATGGAGGAAGTGATCGCAACTGTAGGCCCACAGCGTTGCTTCCTGTCCATATGCGTATCCGGGTAAAAGCGCAACAACAGGCGCAAAGAAACGCCACATCCTCTTCTTGTCCATTGCCTCTCCCTTGGAATTCCGGCGCCGCGCGATACCCCCATTCTGCGACGATACGACTCGTGCAATCCACGCACAGTACGGATCGGGCGATCTCACCAGAGCGGGAAACCATGCCCTTCCTTGAGGCGCCTGCGGCCCAGCGCTAGACCCATACAGGCTGCCGCGCCTGGAATGGCATGAAGCGCACTTCTGCCCGCCACGCCGATGAAATAAAGCCATAAAAAAGACGCAGCCTCGCGGCTGCGTCCATCGTGAGCCTGTTGCCGGGAGAGAGTCGGCGTCTGGGCTTACTTGACCTCAAACTCCTGCGGCGATCCTGCCGCCTTACCATCTACCATGACTTCCGCGCGGTACTTGCCCGCCGGCCAGCCATTGGCATTCTTGAAGGAAATATTGGTGGTCTCGGCACCGGTGGTATTCACCACCTGGTTCTGCTCACCGGCCACCTGGCCGTTCTGGAAGGTCAGCTTGGCCGCCACGTTGGCGTTGTTCGCGCTGCCATCGGTGCGGATCGACACGATGATGTCGTCCTTCGGCGCGAACAGCGCGACCGAGGTGACGGTCTTGTCGGCTGCGGCGGTCTTGCCAACGGTAACGGCCGAAACGTTCACCCCTGCTGCCGCGGTCATCGGCTGCGGCGCGGCTTCGGTCATCGGCGCCGGCGCGGCCGGCGTCATCGCGGCGGGCTGGGCGTTGTTGTCAGCGGTGTCTTCTTTCTTCTTACAGCCAGCCAAGGCCACGGTGGCCAGAAGCGCGGCGAGGACGGCAGTACTGATGGACGACTTCTTCATGTGAGGTTGCTCCCTTGTAGGTGATGGGCAGTACAGCGGATCAGGCTTTGGGCGGCAGTTTCAGGGTCTGGCCCGGTTGGATCTTGTCCGGGTCGTCCAGTACATCGCGGTTGGCCTCGAAGATGCGCTTCCACGCATTGGCATCGCCCAGTTCCTGCTTGGCGATCTTGGAGAGCGAATCGCCCTTCTGCACCGTGTAGGTGCCCCCGACCTTTTCCGCGGTGGTATCCACCGAGGAGGTCACGCCCGAGAAATCGACCTGATCGACTTTCTGCGCGGTGGTATCAACGCTGGCGCTGACACCGGAAAAGTCGACTTTCTTATCGGTACTCATCCATACACTCCCGTCTTGATTGACGACATGGGAGGCACGGTGTCACAGCCCTTGTTAATGGGGCATGGCGTGGGTGTGAAGACGTGCGGAACGGCTACCGGCGGCCACGTTGCCCGGGGGTAGAGCCACCCCATGGGTGGCTGCGCGTGGTGCCGGGTTCCGGGGCAGCGACCCGTGGGGTCGCTCTACTGCCGCAGGTCGCGGACGGTGCGGGCCGGCAGCTCGATGCCCGGGCTGGCCCGCCACGGGTTGATGTCCAGGCCGCCGCGGCGGGTGTAGCGCGCTTCCACTTCCAGCCACTGCGGTGCGCAGCGCTGGGTGATTTCGCTGAAGATCCGCTCCACGCACTGCTCGTGGAATTCGGCGTGTTCGCGGTAGCTGATCAGGTATTTCAGCAGGCCGTCGCGGTCGATCTTCGGGCCGTGGTAACGCACGCTGACGCTGGCCCAGTCCGGCTGGCCGGTGACCGGGCAGTTGGACTTGAGCAGGGCCGAACTCAACGTTTCGGTGACCACCTCATCGGCGTCGGCGAACAGGAATTCCGGGGCCGGCGGGCCGTAGCGTTCGATGGCGACATCGCGCTCGTCCAAGGACTCGCCCTCGGCCTCTTCCACCAGCGGCGGCACCCCGAGCACCACCGTCACCACCGCCCCGGCACACGCCGACAGATCGCGGGTGATGCACAGGCGCGCGGCCGCGTCATCATCGAAACGCGTGCTGTTGAGCGAGTTGAGATACAGCTTGAACGACTTGGATTCGATCAGGTTCGGCGAGGTGCACGGCACGCTGACCGTGGCCACGGCCACACGCGGCTTGCCGCGACCGTCCAGCCAGCTCAGCTCATAGGCCTGCCAGCGGTCATGGCCGACGAACGGCAGCGCCGCTTCGTCCAGGCCGATTTCCTCGCGGGCGCCGCGGCGCGGGATGGGGAAGAGCAGGCCGGGATCGTACTGCGACGGGTAAGCCACCTCGCGACCGAGGCTGGAGTCCTGGGGGGTATTCATGCCGCCATTTTACGCCGGTAGGCGCGCGGCGTCCGGCGGCGAAAACGAAAGGTCCCGGCCAACGGCCGGGACCTACCGTCGTTTCACCCCGCCGCAGGCACAGCCGGCGTCCCATTGAGATAATCCAGACTGACCTGCAGCAACGCGCGCAGGCCCACATCCAGCGCCTTCTCATCGAGCAGGAACTTCGGCGAGTGGTTGGCCGGCGCGGTCGCCGGATCGATCCCCTCGCTGGTGGAGCCCACGAAGAAGAACATGCCCGGCACCTGCTGGGCGTACAGCGAGAAGTCCTCGGCCCCCATCTGCAGCGGCGGCTCGTACACATTGCCCTCGCCGACCACGGCCTGCAGGCTCGGCAGCATCCGCGCGGTCAGTGCCGGATCGTTGACCGTGGCCGGGTTGCCCTCGGACTCGTAGATCTCGGTTTCCGCCTTGGCCCCGTGTGCGGCGGCGGTGTGCTCGGCCACGTTGCGCAGGTCGGCGAAGATCTGCTGGCGCATGCCCTCGTCGAAGGTGCGGATGGTGCCGACCATCTCCACTTCATCGGGAATGATGTTGTAGCGGATGCCGCCCTTGATCGCGCCGAAGGTCACCACCGCCGGCTGCTTGGAGAGGTTGGCACGGCGGCTGACGATGGTCTGCGCGGTGCCGACCAGGTCGGCGGTGGCCACGATCGGGTCCACCCCGTTCCACGGCGCCGAGCCATGGGTCTGGCGGCCGATCACCTTGATCCCGAACCGATCCGACGCTGCCATCAGCGGGCCGCCACGCACCGCGATCTGGCCGGCCGGCACGCTGGAGAACACATGCAGGCCGAACACGGCCTCGGGCTTGAAGTCCTTGAACAGCCCTTCCTTGAGCATCAGCGCCGCCCCGCCCTCTTCCGGCGGCGGCGCGCCTTCCTCGGCGGGCTGGAAGATCAGCATGACTTCGCCGGGCAGGTTCGCGCGCATCTTCACCAGCGCATCGGCCACGCCCAGCAGGGTGGCGGTGTGGGCGTCGTGACCGCAGGCGTGCATCACCCCGACGGTCTCGCCGCGGTAGGTGCTGGTGGCCTTGGAGGCGAACGGCAGGCCGGTCTGTTCGGTCACCGGCAGTGCGTCCATGTCCGCGCGCAGGGCGATCCGCGGGCCGGGCTTGCCGCCCTTGATGATGGCCACCACGCCGTGGTGGGCGATGCCGGTCTGCGGCTTCAGTCCCATCGCGCGCAGGCGCTCGGCCACCTTGGCCGAGGTGCGTTCTTCGCGGTTGGACAGCTCCGGGTGCTGGTGGAAGTCACGGCGCCAGTCGATCACCTGGGCCTTGAGGCGGGTCGCAGCGGCGGCCACTTCCGGGCGTTCGGCGGGGGCGGCGGCGGCCAGACCGGGGGCGGCCAGCAGCAGGGCGGACATCAACAGCGACAGACGGGGCATTGAAGGTCTCCACGGGTCAGAACGGCGGTCGAACCTGAATGTAGGGCATCGGCGCCGGTCGCGCTGTAACTTTCTGCCCCGGCAAACGTTCATGGATGGAACCTCACCCGTCACATCCGGTCTGATCGCCCGTCCCATCCGTCATGCATGAAAGGCCACGGGCGACGAGTATGCTTTGCGCCTAGCCAACCGGGCCCCGCCCTTCGCCAGCCCTCGGGAGTTATTGAATGTCGCGTTTCTGGAAGATCGTGCTGCTGGTGGTCGCAGTGCTGGTGATTGCCGTTGTGGGTATGCGCCTGATGGGCGGCAAGAAGGGGGATGCAGGCGGCCCGGCAGCCGAAGGGCGCCAGGGCGGTGATCCGGCCAATGCCGGCCCGGTGCCGGTCACGGTGATCGATGCGGTCCGCCAGGACGTGCCGGTCTACGCCAGCGCGCTGGGCACGGTGGCGGCGATGAACACCGTCACCGTGAGCCCGCAGGTCGGCGGCCAGCTGATCAGCCTGAACTTCAAGGAAGGCCAGGAAGTGAAGAAGGGTGACCTGCTCGCGCAGATCGATCCGCGCACCCTGCAGGCCAGCTACGACGAGGCCGCGGCGGCCAAGCGCCAGAACCAGGCCCAGCTCGCCACCGCCCGCTCCAACTACCAGCGCTCCAATTCGGCCGAATATCGCCAGTACGTGGCCAAGACCGACCTGGATACCCAGCGCAACCAGGTGGCCCAGTTCGAAAGTGCCGTGGCCGCCAACGAGGCCAGCATGCGCGCCGCCCAGGTGCAGCTGCAGTACACCCGCGTGACCGCCCCGATCTCCGGCATCGCCGGTATCCGCGCGGTCGACGCCGGCAACATCGTCAGCGCCGGCACGGCGTTGGTGACGCTGACCCAGATTCATCCGATCCATGTCGTGTTCAACCTGCCCGAGCGCCAGCTGCCGGCCGTGCGCCAGGCCCAGGCCGCCGGCCCGGTAGACATCGCCGCACTGGACCGCAACGACGCGCACGTCCTTACCGACGGCGGAAAGCTGGATGTGGTGGACAACCAGATCAGCAGCGACAGCGGCACCTTCCGCGCGCGCGCCCTGTTCGACAACGAAGACAACTCGCTGTGGCCGGGCCAGTTCGTCAATGTCCGCATGCAGCTGCGCACCATCGCCGGCGGCGTGGTGATCCCGACCCAGGCCGTGATGCGCGGGCCGGACGGCGAATACGTCTACATCGTCAAGCCGGACAGCACCGTGGCCATGCAGACGGTGAAGAGCGGCGTGGAAGTCGGCGACAGCCAGGTGCAGATCACCGAGGGCCTGAAAGGCGGCGAGCGTGTCGTGAGCGAAGGCCAGTTCCGGCTCAAGCCGGGTGCGAAGGTGACCGCGCTCAAGCCGGGCGAAACCCCGGCCGCACCGACCGAAGCCGAACTCAAGGCCGCCCAGCAGCAGGGTGGCGGTGGACGCCGCGGTGGCGGTCCGCGCTGATCGCGCCCGCCCTACGTTCCTGACGCCGGCCCACGCGCCGGCGTTCGCCTGATCCAACGCAGCACGACGCACCAGCAAGGACCCGCCCGTGGGCTTTTCGACGATTTTCATCCGCCGCCCGATCGCCACCTCGCTGCTGATGGCGGGCCTGCTGCTGCTCGGCATCCTCGGCTACCGCCAGCTGCCGGTGTCGGCGCTGCCCGAGATCGATGCGCCCAGCCTGGTGGTGACCACCCAGTATCCCGGTGCCAATGCGGTCACTATGGCCTCGCTGGTGACCACGCCGCTGGAGCGCCAGTTCGGGCAGATTTCCGGGCTGGAGATCATGACCTCCGATTCGTCGGCAGGGCTGTCCACGATCATCCTGCAGTTCTCGATGGACCGCGACATCGACATCGCCGCACAGGATGTGCAGGCCGCGATCCGCCAGGCCACCCTGCCCTCCTCGCTGCCCTACCAGCCGGTCTACAACCGGGTGAACCCGGCCGACGCGGCGATCGTCACCCTCAAGCTCACCTCCGACACGCGCCCGCTGCGCGACGTCAACAATTACGCCGACTCCATCCTCGCCCAGCGCCTGTCGCAGGTGCAGGGCGTGGGCCTGGTCTCCATCGCCGGCAACGTGCGCCCGGCCGTGCGCATCCAGGTCAACCCGGCGCAGCTGTCCAACATGGGCTTGACCCTGGAAGAGCTGCGCAGTTCGCTCACCCAGGCCAACGTCAACGCGCCCAAGGGCTCGCTCAACGGCAAGACCCAGTCCTACTCGATCGGCACCAACGACCAGCTGACCAGTGCCGCCGAGTATCGCGACACCATCATCAGCTACAAGAACGGCCGCCCGGTGCGCCTGTCCGATGTGGCCAACGTGATCGACGGCGTGGAGAACGACCAGCTGGCCGCGTGGGCCGATGGCAAGCCGGCGGTGCTGCTGGAAGTGCGGCGCCAGCCGGGCGCGAACATCGTGCAGACCGTCGAGCGCATCCGCGCGTTGCTGCCGCAGCTGCAGAACGTGTTGCCGGCCGATGTACACCTGGACATCTTCAACGATCGCACCGAGACCATCCGCGCCTCGGTGCATGAAGTGCAGTTCACCCTGATCCTGACCATCGGCCTGGTGGTCGCGGTGATCTTCGTGTTCCTGCGCCGCCTGTGGGCGACCATCATTCCCTCGGTGGCGGTGCCGCTGTCACTGGCCGGCACCTTCGGCGTGATGGCGTTTGCCGGCATGTCGCTGGACAACCTCTCGCTGATGGCGCTGGTGGTGGCCACCGGCTTCGTGGTCGACGATGCGATCGTGATGATCGAGAACATCGTGCGTTACATCGAACAGGGCAAGAGCGGGCCGGAAGCGGCCGAGATCGGCGCGCAGCAGATCGGCTTCACCGTGCTCTCGCTGACGATTTCGCTGGTGGCGGTGTTCCTGCCGCTGCTGCTGATGCCCGGCGTCACCGGCCGCCTGTTCCACGAATTCGCCTGGGTGCTGAGCATCGCGGTGACGCTGTCGATGCTGATCTCGCTGACGCTCACCCCGATGATGTGCGCCTACCTGCTCAAGCCCGATGCGCTGCCCGAGGGCGAAGACGCGCACGAGCGCGCCGCCGCAGCGGGCAAGGCCACCGTGTGGTCGCGCACCGTGGGCTTGTATGAGCGCAGCCTGGACTGGGTGCTGGATCACCAGCCGCTGACCCTGGCCGTCGCCGCCGGCGCACTGGTGCTGACCGTGGTGCTGTACATTGTGATCCCCAAGGGCCTGCTGCCCGAGCAGGACACCGGCCTGATCACCGGTGTGGTGCAGGCCGACCAGAACATCGCCTTCCCGCAGATGGAGCAGCGCACCAAGGCCGTGGCCGAAGCGCTGCGCAGCGATCCGGCAGTGACCGGTGTCTCGGCCTTCATCGGCGCCGGGACCATGAACCCGACGCTCAACCAGGGCCAGCTGTCGATCGTGCTCAAGGAGCGCGGCGACCGCGATGGGCTCGACAAGATCCTGCCGCGCCTGCAGAAGGCCGTGGCCGGCATTCCCGGGGTGGCGCTGTACCTCAAGCCGGTGCAGGACGTCACCCTGGATACCCGCGTGGCCGCGACCGAGTACCAGTACTCGCTGTCGGACGTGGACAGCGCGCAGGTCGCGCTGCAGGCCACGCGCCTGACCGAGGCGCTGCGCCAGCGCCCGGAGCTGGCCGACGTGGACAACAACCTGTCCAACCAGGGCCGCGCGCTCGAGCTGACCATCGACCGCGACAAGGCCAGCGTGCTCGGCGTGCCGATGCAGACCATCGACGACACCCTGTACGACGCCTTTGGCCAGCGCCAGATCTCGACCATCTTCACCGAGCTCAACCAGTACCGCGTAGTGCTGGAAGTGGCCCCGGAGTTCCGCACCAGCACCGCGCTGATGAACCAGCTGGCGGTAGCCTCCAATGGCGCGGGCGCGCTGACCGGCAGCAATGCCACCAACTTCGGCCAGGTCACCTCGTCCAACTCGTCCACCGCCACCGGTATCGGCGCGCAGAACACCGGCATTCCGGTCGGCGCCGGCAACATCATTCCGCTGGCGGCGCTGGCCGAGGGCAAGGTCACCAGCACCCCGCTGGTGGTCAGCCACCAGCAGCAGCTGCCGGCGGTCACGGTGTCGTTCAACATCGCGCCGGGCTATTCCTTGTCCGATGCGGTCAAGGCGATTGAAGAGACCAAGGCCGGCCTGGACATGCCCTCGCAGGTGCATGCGCAGTTCATCGGCAAGGCCGCCGAGTTCACCGGCAGCCAGACCGATGTGGTGTGGCTGCTGCTGGCCTCGCTGGTGCTGATCTACATCGTGCTGGGCGTGCTGTATGAGAGTTACATCCATCCCTTCACCATCATCTCCACCCTGCCCCCGGCCGGCGTCGGCGCCCTGCTGGCGCTGATGGTGTGCGGGCTGCCGTTGTCGGTGGACGGCATCGTCGGCATCGTGCTGCTCATCGGCATCGTGAAGAAAAACGGCATCATGATGGTCGACTTCGCGATCGAAGCCCGGCGCACCGGCGCCAACGCGCACGAGGCGATCCGTCGCGCGTGCCTGCTGCGCTTCCGCCCGATCATGATGACCACCGCTGCCGCGATGCTGGGTGCATTGCCGCTGGCGCTGGGCACCGGCATCGGCTCGGAACTGCGCCGCCCGCTGGGTATCGCCATCGTCGGCGGCCTGCTGCTGTCGCAGCTGGTGACGCTGTACACCACGCCGGTGATCTACCTGTACATGGAGCGCTTCTCCGACCGCCTGCGCCAGCGCCGCGAACAGCGTGCGCTGCGTCATGGCCATGGCCCGGTGCAGGAGCCGCAGGCGTGATGATGAGCACCGCAGGCCGTTGCGGAGGCGTTCGATGAACATCTCCGGTCCGTTCATCCGCCGCCCGATCGGCACTGCCCTGCTGGCCATCGGCCTGTTCGTGGTCGGCGTGATCTGCTACCTGCAGCTGGGCGTGTCGGCACTGCCGAACATCCAGATCCCGGTGATCTTCGTGCACGCCAACCAGGCCGGCGCGGATGCCACGACCATGGCCTCCACGGTGACCGCGCCGCTGGAACGCCACCTCGGCCAGCTGCCGGGCATCGACCGCATGCGTTCGTCCAGCTCCGAGGGAAGTTCGCTGGTCTTCATGATCTTCCAGAGCGACCGCGACATCGATTCGGCCGCACTGGACGTACAGACCGCGATCAACTCGGCCCAGGCCGACCTGCCCGCCGGGCTGGGCACGCCGATGTTCCAGAAGGCGAACCCGAACGATGACCCGGTCATCGCGATCGCGCTGACCTCGGAAACGCAGTCGGCCGACGACCTCTACAACGTCGCCGACTCGCTGCTGGCCCAGCGCCTGCGCCAGATCACCGGCGTGTCCTCGGTGGATATTGCCGGTGCTTCGACGCCGGCCGTGCGCGTGGACGTCAACCTGCGCCTGATGAACGCCCTCGGTCTGACCGCCGATGACCTGCGCAATGCCGTGCGCGCCGCCAACGTGACCTCGCCGACCGGCTTCCTCACCGATGGCAACACCACCACCGCGATCATCGCCAACGACTCGGTGGCGCGCGCAGCCGACTTCGCCCAGCTCGTCATCAAGACCGCCGACAACGGCCGCGTGATCCGCCTGCAGGACATCGCCAACGTCTACGACGGGCAGCAGGATGCCTACCAGGCCGCGTGGTTCAACCACAAACCGGCGGTGGTGATGTACGTGTTCACCCGCGCCGGCGCCAACATCGTGGAAACCGTGGACCGGGTAAAGGCGCAGATTCCCACCCTGCGCGACTACCTGGAACCGGGCACCACGCTCACCCCCTATTTCGACCGCACCCCGACCATCCGCTCCTCGCTGCATGAAGTGCAGATCACCCTGCTGATCGCGCTGGCGATGGTGGTGCTGACCATGGCGCTGTTCCTGCGCCGGCTCGCCCCGACCCTGATCGCGGCGGTGACCGTGCCGCTGTCGCTGGCCGGTGCGGCGCTGGTGATGTACGTGCTGGGCTTCACCTTGAACAACCTGAGCCTGCTGGCGCTGGTGATCGCGATCGGCTTCGTGGTCGACGATGCGATCGTGGTGATCGAGAACATCATGCGCCACCTCGACGAGGGCATGACGCGCATGCAGGCGGCCCTCACCGGTGCGCGCGAGATCGGCTTCACCATCGTCTCGATCACCGCCTCGCTGGTGGCGGTGTTCATCCCGCTGCTGTTCGCCAAGGGCATGATGGGCGCGTTCTTCCGCGAGTTCACCGTCACCCTGGTGGCGGCGATCGTGGTGTCGATGATCATCTCGCTGACCCTCACCCCGGCGCTGTGCAGCCGCTTCCTGAGCGCGCATGCCGACGCCGGTGCACCCAGCCGCTTCGGCCGCCTGCTCGACGCCGGCCACGACCGCATGCTGCGGATCTACGTGACGCTGCTCGACTTCTCGCTGCGTCATGCACTGCTGCTGTCGCTGACCCCGCTGCTGCTGATCGGCGCGACGGTGTTCCTGTTCGGTGCGGTGAAGAAGGGCGCGTTCCCGCCCCAGGACACCGGCCTGATCTGGGGCCGCGCGAACTCCAGCGCCACGGTCTCCTTCGACGACATGGTCAACCGCCAGCGGCGCATCACCGACATGCTGATGGCCGACCCGGCGGTGAAGACCGTGGGCGTGCGCCTGGGCAGTGGCCGGCAGGGCTCCAGCGCGCAGTTCAACGTTGAACTGAAATCACGCAAGGACGGCCGCCGCGAAACCACCGCGCAGGCCCTGGCGCGCCTGAGCGCCAAGGCCGACCGCTATCCCGACCTGCAGCTGCGCCTGCGCGCGATCCAGGATCTGCCCAGCAATGACGGCGGGGGGGCCAGCCAGGGCGCGCAGTACCGCGTCTCGCTGCAGGGCAACGACCTGGCCCAGCTGCAGGAGTGGCTGCCCAAACTGCAGGCCGCGCTGAAGAAGAACCCGAAGCTGGCCGACGTCGGCACCGATGTGGACAGCGCCGGCCTGCGCCAGAACATCGTGATCGACCGCGCCAAGGCCGCGCGCCTGGGGGTGTCGGTCGGTGCCATCGACGGCGCGCTGTACGGCGCCTTCGGCCAGCGCCAGATCTCCACGATCTACTCGGACATCAACCAGTACAGCGTGGTGGTCAACGCCCTGCCCGAGCAGACCGCGACACCGGGTGCGCTGGACCAGATCTACGTGCGGGCCGGCAATGGCGAGATGGTGCCGATCACGGCGGTCGCCGAGCAAGTGCCAGGGTTGGCGCCCTCGCAGATCACCCACGAAAACCAGTACACGACGATGGACCTGAGCTACAACCTCGCCCCCGGCACCAGCATGGGCGAGGCCAAGGCCATCATCGACAGCACGGTCAATGGCATGCGCATGCCCGGCGACATCCGCCTGGCCGAGGACGCCGGGTTCGGGTTCGATTCGGACCCGATGGCGATGCTGATCCTGGTGATGGCGGCGATCATCACCGTCTACCTGGTGCTGGGCATGCTGTATGAAAGCCTGATCCACCCGGTCACCATCCTGTCCACGCTGCCGGCGGCGGGCGTGGGCGCGCTGCTGGCGCTGTATGGCACCAACACCGAGCTGTCGGTGATCTCGATGATCGCGCTGGTGCTGCTGATCGGCATCGTCAAGAAGAACGCGATCATGATGATCGACTTCGCGGTGGTAGCGCAGCGCGAGCATGGCAAGACACCGCTGGAAGCCGCACGCGAAGCCAGCATCGTGCGTTTCCGTCCGATCATGATGACCAGCATGGTGGCGATCCTGGCCGCGGTGCCCCTGGCGATCGGGCTGGGCGAAGGTTCCGAACTGCGCCGCCCGCTGGGCATCGCGATGATCGGCGGCCTGCTGTTCTCGCAGAGCCTGACCCTGCTCAGCACCCCGGCGCTGTACGTGATCTTCTCGTGCCTGCGCGAGCGCTGGGCGGCCCGGCGGGCCCGCCGTCGTGAAAAGCGTGCGTTGAAGCGCGCCGCGGCCGCACGGTGACGGCGGCACGGCTGCACTGAACGTGGTTCATGCAGCCAGGTGCCGACCGTGGGTCGGCACGCCGCCGGATTGACGCTTCCGGCCCAAAAGAGAACAATTCGCATCAGCCACGGTCCTGCACTGCCCCCCGCGATGCCCCGCTGCCGCTGACGCGGCACGCCTGACGACTCAGCCACCCCCTCTTTTCCGCCTTCTTCTGATCGCGGACGGTGTGCTGCCGCCCGCGGAGGACCCCCACAACATGCGCCAGTCTGTGTCTTCGCTCCCGGCCGTGGTGCCGGGCCGCCGTGCCCTGCGCCCGGCCCTGCTCGCCCTTTCCCTGGCCGCGGCCTGCACCGCCCACGCCCAGTCCGCCCCGGATGGCGGCGTCCGGGCGCGCTCGGCCACCGACCTGGATGCGATCAAGGTCATCGCCGAACGCACCCATACCGACACCGGCGCGCTGGGCGACCGTGCCGTGCGCGATACCCCCTTCGCGATCTCGGTGGTGGGCCGCGAGGACATCGAGAAGCGCCAGGTCGTCTCGCTTGGCGAGGCCTTCCTCACCGATCCGTCCGTGGTCACCCAGGTCAGCGCCTACGCCAGCGGCTGGAGCTCGCCGATCCGCAACCGCGGTATCGACCTCAGCTACGACAGCTACCGCGTCAACGGCCTGCAGGTTTCTTCGTGGGGCACCGAGTGGCCGCTGGAAGTGATGGAGCAGGTGGAACTGCTGAAGGGTCCCGGTGGCTTCATGTATGGCTTCGGCCAGCCCGGCGGCATCGTCAACTACGTGACCAGGAAGCCGACCGAGGTCACCACGCTGTCGGCGCAGCTCGGCTGGCGCGAGGCGGGCATCGTCAGCGGCCAGGTCGATGTGGGCGGGCGCTTCGGCAACGAAGACATGTTCGGCTACCGCTTCAATGCGTACCAGGAGAAGGGCGAGACCTTCAACGGCGGCGAGGTGAACCGCAAGGTCGGCGCGCTGTCGCTGGATGCACGCCTGAGCGATCGCCTCACCTGGACCTTCGACGGCGTGTTCCAGTCACGCGATCTCAGCAACGAATCCCCGCAGTACTACTTCATCGGCCTGACCGAGCTGCCGCGCCCGCTGGCCGGCGACATCGACAACAGCATCGACGGCAGCTACTACGACACCCGCTCCAGCCTGCTCTCCACCGCGTTGAACTGGCAGATCAACAGCGACTGGAAAGCCAGCTTGAGCTATGGCGTGACCACCTCCTGGAACGACGTCAACAAGATCTTCGCCTACATCGATGACGTCAACGGCGACTACGACATCAACACCTACGAGCTCGGTGGCAAGAGCGAGTGGAAGCTGGCCCAGGCCATCGTGCAGGGTCGCTTCCAGACCGGCCCGCTGTCGCACCAGGTCGTTGCCGGCGTCTCCCACCAGACCGGCCTGGGCTGGGACCGTCCGTACGAATGGAACACCCTCGGCCGCGGCAACATCTATCAGCGTCCGACGCTGCGCCATGATGCGGTCGGCTCGCGCGTGCTCAGCCGCGGCAGCGAGACCGTGCAGCAGGCGGTATTCGTGAGCGACACCGTCAGCTTCGCCGATGGCTGGTCGCTGCTGGCCGGCGCGCGCTACAACGACTTCGAAAACAAGGGCGCGTACCACACCTATCCGGTCACCCCGACCTACGCCCTGATGTACAAGCCGGCCGATGCCGTGACGCTGTATGCCAGCTACGTCGAATCGCTGGAAGCCGGCAGCCGCGTGGGCAGCGATTACATCAATGCCGGCGACGTGCTCGACCCCACCATCAGCACGCAGTACGAGATCGGCGCCAAGATCGAGTACCCGCGCTGGAGCGCCAATGCTGCCGCCTTCCGATTGGAGCGTGGCGCGAACATCGACCTGATTACGTCCGCCGGCAAGCTGCTGGTGCAGGACGGCATCACCCTTTACGAAGGCGTGGAAGTCAGTGGCGATGTGCGCCTGACCGATGCCTTCACCCTCGGTGGCGGCGTGACCTGGCTGGACCCGACCTACGACAAACTCTCCCCGGGCAGCGCCAGCCAGGAAGGCAACCGCACCGCCGGCGCCGCCCGCTGGCAGGGCGTGCTGCACGCCGACTACAGCATCCCGCAGATCGAGGGCCTGAGCGTGTACGCACTGGCCCGCTACTACGGTGACGTCTACTACGACGCCGACAACACGCTCAAGCTGCCCGACTACACCCTGGTCAACGCGGGCGTCGGCTACCGCATGCAGGCTGCCGGCCACCCCGTCACCTGGCGCGCCGGCGTGGAGAACCTGGCCAACAAGAAGTACTGGTCCAACGCGGGCGTCGGCCTGCCGCGCACCTTCGCGGTAAGCGTGCGGTTCGATATGTAAGCCGGATGCATGCGGGTCGTGCCGGCCGCTGGCCGGCTCCTCGGCATTGTCGGGAGCCGGCCAGCGGCCGGCACTACCAGCGCCATTCCAACCCACGTAAAGGTGCCCCCTTCACCCCGCTCCGGCAATAATGGCCGCCTGCCTTCCGCCGAGTCGCCATGCCTTCGTTCGAAACCCGCGTCAGCCGCCTGTGGGCGCATGAGAAGGCCAGCTATGGCCTGCGGGTGTTCATCGCGTTGTCCGCGGCGATGGGGCTGTGCTGGTATCTCGACCAGCTGCCTGCGCTGCCGGGCGTATTCCTGGGCATCATCGCCAGCGCGATCGCCGAGACCGACGACAACTGGTGGGGCCGGATCAAATCGGTCGCCCTGTCACTGCTGTGCTTCGTGGCTGCCGCCGCCGCGGTCGTGGTGCTGTTCCCGCATCCGTGGTGGTTCATCACCGCGCTGGCCGCAGCGACGTTCGGGCTGACCCTGCTCGGCGCGCTCGGCGAGCGCTATGCCTCCATCGCGCAGGCCACGGTGACGCTGGCCATCTACACCATGATCGGGCTGGAGCAGCACGGCGCGGCCGATCTGTCCCAGGCGATCAACGCGGTCAGCCATCTGCTGGCCGGTGCGGTCTGGTACGCGCTGCTCTCGATCCTGTGGACCGCCCTGTTCGCCAACCGGCCCGTGCGCGAGCGGGTCGCGCGCCTGTACCTGGAACTGGGCCGCTACCTGCAGCTCAAGGCCGATCTGTTCGAACCGGTGCGCGATGCCGACGTGCAGAAGCGCCAGCTGGCCCTGGCCGAGCAGAACCGGCGCGTGGTCGAAGCGCTGAACATCGCCAAGACCGCGATCCTGGCCCGGTTTGGCCGCTCCGGTCGCCCCGGCGTGCAGTCCGGCCTGTACCTGCGCCTGTACTACATGGCGCAGGACTTCCATGAGCGTGCCAGCTCCTCGCACTACCCCTACGGCGCACTCACCGAGGCGTTCTTCCACAGCGACGTGCTGTACCGCTGCCAGCGCCTGCTCGCGCTGCAGGGTGAGGCCTGCGCCAACCTCGGCCAGGCGATCCGCCTGCGCCAGCCGTTCCAGTACGGCGAGCGCACCAAGCAGGCCACGGCCGACCTGACCGATTCGATCACCTGGCTGCGTGCCCAGCACAACCCGCAGTGGCAGCGCCTGCTGGCCTCGCTGGAACTGCTCGGCCACAACCTGCAGAGCATCGAGCGGCGCCTGTCCGAGGCCGAGAAGTCCGAGTCCACCCTGGACAACGTCGATACCCGCCTGCGCGATACCAACCCGCATACCCTGCGCGAGATGGGTGTGCGCATCCGCCAGCAGCTCACCCCCGGCTCGGTGCTGTTCCGGCACGGCCTGCGCATGGCGCTGGCGCTGATCGTCGGGTTCGCCGCGATCCGGCTGTTCAACGCACAGAACGGCTCGTGGGTGCTGCTCACCATCGTGTTCGTGTGCCGCCCGCACTTCGGCGCGACCCGCCAGCGGCTGGCACAACGGATCGCCGGCACGCTGATCGGCCTGGTGCTGACCTGGGCGCTGATGCAGCTGTTCCAGGACCTGCGCATCGAACTGCTGATCGCGCTGCTTTCGGCGCTGCTGTTCTTCTTCACCCGCAGCGATCGCTACCTGGTGGCCTCGGCGGCGATCACGGTGATGGCACTGACCTGCTTCAACCTGATCGGCGATGGCTTCCTGCTGATCTGGCCGCGCCTGGTGGATACCCTGCTGGGCTGCGCGATCGCCGCGGCGGCCGCCTTCCTGATCCTGCCCGACTGGCAGGGCCGGCGCCTGAACCTGGTGATGGCCCGTGTGCTCGACAACTGCGCCAAGTACCTGCACGCCGTACTGGGCCAGTACGGCAGCGGGATGCAGGACGATCTGGCCTATCGCATCGCACGCCGGGACATGCACAACGCCGATGCGGCGCTGTCCACGGCACTGTCGAACATGCTGCGCGAGCCCGGCCACGTGCGCCGCAACCTGGATGCCGGCTTCCGCTTCCTGGCGCTGTCCAACACCCTGCTCGGCCATCTCTCCGCACTGGGCGCCCACCGCACCCAGCTGGACAGCTACGGCCAGGATCCACTGGCGCTGTCCGGTGGGGAACGCGTCGAACAGGCGATGCAGCAGATCGCCACTGCGCTGCAGCGGCGCGAGCCGGTGGCTGAAGACGCCAACGAGGGCGATCGGGCCCTGGCCGAGCAGCTGGAGCAGATCCCGGACGACATGCCCCCCAAGCTGCAGCTGATCCGCACCCAGATGGGGCTGATGCTGCGCCTGCTGCCCAAGCTGCGGGGCGCCGCCAATGAGGCCGCGCGCACGCTGCGGTAGGTATCGACCGTTGGTCGATACGGATGTTGAAGGGCTCACGACCTATTGAACGTTCTCACGACCAACGGTCGTGAGCTACCCAAGACGGGGCTGCCTGCACCGTTCCGCGGCGCTGCCATGCTGCGCCAACAGGGAGAATGCTAGGCTGCGCCGGTTCGCAAGGAGTCTCCATGTCCGGCCATAGTCAGTTCGCTCTGCTCAGGCAACGCCGTTTCCTGCCGTTTTTCATCGTCCAGTCGCTGGGCGCGTTCAACGACAACGTCTACCGCCAGGCGATCATCGCGCTGCTGTTCTTCCTCGGCACGCCGATCGAAGAGCGCTCGCTGTATACCAACCTGGCGCCGGCGATCTTCATCCTGCCGTACTTCCTGTTCTCGGCACTGGCCGGCCAGATCGCGGAGAAGCTGGAGAAATCCCGGCTGATCGTGATCACCACGACCATGGAAATCGCGATCATGTCGCTGGCCGCACTCGGTTTCCTGACCGAGAGCATGCCCGTGCTGCTGGTGGCACTGTTCTGCACCGGCATGCAGTCCACGCTGTTCGGGCCGGTGAAGTACTCGGTGCTGCCCTCGATCCTCAAGCCCGAGGAACTGACCGGCGGCAACGGCCTGGTCGAGATGGGCACCTCGCTGTCGATCCTGACCGGCATGATCGCCGGCGGCCTGATCTTCGCCCTGTCCGGGAGCCATGGGCCGATCGTGGCGGCCACCGCGGTGATCGTGCTCGCCGTCGCGGGCAATCTGACCGCACGGATGATCCCCAAGGTCGATGCGGGCGCGCCGGACCTGAAGATCAACTGGAACCCGCTGCCCGAGTCGCTCGCGGTGCTGCGCATGGCCAAGAAGCAGAAAGCCGTGCGCAACGCGATCCTGGGCGTGTCCTGGTTCTGGTTCGTCGGCACCATGCTCACCTCGCAGCTGCCGACCTATGCCGAGGTCAACCTCGGTGGTGGCTCCCTGCTCTACATCTTCGCGCTGGCCCTGTTCTCACTTGGCACCGGCACCGGTTCGCTGCTGTGCGAGAAGCTGTCCGGGCGCACCGTGGAAATCGGGCTGGTGCCGCTGGGGGCGTTCGGCATGACCGCCTTCATGCTCGACCTGTACTTCGCCCGCGTCGGCGAAGCTGCCGTGGCCGGGCTGTCGATCTGGCAGTTCGTGCAGGCGCCGGGCAGCGCGCGCATCATCATCGATCTGATCGGCATCGGCCTGTTCACCGGCTTCTTCGTGGTGCCGTTGTTCGCGCTGATCCAGAGCCGCACGGCCAAGTCGGAAATGTCACGCGTGTTCGCTGCGCTCAACATCCAGAACTCCGGCTTCATCGTGCTCGCTGCGGGTCTTGGCCTGCTGACCCAGCGCGTGCTGGACTGGACCATCCCGCAGCTGTTCCTGGCGCTGGCGATCGCCAACGCCGTGGTGTCGATCTACATCTTCACGATCGTGCCTGAATTCCTGATGCGCTTCCTCAGCTGGGTGATGGTGCGTGCGCTGTACCGGCTGCGCCCGCACGGGATCGAAACCCACGTGCCGGACGAGGGCGCGGCGCTGATCGTGTGCAACCACGTCAGCTACATGGACGCGCTGATCCTGTCGGCGACGATCCCGCGGCCGGTGCGCTTCGTCATGTACTACAAGATCTTCAACATCCCGGTGATGCGCTGGATCTTCCGCACCGCCAAGGCGATCCCGATCGCCGGCGCACGCGAAGATCCCGCGCTGATGCAGGCCGCCTTCGATGAGGTGGACAAGGCGCTGGCCGAGGGCGAGCTGGTCTGCATCTTCCCCGAGGGCGCGTTGACCCGCGATGGGCAGATGGGCGCGTTCAAATCGGGCGTGGAGAAGATCCTGGAGCGTCGCCCGGTACCGGTGGTGCCGATGGCGCTGCGTGGGATGTGGTCGAGCATGTGGAGCCGCCGCGACACGCGGTTGGGCCGCATGCGCGTGCCCCGCCGCTTCCGTGCGCATGTCGAGGTGGTTGCGTCCGCGCCGATCCCTGGCGATGCCGCGACCGCCCCGATGCTGGAAACGCAGGTCAGGCAGCTTCGGGGCGATCAGGCGTGAGCCCCGCCCTGCCTGCATGTAACCGTATACATGGACGCAGGTACATCGGTTAGATTACCGCCCGGGGCACCTCGCCCGCGCTGATACACCCACCCAAGCAAATGGAGCTTCGCTGATGAATGCCACCGCCCCCCTGCCGCCCGCCCCGGGCAGCGTTCCGAATCACCTGATCTGGTCGATCGTCGTCACCATCCTGGCGTTCTTCGTGTGCTGCCTGTCGTGCCTGAGCTTCCCGGGCATCGTCACCGGTGTGGTCGCGATCGTGTTCGCCAGCAAGGTCAACGGCCTGCTCAACCAGGGCGACCTGGAAGGCGCGCGTCGTGCTTCCAAGAACGCCAAGATCTGGGCATGGGTCACCACCGGCTTCCTGATCGCCGGCGTGGTGCTGTTCGTGATCTCGCTGGCCTTCATGGGCGTGGACGGTTACATGGAGCAGATGCAGCAGTTCCAGCAGCAGATCGAAAGCAACAGCTGATGATCGCGCTGCACGGCAAGCGCTGGTTGCTGGCGTTGTTGCCACCGGCCGCACTGGCGGCCGGTGCGGGAGTCTGGGTGCTGCGGCACTACGACCCCAACAGCGCCAGCAGTCCGTTCCCGCCGTGCAGCTTTCTGGCGGTCACCGGGTATTACTGCATCGGCTGCGGGCTGACGCGTGCACTGCACGCGCTGGCCCACGGCGATGTGGCCACCGCGTTTTCGATGAATCCCCTGGCCATGCTGATGCTGGCCATCGCCCCGCTGGTGCTCGGCTGGGCATTGGGCTGGCGGCCACGCGCGCTGCAGCCGTTGATCACGCTGCTGATGAAGCCCGCTTTCTGGCTGATCCTGCTGCCCGCGTACTGGATCGCACGCAACCTGCCGTGGGTGCCGTTTACCTGGTTGGCACCGGGCTGACCCGGACGGCTAGGTGACCCAGCCGGCGATCACCAGCAGCGCCAGCACCGCCATCCACAGCAGCAGCATGCGCCACACCAGGCTCATCGCATCGCGCAGCTCCGGCAGGCGACGCCACACCGGCACCATCCCCGCATCACTGTAATCGTGCGCGTCCTCACGCAGCTCGGCGCTCACGCTTGCCCGCGCGACCGCACCGAGAAAGTGTGTCGAGGCCGACCACTGATTCCCGTGCGCTTCGCGCCAGGCCTTGAACGCGGTATCGAAGTTGCCGACCAGCGCCATCGACAGCGACATCAGCTGCGCCACCGGCCACTCCAGCCAGGACAGCACCACGCGCGCCCCGGCGACCGCTTCCACGCTGGCCAGCGAGCGCATCGGGCCAACCCCCAGCAAGGCGAGCAGGCGATACAGCAGCGCGCCGACCGGGCCCAGCAGCAGGAACCAGAACAGCACCGCGAACCAGCGCCGCAGCGCGTTGAGCACGGTGGCTTCGACCAGCGAGGGGACGTCTTCCTGCAGGCTGCCACCGGCGGACTGCAGCTGCGCGATCGCCAGGTGGCGGGCGTGGGCGTCATCGGCGTCGATCACCGCCTCGACATCGCGGTCCAGATCGCGCGGGCCCCAGCACATCGCCAGCACCAGCACGCCCAGCAGCAGCGACGGCAGGCCGTAGACGCGGTCATCGAACAGCCACTGGAGCAGGCCCAGCACTGCCACGAACGGCAGCACCGCCAGCCAGGCGCCCTTGCGGCCGCGCCAGACCCCGTCTTCGGCGGCGTGCCGGTCCAGCCACTGCAGCCAGCGCCGGTACAGGCCGAAACGCCGCAGCGCGACGGCCACGCCCGGCGCGACATGGCCCAGGGCCAAGGCAACCAGCACGGCGACCAGGGTGGTGAACATGTAAGCCTCCGGCTCGGGACGTGGAACGCGCCGCTACTATGCCTTGCGGCCCGGCAATTCCCCGGGCCGTTGGTAATGTACCGCGCCGCGTGTTCAGCCTGCGGCAACGGCAGGCGACGGTCAGGCGATCTGCTGGCGGTACCAGTGCTCGATCAGGCTGCGCGAGATCGAGATCGGCGGCGACAGGCGGATGCCTTCGCCGTCATCCTCGACATCCCGGGCCAGGGCTGCGCCCACTTCCTCGGCGGTAAACCAGCGCGCATCTTCCAGCTCGCCGTTCACGGTAGGCACGTCGTCTTCGGCCGTGGCGGCGAAGCCCAGCATCAGTGCGCCGGGGAACGGCCATGGCTGGGTGCCCAGGTAGCGGCACTCGCGCACGCGCACCCGGCTCTCCTCGAAGACCTCACGGACCACGGTCTGCTCCAGGGACTCACCCGGCTCGACGAAGCCGGCCAACACCGAATAACGGCGCGGGGCCCAGTTCGCCTGGCGGCCGAGCAGCAGCCGGCCCTGATTCTCCACGGCCACGATCACCGCCGGATCGACCCGGGGGTAGTGTTCGGTGGCGCACTGGCCACACCGGCCCACGAAGCCACCGCGGCTGAAGGTCACCGCGCCGCCGCACACCCCGCAGAAGCGGGTGCGCGACTGCCAGTAGGACATGCCCCGGGCGTAACAGAAGGCGGTGGAATCGGCGATGGACCAGGTCGCGGCGGACTGGCGCAGGTCGACCCGCTGCGGCGCCGTCACCGACAGCCCGGCGGCCTCCATCGAGAACCACGCCTGCTCGCCGCGCAGGCCGAGGAAGATCGCGGTGCCCGGGCCACCGCCCAGATCCGCGCCGGTCAGCGGCAGCGGCTGACCATCGTGGCCGGCCAGCGCCGTGCCGTCCTGGTCGAGCACCAATACACGCGCGTCCGGCCACAGGCGCAACAACGCATCGGCGTCATCGCGCAGGGTATCGGCGCGCTCCAGCGGCTCGCTGACGAAGGCGAAACCGGAAAGCTGCGAAGAGAATTTGGACATCGCAAGAGCCTGCCCACATTCGGCGGGACTGGCAAGCGGCAACCGACCGTCAGGCCGGTTGCGCGCACATCACATGCTGAAACTGCTGCCGCAGCCGCAGGTGGTCTTGGCGTTCGGATTTCGGATCACGAACTGCGCGCCGGTCAGGCTTTCGGTGTAATCCACCTCGGCGCCCATCAGGTACTGCAAGCTCAGCGGATCGACCAGCAGGGTGACGCCGGCGGTATCCACCGCCAGGTCGTCCTCGGCGCGGTTCTCGTCGAACTCGAAGCCGTACTGGAAGCCGGAACAACCGCCGCCTTCGATGTAGACGCGCAGGGCGAGGGCAGCGTTGCCCTCATCCTGGATCAGCTCCTTGACCTTGGCCGCAGCGGCCTCGGTGAAGTTCAGCGGACGGTCCAGGGACTGGTAGTTCGGCGCGGCGGCGGGAGCGCCGGGCAGGGAAACAAGCGTGCTCATGCCCCCAGCATGGGGGTGCATGAGCACGGTTTCAAGTTGTCACGCGGGCGCGATTCAGGCCATCGCCTCGGCCAGCTTCTTGCGGGCCGCGGTGTCCTTGCCCTTGCCCTGGTCCGCATCCCCGGACGGCGGCGGCAGGGCCATCTGCGCCGAGCTATGGATCAGGCGGCCGGTCAGCTGGGCGCCGGCGTGCATTTCCACCACCTGGTAATGGATGTTGCCCGTCACCCGGGCGCTGGGGGTCAGTTCGACCCGCTCGGTGGCGTGCACATCCCCGTCCAGGCGGCCGCTGATGACCACCACCTGGGCACGGATCTCGCCCTCGATGGCGCCATGCTCGGCCACCGTCAGGGTGGCGTTGCTGGCGCCGTCCTGGGCGATCACCTTGCCCAGGATGGTGCCTTCCACGTACAGGCCACCGCTGAATTCCACGTCCCCGCGGATCACCACCTGCGCGCCGATCAGCGCGTCCACGACCAGATGTCCGTCGCGGTTGGATTTGTTGCTGCCAAACATGGGCTTACTCCCCTTCTTTTGCCGATGCCGCCGGTGCTCCGGCCTGCTTCCAATCGAATACCTGGGTGGCGCCCCCCGCGCCCGATCCCAGCGTGACCCGCACACGTTGCGGGGTGAAGCCTGGTGGCAGCATCACGCTGCCGGTGAGCTGCTGGAAGTACCGGAAGGAATAGTCCTGGCCCGGCACCTTGGTGCGCTGGTGCAGCTCGTCCCAGCTGACCGAGGTCAGCTTGCCGTCCTTGACGCCTTCCACCGTGAAGCGCATCTGCCCCTGGCTGATCGCCCCGCGGTTCAGGTTCTGGGTCAGCACCACGGCGTACTGCCAGGTGCCGCCCGTCTCCGGCGAGAACTCCACCGAATGGGTGTTCAGGCCCTTGCGCTGGCTGGTCGCTCCGACCAGGCGCTCATAGAAGGCCACGTCGGCGCGCAGGCCGGCGATTTCTTCGTCGCGCTCGCCCAGCGAGGTCTGGACTTCGTTGTTGGCGGCGCGGCTGATGCGGTCGGACGCCTGCAGGGTGGCCTGGCGTTGCTGCAGTTCGATGAGCTGCTGCTGGAGGCGCTCATTGCGGGTCTCGGCGGCCTTGAGCTGGGTGCCGACGTCACCGCCGGGCGAGCCCAGCCAGGCGCCAAGCAGCACGGCGAGGATCAGCGACAGCAGCCAGGCCCCGCCCAGCACCAGCAGGCGCTTGCGGTCCTGCACGGGCGGCGCGCCCGGCCGGCGGATCTGGATGCGGGAAGGTGTGGGTTTATTCATGGCAGTCCTGGGCGACCGCGCCTGCCGGCGCTGTCGCAACGGCCCCTGTCTGGAACGACGGGCTAGTGTAAGTCAGGGGAAAGACCTTGTCCGCGCAGGGCCGGGATCGGGGCAGTGGCGTTCATGGACGTCATCCCCGATAGTGTGCGCCTGTGCACATTCTGCAGCCGGAGCGCGTGCCATGACCGAAGCCCACCTGTTCGTGATCGGCATCCTGCTGGCCTGGCTGGCCGGCATCCGCGTGTACCTGACCGTGTTCGGCGTCGGCCTGGCCGGCCTGCTCGGCTGGGTCGACCTGCCGCCCGCGCTGCAGGCCACGGAGTCCTGGTGGGTGCTGGGCACCTCGGCCGCGCTGGCCATCGCCGAATTCTTCGCCGACAAGATCCCCGGGGTCGACTCGGTCTGGGATCTGGTCCAGACCCTGGCCCGGGTCCCGGCCGGTGCGTTCCTGGCCGCCGCCACGCTCTCGCCCAGCGGTGAGCTCAGCGGCACCGCACTGGTGGCCGGTGCCGGCGTCGCGCTGGCCAGCCACGGGCTCAAATCCGGTACCCGCGCCCTGCTCAACACCTCACCCGAACCGGCCAGCAACTGGATCGCCTCCGCCGCCGAAGACACCGTGGTGGTCGGCGGGCTCGCGCTCGCGCTGGCGCACCCCTGGCTGGCGCTGATCCTGGTGGTGGCGTGCAGCCTGATCGGCGCGTTGATCGTGTGGATGATCTGGCGGACGCTGTGGAAGGGCATGCGTTGGTTGATGCGGCAGGCCGACAGTGGCCAGACGCAGGTCAAACCGGGAACCCTGCCACGGTGAGGCGTGCCCTGCCTTCGGGTGTTCATCGCATAATTGCGGCGCAGACTGGGAGTACTGATGGCCGTTCACGACAACGTTGTTGCACCCGCCCGCGCCGTGCGCGCTGAAACGCCGCCGGCCGACCACTGGCAGCGCTGGCAAAGCCAGGCCTCACCCGCGCCCGTGGTGCACAGCAATGTCGTGGCGCTGACGCCGGCGCCGGCCAGCCCGCCGCCCCTGCTCCCCCCGATGCACACCGAGACCGGCAGCCTGCCGCCGCCCGGCATCGACTCGCCGTACCGCGTGCTGATCGTCGAAGACGACCGCTCGCAGGCCCTGTTCGCGCAGAGCGTGCTGCACGGCGCCGGCATGGAGGCGCTGGTGCACAGCGATGCCGAGGGGGTGCAGCAGGCCATCGCCGAGCATCGCCCCGACCTGATCCTGATGGACCTGCATCTGCCGGGGCTGGATGGGATGCGGCTGACCGCCCTGATCCGCCAGCAACCCGGCCAGCAGCTGCTGCCCATCGTGTTCCTCAGTGGCGACCCGGATCCGGAGCGCCAGTTCGAAGTGCTCGACAGCGGCGCCGATGATTTCCTCAGCAAGCCGATCCGCCCGCGCCACCTGATCGCCGCCGTCTCCAACCGGATCCGCCGCGCCCGTGCGCAGGCCGCCTCACAGGCGGGCAACGGCAGCGCACCGGCGATGAACAACCCCGAGACCGGCCTGCCGACCCGCCATCATGTGATGCAGCAGCTCGGCGCCTCGCTGGCGCACCGCGACCACGGCGGCCTGTTCTTCATCGAGATCGCCAGCGCGCTGGGGCTGCGCGAGCGCTACGGCTATGCCGCGTTCGAACGGCTGATGACCCAGGCGGGCCAACGGCTGGCCGATGCCGCCCAGCCCTACCTGCTGGCACGTCTGAACGACAACAGTTTCCTGGTGCTGGCCCGCGGGGCCGACGAGGCCACGCTGGATGCAATGGCGCATACCCTGCGCGAGCAGTTGTCCACGCGCGCGTTCGTGATCCGCGATGACGAATCCGTGCACCTGCGCGGCGTGGTCGGTCATGCGCAGCTCTCGCCGGGCTTCTCCGATGCGGGCAGCGCACTGGAAGCAGTCGAACGCACCACCTTGCAGGCCCGCCTGCTGACCGCGGGCGTGGCCGCGTACGTGCGCCGCGAAGATGTGGCCGCGCAGGAACACCTGGCGTTGCTTGACGGGCAGCTGGAACTGGCCTACCAGCCGATCGTCGCCGTGGCCGGTGGCAACACCGCGCAATACCAGATGCTGCTGCGGCTGCGCCAGGCCGATGGCAGCGTGCTGGCCGCCGGCCAGGTGATTCCGGCCGCCGAAGCAGCCGGGCGCATTGCCGATCTGGACCAGCAGGTGCTCGACCATGCGCTTGGGCTGCTGGATCTGTATCGCCACGCCGCGCAGCCGCTGCACCTGTTCGTCTCGCAGTCGCTGCGCACGCTGGCCCGCGATGCCTTCGGTGACTGGCTGCTGGAATCGCTGGCGAGCCGGCAGATCGACGGCAGCGCATTGGTCATCGACGTACGCCTGCCCGATGCCTTGATCCACACCGTCACCCTGCAGCAGTTCTGCACGCGCATGCATGCAGCCGGCGTGCGTTTCTGCCTGAGCCAGTTCGAGCCGGGCGATGAAGCCAATGCCTTGATGGCGCAGCTGCCGTTGGCCTATGTGCGCATGGCCGCGCGCTTCTCCAACAGCCACACCAACCAGCAGACGCGCGACGAACTGCGCGCGGCGATCGACCGGGCGCACCGCGCCGGGCTGCGCATCATCGGCCAGCAGATTGAAGACCCGCAGGCAGCGGCCGCGATGTGGATCGGCGGAGTGGATTTCATCCAGGGCAACATGGTCCAGTCCGCCGGCAGCGAACTGAACTTCGACTTCCAGAACTCGGTGCTCTGAGCATGGGACGCCACGGACGGCCAGCTCCCTCCTCCACCCCGGCCCCGCTGTGGATCAGCGCTGCGGCGGCCGCCCTGTGTGCCACTGCCGCGGTGATGGCGCGCATCGGTGCCAATGGGCCGTGGATCGACATTGCCGCCGGCACCGGCGTGGTGGCACTGATCGCCGGCATCCAGGCGGTACGCCGCTGGCGTGACGCGCAGGACCAGCTGGAGCGGCTGCAGCGGCGTAGTGAGGCGCTGGTGCTCGAGCGCGATCAGCTGCAGCAGCGCCGGCAGCAGCAGAACCAGCTTGAACAGGAACTGCTCAGCGCCAAGCAGGCCGCCGAAGCCGCGGCGCTGGCCAAGGGTGAGTTCCTGGCCACCATGAGCCACGAGATCCGAACGCCGCTCAACGGCATCCTGCCGATGCTCGATCTGATCGCGCGCGGCCAGCTCGGCAGTGACCAGCGCCAGATGCTGCAGACCGCGGCGACCAGCTCACAGCAGCTGCTGAGGATCGTCGACGACATCCTCGATTACTCCCGGCTCGAGGCCAAGGGCCTGAACCTGGAGATCACCACGTTCAACCTGCGCGAGCTGCTCGAAGGGCTGGTGCAGTTGATGCAGCGCGCCGCCGATCCGAAAGGCCTGCAGCTCTCGCTCGAACTCGACCCGGCGGTACGCCTGTCCGTCCGTGGCGACCCGGTGCGCCTGCGCCAGGTGCTGAGCAACCTGCTGGTCAATGCGATCAAGTTCACCGAGCGTGGCCAGATCCGGCTGCGCGTGCAGCGCCAGGGCGAGACCAACGCGCAGCACCAGCTGCGGTTCGAGATCGCCGACAGCGGGATCGGCATCGACGACGCCCTGCAGGCGCGCCTGTTCCAGTCCTTCAGCCAGGCCGATGCGTCCACCACGCGCCTGTACGGCGGCACCGGGCTGGGCCTGGCCATCTGCAAGCGCATCATCGACCTGATGCAGGGCCGGATCGGCGTGCACTCCACCGTGGGGCGCGGCGCTACGTTCTGGTTCGAGATTCCCCTGCTCAAGGTGATCGGCGATCTGCCAGCGGTCGGCAACACGCGGCGTGCCTTGCTGATCACCCGCGATGCGGTGCTCGCCCAGCGTATCGAGCGGGTGACCCAGCACCATGATCTGCGCCTGCACACGGTGGAGACCAGCGCCGAAGCGATCGACGCCCTGCGCGCGCCACAGCGCCCCGGTATCGACCCGGCCCTGACCTGGGTGATCGCCGACACCGACGGCCTGCGCCATGGCACCCAGGCACTGCAGAAGGCGGTGGCCGGGAACGAACGGCATCCCACTGCGCAGCTGCTGTGGCTGTACGGCGATGAGGCGCCCGCGCCCGAGTCGCTTGGCCCGGGACCCGCCCTGTCGCGGCAGGGCGCTGACAGTGAACTGCACGCGCTGCTGCGCCCGGTGGTGCCCAGTGCACGCCCGGCTGCGCTGCTGGCCGAGGTGGAATACGCAGGCTCGCCCACGGCACTGCCGCAGTTCCCGCTGCGCGTGCTGCTGGTGGAAGACAACAGCGTCAACCTGCTGGTCGCGCAGCGGCTGCTGCAGGTGCTGGGCTGCGAGGTGGAGACCGCCACCCAGGGCGAGCAGGCCCTGGAGGCACTGCAGGCCCGGCCGTTCGATGTGGTGCTGATGGATTGCCAGATGCCGGTGCTGGATGGCTACGACGCGACCCGCCGCTGGCGCGCGCACGAGGCCACACGAGGCGCGGCGCGGCTGCCGATCGTGGCGATGACCGCCAATGCGATGGCCGGCGACCGCGAGCGCTGCCTGCAGGCCGGCATGGACGATTACCTGTCCAAACCGATCCACCGCGAAACACTCCAGGCCGTGCTGGCACGCTGGGGAAGCGTGCTGGCCGACGACCCGGCGTTGCTGCCGACCCGGCCCTTTGCAGCCACCGCAGCGGTGCCCGCACGCGACCAGACACCCGCCGCGGTGCTCGACCAGGACGTGCTCGATGAATTGCTTGAAGTGATCGGCGCGGACACCGCGCGGGTCATCGGCGTGTTCCTGGATGACACGCCACCGCTGATCCGCCAGCTGCAGGACGCCTCGGTCGCAGCGGACCTGGACCAGCTGCGCGCGTTGGCCCACAGCCTCAAATCCGCCAGTGCGAATGTGGGCGCGATGGCCCTGTCGGCAGCGGCCTGGCGGATCGAGCACGATGCCCGCGCCGGCACGCTGGAGCGCCCCGCCGTGGCGGTGGCGCTGTTGATCGCCGAGTTCGCGCGTGCACGGATCGCGCTGGGCGGCTATCACGCCCGCCTGCGCGCCCCGTTGCAGGGCTGACTCAGTCTTCGATCTTGGTCAGCAGGTAGTTCGGTTCGCCGATGCGCTCGATCAGATCCAGCTGGGTTTCCAGCCAGTCGATATGCTCTTCCTCGGACTCGAGGATTTTCACGAACAGCTGGCGGCTGACGTAGTCACCGATCGAATCGGCATAGGCCACCGCTTCGCGCAGGGTCACCACGCCGTCGCGTTCCAGGCTGAGGTCGCACTGCAGGATCTCGGCCGGGTTCTCGCCGATGCGCAGCTTGCCCAGTGCCTGGAAGTTCGGCAGGCCTTCGAGGAAGAGGATGCGGTCGGACAGGATGTCCGCGTGCTTCATCTCTTCGATCGATTCCTTGTACTCGTGATCGGCGAGCTCCTTCAGGCCCCAGTTCTTCAGCATCTTGGCGTGCAGGAAGTACTGGTTGATCGCGGTCAGCTCGTTGTAGAGGACCTTGTTGAGGAATTCGATGACTTTGGCGTCGCCCTTCATGAACGTGCTCCTGCTGCGTGGAATCGCGGGCACTGTAGCGCGTCGCGCGCAGGCATGAAGGAACGCGAATCGTGCTCAGTTGCGGCCCGCAACCGGGCCGGCCGATCTCAGGCGGCTTGCAGGCCCAATACCGGCAGCGGCAGGTCGTGGGTAGCGCTGAACTTGGCCAGCAGGTCCGCCGCCATGTCCAGGCAGGAGCCGCAGGTCGCGCCGCAGCCGGTGCGCATCGTCAGCTCGGACACGCTCACGACACCGCTCTGCGCGGCTTCGCGGATCTGATGGTCGGTAACCCCGTTGCAGATGCAGACGTACACGTGCGGACTCGGCAGGCAGGCCCGGATCGGCCTGCTGCTATTCCAATCGAAATGCGAATGGTTGTCAATTTCGAACCTGAATCATTCTCGATACGGGTCAGAGCCGCCAGCAGCGCTCAGACGGCGCCCGGCTCGCCCTTGGCCTTGCTGCGCGGCCAGTAGCCACCACCCCGCTTGGGCGTGGTGCGCTTGCGCGGCCGATCGTGACCGGCGGCATTGCCAGGCATCCAGGCTTCCTGCGCGGACTTGGGCATGGTTTCCACCCCCGGCCCGGCCACCCCCCGTGCCAGCGGCGCCAGATGGCGCAGCGCACGCGCATAGACGCCCCGCTTGAACATCACCACATGTTCGACCGGGTACCAGAAATCGACCCAACGCCACTGGTCGAACTCGGGGCTGTCGGTATGGTCCAGGGTGACGTGGGATTCGTCCCCGGCCAGCCGGAGCAGGAACCACACCTGCTTCTGGCCGATACAGACCTGCCGTTCATTGCGGCGGATGGCCCGTGCCGGCAGCCGATAGCGAAGCCAACCCGGCGTCGCCCCGAGCACTTCAACGTGCTCCGGCAACAACCCGGTTTCTTCCTGCAACTCGCGATACATGGCTTCGACAGGCGTCTCGTCGGTGTTCATGCCGCCCTGCGGGAACTGCCAGCCATCCCGGCGCACACGTCGTGCCCAGAAAACCTGCCCATCCTGCCGCATCAGCACAATACCGACGTTCGGTCGATAGCCGTCCGGATCGATCACGATGCGGACTCCTAGAAAAATCTACTGATCGGGACTGTGCCACGCCCGCTGCCCACTCACAAGCGCGGTGAAAAAGTGTTGACAGATTCCGAATACATCTCCAGAATTACCGGCTCCCTGAGGCTATGTAGCTCAGCCGGTTAGAGCACAGCACTCATAATGCTGGGGTCGGTGGTTCGAGTCCACCCATAGCCACCAAGTTCGCTTGGTTTTTCAGGGAAAAAGTGCAATAATTGCACGCACATTTTGCCCCGTCGCCAAGCGGTAAGGCACCTGACTCTGACTCAGGCATTCGGTGGTTCGAATCCATCCGGGGCAGCCAAACAAAACAAAAGGCCTGATCGAAAGATCAGGCCTTTTGTTTTGTTTGGGCGGCTGACTGGGCGCATGGCGCCCAGTGCCCCAACCTTGCGGAGCAAGGTTGGGGCCAGCCTTCTTTGCCTCCACATCCCCGCGCCTGACGGCGCGCCCCCTTGCACTCCAAGGGGGCTGTTTCACCAGAAAGAGGGTGGACGGCCGACACCCTGCCCATGCCGGGCCACGAAAGCAGCCGACCAGCGGTCGACACTACCGCCACCGCCGCCCCTATGAAACAGCGGCGAGCGCAGCAGTGCCGCCGGAAGCGTCGCCATCCCTCGCTGCATCCACCTGACGACCAAGCGATCTGCGGGGACGAAACCCACCCCCGGAAACGACAAAAGCCCGGCCGAAGCCGGGCTTTTGCGTACCCCCCAGCGGGATCCCGAAGGATCCCACGCCAGGCGCGATGGATCAGCGCTTGGAGAACTGGGTGGCGCGACGTGCCTTGTGCAGGCCGACCTTCTTACGCTCGACTTCACGGGCGTCACGGGTCATGAAGCCAGCCTTGCGCAGCTCGGACTTCAGGGTTTCGTCGTACTCGACCAGCGCACGGGCGATGCCCAGACGGATCGCACCGGCCTGACCGGTGGTACCACCGCCAGCGGCGGTGACCATGATGTCGAAGCTTTCGGTGTTCTTGGTCAGTTCCAGCGGCTGACGCACGATCATGCGTGCAGTCTCACGGCCAAAGAACTCGTCCAGCGGACGGCCATTGACGGTGATGTTGCCGGCGCCCTTGCGCAGGAACACGCGGGCGGTGGAGGACTTGCGGCGGCCGGTGCCGTAGTTTTGCGTGATAGCCATGATTAGATATCCAGAACCTGAGGCTGCTGAGCGGCGTGCGGGTGCTCGGAACCCGAGTACACCTTGAGCTTGCGGTACATGGCGCGGCCCAGCGGGCCCTTCGGCAGCATGCCCTTGACGGCGGTCTCGATGACACGCTCCGGGTGGCGCTCAAGCGCCTGGGCCAGAGTTTCGGTCTTCAGGTTGCCGATGTAGCCAGTGAAACGGTGATACAGCTTGTCCTGCAGCTTGTTGCCGGTGACGGCAATCTTTTCTGCATTGATGACAACCAGGTAATCACCGGTATCAACGTGAGGGGTGTAAACCGGCTTGTGCTTGCCGCGCAGACGGCGGGCCAGCTCGGTGGACAGACGGCCCAGCGTCTTGCCGGATGCGTCGACGAGATACCAGTCGCGCTGGACGGTCTCGGACTTTGCAGTGAAAGTGCTCATGAAAGAACTCTAGTAGGTCGGGCTCATTACGGCGCAGTACGGCCGGAACTCTGCCACGCGTTGTGAAGAGGCGGGAGTGTACTGGCCATCCCCGCCACATGCAAGTTGACCCTGATCCCGGCTTGGCACACCGGCCCCGGGGGGCGAGAATCGACAGTCCCCCGCCGCGACACTTCCTGCCATGACCGCGCTCCGCCAGATCACGCCGCTCGACCACCTGCTGACCGAAGCCCAGCGGGCGCTGGATACCGTGTTCGGCAATCCGCCGGCCAGCCGCCCCTACCCCGCCGAGGACACCCCGGACGTGCAGATGGCCGCGCCCGAGCGCCGCCACGCCGCCGGTCTCATGCGCATCAACCATGTCGGTGAGGTCTGCGCCCAGGGCCTGTACTTCGGCCAGGCCGCAGTCGCCCGTGAGCCGGAAACCCGCGCCCACCTGCTCGACGCCGCCCAGGAAGAAACCGACCACCTGGCCTGGTGTGCCCAGCGCCTGCGCGAACTGGACAGCCGTCCCAGCCTGTTCAATCCGATCTGGTATGCCGGCAGCTACACCATCGGCACCCTGGCGGGCCTGCGCGGGGATGGCTGGAACCTGGGCTTCGTGGTCGAAACCGAACGCCAGGTGGAAGCGCATCTGGACGAACACCTGGATACCCTGCCCCCGGCCGACCTGCGCAGCCGCGAGGTGATCAAGGTGATGAAGATCGACGAAGCCCGCCACGCCGACCATGCCGAGCATGCCGGCGCGCGCAGGCTGCCCGCCCCGATCCCGTCGGTGATGGCGCTGGCCTCCAAGGTCATGAAGACCATCGCGTACCGCCTTTAAGCCTCCACCGCGCCGCGTGCATCGGGTGAAAAGCCCCCCTGAGTCAGGGGGGCGCCGCGAAGCGGCAGGGGTATGGGTGTTCAGTGAGCCGGGGGCCCACGGTTCGCACAGCGAACCGTGGGAGCGCCAGCGCGAATGCGAGGGCGTTACCCCGAGACCAGCTTCAGGCCGATCACCCCGGCCACGATCAACGCGATGCAGGCCAGCCGCGACGGCGAGGCGCTGTCGCCGAACAGGAAGATGCCCAGCATCGCCACGCCCAATGCGCCGATCCCGGTCCAGATCGCGTACGCCGTGCCGACCGGAATGGATTTCATCGCCTGGCTCATCAGGTACAGGCTGACCAGGGCGGCCGCGACGGTGGCCAGCGTCGGAAGGGGCTTGCTGAAGCCTTCGGAGTACTTCATTCCGATGGCGAAGCCGATTTCGAACAGACCGGCGACGAGAAGATAGATCCAGGGCATGGGGGATTCCTTGGGTTAACAAAAGCAAAACGGCCCGGTGTTTTCACACCGGACCGTCGTCGGTAGCTACCGTGGAACCGGGTTTTGCGCAAACACCGGTTCCACAGGGCGGGCCGTCCCGCCTGAACGAGGTTGCCCGGGCCAGGCCCGGACAACATCGCGAAGTGCCTTACTCGGCCAGATTGCGCCCATGGAACAGCTCTTCGATCTCACGACGCAGCAGCGCCTCGATCTTCATGCGTTCCTTGAACGAGAGGTTCTTGGCCTTCTCTTCGAACAGGTACTGGTCCAGATCGAAATCCTTCAGATGCATCTTCGTGTGGAAGATATTTTCCTGATAGACATTGACGTCGAACATCTCGTAACGCGACTTGATGTTCTTGGCCAGGAAGTTCTGGATCGAGTTGATCTTGTGATCGATGTAGTGCTTCTTGCCCTTCACGTCACGAGTGAAGCCACGCACGCGGTAATCCATGATCACGATGTCCGATTCCAGACTCTCGATCAGGTAGTTCAGCGCTTTCAACGGGGAAATCACGCCACAGGTGGCCACATCGATGTCCGCGCGGAACGTGGCGATGCCCTCCTGCGGATGGGTTTCCGGGTAGGTATGGACGGTGATGTGGCTCTTGTCCATGTGCGCGACCACAGCGTCGGAGATCAGCTCCTTGCCGGCCTGCTTCTTGTCGATCACCGGCTCTTCCGAGATCAGGATCGTCACCGAGGCACCCTGGGGGTCGTAGTCCTGGCGGGCCACGTTCAGGATGTTCGCGCCGATGATCTCGGCAACGTCGGTCAGGATCTGAGTCAGCCTATCGGCGTTGTACTCTTCATCAATATATTCGATGTAACGCTGACGCTCCTCTTCGGTGCGGGCGTAACAGACGTCATAGATGTTGAAGCTCAACGCCTTGGTGAGGTTGTTGAAACCCTGCAACCTCAGGCGAGGCAACGGCTTGACCACGGCGGTCGATCCTGTGTGTGGTGGGAAAGAAGTAATTATGGGGCAAAGTGATCGGGGGCGAAACTTGCATTGAAACGAGTACCTGTGCTCGGTTTGCCCTTAACAATTCGGATCGTTAAGCTCCCGGCACATAGCCGTGAATTCTTCATGAGCAATCGGAGCGCCTCAACGTGTCAACTGTGCGCCTTGCCACAAGTCCATTGGCCCTGGATATCGCAACAATCGATCGCTTCCTGGCCCACAGCCACCGCCGCCGTTACCCCGCCCGTACCGACGTGTTCCGACCTGGCGATCCGGCCGGCACGCTCTACTACGTGATCAGTGGATCAGTCTCAATAATGGCTGAGGAAGATGACGATCGTGAGCTGGTGCTGGGCTACTTCGGCTCGGGAGAGTTCGTCGGTGAGATGGGGCTGTTCGTCGAATCGGACCGGCGCGAGGTGATCCTCCGCACCCGCACCCCGTGCGAACTGGCCGAGATCAGCTACGAGCGCCTCCATCAGCTGTTCCTGGGCCCGCTCTCGGCCGATGCGCCGCGCCTGCTCTACTCGATCGGCCAGCAGCTCTCCAAGCGCCTGCTCGATACCAGCAGGAAGGCCAGCCGCCTGGCGTTCCTGGATGTGACCGACCGCATCGTGCGGACCCTGCACGATCTGTCCCGCGAGCCGGAGGCGATGAGCCACCCGCAGGGCACCCAGCTGCGCGTCTCGCGCCAGGAACTGGCCCGTCTGGTCGGCTGCTCGCGTGAAATGGCCGGCCGCGTGCTGAAGAAGCTGCAGACCGACGGGCAACTGCATGCCCGCGGCAAGACCGTGGTCCTGTACGGCACCCGCTGACCCCGCGCGGTAGAGCCGACCGTTGGTCGGCTATCCGGCCGGCTATCCGGCCAGCTATCCGGTCAGCTATCCGTTCGGCTATCCGGCACGCGATTGGACACGCCACCCGGCCTCCCCCGGGCCCTGACTACCCCGGGTCGCCGGCCAGCGGTCGGCACTACCTGCCCATTTGCCGCTAGGCTGTTCGCATGGAACTTGGCAGTGAATTCTATTGGTTCATCCTGATCGGCCTCGGCGCACAGCTGGTCGACGGCGCGCTGGGCATGGCGTTCGGGCTGGTGTCTTCCTCGGTCCTGCTCAGCATGGGCCTGCCGCCCGCCGCGGTCAGCGCCAGCATCCATACCGCGGAGGTGTTCACCACCGGGGCGTCCGGGGTCTCGCACCTGGTCGCGGGCAATGTGGACCGTCGGCTGTTCCTGCGCCTGGCCCTGCCTGGCGCCGTCGGTGGGGTGGTCGGCGCCTACGTGCTGACCCAGCTGCCCGGCGACGTGATCCGCCCCTTCATCTATATGTATCTGCTGGTGCTGGCGATCTTCATCCTGCTGCGCGCGGCCGGCCGGATGCTGCCGGCCCAGGAAGTGAAGCGCGTCCCGCTGCTGGGCTTCGTCGCCGGCCTGCTGGATGCCAGTGGCGGTGGCGGCTGGGGCCCGGTGGCGACGTCCACCCTGCTCGCACGCGGTGGCAAGGCCCGCACCACCATCGGGACGGTCAATGCCGCCGAGTTCGTGGTGACCCTGGCGGTGTCGATCACCTTCCTGCTGACCATGGGCGTTCAGTACCTGAACATCGTGGCCGGCCTGTTGATCGGCGGCATGATGGCCGCGCCGGTGGCCGCGATTCTGGTCAAAAAGGTCAAGGAACGCTGGGTGCTGGTGGCCGTCGGCGTGCTGGTGCTGGGCATCAGCCTGTTCCAGATCGGCCATGCCATCGTGCAGTGGCGCGCAGGCTGAGCCGGACGCGACACCGTTTCAGGGATTTTCAGCGGTGAATCAGACCGGATCGCCGGCCCGATCCACGCAGCCCCAGTTGAGCACGGGGGTGCCCGGCGGCAGCACCTGGCGGAAATAGTCCACCCGGGACGCCTTCGGATTGACCACCACCGGCGCCGCCGCGGCCAGCAGCAGCGGCAGGTCGGCGCTGCTGTCGGAGTAGGCGACGTCGATCTCGCCGTAGCCGCGCTCGCGCAGCATCCGCATCTTTTCTTCGTTGTGGCAGTGGCGGGTGGCGATGACCGCGCCCAAGAACGGCCCGACCTCACTGCCGATCACCGGCACGCCCTGGTGCGCCACGAAGGCCAGGATCGCGCGGGCCAGTTCCGGCGGTGCACCGGTAGCGACCACGACGCGGTCGCCAGCGGCGCGGTGACGCGCGAACACCTCCAGCGCCACGGGCAGCAGGCGGCGGCGGATATCGGCTTCGTGCTTGAGGACGTAGCGATCGATCACCTTGTTGAACTCGCGCGCCCGGTGCAGGCCAAACGTGGCGATCCACACATAGCCGGAGATGCCGCGGCGGCGGGTGGGCAGGAATGCCACCAGCGGGCCGAGCAGCGGCGTGGCAATCAGGGCGGCCAGCAGCCGCAGCGGGTTGCGCTTGATCAGCCAGGCGAACAGATGGCTGCCGGAATCGCCGTCATACAGGGTGTGATCGAAATCGAAGACCACCAGCGGGGCGTCGTCGCGCGGCGTTGGGTAGATCGCTGTCATGCGCTGAAGAATAGCTGACGCAGGCCCTCGCCGGGCTCTTCCACGCGCATGAAGGCCTCACCGACCAGGAACGCGTTGACCCCGGCCTGGCGCATCACGGTGACATCGGCCGTGCCGAGGATGCCGCTTTCGGTGACCAGCAGGCGGTCGCGCGGCACGGCCTGGCGCATGTCCAGCGTGGTCTGCAGCGACACCTCGAAGGTACGCAGGTTGCGGTTGTTGATGCCGATCAGCGGCACCGGCACCTGGATGGCGCGCTCGAGCTCGTCGATGTCGTGCACTTCCACCAGCACGTCCATGCCCAGCTGCATGGCCAGGTCGGACAGCTCGGCCAGCTGGCGGTCGTCCAGGGCGGCCACGATCAGCAGGATGCAGTCCGCGCCGAGCACACGCGCTTCATACACCTGGTAGGCATCGATCACGAAGTCCTTGCGCAGCACCGGCAGCGTGCAGGCGTCGCGGGCCTGTTGCAGGTAGGCATCACTGCCCTGGAAGAAATCCACGTCGGTCAGCACCGACAGGCAGCTGGCCCCGCCGAATTCGTAGCTCACCGCGATATCAGCCGGATGGAAGTCCGGGCGGATAACGCCCTTGGAGGGGCTGGCCTTCTTGATTTCGGCGATCACGGCCGGGTTGCCCGCGGTGATCGAGGCGCGCAGCGCATCCGCGAAGCCACGCACGGGCGGAGCCTGCTCCACGCGCGCGATCAGTGCGTCAAGCGGCACCTGGGCCCGGCGTGCGGCGACTTCTTCGGCCTTGCGGGCCAGGATGGTATCGAGGATGTCGCTCATGTCATTGGGGTCCTGGAGGCCGGCCATTATCGACCAGCCCCGCTGAATTCGGAAAACGCGGGCTCAGACGGCCCCGCGGATGCGGCGGGTGGCGGCGACGTACTGCTCCATCCGCGAGCGCGCACTGCCATCGGCCAGCACCGCACGGGCACGGGCCAGACCATCGGCGATGCTGTCGGCGACACCGGCCACGTACAGCGCGGCGCCGGCATTGAGCGCCACGATGTCGAGCGCCGGGCCGGGCTGGTTGTCGAGCACGCCACGCAGCATCGCGATGGATTCTTCCGGACCGCCGACCTTGAGGTTGCGGCTGGCCGACATCGCGATACCGAAATCTTCCGGATGGATCTCGTACTCGCGCACCTTGCCGTCGCGCAGTTCGCCCACCAGTGTCCCGGCGCCGAGCGAGATCTCATCCATGTTGTCGCGGCCCCACACCACCAGCGCGCGCTCGGCCCCGAGTTCGCGCAGCACGCGCGCCTGGATGCCGACCAGATCCGAATGGAACACGCCCATCAACACGTTGGTCGCACCGACCGGATTGGTCAGCGGGCCGAGGATGTTGAAGATCGTCCGCACGCCCATCTCGCGTCGCACCGGTGCGACGACCTTCATCGCCGGGTGGTGCATCGGCGCGAACATGAAGCCGATGCCGGTCTCGGTGATCGCGCGCGCGACCTCCTCCGGCTGCAGATCGATGATCGCGCCCAGCGCCTCGACTGCATCGGCACTGCCGGACTTGGAGGAAACACTGCGGTTGCCATGCTTGGCCACCTTGGCCCCGGCCGCAGACACCACGAACATCGCGCAGGTGGAAATGTTGAAGGTGTGCGAACCATCCCCACCGGTGCCGACGATATCCACCAGATGCGTCTTGTCCTCCACCGGTACCGCGAGGGCGAGCTCGCGCATCACGGTGGCGGCACCGGCGATTTCGCCGATGGTTTCCTTCTTGACCCGCAGGCCGGTCAGGATCGCGGCGGTCATCACCGGCGACACGTCACCGCGCATGATCTGCCGCATCAGGTCGACCATTTCGTCGAAGAAGATCTCGCGGTGCTCGATGGTGCGCTGCAGGGCTTCCTGGGGGGAGAAGGTCATGCGGGGTCCTTTGTGGTGCAGGTGCGGCGCGCTCAGCGCTGCAGGAAATTCTTCAGCAGGGCGTGGCCATGCTCGGTGAGGATCGACTCGGGGTGGAACTGCACGCCCTCGACCGGATGTTCGCGATGGCGCAGGCCCATGATCTCTTCGATCGAGCCGTCCTCGTTCTCGGTCCAGGCGGTCATTTCCAGGCAGGCCGGCAGCGTGGTCTTGTCGACCACCAGCGAGTGGTAGCGCGTGGCCTGGTAGCGGTCCGGCAGGCCGGCGAACACGCCCTTGCCTTCATGCCGGATCGGCGAGGTCTTGCCGTGCATGATGTTGGTGGCGCGGATGACGTCACCGCCATACACCTGGCCGATGCTCTGGTGGCCCAGGCACACGCCCAGGATCGGCGTGGTCGGGCCGAGCCGGCGGATCAGCTCCAGCGACACGCCCGCTTCGTTCGGCGTGCACGGGCCGGGCGAAATCACGATGCGCTCGGGCGCGAGCGCGGCGATTTCATCGACGCTCAACGCGTCGTTGCGCACCACCTTGACCTCGGCGCCCAGCGTCTGCAGGTACTGCACGAGGTTGTAGGTGAAGCTGTCGTAGTTGTCGAGCATCAACAACATGGTCAGGGTCCGTCTTGAATGGGGAAGTGGCGTGCACGCAACCGTGCACGTGTCAGGCCGTTCGGCAGCAGTGCGTTACAGGCCCTTGGCCGCCTGCGCGACCGCACGGAACAGCGCGCGGCCCTTGTTCATCGTCTCGTCCCATTCCTTGCCGGGGTCGGAGTCGTACACGATGCCGGCGCCGGCCTGCACGTGCAGGCGACCGTCCTTGATCACCGCGGTGCGGATCGCGATCGCGGTATCGGCATCGCCATGCCAGCCGATGTAGCCGATGCTGCCGGCGTAGACGTTGCGCTTGATCGGCTCCAGCTCGCGGATCACTTCCAGCGCGCGGATCTTCGGCGCGCCGCTGACGGTGCCGGCCGGGAACGTCGCACGCAGCACGTCGGCATAGCTCAGGCCCGGCTGCAGCTGCCCGGTGACCTCGCTGACGATGTGCATGACATGGCTGTAGCGCTCGATCACGAACTGCTCGCCCACTTCCACCGTGCCGGCCTTGGACACGCGGCCGGCATCATTGCGGCCGAGATCGATCAGCATCAGATGCTCGGCACGTTCCTTGGGATCGGCCAGCAGTTCCACTTCCAGTGCGTTGTCTTCCTCCACCGTCGCGCCGCGCGGGCGGGTGCCGGCGATCGGACGCACGGTGACTTCCCCGTCCTGCAGCCGCACCAGGATTTCCGGCGAGGAGCCGACCACCTGCACGTCGCCGGTATCGAGGAAATACATGTACGGCGAGGGATTGAGCGCACGCAGCGCGCGGTACACATCCACCGGGCGCGCCTTGAACGGCACGCTCAGGCGCTGGCTCAGCACCACCTGGAAGATGTCGCCGGCGCGGATGTATTCCTTGGATTTGTCGACCGCGGCAATGAAGCCTTCGCGGGTGAAGCCGGAGACGAAATCGTTCTCGTCCAGCACGTCGCGCGTGATCGGCGCGGGGTAGCCGGCGCCGGGGGCGCGCAATGTGGCGACCAGCGCATCCAGCTTGGCCTGGGCGTGGTCCCACGCCCCGGGCTGACCCGGGTCGGCGTGCACGATCAGGTACAGGCGGCCCTTGAGATTGTCGAATACCGCCAGTTCTTCGGAGTGCAGCAGCAGAATGTCCGGCGTGCCCAACTCATCGCGGCCACGCGGCGGGGCCAGGCGCGGTTCGATATAACCGATGCACTCAAAGCCAAACCAGCCGACCAGGCCGCCGGTGAAACCCGGCAGACCGGCCAGTTTCGGCACCGAGTGGGCGCTGCGCAGCGCCTCGACCTCGGTGAACGGGTCGGCGACCTCGCGGGTTTCCACCACGGTGCCGGACTCGCTGATGGTCAGGGTATGGCCGTGGAAGGCATATACCCGGCGTGCCGGCAGGCCGATGATGGAATAGCGCCCGAAGCGTTCGCCGCCCTCGACCGATTCAAACAGATAGGTATGCGGGCCGTCGGCGAGCTTCAGATAGACCGACAGCGGCGTGTCCAGGTCGGACAGCACTTCACGGACGACGGGGATGCGGGTGTGGCCTTCAGCGGCCTGCTGCTGGAACTGCTCGAGCGTAATCAAGACGACTTTCCTTCCGGGAAACGGCGGTGGCGGGACGGACGACGGCAACAGGCCACCATCGCCACCAACGGCGAGCGGAAGAAAGGGTATGCGGGGTCGTCAGAATGGACACCCGGCGACTGTACCGCAGCCCGGCGCGGGGGGGAACCCCGTCCCGCGCCGCAGGCAGGCACGCCAGCCCCCGACGCGGCGCCCGCACTGGCGCCTCCAGCGTCAGTACAGGGGCATCGGCCGCTCGGCGGCCAACATACCGTTCAGGGTATCCAGCATCCTGACGAGGTCCACCTGCCGATGCAGACGGGTCTTCTCGAAAATGCTCTGCAGGCGGGTCCGCGCGCTTCCGACACCGATGCCGCAGATCGTGGCGGCGGCCGACAGCTCGCCTTGGTGATGCAGCGCCACGGCCAGGGTGGCTTCGGCCGGGGTCAGGCCGAAAAGCTCGCGCAGGGTGGTGGACAGCCCGGCAGACGAACGGCGCACGAGCGTGTTGACCGTCATGACAAAGCGGGCGGTACCGGTGCCGGGGATGTACTTTCCGTAAGGCCTGAGCGACGCGAAGCCTGCCAGTAGCCCATCGACATCATGCAGGGCGACGATATCCTCCCCGGGGTCCTGCGCCGGACCGCCCCGCAGCGCCAGGCGCCGGACCAGGGCATTCCAGCCTGCACGCGAGGCCGGATGTACCGGCTCCAATGCCGCCTTGCGGCGCACACGCAGGACACGACCCAGCAGCATCTCCTCCCCCCCGGCATTCACCGACACCGGCCGCAGGTTCTCATCGAGAAGCAACAGGGCCAACGTCCCTGCCTGGCGCCACGCGTCCTGCAGTGACTGGCGCAACTCGAAGGCGTTGACGAAGTGCGGTGCCAACGCTTCGCAGAGTGCCACCTCACGTGCATCGAAATCGCCCCGCCGCTCGGTTCCCACGAAGGTCAACATGGTGACCTGATCCGGCTTGCGCGAGGCACATAGCGCCACCGAGCGCAGCGTGTCGATCTGGCGCAGGAAATCCAGGTAATACCGCGTTCCGCGCATCTCCTCCAGCGTGGCCACCCGGTCGCTGACGATGACACTGCCAGCCCGCATCGTAGGCGCGGCCCGGTTGAACCAGAGGTTGTCCACCGAATACAGCGTGTCTTCGTTGAAGCGCTCCACCGTACGCGGGTCCGCCATCGCACCGGCCGCAACCAGCGCCACGTGACGCCCACCCTGCACGTCCCGCAGGGTCACGCTGCCCGAGTGGCAACCAACCGCGCGCCCGAGCCGTTCAACGAATGACTGCATCCGCTCGGGATCGGTGACCCCGGCGTACAGCTCCTCCATAAGCTCCGCTTTCACAACCACCTCCTGTGTTGTTCGTCAAGTCATGTTCACGACCTGCGTCGCTGCGCCTCTGGACGCAGATTTGCCGCCATCCCATCACCACGTCAAGGACGCCATGGCCCTCTCCGCACTGCAATCACTTTCCACCGCACTCACCCTGTCCCTGCTGCTTGTCGCCTGCAACGGCAAAGACGATGCAGCACCCCCGAGCGCCGATAACGACAGCAACACCCCTGCGGCCGAGGGTCAGGCAAGCGCAGATAAAACGGCACGCACCCCGCTTCCCCAAGCCGACCTGGCCAAGCCGCTGACTGAGTATCGCAAGTTGGATAGCGGCCAACAGGTGATGTTTCTTTATGCCGCCACGTCCAAGCTGCCGACGGATTTCGACACGATGGCCAGCCTCGCCTCGCAGGAATACCGCGGCACGGCCGATACCTTCCGCCGCAAGGACCTGATGGTGGCGCTTCGCCCGCAGCTCGAACAGGGCATCGCAGACGCGGGCCGCTCGCCGTATTTCTGGAGCGAACTGGAGGATGCCGACCTGCAGGCCTATGACTTCGAGCGGAAGGGCTTCCCGGTCGGCGAATTCAACGGCGGCAAGTATCGCTACTTCATGGACATTCCGGAGTACACCTACACCTGGGGCAACTCTGCGCAGGTTCAGCTCGCCCCGGTCGCTGACGAAGCGGTTGCCCGCGAGCTTGAAGGGCTTCGTAGCCGATGGAACAGCAAACCCCGGCTGCGGACCTACTTCTTCGTCCAGTCTGTGGATCTGAACCAGCGACGCCTCAATGCGTACGTCACGCACGTCCAGCTTCTGGACCGCAGCGGACGCGTCCTGGCGTCCTACTCGCCCGATCCGGCGGTGGCAGCGCAGCCAGCGGAAGAGGATCCGTGCGTTTCGCCGGAGGACTGCGCACGGCGTGCTTTGGGCAGCTGATCGTTTCGGAATCCACAGGGGAATCATCCATGAATCAACTCAATGAAAGCGACGTCCAGAACGCGCTGCAGCAGCGCCTCGTGCGCGAGGAAGCCGGGCGTCGCGCAACCGAAGGCCTGATGCGCACGGCCAGGACGCTGCGATGGATCGGCTGGGTCTGCGCTCTGGTGCCGATCATCGGCATCGTCGGGGTGGTGCTGTTCCTGCTCAGCACGATCCTGTGTTTCGCCTATGCGCAAAGCAAGGGGAACCCCGATGGCATCAAGCAGTTGTTGATCACCTTGGCCAGCCTGTTCGCTGCGGGCATCGTCTGGGTGCTGGTCAATCTCACCGTGCTCGGCCTGTTTGGCGCAGCCATGTCCATGCATTGAGGATCTGCACATGAACGGAATCACCTTGAAGCAGTCGCTGCTGTCGGCCGCTGCCGCGGCAGCATTGCTGGCCGGTCAGGCCGTGCCTGCCCACGCACAATCCGCCGACGCGCTCCGTCGTGAGAACGCACAGCTGCGTGCCCAGCTGGAAGCGTTGAACCAACGCTGCGGCGTGCCGGCGCCCGACGACACCGGCGCACTGGAGCGATTTGGCGATATCGAAGCGCGTCTGGATTCGATCCGGGCGGGTGAGCGGGGACGCGGCACCATGCAGGTCACGGTAACCATGACGTTGCGCAACGTGTCATCGCAGCCAATGGTATTGAACTACGAACACGGCAGCTTCAACGCGACCGACAGCAATGGCTATGGCTATCGCCTTTTTGGCGGCCAGGGCAAGCACAACGTAAAAGGCATCCCTATCGCCTCCGGCAACCAGGTCGACCCAAGCTTCACCTTGTTGCCGGGTCGATCAAGCCCGGTGACGTTCATCGCGCAGAGAGTCATGAGCGAAGGGCAGACGGTGGGTAACCGCTTTGACATCAGCTCCTCCTTCGGCCAGTACCAGGACCTGGGCCAGGGACGACTGCGACGGATGCAGACATTCCCCGTTTCCTTCAAGGATCGCTCAGTCACGTCGGGCGGCATCGCGACGGGTCTCGGCGGGCGCACCGATCAGACGGTTGAGAACGCGGCCGGCAGGTTGTTGGATCGCCTGTTGAAGTGAGCCGGGCCCGGCAGGCGCCACCACGCGCCAGCCGTATGCAGAACGGCCGCTGCGACTCAGGCTCTGGACAGCAGCGGGCTGTCCAGCGCCACATGCAGGTTCACCCGCCCCGGCACGCAGTCGATGCGGAAGTGCCGGGCCTGGACCGGCTCGCCATCCAGATTGAGCGTCAGCGGCACCTCGGCCTCGATCTCCACCCACGGCGCCTGCACACGTTCGGCCACCTGCTCCAGCGCGCCGCGCTTGCCGCCCTTGACCAACGCGGCAAAGGTCGAGGCGACCTCCCCGCTCAGCTCGGGGATCACCGTGATATCGAGCAGACCGTCATCAATCAGAGCCTCCGGGCACAGTACCTGCCCGCCGCCGGCCTGGCGGCCGTTGCCGATGCCCAGCGCGATGAAACCACCGGCCCACTCGAACCCCGGCGCCCGGACCCGCGCCTGGATCGGATCGATCCGGCCCAGCCGCGATACCCCGGTGACCAGGTAGGCCAGGCCGCCGAGCACTTTCTTCAAGCCCTCATCGGTCTCCACCGTGACCTCGGTGCCGAAGCCGCCACTGGCCACGTTCGCGCACCACCACACTTTGCCATCGGCATCGATGCGCAGCAGATCGACCGGGCGTGTGGACGCCTGCGCGATCAGCTCCAGCGCCGCCAGCGGTTCATTGGGAATCTCCGCCGCGGTGGCGAAATCGTTGGCCGTGCCCAGCGGCAGCAGCCCCAGCGACGGCAATGCATCGGCGGCCTCTTCCCGGTGCGCCAGTGTCTCGGCCACCTCACTGAGGGTGCCATCACCGCCGGCCGCAATGATTGTATCGACCCCATGCGCGATCGCCTCGGCCACATAGCGCTCGGCGTCGCCCGATTCCCAGGTCACCCGTACCTCCAGCTGCACGCCGCGCTCACGCAGCGCCGCGACCGCCTCGCGCACATCCTCATTGCCGGTGGCCTTGCCGTTGAGGATCAAACGCCAATGGGGACGGCTCATGCGGTACTTCCAGGGAGTGGGGAAGCGAAGGCTAGCAGCGGACGGCGTGGCCGCCGGTGAACGTCATCAAAGCGTCACCGATCCCCCGGAGAATGGAAGGCCATAGCAAGGAAGATGGATGGAGGCAGGATCAGCCTCCCGCTATTCCCAGGGCCGCATCAGCAATGGTGCGGTCTTTTTTTTGACCCGCCAGAAGCGCAGCCGACCAACGGTCGGCACTACCGGGCTGGGTTGGCTGCGGCAGCCGACCAACGGTCGGCTCTACGGGTGCTCAGCCTTCGGCGAAGGTCCGCAACGCCTCGCCTTCCATCCGGTACACCGTCCACTCGCTTTGCGGCTTCGCACCGGCGGCCTGGTAGAACTGGATCGCCGGTGCATTCCAGTCCAGCACAGACCACTCGAACCGGCCGCAGCCTTCGGCCACCGCGATCCGTGCGATGTGCTGCAGCAGCGCCTTGCCGGCACCGCTGCCGCGGCGCTCCGGGCTGACGTACAGATCTTCCAGGTAGATCCCGTTGCGGCCCAGCCACGTCGAGTAGTTGTAGAAATACACCGCATACCCGATCGCCACGCCATCGGCTTCGCAGATCAGCGCATGCGCCTTCGCCGCCGGTCCGAACAGGCTCGCGCGGATGCCCGCTTCGTCGGTCTGCACCGACGACTCGGCCTTCTCGTAGATCGCCAACTCGCGGATGAAACGCAGGATCAGCGCCGCATCCTCGGCGGTGGCCACGCGGATGGTCACGGCAGCCACCGGTTCCATGGCTCAGCCCCGCGCCGCGGCGACGTTGCCGCGCATCTGCGCGATGATGTCCTGGTAGCTGGTCTTCGCATTGAAGATCGCCGAGCCGGCCACGAAGGCATCGGCACCGGCGGCGGCGATCGCCCCGATGTTGTCGGCCTTCACCCCACCGTCGATCTCCAGGCGGATGTCCTTGCCACTGGCATCGATCTTCTTGCGGATCGCGCGCACCTTGTCCAGCGCCGACGGAATGAACGCCTGGCCGCCGAAACCCGGATTGACCGACATCACCAGCACCAGGTCCAGGTCATCGAGCACCCAGTCCAGGATGTCCACCGGCGTGGCCGGATTGAGCACCACGCCCGGCTTGCAGCCCAGCGAACGGATCAGCTGGATCGTGCGGTGCACGTGGCGGCTCGCCTCCGGATGGAAGCTGATGTAGGTCGCGCCGGCCTCGGCGAAATCCGGAATGATCCGGTCCACCGGCTCCACCATCAGATGCACGTCGATCGGTGCGGTCACACCGTGCTTGCGCAGCGCCTGGCAGACCAGCGGGCCGATGGTCAGATTCGGCACGTAATGGTTGTCCATCACATCGAAATGCACCCAGTCGGCGCCGGCCGCGAGCACGTTGTCCACTTCCTCACCCAGGCGGGCGAAATCGGCGGACAGGATGGAGGGGGCAATGATGCAGTTGGACATGGCCGGGGCCTTCGGGAGGTGGAAAGGGGGCGCCGCGCGGACTCAGCGCTTGCGCAGGGTCTTGATGCGGTCGTAGGCGGCATTGAGCTGGCGCGACTTGCGCTCGGCCTGCTGGCGCAGCTCCGGCGCCGCGCCGACCACCTTGTCCGGGTGGTACTGGGACATCAGCCGGCGGTAGGCCAGGTCGATCTCGGCATCGGTCGCCTCGGAGGTCAGCCCCAGCTCGCGGTAGGGGTTTTCCCTGTTCAGCCGGAACCAGTCGGCATCGAAGGCATGCCCCAGCAACAGCCCGACCACGGCACCGAACAGCGGATTGGGCCTGAACAACAAGGCGCCGGCGATGAATCCGAGCAGTTTTCCGTACCAGCGCATGGTGGTCTGGGCAGCCAAGGCGACAAAGGATCCTCATTTTACGTCACAGCGGGCCCAACCCGCTTTACACTAGGCCGCCCGCTGTCTGTGCGGGCCCTCCGGGTCCCCTGGACAGCTGTCATGACGAAGCCTCAGGAGTGCCCGTGCCGACCACGTTGTTGCAATCCGATCTCCCCGGCCTGCCCTTGCGCCATCGCGGCAAGGTGCGTGATGTTTTCGACATTCCGCGCGACCGGCTCCCCGCCGGCACTCCGCCGGGGGACTACCTGCTGATGGTCGCAACCGACCGTCTGTCAGCCTTCGACGTGGTGCTCCCCGATCCGATCCCCGGCAAGGGCGAGATGCTCTGCCAGGTCTCCAACTTCTGGTTCGCCAAGACCGCGCACCTGATGCCCAACCACCTGACCGGCATCGATGTCGCCAGTGTGCTGCCCGAGGGTGTCGATCCGGCCCTGTACGCCAAGCGCGCCGTGGTCACCCGCAAGCTCAAGCCGGTTCCGGTCGAGGCGATCGCCCGCGGCTACCTGATCGGCAGCGGCTGGAAGGACTACCAGCGCACCGGCAAGATCAGCGGCATCGAGCTGCCCGACGGCCTGCGCCAGGCCGAACAGCTGCCCGAACCGATCTTCACCCCCTCGACCAAGGCCGCCGTCGGCGACCACGACGAGAACATCGATTTCGATGCGATGGTGAAGGCGGTCGGTGCGGACCTGGCCGAGCGCGTGCGCGACGCCACCCTGCGCATCTATGCCTTCGCCGCCGATTACGCCCGCGAGCGCGGCATCATTCTGGCCGACACCAAGTTCGAGTTCGGTACCGATGCCGATGGCCGTCTGTACATCATGGACGAGATGCTGACCCCGGATTCCTCCCGCTACTGGCCGGCTGACGAGTACGAGGTGGGCACCAGCCCGCCGAGCTACGACAAGCAGTTCGTCCGCGATTACCTGGAAACGCTGGACTGGGGCAAGACCGCCCCGGGCCCGAGCATCCCGGCCGAGATCATCGAGCGCACCCGGGCCAAGTACGCCGAGGCGCTGCAGCGCCTGGCCGGTATCTCGGTCGACTGATTCGCCTGCGCCCCCGGCCGTGATGGCCGGGGGTCCCGGCCGTAGAGTCGACCGCTGGTCGACTGCCGCGGACGTTGGTGGCCTATCGCGTGCAGCACGAGGGGTATCGTCTGGGTGAGAGCAAGCCGACCAACGGTCGGCTCTACGGGCGGTATGCTCTGCAGATCCTGGGAGGGAACATGGCCACCACCACCGTCGCACGCCCGATCGACCGCTATTTCGCCAGTTATTCCGACGATCACCGCAATGCGCTGAACCAGCGCATCCACGTCGTGGCCGTCCCGGCGATCGCGTGGTCGGTGATTGCCCTGCTGTGGTGCCTGCCGCCGCTGATCACCTGGTTCCAGAACGGGATCTGGGCCGGCCTGGCGATGTTCGCCGCCTGGTGCTTCTATAACCGCCTCTCGCGCACGCTGGGCTACGGCATGCTGGCGTTCTTCTTCGTCAGCGGCTGCGTCTGCCGGCTGCTGGAAGCCGAGATCGGCCTGGTCAACCTGTTCTGGCTGGCCCTGGGGGTCTTCGCCGTGGCCTGGGTCGCGCAGTTCATCGGCCACAAGCATGAAGGCCGCAAGCCGAGCTTCCTGACCGATCTGGTCTACCTGCTGATCGGCCCGCTGTGGGTCCTGGCCAAGCTCTACCGCCGGATGGACTGGCGCTACTGACCGGTTTTTCCTGAACGAGCGAGGACGCTCACCGGCACTCCACGCCGGACCGTCCAGCATCGTCCGCAGTGGCCTTTCGAGCGACGGTCACCGTTCATCTTCGTGCACGCCCACGCGGTCCCGCAGCCCCTGTGACGACTGGTTCCCGAGCCGATTCGACGGGCGCCGGGAGGCCACACTCGGCAAAGTCGCCAGCGGGTCTCCATACGGCGGCCGACGCGCCCGAATGGGGCCACGCGCCGCCCTGAAAAAATGAATCAGCGCACGTTACATGCAATTGAGGGCGTATTCGGGTGTATCGGCAGCAATTGCCTGCCTGTTAGACTGAACGACCTGCTCGTGAATCCCGCATTCCCTGCATGAATCCTAGTCTGCTCCTGCTGCTCGCCCTGCCCTTCCTGATGGCAGTGGCCGTCGCTTCATTCCGCCGCACCTCCCGCTCCACGGCCGCCTGGGTAGCCGCGGCCGCTCCGCTGGGAGGACTGGCGCTGTTGGCGACGATGACCCCGGCCATCATGGACGGCGGGATCGTCCGCAGTTATGGGGAGTGGATACCGCAGATCGGCCTGGCCTTCTCACTGCGCCTGGATGGCCTGGCCTGGATGTTCGCCGGCATGGTGCTGGCGATCGGTGCACTGGTGGTGATGTACGCCCACTACTACCTCAGTGCCCGCGACAGCGCCCACCGCTTCTACTGCTACCTGCTGCTGTTCATGGGCGCCATGCTGGGCATGGTGCTCTCGGGCAACCTGTTGCTGTTGATGGTGTTCTGGGAAATGACCAGCATCAGCTCGTTCCTGCTGATCGGCTTCTGGTCGCATCGCCAGGATGCCCGCGAGGGGGCCCGGATGGCCTTGGTGGTCACCGGCGGCGGCGGTCTGGCCCTGCTCGGCGGCGTGCTGCTGATCGGTCGCATCGTGGGCAGCTTCGAACTGGATGCCGTACTCGCCGCGGGCGATCTGATCCGCGCCAGTTCGCTGTACCCGTATGCCCTGTTCCTGGTCCTGGCCGGCATCTTCACCAAGAGCGCCCAGTTCCCGTTCCACTTCTGGCTGCCGCACGCGATGGCCGCGCCGACCCCGGTCTCGGCCTACCTGCATTCGGCGACGATGGTCAAAGCCGGCGTGTTCCTGCTGGCCCGGTTGCACCCGGCGCTGGCCGGCACCGATCTGTTCTTCTATACGGTCAGCGGCATCGGGGCGATCACGCTGCTGATCGGCGCCTGGAACGCGATCTTCCAGCATGACCTCAAAGGCCTGCTGGCCTATTCGACGATCTCCCATCTGGGCCTGATCACCATGCTGTTCGGCCTGTCCACACCGATGGCGGTGGTGGCCGGCGTGTTCCACATCCTCAACCACGCCACCTTCAAGGCGTCGCTGTTCATGGCTGCGGGCATCATCGACCACGAGACCGGCACCCGTGACATGCGCAAGCTGGGCGGCCTGCGGCGGTTGATGCCGATCACCAGCGCGCTGGCGATCATCGCCTCGCTGGCGATGGCCGGTATTCCGCTGCTCAACGGCTTCCTGTCCAAGGAAATGCTGTTCGCCGAAGCGCTGACCGCGGGCGGTCCGGAAACCATGCGCGTGGTGATGTCGATCGCCGCACTGCTGGCCGGCGTGTTCGGCGTGGCCTACAGCCTGCGCTTCGTGCACGACACCTTCTTCGGCAAAGGCCCGCATGATCTGGACCGCGTCCCGCATGAGCCGCCGCGCTTCATGAAGGTGCCCGTCGAGATCCTGGTCGTGGTCTGCGTGGCCGTCGGCGTCGCCCCGGCGATCACCATCGCCCCGGTGCTGCACGCGGCCGCCTCCTCGATCCTCGGCGCGGCGATGCCGGCCTACAGCCTCTCGGTCTGGCATGGCTTCAACACCCCGTTGATGATGAGCATCGCCGGCGTCATTGGCGGTATCGCGCTGTACTTCGGGCTGCGCCGCCTGATCAACCTGCATGCGGTGGTCAGCCGCAGCATCGGCCGCAACCTGTTCCACAAGCAGCTGGACCTGGTGTTCGGCTTCGCCCACCGGCTCACCCAGGGCCTGGCCAACGGCAGCCTGCAGCGCATGCTGATGGCGCTGGTGGTGGTGGCGATCATCGTCGCCGCCGCACCGTTCGTGGCCAATCCGGCGTCGCCCAACTGGCCCTCGCCGCAGCCGATCCCACTGCTGGGCTGGGCGCTGTGGCTGGTGATGATGGCCTGCGCGCTGGGCGCACTGTTCGTCTACCGGCAGCGCCTGCTGGCGGTGCTGGTGGTCGGCGGTGTCGGCCTGATGGTCTCGCTGACCTTCGTGTTCCTCTCCGCGCCCGATCTGGCCCTGACCCAGCTGCTGGTGGAGATGGTCACCCTGGTGCTGATGCTGCTGGGCATGAACTACCTGCCGATCCAGTCGCCCCCGGAGAAGTCGGTCTGGCGCAAGCGGCGCGATGCGGTGATCGCGATCGTCGCCGGCGGCGGCCTGGCCGCGATGGCCTACACCGCCATGACGTTGCCGCCGAACACCATGGCCGGCGAGCTGCTGGCGCGTGCGCTGCCGGAGGCGTATGGGCAGAACGTGGTCAACGTGATCCTGGTCGACTTCCGTGGCTTTGATACCTTCGGTGAGATCACCGTGTTCGGCATCGCCGCGCTGGTGGTGCACGCCATGCTGCGCCGCTCGCGGATGGCGCCGGAACAGATCATGCCCGGCCCGCCGATCAAGCTGCCGGTGCCGGCCGATCTGGCCCAGATCATGTTCCCGCTCACCCTGACCGTCTCGATCTTCCTGTTCCTGCGCGGCCACAACGCGCCCGGCGGCGGCTTCATCGCCGGCCTGGTGCTGGCCGTGCCGCTGCTGATCCAGTACGTCATCCAGGGCACCACCTCGGTGGAATCGCGCTTCGGCTTCGATTACATCCGCTGCATCGGTGCCGGTCTGCTGATCGCCATCCTCAGTGGCTGCGCGTCGATGCTGTTCGGCGTGCCGTTCCTGACCAGCGGCCATCTGGACCTGCACATTCCGCTGATCGGCGAGGTACCGCTGGCCAGTGCGATCGGCTTCGATACCGGCGTGTACCTGGTGGTGTTCGGCGGCGTGATGCTGATGCTCTCGATGATGGGCACGATCAAGCCCTCGCGCACCCGCAATGCCCGTAAAGGCGAAATCGATCCCAACCGCCGTTCGGCAAAAACCGGGGAGATGCACTGATGGAACTGGCTCTGGCAAGCGCCATCGGCGTACTGAGCGCGATCGGCATCTACCTGTTGCTGCGCGCGCGCAGCTTCGATGTGATCCTCGGCATGACCTTCCTGTCGTATGCGACCAACCTGCTGATCTTTGCCGGCGGTCGGCTGGTGCAGGGCAAGGCACCGGTGCTGCGTGAGGGCATCGACAGCGACCTGGGCAACTACACCGATCCGCTGCCGCAGGCGCTGGTGTTGACCGCCATCGTGATCGCCTTCGCGATGACGGCAGTCAGCATCGTGCTGGCGATGCGCAGCCGCAGCGACAACCACAGCGACCACGTGGACGCGCACGAAGAAGAAGAGCTGCCTGCCGATACCGCGCCGGGCCGGGAGGGCGGCGCATGAATCATGCGGTGATCCTGCCCATCCTGATTCCACTGTTCGGCGCGGCCTGCTCGCTGTTCGTCGAGCATCGCCGCTACGGGCCGAAGGTGCAGCGCACGGTGGCGTGGACCACGCTGACCGCGCTCGCCGCGGCCGTCGCGCTGCTGTTCGCGCAGACCGCTGACGGCAGCATCGCGGTGTACCTGCTGGGTGACTGGCCCTCGCGCCTGGGCATCGCGCTGGTGGCCGACCGCCTCTCGGCATGGATGCTGGTGACCACGCTGCTGCTGGCCATCCCCTGCCTGCTGCACGCCTGCTCGGGCTGGGACCGGCGCGCGCCGCACTTCCATGCGTTGTTCCAGTTCCAGCTGGTCGGCCTCAACGGCGCGTTCCTGACCGGCGATATCTTCAATCTGTTCGTGTTCTTCGAGGTGATGCTGATCGCCTCCTATGGCCTGCTGCTCAGCGGCGGGCGCGGCCTGCGCATGCGCATCGGCCTGCACTACGTGGTGTTCAACGTCACCGCCTCGACCCTGTTCCTGATCGCACTCGGCCTGCTGTACGCCTCGCTGGGCTCGCTCAACATGGCCGAACTGTCCCAGCGCATCGCTGAAGTGCCGGCCTCGCACCTGACCCTGGTCAAAGCGACCATGGGGCTGTTGCTGCTGGTGTTCTGCAGCAAGGCCGCGCTGATGCCGCTGTATCTGTGGCTGCCCGAAGCGTATGCGCGTGCGCCGGCGGCGGTGGCGGCGCTGTTCGCGATCATGACCAAGGTCGGCCTGTACGCGGTGTTGCGGGTCAGCACGCTGTGGTTCGGCGAGGGTGCCGGACCGATGGCCGGCTACGGCAGCCAGTGGCTGCTCTGGGCCGGTGTGGCCACCCTCGTGCTGGGCGGCCTGGGCGTGCTCGCTGCGGCACGCCTGCGCGTGCTGATCTCCTACCTGGTGGTGGTCTCGGCGGCGACGCTGTTCATCGCCTTCTCGGTGCGTACGCCCGAAGTGCTCTCGGCCGGCCTCTACTACCTGCCGCACAGCACCTTCGTGGCCGCCGCGCTGTTCCTCATTGCCGATCTGATCCGCCGCCGCCGCGGCGGTGCCAGCGATCGCAAGGAAGTCATCGCGCCGATGCCGGGCAAGGAAACGCCTGCGGTGCTGTTCCTGATCGGTGCGGTGTCGGTCGCGGGCCTGCCGCCGCTGTCCGGCTTCCTGGCCAAGGCTGCGCTGCTGGCCGGGATGCCCGCGCAGTACACCTGGGCGGTGTGGGCCGCCGTGCTGGGCAGCAGCCTGATGGTCATCGTCGGCCTGACCCGCGGCGGCATCCGCCTGTTCTGGCGCGTGCCGGTGGTCGAAGAAGGCGCACCCAAGCCGCGCAAGGCACCGACGCGCACCGTGGAATTGTTCGCCGCCGCGCTGCTGCTCAGCTATGGCATCGCGATGAGCGTGTTCGCCGGCCCGCTGATGCAGCACACCGATGCGATGGCCACCCAGCTGCTGCAGCCCCAGGACTACGTGGGTGAACTGCGCGCCACAACGCCGGAGATCCGCCAGCCATGACCGGCAAGCCTTCCCTGTACAAGCGCATCCTGCCCTCGCCCTCGCTGAGCGTGATGGTGGTGGCGTTCTGGCTGTTGATGTCCGACAGCTTCACCCTGGGCCAGTTCGTGCTCGGCATGATCCTGGGCGTGGTGGTGCCGCTGTTCGCCGCCCGGCTGGACCGCGAGTTCGCGCGGATCGGCTCGCTCAAGCCCCTCCCCAAGCTGTTGTTCGTGACCCTGTGGGACATCCTGATCTCCAACATCCGGGTCGCGATCCAGGTGCTGGGGCCGGAGCGCCGCATCCACCCCGGCTTCATCTGGCTGCCGCTGGATATCGCCAACATCCACGGCATCGCCGCGTTGACCAGCATGATCACGTTGACCCCGGGCACGGTGTCGGCGGCCTTGTCCGATGACCGCAGGTATCTGCTGGTGCACGTGCTGCATCTGGATGATCCGGATGCGCTGATCCGGCAGATCAAATCCCGCTACGAAGCCCCGCTGATGGAGATCTTCCCATGACCGGATACATGTTCATCCAGACCACGATGGTGGTGTGCATGCACGTGGTCGGCCTGGCCATGCTGCTGGCCACCTGGCGCCTGCTGCGCGGCCCCACCGTGCCCGATCGCATCCTTGCGCTGGACACCTTGTCGGTGACGGCCATCGCTGAACTCATGTTGTTCGGCATGTACCTCAACTCGGCGGTGTACTTCGAAGCGGCGCTGATCATCGCCATGCTCGGCTTCGGCAGCACGGTGGTGCTGAGCAAGTTCGTGCTGCGCCGGGACATCGTCGAATGATCACCTTCATCCAGATCGTGCTGTCGATCCTGCTGCTGTTCGGCTGCTTCTTCATCCTGGTCGGCGCGCTCGGCCTGGTGAAGCTCTCGACCTTCTTCAAGCGCCTGCACGCCCCGACCAAGGCCAGCACGCTGGGCGTGGGCTGCGTGCTGGTCGGCTCGGTCTGTTACCACATCTTCCTCGGCGAAGACCCGCAGCCGCGCGAACTGCTGATCACCGTGTTCCTGTTCATCACCGCACCGATCAGTGCGCACATGATGGCCAAGGCCGCGTTGTCGCTGCTGATGGAAACCCGGCCGGACCTGCCGGGCCACAAGACCGCCAAGGAAGAACAGCTGCCACCGCCGGAGCCGCGCCATCCGGGCGACACCGAGGGTGCCGAGGCACCGGTTTCCCGGGACAGCCAGTAGAGGGGCCCGGGTGGGGGGGGGGCGGTCATTGGGGGAGGGGACGCCGCCAACCCGCGGCGGGTCTACACGAAACACTGCACCC
>NZ_JBDJLA010000008.1:0-172235 GCF_039673135.1 Stenotrophomonas sp. TWI1151
GCCGTAGGCGGTGGGGGGGGCGGGCCGCCGCCCGGCACTACCTCAGATGTCCGCCACCTGCTTGCGCAGCGCGGCCAGCTGTTGGCGCAGGGTGTCGTTTTCCAGGGTCAGCGCGATGATGCGCTGGCGCAGCTCGGCAGGGCCTTCGCCCAGTGCGTTGAGCGCATCGGCGATCTCGGCGGCGCGGCTGGGGTCGACCTCGGCGTCGCCGTCGGCACTGTGCAACACCTCCTGGACCGGCTTGCGCGGCTTGCGCTTGGACTCGCGCACGCGCTTGGCGGCCTGCTTGAGCTCGTCCTTGCCGGCGGCGGCCGCGGCGCGTTGTTCGTCTTCGGGCAGGTCGGCCACGGCGGCCGCGGCGCTGATCGAGATCACCCCGGTCTTGACCGCTTCCACCAGCTCCGGTGCGGCCTGCTTGTGGATGCGCTCGATCATCGTCACCTGGCTGCTGCTCAGGCGCGCTTCGCGGGCCATGTCGGCGCGGCTGACCTTCGGCGCGGCCGCCCACGGCGGGCTGTCTTCGTCACCAGCATCGGCCGGGCCGCTGATCTCACCATCGCTTTCCTTCTGCAGCTGGGCCTGATCGGCGCGGTGGCGCTCGGCCAGGATGTCGCGCTTTCGCAGCGCCAGTACGCCACGCTGGAAATCGGAGACGCTGCGGCGCCCCAGGTGCTGTTCGATCATCCACAGGTGGACGTCATCCATCGACTGGAAGCGGGTGTTCTGGATCGTCTGGAACGGCAGGCCGTGCTTCTGGCAGATGCCGTAGCGGTTGTGGCCGTCCACCAGCACCTCCCCCCACAGCACCAGCGCATCGCGGCAGCCCTCGGCGAGGATGCTGCGCTCCAGGGCGTCGTGCTCGTCCGGGGTCAGCGGGTCGATGTAGGCCTTGAGTTCTTCTTTGACGACAATGTCCATGCAATCCGGTACGCGAGCGAAACGTGACCGACCATTGTAAGGATCGCGGCGGCCGCCGTCGTCGCCGATGGATTCAGGCTCAGCCAGTGGCGCGGATCATCTCGCCCAGCACGTCCACGATCCGGTCGATGTGGCTGCGCTCCAGGATCAGCGGCGGCGACAGTGCGATCACATCGCCGGTGCAGCGCACCAGCAGCTGGCCGTCGCGGAAGCAGCGCTCGAACACCTCGTAGCCACGCGCGCCGGGGGCGTCTTTGCGCGGCATCAGCTCGACAGCACCGATCAGCCCGAAATTGCGGATGTCGATCACGTGCGGCACCCCGCGCAGGCTGTGCAGCCGCTCCTGCCAATAGTCGCCCAGCTCGATGGCGCGCTCGAACAGATGCTCCTCGGCGTAGGTATCCAGTGCCGCCAGGGCCGCCGCGCAGGCCAGCGGATGGCCGGAATAGGTATAGCCATGGAAGAACTCGATGGCGGCCGGCGGGCCCTGCATGAAGGCGTCGTGGATCGCATCGCTGGCCAGCACCGCGCCCATCGGCACCGCGCCGTTGGTCAGCCCTTTGGCCAAGGTCATCAGGTCCGGGGTAACCCCGAAGCGCTGCGCAGCGAAGGCGTTGCCGACCCGTCCGAAACCGGTGATCACCTCATCGAACACCAGCAGGATGCCGTGCTGGTCGCAGATCTCGCGCAGGCGCTGCAGGTAGCCCGGTGCGGGCAGGATCACCCCGGCCGAGCCGGCGATCGGCTCGACGAACACCGCCGCGATCGTGGATGCATCGTGCAGTGCGATCAAACGCTCCAGGTCTTCTGCGAGTTCGGCGCCGTGGCGCGGCAGGCCGGGGCTGAAGGCATTGCGCTCCAGATCGAGCGTGTGGCGCAGGAAGTCGCTGCCGGCCAACAGCGGCCCGAACGTCTTGCGGTTGTTGGGCAGGCCGCCGATCGACAGGCCGCCGAAGCCGACCCCGTGATAGGCCTTTTCGCGGCCGATGAAGCGGGTGCGGTGGCCCTCGCCGCGCAAGCGGTGGTAGGCCAGCGCGATCTTCATCGCGGTGTCGACTGCTTCGGAGCCGGAATTGGTGAAGAACACATGGTTCAAGCGGGCCGGTGCCAGCGCGGCCAACCGCTGGGCCAGCACGAAGGGCAAGGGTGAGGCCATCTGGAACGGTGGCGCGAAATCCAGCGTGGCCGCCTGCTGCTGGATCGCCTGCACGATCCGCGGCCGCGCATGCCCTGCGTTGCAGCACCACAGGCCGGCCGCGCCATCCAGGATCGGACGGTCGTCGATGTCGTGGTAATACATGCCCTCCGCACGCACCAGCAGGCGCGGGGCCGCCTTGAACTGGCGGTTGGCGGTGAATGGCATCCAGAAGGCATCCACGTCTGCGGGTGCCTGGCTGGCCAGGGTCGACAACGACGAATCGGGACGAGGCATGCGGCACTCCGCAAGGGCGCGATGGTCACGACTTTATCGCACTCGCCTCACGTCATCCCGTGATGGCGACGGGTATAACCGCCTTACCCGACTGAGTGGATGAGGACGACGCCGATGACCACCGCACGCACCCGCGACGACTGGCAACGCCAGGCCGATGCACTGACCTTGCAGGGCCAGGCCTTCATCGATGGGCGCTACGTGGACGCCGCCAGTGGCGCGCGCTATGACTGCGTCAGCCCGATCGATGGCCGCGTGCTGGTGCAGGTGGCCGACGCCGACACGACGGACGTCGATCGGGCGGTCGCAGCGGCGCGGCGCAGTTTCGATGCGGGCGACTGGTCGCGGGCGGCGCCCTCTCATCGCAAGCAGGTGCTGCTGCGGCTGGCCGACCTGGTGGAACAACACGCCGATGCGCTCGCGCTGCTGGAAACCCTGGACATGGGCAAGCCGGTCCGCGACGCACGCGAAGGCGATCTGGCCGGTGTCGTGCGCTGCCTGCGCTGGACCGCCGAGGCGGTGGACAAGGTGTACGGCGAGGTTGCCCCGACCGCGCTGGATACGTTGGGCCTGATCACCCGTGAGCCGGTGGGCGTGGTGGCGGTGATCGTGCCGTGGAACTTCCCGCTGCTGATGGCAACGTGGAAGATCGCGCCAGCCTTGGCGGCGGGCAATTCCGTGGTGCTCAAGCCCTCCGAGCGCTCGCCGCTGAGCGCGATCCGCCTGGCCGCGCTGGTGGCCGAGGCGGGGGTGCCTGATGGCGTGTTCAATGTGCTTCCCGGCCATGGTGAGCGGACGGGCGAACCGTTGGCGTTGCACATGGACGTGGATGCGCTGGCGTTCACCGGCTCCACCGCCGTCGGTCGGCGGTTGCTGCAATGCGCCGGGAAATCGAATCTCAAGCGCACCTGGCTGGAGTGCGGCGGCAAGAGCCCGAACCTCGTTTTCGCTGATGCGCCCGATCTGGACAAGGCCGCCCAGGCCGCTGCCACCGCGATCTTCTACAACCAGGGCGAGGTGTGCACCGCCGGCTCGCGCCTCCTGGTCCAGCGCTCGATCAAGGATGCCTTCGTGGCCCGCGTACTGGCGCATGGCCGGCATATGCAGCCGCAGCATCCCTTCGAGCCGGATGCCGCGATGGGCGCACTGGTCGATGAGGCGCATGCAGGCCGCGTGCTGGCTTATGTAGCACGCGGCGAGGCCGAGGGCGCACGCCTGCTGCTGGGGGGCAAGCGGCTGGAGGTGGTGCCGGGTGGCAGCTATGTGGAGCCGACGGTGTTCGACGAGGTCGATCCGCAGCACACGATCGCCCGCGAGGAGATCTTCGGCCCGGTGCTGTCGGTGCTGACCTTCGATCATGAAGACGATGCCCTGCGCATGGCCAATGATTCGATCTACGGGCTGGCCGCCGGCGTATGGACACGCGACCTTGGCCGTGCGCATCGGGTAGCACGCGGGCTGCGTGCGGGCAGTGTGTGGGTCAATCAATGGGATGGTGGCGACATGACCGCCCCATTCGGTGGCTACAAGCAGTCCGGCATCGGCCGCGACAAATCCCTGCACGCCTTCGACAAGTACACCGACCTCAAGGCGACCTGGATCCACCTGGGCGGCTGACGCCGCTCAGCAGTCCTGGCTGTGGCGGATCAGCGACTCGCGCAGCAGGTCGCGATCGATTTCATCCACGGCGTTGCGCAGGTAGTCGATCTGCTGCCGCGTCAGGCGGCACGGGTCCACCGTGTAGCCCGGGGGCCACGCGCCGATCAGCTGGAAGATGCCGTGCACGATCTGCTCCGGGGTCATCCCGGCCTTCATACGGAAGCGCTTGCGCTTGGGCTGGAATGCCAGGTGCACATCCCGATCCCCCAGCACGCGTGGCGCCAGCGAGGCGGCATCGATACCGCTGCCCGTCAGCGAGGCAGGCACGCGCAGCTCCAGTACGGCCGGTGGTGCTGGCGGATCCACCACCGCAGCCGGCGATGCGGTGCTGGACGTGGCCACGAGAGGTGCAGCCAGGCGCCGCGACGCAGGCGGCTGCTGTGCTGGCGGCGGGGCGGGCGAGGGTAGGGGAACTGGTGCAGGCAACGGCCGCGGCAGCCAGTACACCGCCAGGCGGGCCTCCTCCGCAGCGCCGCTGGGGGCCGGAGACCGCAGCAGCACGCCCAGCATCAGCCCGTGCACAACGATCACCACCGCGATGGCGACCGGCTGCGCCCAGCGCAAGGGGGCGGCACTCTTCCGTGAGGCTGACATCCGGGACCGTCCTGGCGGGGTGACCGCGGTGAGACCCTGCGGTGCCGGGGAAGTTCCTGCCGGATGCGCAGGTCGCCGAGGCGGTCACAGGCTGACAGTCTCGTCTGCAACCATTGCGGCAGCCAGCGGAAGGCCGTGGCAGAATCCGGCAGCTGCCTTTTTCTGCGTGCCCGATGTCCACACCTGCTGTCGCCCCTGTCGTGAACTCTCCCCGCCGCATTCTGCTGGCGAGCCTGATCGGCACCACCATCGAGTTCTTCGATTTCTACATCTACGCCACCGCCGCGGTGCTGGTGTTCCCGCACCTGTTTTTCCCCGAAAGCAGCGATGGGGCGGCGATGCTGCAGTCGCTGGCGACCTTCGCGGTGGCCTTCATCGCGCGGCCGGTCGGCTCGGCGGTGTTCGGTCACTACGGTGACCGCATCGGGCGCAAGGCGACGCTGGTCGCTGCGCTGCTCACGATGGGCATCTCCACCGTGGCGATCGGCCTGCTGCCCACGCATGCCAGCATCGGGCTGGTCGCGCCGGCACTGCTCGCGCTGTGCCGCTTCGGGCAGGGCCTGGGGCTGGGGGGAGAGTGGGGTGGCGCCGTGCTGCTGGCCACCGAGAATGCGCCGCCCGGCAAACGCGCCTGGTACGGCATGTTCCCGCAGTTGGGCGCACCGCTGGGCTTCCTGCTTTCGGCCGGTATCTTCCTGCTGCTGGGCCGCGCGATGAGCGAGGCCGATTTCCTGCAATGGGGCTGGCGCGTGCCGTTCCTGGCCAGTTCGCTGCTGGTCGGCATCGGCCTGTGGGTACGCCTGAACATCCACGAGACCCCGCAATTCCAGGCCGCGCTGGACCGCAACGAGCGGGTCAAGCTGCCGATGTGGACGGTGCTGCGCGAACATCCGCTGACGCTGGTGCTGGGCACCCTGGGGGCGTTCGCCACCTTCGTGCTGTTCTACCTGATGACGGTGTTCACCCTCGGCCACGGCACCACCGTGCTGGGCTACTCGCGTGAGCAGTTCCTGCTGCTGCAGATGGTCGGCATCCTGTTCTTCGCCGCCGGCATTCCCATTTCCGCGGTGTACGGCGACCGCTGGGGCACGCGCCGCACGATGATCGTGGCCAGCGGCCTGATCCTCGCCTTCGGCGTGGTGTTCGCGCCGCTGTTCCAGGCCGGCAGCCCGTGGCTGGTGCTGGGGTTCCTGGCGCTGGGCCTGTTCCTGATGGGCCTGACCTACGGCCCGTGCGGCACCTTCCTGGCCGAGATCTACCCGGTGCAGGTGCGCTATACCGGCGCCTCCTTGTCGTTCAACCTGGCCGGCATTCTCGGTGCCGCACCGGCGCCGTATGTGGCGACGTGGCTGGCCGAGCGCTATGGCCTGGTCGCGGTGGGCTATTACCTGTGCGTGACCGCATTGATCACCATCGTCGCCTTGCTGGCGATGGGGCGGCGCGGACGCTGATCAGCGGAAGAAGCGCTTGAGCGTGCGGCCCAGCCAGCTGCCCTGCTGGTGGTCGCGCGCGAACTGGTTGAGGTGTTGTTTGACCTGCGGCGCGTACGCCTTGTCATCGCCACGGATATGGTTGAACAGCCAGCGCGACAGCATCGTGCGCAGCTCGTCGGTGATGTCCTCACCGGCCTGGAAACGCAGCCGGTACTCGCCCACGCGCTTGCCGAAGATTTCGTGCACGCGCTTGTGCGCCGCGCAGAACGGGTAGCCGGCTTCCTCCATCAGCTCTTCTTCGAAGGCGAAGTGGGACATCGTGTAGTCCACCAGTTCGTCGATGACCTCGGCCACGGCCAGCCGCTCCAGGCTCTTCTGGGCGACGTGCAGGTGGTTGAGCATCTCCACGATGCGCATGTGCTGGTGATCGATGACATCGATACCGATGTTCAGATCGTCCTGCCAGACCAGAAGTGCCATGGTGCGTTCCCCGTGCTGTTCAACTGGGGGCGACTCTAGGCAGTCGCGGCCGGGGCCGCGTTGATCTCGATCAAGGCGCCAGGGCAGGCTCGCGCTGGCGTGGGCCGGTCGCCACGGTGGCGCAATGGACGCGATTGCGGCCGCCGGCCTTGGCCAGGTACAGCTGCCGATCGGCCTCGGAAATCAGCCGGTGCAGGGAATCGCGCTGCGGCCGCAGACAGCACAGCCCGATGCTGACCGTCATGCGCAGGGTGGTGTGGCCCAGGTCGACCTCCAGCGCGGCGATGCGCTGGCGCAGTTCGTCGAAGTAGTGCACGGCCTGCTCTTCATCCATGCCCGGTACCAGCAGGCAGAACTCCTCGCCGCCGAAGCGTGCGATCAGATCGTCCTGGCGCGCATGTTGGGCGACCGCTGCGGCCACCGCGCGCAGCGCATCGTCGCCGGCCTCGTGGCCATGGGTATCGTTGATGTGCTTGAAGTGGTCGATGTCGATCATCGCGACAGCCACCTGTTCGCCATCCAGGTGCAGCTGCGGCAGCTGACGCTGACTCTGCTCCAGGAAGCAGCGACGATTCGGCAGCCCGGTCAGAAAATCGCGGGTAGCCAGGTCCTGCAGGGTGCCGATCAGCTCGAGCTGGTCCACGTTCTGCGAGACGCGGCAGAAGAACTCCTCGCGCGAGAAGGGCTTGCGCAGGAAATCGTTGGCGCCGTTCTTAAGGAAGCGCGGAATCAGCGAGGGATCGGTATTGCCGGAAATCCCGATCACGGCCAGCTTGTCGCGCGAGCGCATCGTGCGCAGGCGGCGGGTGAATTCCACGCCCTCCATGCCTGGCATCTCCTGATCGACCACCGCCAGCCGGATCGCCGGGTGCGCCTCGATGGCCTTCAGTCCCTCGGCGCCGTCAGCGGCCTCGTAGACATCGTGCCCATACATGCGCAGCAAGGAGGCGGCGTACATCCGCGCCGACATCGAGTCATCCACCACCAGCGCGGCGATGCGCCGGTTGCGCTCCAGTCGTTGCACGAGCCACACCAGATAATCGATGCTGCCCGGGGTGTTCTTGAGCACGTAATCGATGATCTGCTGCTGCAGCACGCGCTTGCGCAGATCCTCGTCATACACGCCGCTGACCACCACGGTGGGCAGCCCGCGCGACAGGAAGTAGTCCACCACGGTATCGCGGTCGCCATCGGCCAGCACCAGCCCGGTCAGGACCAGGAACCAACCCTGTTCCTCATCCAGCAGCCGCCCGGCCTCGGCCAGGCTGGTCGCCACCGAAACCGGCAGCTCCAGCCGCTGCTCGATCGCCTCACGCAGCATGCTGGTGAACGTGCGCGAGTTTTCCACCAGCAGGATCCGCTGGGGCAGGGCATCACCGGGGTCGCTGAGAACAGCGCCCTGCAACAGTGCCGGCATGAGGCGTACGCTCGGTTCCGAGTGGGTCGGGACTGGTAGCGGCGGTTTCACGCGTAACTTTAGGGAGAGGGGTGCCGCGAAATGTCGCAGCCTCCGTCTGGTTGCCGGGTGGGTCGTCGTCCTGTGCTGGCCGCTCAGGCGGCCCCGGCTTATCGATGGATGTCCGCTTACGGTTACTATCGCTGAAGTTCCCCTCAACGTTTTAATCAGGAGGTAAATGTGCGCATTCCAAGGATTGTTGGTGTTGTGGGTGTCGTTATTCTCGCGTCGGTTCCGATGGTTGGAATGGCGCAGTCAGATGGACACGGAACTCCTCTGGCAAAAAGTGGACTGGGCAGGGCGCAGCCGATCGCGGTCGATCTGAGTTTGGATCCACAGTGGCACGTGTATGGGTTCACGCGCGATGGAATCTCTTATTTCCAGGTAAATGATTTCGTGGGGCGCGTTCAAGTGATCATCGGAAATGTAGATGATGCGTTCTGGACCCTGCCCGCTGGCGAAAGCTCGGCGAGTGTGTCGTTGCCACGGCAGCGCGTACGGCCGCCGGTAAACGCAGCGAGGGCCGAGATTTATAGAGGTTCCCGCTTCTCGCTGGTTCTCTACGGACATGGCAATGATGCTGTGTGGTCCGTTGAGGTCGCAGGTCAGCAGCCTTAGGATTCTGATAGATAGCCAGCGTTGACGTGCTGCCGCCTAGAGTGCGGCTGCACGTCAACGCACTTTGGAGGGCACCGGAAGGATCTATTGTCCAGATCGGATGCTTTCCCGCACCCAGTTTTGCCGCGGCATGTCTGTCGCTCTGGCGGGGGAGCGCGCGGCTGCCTCCGTGAGCACTATCCTGATGCGGTTGCGGCGGCAGTGTACAAAGCCGCCGTAAGCAAGAGGCAGGCCTGCCAGATGCTCGTCCACCATGGCGACGGTTGTCTCGGACAACGGCTGGGCTGAATCAAGCAGTGCTACCACTAAAAGGATTCCCCGTTGCGACCCGAAACCCCCGCAGCGGGCGCGGACCATTATCTGTCCAAACTCATGCTCCAAAAGCAGGGGTACCGCTTCAGTGAGCGCACGATAGGCCGCGAGCTGAAGGCCTGTACTCAACATGCAAGGGTCGCCTTCCAAGCGAGGCCGAGTCACCCGGTTGCTCTGGTCCCAGCATTCACGGACGCCGCCGGCTTGCAGTGCAACGTAGAGGCCCAACTGATCCAATGCCGTTGGATAGACCATGCTTGCCTGTGTGCGGAACTGCTGTGAATGCAACGTTGCAGTGTTCATCAGCCCGTTTGCTATCTCATGGTGACCCTGCAGTTTCAGCCAGGTCACCACCTCTTTAAGCGATACCTCGATGCCATCGCCAAGCTTCCTGAGATGAAGTGCACGTTCTCGTAGACCTTTTTCACTGGCCATGTGTGAATTGCGCGCCAGTTTTAGGGCGTTTCTCTCGCCGTCATCACGAATCTGATAGCGATGATAATAGTGCGTAATGCGTGAGCCGAACAAAAGCAGCGCGATACTCGCAATGGCCATGATCATCTGCGTCGTAAACGTTGTCGCATCAAATGCCAGTGGATACGGTTTTGGCGTCGTAAGCCCAATGATGAGGTTGAGTGACGGCACGGCAATTGCCGCCCCACGCCAACCAAGAAGACAGGTAAGCGCTATCGCCGGTAGCGCCATCAACAATTGCAGGCTGCTCTTGACCGTGGCGGACTCTGCAGGAACGAGCGCAGAAGCGATCCCGGTCAATATCATCAGTGCCAGTGCGGCGATGCTCGGCGTCAGGAACCGGCCTGTCCATGCAAGTTCCGTGCGCCTACTTGCCCATAGCAGGGCAAGAGGGACGACCGTCAGAATGCCGATGAAGTCGCCCACCATGTAGCGCGCCGCGCCCGTAAGGAGGGGGACATCTGGAGTCGGCCAAAGCAAGTGCATCAGAACCAGGTTCAACGAGGTGACGGCTACGGCTGATGCTGCGCCAACCGAGAGCAACCAAGCCTGCGTGGTGGCGATCACCATTTTGCGATGCAGTCGCACGATCGTTGCCACCGTGGGCATCAGCGAGACGGAGGCGAGAATGACCCACGCCAGCCCGTACTTCTCCACCATCGGGTAACGCATCTGCGCGAAGTAGGCGTACTCACCCAGGAACAGATAGGGCCACAGTCGTGGTGGACAGAGCAGCAGTGCAGCCACGCGTATGCCGGCAGGCAGGTAGAACTGGTCGAGGGACAGCTTGCGTGCGCCCCAACAGGCAAAGGCATAGATGACGGCAAGGACAAGCCCGATCGGCTCGATGCGCAGATTCAACTGAAGTCCATTTTTCCACCATTCTCCTCGCACCGGCTCCCCCTGTTCGTGCCGTCAACATCCCTGTGTATCAATGCCGCGATCAGATTGGACGGTATATACACGCGCCGGATTATGCAATTGCGCAAGTGGTCCGGCGCGATGGCGCGCGCAGCGTATGGATTCACGCGCGGGCATGGGTCGGGGCCATGTGCGTGACACATATCTCATTTTCTTAGGAAACTCTTCACGCTCGTCGTACGGCCCGCAGTCGAGTTGCGCCGCGGATACACAGATGACGTCCCGTGTTCGAGGCGTGCCCATCTCTGCCACTGCAGGCCTTGATATGACGCATTCTCCACACATCGTTGCGCTGTGACGCGCGGCGTGCGCAGCAAGAGATGCGCTCTCATGCCATCTGCTGGCACTCCCGGTCTGGCGCTGCCGGGAAACGGAGCGACCGCTTTCAGATTTCGCACCATGTCTCACTTTACCCGTGGTCGCCGAACGCCCCTTGCGCCCTCACCACAACGCATCCCGCAGCTTGTACCAGGACATCGCCGCAACCAGCAGCGGGGTTCGCAGCATGCGCCCGCCGGGGAAGGGGCGGTGCGGAATGCGTTCGAATACATCCAGGCGCTCCGCCTGGCCGGCGATGGCTTCGGCCAGCACCTGGCCCGCCAGGCCCGCTGCGGCAACACCGTGGCCCGAGAAGCCCTGCGCGAAATAGACATTCGGGGTCAGTCGGCCCCAGTGCGGGGCGCGGTTGCGGGTGATATCCACATAGCCGCCCCACACGTACTCCAGCTCCACGTCGGCCAGCTGCGGGAACACCGCGCGCATGCGCCGGGTCATCACACCGCGCAGGCCGGGCGGGGGCAGGGCGGAGTAGCTGGCCTGGCCGCCGAACAGCAGGCGGTGATCGCGGCTGAGGCGGAAGTAGTCCAGTGCCCAGCTGACGTCGGCCACGGCCATGTCATTGCGGATCAGCGATTGCGCCCGTGCTTGCCCAAGGACCGCACTGGCACCGATATAGGTGCCGACCGGCATGATCCGCGATTCCAGCTCCGGCGCGATGCCCTCCAGCCAGGCATTGCCGGCGATCACCACGTGGTCGGCGCTGACCGTGCCGTGCGCGGTGCGCAGCTGCGGCCGGGGCCCGCGGATCAGCTGCAGGACCGGGGACTGCTCGTGGATCACCGCGCCGGCCGCCTCCGCGGCACGGGCCAGGCCCTGCGCGTAGGCCAGCGGATGCAGGTGGCCGCTATGGGGATCGAACATCGCCCCGCGATAGCGGGGGCTGTCCAACTGCCCGCGCAGCTGCGTGCGGTCCCACCATTGCAGCGGATAGTCGTAGCGCTGGGCCAGATCGATCAGCCCGGCGCGCAGCATGCGCTCCTGGCGGGGTTTGATCGGCACGCTGGCATGGCCGTCGCGCCAATCGCACTCGATCTGGTGGCGGACGATGCGGTCACGCAGCAGGCGCATGCCATCGCGCGAGAATTCGAACAGCGCCCGCGCGTCTTCAGCGCCCACCAGATGCTCGAGCGTATCCACTTCGCAGCCGTAGCCGACGATCGCCTGGCCACCGTTGCGGCCGGACGCCCCCCAGCCCACGCGGTGCGCCTCCAGCAGCACGACGCGATAACCGCGCTCGGCCAGGGTCAGGGCGGCGGACAGGCCGGTGTAGCCGGCACCCAGCACGCACACGTCGGCGCTCAGATCGCCCGTCAGCGGTTCACGTAGCGGCGCGCCCGGCACGCTGTCGGCGTACCAGCTGGGTGCATGCGCCTCGCCGGCAGCCGTCATGCCGGGCACCGGCGGGGAGAGGACAGGACAACAATCATGGACAAAGGATGCCAGCAACCGGCGCGCGGGACAGGGGTCAGTCTGTCGCAGCTACTGCCGCAGGCGTGTGAGGGAGGCGCGCACCGCCGATGCGGCGCTGTGTTGCGCGAGGTCTGCGCACGGGGGTAACGTGGCTGCAGGTCATCCGAGCATGACGCATGGTCTCGCCCCCTTGGGTCGGACTGCCCACCGACAGCACGATGCTGGGCCATCATCCCTTCGCGGCGGCGGGTGAGAAGTACGTCCGCGCGCTGGCCGAGGCGGCCGGTGTCACCCCGGTGCTGCTGCCCAGCCTGCAGCCGCCGTTGCCGGCCACGCATTGGCTGGACCGCCTGCAGGGCCTGCTGCTGACCGGCGCGGTGAGCAATATCGAACCGCATCTGTATGCCGGGCCGCCGAGCTGGCCCGGCAACCGCCATGATCCGGCGCGCGATGCGAACGCGCTCTCCCTGTTGCAGGAGGCGCTGGCCCGCGACCTGCCTGTGCTGGCGATCTGTCGGGGTTTCCAGGAATTGAACGTCGCGCTCGGGGGCAGTCTGCACCCGAGCGTGCACGCGGTGCCGGCCATGAACGATCATCGTGAAGACCCGGAGGCGCCGGTGGCGGTGCAATATGGGCCGACGCATGCGGTGCACCTGTGTGAGGGCGGTTGGCTGGCCGGCTGGGCCGGCGCGCCCACGGCACGGGTCAATTCCGTGCACGGGCAGGGCATCGATCGCTTGGCCGAGGGCCTGCAGATCGAGGCCGTTGCTGAGGATGGCCTGATAGAAGCCGCCCGCAGCACCGCGCATCGTTTCGTGCTCGGGGTGCAGTGGCATCCGGAGTGGCGGGTGGCCGACAATTCGTTCTATCACAGCATTTTTCACGCTTTCGGCGATGCTTGTCGCCGCAACTCTCTTACAGCAGACCGGTCATGACCACCCGAACGCGTTCGCGCAAAGCCGCCGCCCCCAAGCCTGTTCCGCAGGAGAGCACGCTGCTGCGCTGGCTCAAGGACCGGCGCATCACCGAGGTGGAGTGTCTGGTGCCGGACATCACCGGCAACGCGCGCGGCAAGATCATTCCGGCCGACAAGTTCTCGCACGATTACGGCACCCGCCTGCCGGAGGGCATTTTCGCCACCACGGTCACCGGCGAGTTCCCGGACGATTACTACGAGCTGACCTCACCGTCGGATTCGGACATGATCCTGCGCCCGGATGCCGACACCGTGCGCATGGTGCCGTGGGCGACCGATCCCACCGCCCAGGTCATCCACGACTGTTTCACCAAGACCGGCGAGCCGCATGAGCTGGCCCCGCGCAACGTGCTGCGGCGCGTCCTCAATGCCTATGCCGAACTGGGCCTGCGCCCGGTGGTGGCACCGGAGCTGGAGTTCTTCCTGGTCCAGAAGAACACCGACCCGGACTTCCCGCTGCTGCCGCCGGCCGGTCGCTCCGGGCGTCCTGAAACCGCGCGCCAGTCCTACTCGATCGATGCGGTCAACGAGTTCGATCCGATCCTCGATCTGATGTACGACTACTGCGATGCGATGAAGCTGGACGTGGATACGCTGATCCATGAATCCGGCGCGGCGCAGCTGGAGGTCAACTTCACCCACGCCAATGCGATGGATCTGGCCGACCAGGTGTTCCTGTTCAAGCGCACCATGCGTGAGTCGGCCATGCGCCATGGCATCTACGCCACCTTCCTGGCCAAGCCGATGGAGAACGAGCCGGGCAGTGCGATGCATATCCACCAGAGCCTGCTGCGGATCAGCGACGGCAGCAACGTGTTCACCGGCGAGCATGGCGGTGAGGATTTCAGCCCGTTGTTCGGGCACTACCTGGCCGGCCTGCAGAAGTACGTGCCGGCGGCGATGGCGTTCTTCGCGCCGAACGTGAACTCCTACCGTCGGCTGATGTTCGGCGAGGTCTCCCCGAGCAACGTGCACTGGGGCTTCGACAACCGCACCTGCGGGCTGCGCGTGCCGCTGGATACACCAGAGAACATGCGGGTGGAAAGCCGGTTTGCCGGCTCGGATGCCAACCCCTACCTGGCGATCGCTGCCACCCTGGCCGCCGGCCTGCTCGGCATCCGCGAGCAGGGCTCCCCCACCGCGCCGATCAGCGGCAGCGCCAAGGAACTCGGCTATGACCTGCCGCGCTCGCTGGGCGAGGCGCTGGACGGGCTGGAAGGCTGCCCGGAACTGCGCGAGATGCTGGGCGAGCGCTTCTGCCGCGCCTATGTGTCGGTCAAGCGCAAAGAATACGAGACCTTCTTCCGGGTGATCAGCTCCTGGGAACGTGAGTTCCTGCTGCTCAACGTCTGACCGAGCCACCGGATCCGGCATGGCCGTGAGGGCCATGTGCTGGGAAAATGGGGGCATGCCCGGTAGGCTGGCACCCGTTGCGCCGGTCCGGCCGGTTCCCCCCAACTCGCACCTGACCTGTGGAGAGTCCGATGAAGCTGCGAATCCTCACCCTCGGCATTGCCGTATCCGTGCTGACCGCCTGTGGCGGCGGTGACAAGCAGGACGACGCCAAGGTCCTGAACGTCTACAACTACAGCGATTACATCGCCGAAGACACCATCCCGAACTTCGAAAAGGCCACCGGCACCAAGGTGACCTATGACGTGTTCGACAGTGATGAGATGGTCGAAACCAAGCTGTTGGCCGGCAACAGCGGCTACGACGTGGTGGTGCCGACGCTGAACTTCTTCGGCCGCCAGATCAAGGCCGGCGTGTTCCTGCCGCTGGACAAGAGCAAGATCCCGAACCTGGCCAACCTCGACCCGGACGTGATGAAGCGCATCGCGCAGCAGGACCCGGGCAACGAATACGGTGTGCCGTACATGATCGGCACCACCGGCATCGGCTACAACGTGGAGCTGCTCAAGCAGCGCTTCGGTGGCAGCACCGACATCGCCAACAGCTGGGATCTGGTCTTCAAGCCCGAAAACATCGCCAAGATGAAGGACTGCGGGATCACCATCCTGGATACGCCTTCGGACATGATCCCGATCGCGCTGCACTACCTGGGCGAAGATCCGCACAGCCAGGATCCGGCCACGCTGGAGAAGGCGGCCGCGCTGCTCAAGAGCATCCGCCCGTACGTGCAGAACTTCCACTCCTCGCAGTACGTGGGCTCGCTGGCCAACGGCGGCACCTGCCTGGTGGTGGGTTGGTCCGGTGACATCATCCAGGCCCGTGACCGTGCAGCTGAAGCTTCCAATGGCGTGACCGTGGCCTACTCGATCCCGCGCGAAGGTGGCCCGCAGTGGTTCGACATGCTGGCCATCCCCAAGGATGCCAAGCACCCGGAGGCCGCCTACGCCTTCATCAACTACCTGCTGGAGCCGAAGGTCGCCGCGGCCAACACCAACTTCATCCATTACGCCAACCCGGTGACCGCGGCCACGCCGCTGGTGGACGAATCGATCCGCACCGACCCGACCATCTACCCGCCGGCCGATGTGGCGGCGAAGATGTTCACCTACTCGATCAACACGCCGGAGGTGGACAAGCTCTACACCCGGTTGTGGACCGAGGTGAAAACCGGGCGCTGACCGCCCCCTGCGACGCCGGCCCCGTGCCGGCGTCGTCGTTTCAGGGGGTAGGACATGACGCGGCCACCACCGGTAAAATGGCATTCTCCCCCCGTCCCGCCGCCGCTCCCGGAGCCGCTGACCATGCCATTTGAAGCCAAGCCGGAAGGCGCGGTCCTCCCGGTCCTGGAACCGGGCTACCTGTCCATCCGCGCGCTGCGCAAGGAGTTCGACGGTTTCGTCGCGCTCGACGACGTCACCCTGGACGTGCGCAAAGGCGAGATCTTCGCGCTGCTCGGTGGCTCGGGCAGCGGCAAATCGACGCTGCTGCGCTGCCTGGGCGGCTTCGAGACCCCCACCCAGGGGACCATCGACCTGGACGGCCAGCGCATCAACGCGCTGCCCCCGTACCAGCGCCCGATCAACATGATGTTCCAGTCCTATGCGCTGTTCCCGCACATGACGGTCGAGCAGAACATCGCCTTCGGCCTCAAGCAGGACGGCATGGCGCGCGATGCGATCAACCGCCGCGTCGGCGAAATGCTGGAGCTGGTGCAGCTGGGCAAGCTGGCCAAGCGCAAGCCGCACCAGCTCTCCGGTGGCCAGCAGCAGCGCGTGGCGCTGGCGCGGTCGCTGGCCAAAGGGCCCAAGCTGCTGTTGCTGGATGAACCGATGGGCGCGCTGGACAAGAAGCTGCGCTCGCAGATGCAGCTGGAGCTGGTCAACATCATCGAGACCACCGGGGTGACCTGCGTGATGGTCACCCACGATCAGGAAGAAGCCATGACCATGGCGACCCGGATCGCGGTCATGGATGCCGGCTGGATCCAGCAGGTCGGCAAGCCGGATGAAATCTACGAGCAGCCGGCCAACCGCTTCGTGGCCGAGTTCATCGGCTCGGTGAACCTGTTCGATGGCGTGCTCGATGAGGACCTGCCCGAGTACGTCACCGTGCGCACGCCGCTGTTCCCCGCACCGATCTACGTCGCCCACGGGATCACCGGTTACGAAGGCCAGCCGGTGGCGTTCGCACTACGCCCGGAAAAGGTGATGATCGGCAAGGACGAGCCGGCGGGGGATACCAACAAGGCCCAGGGCGTGATCGAGGAGATCGCCTACTTCGGCAGCCATTCGGTGTTCCATGTGCGCCTGCCGAGCGGGGCCAAGGTGCTGTCCAATTTCGCCAACTCCCAGCGCTGGGCCAGCGATGGCCTGACCTGGGGTGACACCGTCTGGGTGCACTGGCGCGACAATGATGGCGTGGTGCTGACCTCATGACCGCGACCGGCTGGAAGCGCTGGCTCCCGGGCACGCGCGCCGGCGTGATCGCCGCGCCGTACCTGTGGCTGCTGCTGTTCTTCGCGGTGCCGTTCGTGATCATCCTGATGATCTCCTTCGCGCGCACCCAGGTCGGTTCGCCGCCGTATACCTGGCTGCTGGAGTACGTGGATGGCGCCTTCTCGCTCAAGCTCAACCTCGGCAGCTACGCAGCCCTGGTCAAGGACAACCAGTACGCGCTGGCGTACCTGAGCTCGATCAAGATCGCGGTCATCTCGACCCTGCTCACGCTGCTGATCGGCTACCCGATGGCGTACGTGATCTCGCGGATGAGCCCGGCCGCGCGCAACGTGGCGATGATGCTGGTGGTGCTGCCCTCGTGGACCTCGTTCCTGATCCGGGTGTATGCCTGGATCGGCATCCTGGACCGCAACGGCCTGCTCAACCAGCTGCTGCTCAAGCTCGGCCTGATCGATGCGCCGCTGCAGATCCTGTACACCCCGACTGCCGCCTACATCGGCATCGTTTACTGCTACCTGCCGTTCATGGTGCTGCCGCTGTACGCCAACCTGGTGAAGCTGGACAACCGCCTGCTGGAAGCGGCCTACGACCTCGGCGCCAAGCCGTGGCAGGCCTTCGTGCGGATCACATTGCCGCTCTCGCGCACCGGCATCATCGCCGGCTGCATGCTGGTGATGATCCCGGCGGTAGGGGAGTTCGTGATTCCGGAAATGCTCGGCGGGCCGGATACGCTGATGATCGGCCGCGTGCTGTGGGGCGAATTCTTCAACAACCGCGACTGGCCCACGGCCTCGGCGGTGGCGATCGTGATGCTGGCCCTGCTGCTGGTGCCGATCCTGCTGTTCAACCGCATGCAGCAGCGCGAGCTGGAAGGAAAGCTGGCATGAGCATGGTGCGCAGCAACCGCTGGCTGGGCTGGAGCCTGCTCGGGCTGGGCTTCGCCTTCCTGTACCTGCCGATCCTGTTGTTGATGGTGTACTCGTTCAACGCCTCCAAGCTGGCCACGGTATGGTCGGGCTTCTCCACGCGCTGGTACGGCGAGCTGTTCAACAACCGGCAGATCCTGGATGCGCTGTGGATCAGCCTCAAGGTCGCGTTCTGGACGGCCTGCGCGGCCACCGTGCTCGGCACGATGGCCGCGATGGTGATGACCCGCATGCGCCGCTTCCCGGGCAAGACCCTGTTCGGTGCGTTGATCACCGCACCGTTGGTGATGCCCGAAGTGATCCTGGGCTTCTCGCTGATGACCCTGCTGGTGGCGATGGGCGGCATTCCCGGCTTCCCCAGCCGCGGCGTGACCAGCATCTGGATCGCGCACGTCACCTTCACCCTGTCCTTCGTGACGGTGGTGGTGTCCTCGCGACTGCAGGAGCTGGACCGCTCGCTGGAGGAGGCCGCGATGGATCTCGGCGCGAGCCGGTTGAAGGTGTTCTTCCAGATCACCCTGCCGATCATCGCCCCGGCGCTGGTGGCCGGCTGGCTGCTGGCGTTCACGCTGTCGCTGGATGACGTGGTGATCGCCAGCTTCGTGGCTGGCCCGAACTCGACCACCCTGCCAATGAAGGTGTTCTCCTCCGTGCGGATGGGCATCAAGCCGGAGATCAATGCCCTGGCCACCTTGATGGTGCTGGCGGTGTCGATTGCGGCCGTGGTGGGCTGGTACATCACCTCCCGCGCCGAGAAGCGTCGCCAGCGCGACATGCAGATGGCGCTGCAGGACCCCGGCTGAACGTCATCCCGATCCGGCAACATCCGGATCACGGGGCGGGGCGCACACTGCGGGTCTGACTTTTGGAGACCCGCGATGACCGCTGACATCATCAATCCCGCGACCGGCCAGGTCACGTATCGCCATGAACTGCTCACCGACACGGAGGTCGAGCAGCGCCTGGCCGCTGCCGCCGAGGCGTTTCCGGCCTGGTCAGCGCGTTCGCTGCAGGAGCGCGGGGCTATGCTGCGCGCCATCGCGGCCCAGCTGCGCCAGCGCAAGGCTGACATCCAGCAGGCGATGACCACCGAGATGGGCAAGCTCAAGGGGGAAGCGCTGGGCGAGATCGAGAAATGCGCCGAGGCCTGCGAGTTCTACGCCGATCACGCGGCCGATTACCTGAAGCCGCAGCTGATCGACACCGAGGCCCAGCGCAGCTACGTGCGCTACGAGCCGATCGGCTGCGTGTTCGCGGTGATGCCATGGAACTTCCCGATCTGGCAGGTGTTCCGTTTCCTCGCGCCGGCGTTCATGGCCGGCAATGTGGCGCTGCTCAAGCACGCCAGCAACGTGCCGCAATGCGCTGACCTGATCCTGGCGGTGTGCCGCGATGGCGGCTTGCCCGAGGGCGTGTTCGACGTGCTGCATATCGACAACGACCAGGCCGCCGAGGTGCTGCGCGACAAGCGCGTCAAGGCGGTCACACTGACCGGCAGCGAGCGCGCCGGGCGGTCGATTGCGGCCAATGCCGGTGACCAGCTCAAGAAGTGCGTGATGGAACTGGGCGGCAGCGACGCCTTCGTGGTGCTGGACGATGCCGATCTCGAGAAGACGGTGGCCGCAGCAGTGAAGTCACGCTTCGACAACAGCGGGCAGACCTGCATCGCGGCCAAGCGGTTCATCGTGGTCGATGCGATCGCCGATGCGTTCGTGGAGAAGTTCGTCGCCGCTGCAGGCAAGCGCGTCTACGGGGATCCGCAGGACGAGAAAACCACGCTGGCGCCGATGGCACGCGCGGACCTGCGCGACGAGCTGCACAAGCAGGTGCAGGACAGCATCGCCAAGGGCGCCACGCTGCTGCTGGGAGGCGAGCCGGTGGCGGGTTCGCATGCCGGCTATCCGGCGACCATCCTGGACAACGTCACCCCCGGCATGCCGGCCTACGACGAAGAACTGTTCGGCCCGGCCGCCGCGATCCTGCGGGTCCGCGATGACGCCGAAGCGCTGCGCGTGGCCAACGACACCACCTTCGGGTTGGGCGGCAGCGTGTGGACGACCGATGCGGCGCGCGGCGAAGCCATCGCCCAGCAGCTGGAGTGCGGTGCCGCCTTCGTCAACGCCATCGTCAAGAGTGACGTCCGGCTGCCGTTCGGCGGCAGCAAAAGATCCGGGTTCGGTCGTGAACTGGCCGAGCATGGCATCCATGAGTTCATGAACATCAAGACGGTTTACGTGGCGTGATGCCACGGATCGGGTAGGAGCCGACCGTTGGTCGGCTCGCGCCGTGGTGGCTTACGGTCGCCCGCCATGGCGGCCAACGGTCGTCGCCGTAGCGATCAACGGTCGTCGCCGTAGCGACCAACGGTCGTCGCCGTAGCGACCAACGGTCGCTACTACAGCCAGCGTGCGCGCTTGAACAGGCGGTACAGCCCCACGCACACCGCACCGACGCCGATGATCATCGCCGGGTAAGCCCACGGCTTGTCCAGCTCGGGCATGTTCGTGAAGTTCATGCCATACCAGCTGGTGATCAAGGTCGGGGCGGCCAGCAGCGCCGCCCAGGCACCCAGGCGCTTGACCGTCTCGCCCTGGGCCAGGGTCACCAGCGACAGGTTCACACTCAGCGCGGTGCCCAGCATTTCGCGCAGGGTGTCGATCACATCACTGATCCGCACCGCGTGGTCGTGCACGTCGCGCAGGTAGAGCTTCACTTCGTCCGGCACCAGGTCGCCCTGGTAGCGCTTGATCTGCGAGAGCATGTCCTGCAACGGCGCGACCGCCATGCGCATCTTGTTGAGCTCGCGTTTGAGCTCGTACAGGCGCACCACGGTCTGGCGCTTGTAGTTGTCGGAAAAGATATCCTTTTCCAGCAGCTCCAGCGTGTCGCGGTAACGCTGGGTGATCGGCAGGTAGTTGTCGACCACGAAATCCAGCACCGCATACAGGCAGTACGACGGGCCCATCGTGCGCAGCAGGTCCGGCTCGCGCTCCACGCGGGCGCGCGGGGCGGCATAGGACAGCGATGCGCCATGGCGCACCGTGACCAGGAAGCGCGGGCCGAGGAAGGCGTGGGTCTCGCCGTAGCGGATCCGCTCGTCCACCATCTGCGCGGTCGTGACCACTACGAACAGCGAATTGCCGTAGGCCTCCACCTTTGGCCGCTGATGCGCATTGCGGGCGTCTTCGATGGCCAGCGAGTGCAGGCCGAATTCTTCCTGCAGCTTCAGCAGCACGCTGTCGTCGGGCTCGTACAGACCCACCCACACGAAGCCGTTGTCGCTGGCGATCACATCGCTGATCGCATCCAGGCCGATGTCGTGGCGCTTGCCCTGGTCATCGTAGTGAACGCAGTTGATGACGCAGGCGGGGTTTTCAGGTGTGACGGTATCCATGGCGGGCATCGTGCGTCAGCGGCCCGTGACGGGCAGGTCACGGCGGCCCAGCACCCATGCCAGCGCCACGTGGATGGGCAGCAACAGCACGATCCACTGCAGGTTGTACTGCGCCTGCAAGGTCAGCCAATGCAGCACCAGGCCGAGCAGCGACACGCCGGCGACCGCCCACAGCACGAACCGGAACCACGCGCGCGGCACGCGGCCGCGCAGCAGGGTGATCGCAGCGGGAACGAGCAGCAGGCACAGCGGCGAGAGCTGCAGCAGGTTGCGGTTGGCCCAGGCGGCCTGGTGCGCACTGAAGCCCCACAGGTAGGTCAGCAGGGCGCCACCAATGCCGCAGAACAGCCAGAACGGCAGCGCCAGGCCACCCAGCAGCCGGCGCCGGCGGCGCAGTGCAACCACACCCGCAGCGGCGATCAGGCCGCACAGCAGCCACGGCCACCAGCTGCGCGGGGACTCGGTCGGCTCCGGGGCGATCCGGTGCGGCAGAAGTTCCTGCTCGGCCTGCACCAGCGGGCGACCTTCGCTGTTGCGCACCTGGCGCAGCGCATCGGCCAGGCGCATCGGCACGAAGGCTTCCTGCCAGCGCGACAGCGGCTGGTCGGCGAACGGGCCCAGGCCGATATCGAAGCCCAGCCACATCCACGGCGACGGCGAGGCCAGGCGCACCGATTCACTGCGGTAGGTGTTGCCGCGCGAGCGCCCGGACAGCTGCGAATGCAGCCCGCCTCCCAACGCGCCGTCGATCGCATCGCGGACCATGGTGGCGCAGTTGGCGGTGTAGTAATCGTAGTGGTAGCGCGCGTTCTCGGGCTTGGCGCGCTCGGCCAGCGACGCGGCCAGGGTGCGCGCCTGCGCGGGCGTCAGATCCAGCCACTGCACGCTCGCACCGCGGCCGCTCTCCTGGTAGTACGACAGGTCCTGCCCGAGCGGCAGCGCGACCAGGTAATACATCATGTCGCCGCGCACGAAGTTGCCGATGAAATCGGACTCGCTCGGGTCGAAGTAACCGAAGTTGTACGAGGTGGCGTCGCCGGTGACCGGATCGACCACGACCAGCGCGTCATGGCCGAAGCGTTCGAAGAAGATCTCGCCCGGCTGCATGGTGACCACGCCGATGCGTGGCGCCTCGGCGGCAGGGGCCGGGGCGGCCGTGGCAGGCACGGCATCCTGCGCGGCCAGCGCCCCGAAGGGCAGGCTGGCCATCGCAAGCAGCGACAACACGAACAACAGGCGGCACAGCGACCACCGATTCAAAGGGGGCCGCATGGCGTGGGTCAATCCTCGTTGTGGGTGTCGGGCGGCAGCACGGTCACATGGAACGCCTGCACGCGCCGGGCATCGGCACGCGCCACCCGGAACACGAAGCGGTCCAGGGTGAGCTCATCGCCGGTTTCGGGCAGGTGCCCGATCGCCTCGGTGACCAGGCCACCGATGGTGTCGTAATCGTCGTCGGGGAACGTGGCACCGAAGCGCTCGTTGAAATCCTCGATCGCGGTCAATGCATCGACCACGTACTGGCCGTCGGCCTGGATCGCGATCTGCGAGGTGTGGTCCTCGGCCTCGTCGTGCTCATCGTCGATCTCGCCGACGATCTGTTCCAGCACGTCCTCGATCGTGACCAAGCCGGCGACACCGCCGTACTCGTCCACCACGATGGCCATGTGGTTGCGCGAGAGCCGGAACTCCTTGAGCAGCACGTTGAGCTTCTTGGCCTCGGGGATCAGCACCGCCGGGCGCAGCAGCTCACGGATGTTGGCCGGCCCGTTGTCGGCAACCACGCCGCGCAGCAGGTCCTTGGCCAACAGGATGCCGAGGATGTCGTCCTTGTTGTCGCCGTGCACCGGGAAGCGCGAATGGCCGGATTCGACCACCTGCTTCATCAGGTCAAGGAAGGGGGCTTCGACCGGCAGGGAGACCATCTGCGAGCGCGAGATCATCACGTCGCCGACGGTGAGCTCGGCCACCGAAATGGCGCCTTCCATCATCCGCAGCGTGTCGGCGGCGATCAGGCCGTCTTCGTGCGCGGTGTGCAGTACCGCCACCAGCTCGTCGCGGGTGTGGGGTTCGCCGGAGAAGGCAGCGGTCAGGCGTTCGAGCCAGCTGCGCTTCTTTTCATTGTGCTCCAGGGTGGAGCTACTACTGTCGTCTTCAGACATCTCTGGAAAAAAAGGCACCCGGCGTGCCGGGCGTTGGATTTAGTCTATCAGGATGCGGGCGCCTGTCAGCGCCCGGCCGAGGGCGGATTCACGCCCGGCAAGGGGGCCGGGGCGGCGCCCGGTGGCGGGGTGTCTTCCTCCGGTGGCAGGTCCAGGCTGTAGGTACAGCCGGCCAGGGTCTTGCCGGGGTGGGATTTGACCGTGGACAGGCTCAGGATCACCGACTCGATCAAGGCCTCGCCGGTACGCGGGTCGGTGACGTCGCGGCTGACCAGCTCGCGCCCGGCCATGAACTTCACCGGGGTGTCCACGCCATCCTCCAGCGCCAGGCGCTTGGCCAGCGGGCGCGGGTCGGCCAGATCCAGGATCGCCATGATGCTGGCCCCGGCCACCGTGATGTATTCGGCACGCTCGCCGAACACCGTGATCGGGGCGGCCAGGCGGAACTCGCTCATGAACTGGTTGGTCTGCGGCAATGGCTGAAGGCCGTTGGCGACCGCCTTGAGCGGGTCGGCCACGACCGGGGCCACCGCGTCGTAGTCACTCACGCTCTGGCGGCATTCGATCAGGGCGGTCAGGTCCAGCGGCGCCGCCTCGGCGAAGGCCGGGGTGGGCAGCAGGGCGAGCAGGCCCAGGCAGGCGCATCGGAACGGGGTCATCGCAACAGGTCCATCAACTAAGGCGTGCACGGCACGGACGCGGCACCGATGATAGCGGGCGCCGGTTCGCCGTGGCAGAGCATCAACGGCGGCGGACCAGCCAGCGCAGGGTGGTGGTGAAGGAAACCACCGCGATGCCGGCCGCGCACAGCACCAGCGCGGAGGCGCCCAGGTGGATCACCCCCGGGCCGCCGGCGGTGACCGCCATCAGCGCGCGCCCGAACACCAGTGCGAAGGCTGCGGCGAGCACGAACAGCAGTGCCACCTGTACGGGCCGTGCGCGGAATATCGATGACTGGGCAGGCGATGCTCCATCGCGTCGCGCCCAGCGATACAGGGTGCGCCACCCCAGCGGGGCCGCCAGGGCAGCGGCCAGCCCGGACCAGCCGACCACGTTCAGGGCGGTGGCGCTGAGCGTCGCCCCGGCAGGACCGGCCAGCAGATGAGGCAGGATCAGGCCGGTGACCACGCAGGTGAGCGTGCCCAGCACCAGCGTCGCCGCCGCCAGCGCAGACAGGCGCCTGGCCGAGACAGCCGATAGCGGCGCGCGCTGTTGACGTGCCTTCCACCAGCTGCGTGCGGGCGTCAATGAGAGCGATGCGATCACCGCGGACAGTGCGAGCATTCCCCACCGCAGCGCGATGGGATCGCGGCCGGCCGGGGTCAGCCCGGCGAGGCCCGGCGCACCGACCGCGCAGTACAGCAGCGCGATGACCGACACGGCAAGCAGTACCGGACCAAGTGCGGAGCGGCGATCAGGAACCGGCATGACGACATACCTCCTTGTATGACGGGGAAATCAGCAATCGCAACGACCGTTCGGTTCAGCGCTCGCCGGCATACGGATCGGCAATGCCCAGTTCGGCCAGGATGTCGCGCTCCAGCTGTTCCATGGCGTCGGCTTCCTTCTCGTCCTCATGGTCCCAGCCGAGCAGGTGCAGCACGCCGTGCACGGTCAGGTGCGCGTAATGGGCGTTGAGCGCCTTGCCCTGCTCGTCGGCCTCGCGGGCGACCACCGGGGCGCAGATCACCAGATCGCCGAGCAGCGGGAATTTCACGCCCTTGGGCAGGCCCTCCGGCAGTTCGGCCGGGAAGCTGAGCACATTGGTCGCGTAATCCTTGCCGCGGTAGTGCCGGTTCAAGGACTGGCCCTCCTTCGCATCGACCAGCCGGATCGCCAGGTCGGCCTCGCGGATGCGGCCCTTCAGGGCGGCGGCCACCCACTTGCGGAAGCTCACCGCCGAGGGCAGACCGGCGCGGGGCAGGGCGTAGCTGATGGCGACGTCCAGTCGCACGGGACCACGGGTCATGGGGTCGCTCCGGGTTGGACCTGCTGCAGATCGCGGCGGTCGTAGGCGCTGACGATGCGGGCCACCAGCGGGTGACGGACCACGTCGCGCGCTTCGAAGAAGGTGAAGCTCACGCCCTCGACATCACGCAGCACATCGATCGCATCGCGCAGGCCGGACTTCACGTGCTTGGGCAGATCGGTCTGGGTGAGGTCGCCGGTCACCACGGCCGTGGAGCCGAAGCCCAGCCGGGTCAGGAACATCTTCATCTGCTCGACCGTGGTGTTCTGCGCTTCGTCCAGGATCACGTATGCATCGTTGAGCGTGCGGCCGCGCATGTAGGCCAGCGGCGCGATCTCGATGACGTTCTTCTCCAGCAGCTTGAGCACCTTCTCCACGCCGAGCATTTCATACAGCGCGTCGTACAGCGGTCGCAGGTACGGGTCCACCTTCTGGCTCAGGTCACCGGGCAGGAAGCCCAGCTTCTCGCCGGCTTCCACCGCCGGGCGGACCAGGATCAGGCGCTGCACGCGCGCTTCATTGAGCGCTTCCACCGCGCTGGCCACGGCCAGGAACGTCTTGCCGGTGCCGGCCGGGCCGATGCCGAAGTTGATGTCGTGCGTGGTGATCTGATGCAGGTAGCGGGCCTGGTTGGCGCCGCGGCCGCGCACGGTGCCGCGCTTGACCTTGATCGCCACTTCCTGGGCCTCATAGGCGCGCTCGACCACATGCTCCACGTTGGCCTGGTTCAGCCGCAGGTGGATGGCATGGCTGTCGAACACCACGTCGCCGGCTTCGGCGTACAGCGCTTCGATCAGGGCCTGCGCATCGGCCACCACGGCCTTGGGGCCGGTCACGCGGAACACGTGGCCACGGTTGGCGATTTCCACGCCGAGTTTGAGTTCCACCTGGCGGAGATGTTCATCGAACGGGCCGGCCATGTTGGCCAGGCGCTCGTTGTCTTCCGGGGTGAGGGTGAAGTCGCGTTGTGCGAGTGCGGTCATTGCGTCCGGCGGCCGCCGGTCCAGCCGACCGGGCCGCAAGCAGGGAAAGGGAGAACAGGGTAGCGCGGGTGTGGGGCCGCCGCTACAGCACCGGCGGAAAGTGGTTTTCCACAGGGGCTGTGCAATGCCGGTGCAGCAACCTGTGGATAGGTGGCGCCAGCCCTACTGCGGCAATGGGTTCAATTGCGTGGTCAAAAAAGCGTCAACGATGGCCGGACCGACGTCCGGCCATCCCGCTCAGTCTGCCGTCACCATCCGCGCCCGCAGCGAGTTGCTGTACGCCTCGGTGATCACCACATCCACGAACTGGCCGACCAGGCGCGGGTGCCCCGGGAAATTCACCGAGCGCATGTTCTCGCTCTTGCCGGTCAGCTCGTTCGGGTTGCGCTTGGAGGGGCCTTCCACAAGCACGGTCTGCACGGTACCGACCATATTTTCCGAAATGGCCGCGGCCTGCTCGTTGATCCGGGCCTGCAGGCGCGACAGGCGCGCGTGCTTTTCCGCATCGGTGGTGGTGTCTTCCAGATCCGCCGCGGGGGTACCCGGGCGCCGTGAATAGATGAAGGAGAAGCTCTGGTCGAAGCCCACGTCCTCGATCAGCTTCATGGTCTTCTCGAACTCGGCGTCGGTCTCGCCGGGGAAACCGACGATGAAATCCGAGCTGATCGAGATGTCCGGACGCACCGCGCGCAGCTTGCGGATCTTGGATTTGAATTCCAGCGCGGTGTAGCCACGCTTCATCGCCGAGAGCACGCGGTCGCTGCCGGCCTGCACGGGCAGGTGCAGGAAGTTGGCCAGCTGCGGCACGTCGCGGTAGGCATCGATCAGCGAATCGCTGAACTCCAGCGGGTGCGAGGTGGTGAAGCGGATCCGGCCGACGCCGTCGATCTCGGCGATGGTGCGGATCAGCAAGCCCAGGTCGGCGAACTCGCCGTCGCCATACGGGCCGCGGTAGGCGTTGACGTTCTGGCCGAGCAGGTTGATCTCCAGCACGCCCTGGGCGGCCAGCTGCGCCACTTCCACCACCACGTCCTCGAACGGGCGGCTGACCTCGGTGCCGCGGGTGTAGGGCACCACGCAGAACGAGCAGTACTTCGAGCAGCCTTCCATGATCGAGACGAACGCGGAGGCACCCTCGGCACGCGGCTCGGGCAGGGCATCGAACTTCTCGATCTCCGGGAAGCTGATGTCCACCTGCGATTTGCCCGATTCACGGCGCTGGCGGATCAGCTCCGGCAGGCGGTGCAGGGTCTGCGGGCCGAACACCAGATCCACGTGTGGCGCGCGCTTGATGATCGCCTCGCCTTCCTGCGAGGCCACGCAGCCGCCGACCCCGATGATCACGCCACGGCCGTTGTTCTTCAGCGCCTTCCAGTAACCGAGCTGGCTGAACACCTTCTCCTGGGCCTTCTCGCGGATCGAGCAGGTGTTCATCAACAACACGTCGGCCTCGGCCGGGTCGTCGGTGAGTTCCAGCCCTTCCGAGGCGGCGAGCACGGCGGCCATCTTGGTCGAGTCGTACTCGTTCATCTGGCAACCGTGGGTCTTGATGTACAGCTTGCCGCGCACCGGACCCGTCACCTGCGGCCTGGCGCCGGGCAGGGGGAGCAGATCGGGGCGGGGGGCGGAGCTGGGCGGAGCAGAGGCAGGCAAGGCAGAACCGGCCGAAGTCGGCGCGGTCGAAGCTGGCGTCCCGGTCATGGCGCTTATTCCAGTCGGGTGGGCGGGCAGGCAGCCGGATGGCTGCGGTGAGCAGGTCATTGTAGCCGGGTCGGGCTCCCCCCTTGGCAATCCCCGGCGAATTGGGGACACTCCCGCTCATGAAGGGGATGTTGGGGATCGCTGCGCTGGCCTTGGCTGCGCTGACCGCTATGCCGGCCAGTGCGGGCACCCTGTACAAGTGCGTCGGCAGTGACGGCATTCCCAGCTATGTGAGCAAGCGTGTGGCCGGGGCCGCCTGCAGCGTGATCAGCAGCTACCGGCCCGACCGCAGCGCGGCGCCCCGCCGGGCCCTGGCAACCCCTCCCGCGCCGACGCCGGCGGCGCCGATCGCCGGTGCCACGCCCGCCCCGGTCCGGGCCGATACCGCCACGACGGCGACCGCGATCACCCCGGCTCCTGCCCCGGCCACCGCCCCGGCCACGGTGCTGAGCGCGCCGTCCGCCCCGGCAGCGGCCGCTGGCAAGGCAGGGAAGGTCCGCAGCGGCCAGCTGTATGCCTATATGAAGGATGGCGTTCGCCATTACACCAGCGCACGCCCGGCCGCTATCGCCAGCATTGGCCAGGTCCGCACCATCCACTACAGCTTCATCGAGCGCTGCTACGCCTGCGGGGCGAACCCGGCCGTCAACTTCGGCTCGGTGCGGCTCAACACCACGGCCTACCAGAGCGAGATTGCCGCCGCCGCCCGTGAGTTCGGGGTGGAAGAGGCGGTGGTCCGCGCGATCATCCATGCCGAATCGGCCTACAACCCGACCGCGCTCAGCCGCGCCGGCGCACAGGGCCTGATGCAGCTAATGCCACCGACCGCGCGCCGTTTCGGGGTCAGCGATTCCTTCGATGCTTCGCAGAACATCCGCGGCGGCGTGCAGTACCTGTCCTGGCTGCTCAAGCGCTTCAACGGTGATCTCACCCTGGCTGCGGCGGGCTACAACGCCGGCGAGGGCGCGGTCGACCGCCATGGTGGCGTGCCGCCTTACAGCGAGACCCGGTATTACGTGAAGCGGGTGGCCCTGTTGGCCGACCGCTATCGCGGCGCAGTGGCCAGCCATCAATAACCCATGGCGCCGGTGGTACCTGATGCCGTACTGTCGGGGTAATGTCGTTCCGTAGTACCGCGTTGTGTGGCCGACTTCGGTTCAGCTACACTCGCGGCTGATTCAATGTGGACTGGCCCCCACCGGTCTGCTGGCAGCCTCAAGCTACCTAAATCAATATCGGAGTGCCGGATGGCCAACGATGGGGTAAACGATCCAGTCAACACTGGACGTCGGCGGTTTCTCTCAGCAACCACTGCGGTGGTCGGAGCGGTCGGCGTCGGATTTGCAGCGGTACCGTTCATCAAGTCCTGGAATCCCAGCGCCCGCGCCAAACTGGCCGGTGCCCCGGTGATTGCCGACATCAGTGCGCTCCAGGAAGGCCAGCGTCTGGTCATGGAGTGGCGTGGGCAGCCCATCTGGATCGTCAAGCGCTCCAAGGCCATCCTCGATGCACTGCACGGGCTGGACGGCCGCCTGAAGGATCCCGAGTCGGGCGAGAAAGAACAGCAGCCCGAGTACGTGCTCAAGCAGAATCCCGAATTCCGTTCGATCAAGGCCGAGGTATCGGTGCTGGTCGGGCTGTGCACCCATCTGGGCTGTTCGCCGGAAATGGTCGCCGAGATCCGCCCCGAGCCCTACGACCCGCAGTGGAAGGGCGGCTACTTCTGCCCCTGCCACAAGTCGCGCTTCGATATGTCCGGTCGCGTGTTCAAGGATGTTCCGGCACCGATCAACCTGCTGGTGCCGCCGCACCATTACCAGGACGACAACACCATCATCATCGGCGTTGATCCGCAGGGGGCGGCTTGATCATGGCCAATATCCTTTCCCGCACCGCCACCGGACTGGCCGACTGGGTCAACGCCCGCGCGCCGGGCCTGATGCCGGTCTACCGCAAGCACGTCAGCGAGTATTACGCGCCCAAGAACTTCAACATCTGGTACTACTTCGGTTCGCTGGCGCTGCTGATCCTGGTCAACCAGATCGTCACCGGCATCTTCCTGACGATGCACTACAAGACGAACGCGGCCGAAGCGTTCGCCTCCATCGAATACATCATGCGGGACGTGGAGTGGGGCTGGCTGATCCGCTACATGCACTCCACCGGTGCCTCGCTGTTCTTCATCGTGGTCTACCTGCACATGTTCCGCGGCCTGCTCTACGGCAGTTACCAGAAGCCGCGCGAACTGGTCTGGATCCTGGGCATGCTGATCTACCTGGTGCTGATGGCCGAAGCCTTCATGGGCTACGTGCTGCCCTGGGGCCAGATGTCGTTCTGGGGCGCCAAGGTGATCATCTCGCTGTTCGGCGCGATCCCGGTGATCGGGACCGGCCTGACCGAATGGATCATGGGCGACTACCTGCCCAGCGACGCCACCCTCAACCGCTTCTTCGCCCTGCACGTGATCGCGCTGCCGCTGGTGCTGCTGCTGCTGGTGGTGCTGCACCTGGGCGCGCTGCATGAAGTGGGCTCCAACAATCCGGACGGCGTGGAGATCAAGAAGGGCCCGAAGGGCAACCGCTGGTCGGCCACCGCGCCTACCGATGGCATTCCCTTCCATCCGTATTACACGCTCAAGGATGCGGTCGGCGCCGGCTTCCTGCTGATCATCGCCGCCTTCATCATCTTCTTCGCCCCGGCCTTCGGCGGGTTGTTCCTCGAGCACGACAACTTCACCGAGGCCAACCGCCTGGTGACGCCCGAGCACATCAAGCCGGTCTGGTACTACACCCCGTACTACGCCATGTTGCGCGTGGTGCCCAACAAGCTCGGGGGCGTGATCGTGATGTTCTCGGCGATCGCCATCCTGTTCCTGGTGCCGTGGCTGGACCGGGCGCGGGTAAAGTCCTACCGCTACCGCGGCCTGCTCTCGCGCGGCCTGCTGGGCATGTTCGCGGTGTGCTTCGTGTGGCTGGGCGTGATCGGCTCCGGCCCGGGTACGGATGCGCACGAGACCTACATCGGGCGCGTGCTGACCTTCCTGTATTTCGCCTTCTTCATCACCATGCCGCTATGGACCAAGCTGGACAGGACCAAGCCGGTACCGGACCGGGTGACCACGCATGACTGACCACTGGATTGTCCGGCTGGCCTGCGCGGCGGCCCTGATGCTCGGTGTCGCGGTGGCCGATGCCGCCGAGGGCGCCAAGACCCTGCAGGCCGGCAATGACCTGAGCGATCGTGCCTCGCTGCAGCGCGGCGCGCAGCTCTACATGAATTACTGCTCCGGCTGCCACGCGCTGAAATACCTGCGCTACTCGCGCATGGCTGCCGATCTCGGGTTGAGCGAAGAAGAGGTCATGAACAACCTCAACTTCACCGGCACCCCGGTGGGTGAACCGATTCCGGTGACGATGCCCAAGGCGCAGGCCGAGAAGTGGTTCGGCAAGATGCCGCCGGACCTGAGCCTGATCTCGCGCGTGCGGGGCAGCGACTGGGTCTACACCTACCTCAAGTCGTTCTACCTGGATCCCACGCGGCCGCTGGGCTGGAACAACACCGTGTTCCCCAATGCCTCCATGCCCAACCCCCTGTGGGAAATGCAGGGGCTGCAGCATGCGGTGCATGGCAAGGCCGAGGGCCCCGGGCTGGATGCACCGGTGGTCGGGCTGAAGATCGAACAGCCGGGCAACATCGATGCCGGGCAGTACGATCAGGCGGTGCGCGACATCACCAACTTCCTGGAGTATGCCGGCGAGCCGGCTGCCCTGAAACGCCAGAAGCTGGGCGTGTGGGTGATCCTGTTCCTGGCGCTGCTGACCTTCCTGGCCTATCTGCTCAAGAAGGAATACTGGAAGGACGTCCACTGAGCGGTCGGACGCCTTCCCGCGTCGATCGTTCCTGCCGTGGGACGATCGACCTATTGGCTTTTGTGATGTGCGGTTGCACACTCGGGTACTGTGACGACCGTTGGCAATGGGCTGGCGGCGCCGATACGACCGGCGGTTACCGGACGTTGGAGAGCCTTTGATGGCGGCGAGCGTACGCATGCGGAATACCCTGACGCTGTTTTCCTCGAACGACGATGTGCTGTGCCATCGCGTGCGGCTGGTATTGGCGGCCAAGGGCGTCACTTATGACTCCGTGCCGGTCGACCCGCAGAACCCGCCCGAAGATCTCATCGATCTCAATCCGTACCACTCCGTGCCCACTCTGGTGGAACGCGAGCTGGTGCTGTACGCGGCGTCGGTGGTCAGCGAATACCTGGACGAGCGCTATCCGCACCCGCCGCTGATGCCGGTCGATCCGCTCTCGCGGGCCCGCATCCGCCTGGCGATGTTGCGCATCGAACACGACTGGGTGCCACAGGTTCAGGCCATCCAGCTGGGCAACAAGACCCAGGCCGAGGCCGGGCGCAAACGGCTCAAGGAACTGCTGACCAGCGCGGTGCCGTTGTTCAAGGCCAGCAAGTTCTTCCTCAACCCGGAAATGAGCCTGGCCGACTGCGCGATGGCGCCGATCATCTGGCGACTCCAGGCACTGGACGTGCCGCTGCCGAAGGATGGCAAGTCGATCGAAGACTATGGCAACCGCATTTTCCGGCACCCCGGCTTCATCCGCAGCCTGACCGACCAGGAAAAGAAACTGCGCGATCTGCCGGTCTGATCGGCGGGATGTGTGCCGCATGCGGCACACCCGTGTACTGAACGAAATCGCGGTGCCGGTACGCGCCATGGCTGACCTGCGGGTAGGCGGGCGCGTACACTTGCATCAGGCAATCCGGATCAAGAGCAGCCGAGCACGGCTCGGCTCTACCACATGACTGAAGACACTTTTCGCATGACCAGCCACCGTCCGTACCTGTTGCGGGCCTTGGTGGAATGGATCAATGACAACGACCTGACGCCGCATATCCTGGTCGACGCCGGCATGCCTGGCGTGCAGGTGCCGCAGAGCGCGGTCAAGGACGGCCGCGTCGTCCTGAACATCGCCGAGCGCGCCGTGGTGCGCCTGCATATCGACAATGACAGCGTGAGCTTCTCGGCCCGCTTCTCCGGCACCAGTTACCCGGTGCAGGTGCCGATCTCGGCCGTGCTGGCCGTGTACGCCCGCGAGACGGGGCAGGGCATGGCGCTGCCGGATGACATCCCGGGCCATGAGCCGGGTCCGGACGATGCGCTGCCGCCGGACGATTCACCGACCCCGCCGGACGATGCACCGCCCAAGCCCAGCGGTCGCCCGCATCTGCGGGTGGTCAAATAAGACCCACCATGGCCGCCGCAAGGCGGCCATTTCATTGGGGATCCACGACACCGACCCGGTAGAGCCGACCGTTGGTCGGCTGCGGTTGGTTGGCTGCTGTTGGTCGGCTGCCGTGGGTCGGTTGTCTTGGATGTCCGTAGAGAGCAGCCGACCAACGGTCGGCTCTACCGGGCTCAGACGTCTTCGGCATCCCGTGTATCGATATCGCGGCGGATCTCACTGATCCGCGCCGCCGACGGCCCCACGAACGTGATCAGCTGATCACCGCGCAGCACCATGCGCCCGCTGTGGCGGTCCACGCCATCGTGCGAGTACTCGAACTTGAAGGTGCGCTCCCAGCCCAGCCAACCGTTCTCCTTGCGGCATACGCGCAGGCCGGTGGCGTGCACGCTCTGGTCCAGCCACTGCACATCGGCAGCGCGGCAGGCATTGCGCCCGAGCACGCCTGCACGTTCGGCGGCGGCACGCGAAGAATTCCAGAAGGCGTAGGCAAACGCGCCGGCAATCATCAACAGGATCAAACTGGGCATCGGTGACTCGGCGCGGTCAGGGAGGTCGGTCCTCCCAAGATGGCGACGAATGCGGCGCGGATCAAGCCATCCGCGCGATCGTGATCAGGGCGTGCGCGGTGGCGGTGGCGGGACGGGTATCGGTGTCGGTGTGGGTGTCGGCGTCCGAGTCGGGCTCGCCGGCGGGGCCGGAACCGGGTTCGCGCTCGGGACCGGCGGACGGGGCGGAACCACGGTGGGCGCTCGCATCGGTGCCTGGGAAGCCGGAGCCGCCATCGGCGGTGCCGTCACGCCGGGAGCGGGCAGGGTCGCCGGGTCCGGAGTTCCCATCGGCACCGTCGCCGGCGCGGTCGCCACCAGCTTCAGCAGTGCGGCCCAATCCTGGCGATTGAAGCTGCATTCCTCTTCGCGGCCCGGCGTGCAGCCCAGATCCACCCCATCGCCTGCACCGGCCTTCGCGGGAGGCAGCTCGATCCGGCCGCTGCGGTCCAGCGACAGTTTGCGCAACGCCACGGTGTTCATGACGTTGCCGCCGATCAGATACAGCGTGCGGTCGCCGCCCATGTTGGCCGCGATCACCACTTCGCAGTGCGATTTCCAGTGCGTCACCGCGCCGCTGCCCAGCGACTGCACCAGCCCGCTGTAGCTCAGGGTCTCGCGGCGGTCGCGCAGGTAGCACAGCAGGTCGCCGGGCGCGGGTTTCTCCTGCGCCGGGTCGGTCATCCGGTACGGCCCGCTGTTCTGGTAGGCAGCGCGGATGTAGTCGATGTGTCGGGGCGAGCGGGTAAAGCCGGGTACCGAGGCGCGGGTCATCACCCAGGAAATGAAGGCGGCCGACCACGGGTTGTCTATCAGGAACGCACGGCAGTCGCTATCGGTGTAGCGCGTGCCCGGTGGGGCCAGGCAGCTCGATGCGCCGGGCTGGCTGCCCATCGGCGACAACGTGCCGCTCTGCCGCCAGTAGCCGACCACCCGCTGCCACGCGACGAGGCCGTTGTCGGCCAGGTGGACGTCCTCGGCTTCGGTCACGCTGAGGCTGGCCGCGCGGCCATCGCGGTCGATGAAGGGGCGGTACCAGAGGCGGTGTTCGTTGCAGGCGGTCTGCACGATGGCCACGGCCAGCGGGCTCAGCCCGAACCGGGGTGGGATATCGCAGACCTCGGCCGCGGATGCGGTGGCCGGCAGCAGCGTCGCCAGCGGCGACAGACATGCAAGCAGGAACAAGGGGCGCATGCGCGCTCTCCGGGTGGGGGCAGGGCAAGCCTCGCAGACCCGGTCTGCCGATCCCGTGAACACCGCGCGCCGACGCCGCGCGACCAACGGTCGTGCGCTACCAGCCCGGCAGATGTCGACCGTTGATCGACACGCGCGCCTCAGCCCGGGGGCGGACCCAGTTTCAATGACAGGTCGATTGCCTGCACATGCTTGGTCAGCCCGCCGATGGAAATGCAGTCCACGCCGTCCTCGGCGATCGCGCGCAGGCCGTCCAGGCCGACACTGCCAGACACCTCCAGCGGAATCCGCCCGGCCGCGATGCGCACGGCCTCGCGCCGCGTGGCGGCATCGAAATCGTCGATCAGGATGCGGGTGCAGCCCACCGCCAGCGCCTCGCGCAGCTGGTCCAGGTCTTCGACCTCGACCACCAGCGGCAACGCCGGCCACTGCGCACGCGCCGCCAGCACCGCAGCGGTCAGCGAGCCGGCCGCGCGGATGTGGTTTTCCTTGAGCATCACCGTGTCGAACAGGCCCAGGCGATGGTTGTCACCGCCGCCGCAGCGCACCGCGTATTTCTGCGCCACGCGCAGGCCGGGCAGGGTCTTGCGGGTGTCCAGGATCCGCGCGCCGGTACCGGCCACGGCCGCGACGTACTGCGCGGTGGTGGTCGCCGTGCCGGACAGCGTCTGCAGGAAGTTCAACGAGGTCCGCTCGGCGCTCACCAGGCTGCGGTTGCGGCCTTGCAGCAGCGCCAGCACCGTGCCGGCGGCGACGCGGTCGCCCTCGGCCACGCGCCACTCGATCCTGACCTCCGGATCGAGTGCCCGGTGGGTCGCATCGAACCACGGGCGGCCGGCGATCACCGCGTCCTGCTTGCACAGCAGGTAGGCGCTGTCGGGGCGGTCCGGAAGCAGGGCGGCGGTGACATCACCGCTGCCGATGTCCTCGGCCAGCGCACGGGCCACATCGGCGGCCACCAGGGCGGCCTCGGGGGCCGGCACGGGGAGGTGGCTCATTTTTCCGGGAAATCGGCGATCTGGGCGGTGGCGATGGCCTCTTCGGCCAGCAGCACCGGGATGCCGTCGTCCACGCGGAACACCTGCTTGCGGTCGCGGGTCAGCAGGGCCTCGCGCAGCGTCTGCGCCTGCGGGCTGCCATCGGCCTTGAGCACGGCACCGCTGCCGATCGCGCGGTTGAGCGCGTCCAGGCCGGTGGCGTCGAGCAGGGACAGGGGCTGGCGCGTATCGGGCGAGCACAGGAGGTCGAGCAGCTTGCGATCCATGGATTCTTCGTCTTGCGTGGAAGACGGCTAGAATACGTCTTTAAGGCAGGTGACGGCCAATGACCCTCAACCAAACCGCGCCGCTCGTCGGCATCGTCATGGGATCCCGCTCGGATTGGGAAACCATGCAGCACGCCGCCCAGAAGCTGGATTCGCTGGGCGTTCCCTATGAAGTGAAAGTGGTCTCGGCGCATCGCACGCCGGACGTGCTGTTCACCTACGCCGAGCAGGCGGGCCAGCGTGGCCTGCGCGCGATCATCGCCGGTGCCGGCGGGGCCGCGCACCTGCCGGGCATGATCGCCGCCAAGACCGCCGTGCCGGTGCTGGGCGTGCCGGTGCAGTCCAAAGCCCTGAACGGCATGGATTCGCTGCTCTCGATCGTGCAGATGCCGGCCGGTATTCCGGTCGCCACCTTCGCCATCGGCAACGCCGGCGCCTCCAACGCGGCGTTGTTCGCAGCCGCCATGCTGGCCTCGGACCAGCCGGCGATCGGCGAAGCGCTCGAGGCCTTCCGCGCCCGCCAGACCGAAGACGTCATGGCCCACGACGACCCGCGTCAATGACCCCCAGGACCGTTGGCATTCTGGGCGGCGGTCAGCTTGCCCGCATGATGGTCCTGGCCGGTGCGCCGATGGGGCTGCGCTTCGAGCTGTTCGACCCGGCCGCCGATGCCTGTGGTGCCCAGGTGGCACCGCTGCAGGTGGCCGCGTTCGAGGATGAGGCGGCCCTGGCCGCGTTCGCCGCCCGCGTGGACGTGGTGACCTTCGATTTCGAGAACGTGCCGGCGCGCAGCGCCAAGTTCCTGGCCGAGCGCGTGCCGGTGTATCCCAATCCGGATGCGCTGGCCGTGGCCCAGGATCGGCTCAGCGAGAAGACCCTGTTCCAGTCGCTGGGCATCCCGCTGCCGCCCTTCGCCGATATCCGCAGCCGCGACGAACTGGCGGCCAAGGTCGCCGAGTTCGGCATGCCCTGCATCGTCAAGACCCGCCGGCTGGGCTATGACGGCAAGGGCCAGTTCCGGATCCGCAGCGCGGCCGACATCGACGCTGCCTGGGACACCCTCGGCAGCCAGGTCGAGAAGACCGGCCTGATTCTGGAAGGCTTCGTCGCCTTTGATCGCGAGGTCAGCGTGGTGGCGGTCCGCGGGCAGGATGGCGAGTTCCGCGCCTGGCCGATCACCGGCAACTGGCACGTCAACGGGGTGCTCTCGGCCAGCCTGGCCCCGGCGCAGCTGCCGGCGCTCCAGCACGAGGCGGCCATCGGCTACGCACGTACGCTGGCCGAGCGCCTGGACTATGTCGGCGTGTTCGCGCTCGAACTGTTCTGCCGCGGCGATGAACTGCTGGCCAACGAGATGGCACCGCGCGTGCACAACTCCGGCCACTGGACCATCGAAGGCAGCGAGACCTCGCAGTTCGACAACCACCTGCGCGCCGTGCTCGGCCTGCCGCTGGGCGATACGCGGATGCTGGGCCATGCCTGCATGCTCAACTGGATCGGCCAGATGCCCGATGCCAACGCGGTGCTCGGCCAGGCCGGCGGCCATTGGCACGATTACGGCAAGCAGGCGCGGGACGGGCGCAAGGTTGGCCATGCCACGCTGCGCGATGACGATGCGGCGGCGCTGGCCGGTGCATTGGAAAGCGTCGGTGCGCAGCTTGATCGCGGTGAGCAGGTCGCGCCGGTCATCGAGATCCTGCGCGGTTGAAGGCGAGGGGTGCCGGCCAGCGGCCTGCACTACCTGGACGCACGACCAACGGTCGTGCGCTACCGGGCCTCAATCGCGCAGTTGCGCGGTGACGAAGTCCCAGTTCACCAGTTTCCAGAACGCCTCCAGATAGCGCGCGCGCTCATTCTGGTAGTCGGTGTAATACGCGTGTTCCCACACATCGCAGGCCAGCAGCGGGGTGCTCTCGCCGGTCAGCGGCGTGCCCGCGTTGCGCGTGACCTGGATCGCCAGCGCGCCATTGGGGTGCTGTACCAGCCACACCCAGCCCGAGCCGAACAGACGCAGTGCGGCGCTGTCGAAGGTATCGCGCAGGCGCTTGGCATCCCCGAAATGACGGGTGACCAGTTCACCCAGCCGGCCCTGCGGATCGCCACCGGCGCGCGGGTGCAGGCATTGGAAATAGAACTGGTGGTTCCAGGCCTGGGCCGCGGCATCGAACAGGCTGCCCTGGCTCTGGCGGACGATCTCCTCCAGCGGCAGCTCGGCCAGCTCCGTGCCTTCAATACGTGCGTTCACCGTATCCAGGTAGTCACGGAAGTGGCGCCCGTGGTGCAGGTCCAGCGTCTCCGCCGACAGGTGAGGCTGAAGGGCGGCGCGGTCGTAGGGAAGGCGAGGCAGTTCGAGGGGCATGGGCACGACAGATTGGGAAGGGAGAGCGCCGATCCATGGCGGGTCGTCATCAGTGTGGCGGATGGCAGGGTGCCCACCACCCGAAGGTAGGGCATACAATGGCGGCCAGGGAAGTCTATCCGACCGGTGAGGCCGGGTTGTCCCATTGGAGGGAGAGTCGTTGTGGCGGTGATGCAGCAGATCCAGTCCGAAGTCGAACGTTACCCCCTCGTGTTGTTCATGAAGGGCACTCCGCAATATCCCATGTGCGGCTTTTCCAGCCGTGCCATCCAGGCGTTGATGGCCGCCGGCGCGATCGCGCTGCGCACGGTCAACGTGCTGGAAGAACCCGAGATCCGCGCCAACCTGCCGCGCTTCTCCAACCTGCCGACATTCCCGCAGCTGTTCATCCACGGCGAGCTGATCGGTGGCTGCGACATCGTGCTGGAGCTGTTCGAATCCGGCGAGCTCAAGCGCATCGTCGAAGAGGCTTCCCAGCCGTGAGTGCGGTCCCGTCCGTGGTGGTCGGGACCGGATCGCTCGCCGATCGCGTCATTCTTATCGCCGGGGCCGGGGGAGGCTTTGGTAGCGCGGCCGCTGTCGCCTGCGCGCAGGCCGGGGCAACCGTGGTCCTGCTGGGGCGCAAACCGCGCCGCCTGGACCGGGTCTACGCCGCCGTCGAGGCGGTCGGCCCCGAGCCGTTGCTGTATCCGCTGGATCTGGAAGGCGCCACCCCGGACGATTACGCCACCCTGGCCGAGCGCCTGCACTCCGAGCTCGGTCATCTGGATGGTGTTCTCTATTGCGCAGCTGATTTCGCCGGGCTGACCCCGTTCGAGCTGGCCGACCCGGCCGCCTTTGCCCGCGCCGTGCATGTGAACCTGACCGCGCCGGCCTGGCTGGCCCAGGCCTGCCTGCCGCTGCTGCGCCAGAGTGACGATGCCGCGCTGGTGTTCACCGTGGATGACCCGGCGCGGGTAGGGCAGGCCTATTGGGGCGGCTACGGCGCGGCCCAGCACGGCCTGCGCGGCCTGATCGCTTCCCTGCATGACGAACTCGGCCGCAGCCCGGTGCGGGTCAGCGGCCTGCAACCCGGCCCGATGCGTACGGCGCTGCGCGCCCGTGCGTTCTCCCTGGATGAAGACCGCACCGCCCGTGACCCGGCCGAGTGCGCCGCCGCGGCGGTCCTGCTGCTGTCCGCTGCGGGCGCCGCCCACCGCGGCCAGATCCTCGAGGCCTGAGAGCGGCAAAGGCGTCACCGCCTCTTTCACGGTAGTGCCGGCCGCTGGCCGGCTCCCCGGCTCCCCGGCCAACTTGCGGGCACCCATCTCGACACAGCTGAGGGCCCCACTGGCCCGAATTCAGCCCGTCACACTCAGATGTGAAGATAGCGTCACGATCCCGTTGTGATGGCGTGTGTTTTGTCGCCAAACCGTCACAATCCGGGGCTACCGTGTTAATCTAGTGTTAACCGTTGCGGCTGAAACCAGCTCGCGGCTAGGGAACCCAGATAAAAGTCCAGTCAGCCGCCAGCAAGGCTGCTTGGGCGCGTTTTTTTCTCCGCCATCGCCAATCTCGCATCGAGGCTACTCCCCAATGACCCACTCCCGTTGTCTCCGGATGTCCAAGCTGACGCTTGGTCTCGTGGCTGCACTTGCCGCCGTACCCGCCTTCGCCCAGAGCACCTCTGCCGGTGTCGGCGGTCAGGTCACGTCGGCCGCAGGTGCGCCTGTCGTCGGTGCCGAAGTCACCATCACGCACACCGAGTCGGGCACGGTCAGCCGTGCGACCACCGATGCGTCGGGTCGTTACAACGCGCGCGGCCTGCGCGTGGGTGGTCCGTACACGATCACCATCACCAAGTCCGGGGAGGGCACCCGCACCGAAGAGGGCGTGTATCTGAACCTGGACAAGGTCACCAACGTCAGTGCCGCCTTGACTGGTGACGTGGCAACGCTTGATTCGGTCAGCGTCGTTGCCTCGCGCATGCCGGAAGCCTTTACCTCGGACAACAAGGGCGTTGCCACCAATCTGAGCCGTCAGGATCTGGACCGCACGCCGACCCCGGATCGCTCGATCCAGAACGTGGTGCGTATGGATCCGCGCGTGGTCGTCACCGATCGCGACCGCGGTGCGTTCTCGGCAATGGGCCAGAACAATCGTTACAACAGCATCACGATCGACACGATCAACGCCGGTGACCCCTTTGGTTTGAATGACAACGGCCTGCCGACGAAGGGTACGCCGATTTCGCAGGACGCGATTGAAAGCTACAACATCTCGACGGCCAACTTTGACGTGGCTACCCGCCGCGGCGTCGGCGCTTGGGTCAATGCAGTCACCAAGAGCGGCACCAACGAGTTCCATGGTTCGGCGTATTACGTCTACCAGGATCCGGATGACATGGTCGGCAAGAGCCAGAATGGCGCGAAGTGGACCGGTTTCACCAAGGACACCACGAAGGGTGCAACGGTGGGCGGCCCGATCCTGAAGGACAAGCTGTTCTTCTTCGCCTCCTATGAAGAAAGCATCAAGGAAAGCCCGGGTTCGCTGTGGGGCACCGCTGATTCCGGGGCTGCAAGCACCGTTACGGGTGTTACCACGGCCGACCTGAATCGCATTACGGCCGCTGCTGATCGTTTTGGCGTTGTTGCTGGTGATACCTCTTCGGCAAATGCTGATATTGAAAGCAAGCGCTACCTGGCCAAGATCGACTGGAACATCAATGATTTCCATCGCGCCAGCCTTCGCTTTAGCCGTACCGAGGAAGACGAGCCGATCGTCACCGCCAGCTCGACCGACCAGCTGAAGCTCTCCAGCAATTGGTACACCGTAGCCAAAGAAAACACCAGCTACGCCCTGAGCTTCTATGACGACTGGAGCGACACCTTCTCGACCGAAGCATCGGTGGGCTACAGCAAGTTCGATCAGAGCCGCGTGCCGCTGGCTGGTGGCTACCAGCCGGAAATCACCGTTCGCACCAGCGGCCGGGACACCGGCCCGAGCGTCGTTCTCGGCACTGAATACTCCAGCCAGGCAAACGTACTGGGCACCAAGTCGCTGACGGCTTACTTCGCCGGTAGCTGGTTCCTGGGTGATCACGTGATCAAGGCCGGTTTCGATTACCAGCAGGACGAGGTGTACAACCTGTTCCTGCAGCGTTACAACGGCACTTACGAGTTCAACTCGATTGCTGATTTCGAGAACGGCACCTATCGTCGCTATCGACTGGCCCAGCCTGCAGCTGGCTATGGCTTGAGCAACGTGGCAGCCGAATTCAAGCTGAAGCAGTACGGTCTGTTCCTGCAGGACACCTGGCAGGCAACTGATCGTCTGTCGGTTCAGTACGGCCTGCGTTATGACATGCCGAAGGTCAACCCGCTTCCGACGTTGAATGAGTGTTTTGCTGCGGATCCGGGTACCTTGGGCAATCTGGGTTCGTGCGGCCTGCGCAACAACCCGGCCAATCCGGCTGCGGCGACCGGTGGTTTCGGCTATGCAAACACCGGCACCATCGATGGCAATAGCGTGGTGCAGCCTCGCGTGTCGTTCAACTATGAGTTCGACAGCGAGCGCCCGACCCAGCTGCGTGGCGGCGCGGGTCTGTTCGTCTCCAACACGCCGGCCGTGTGGATTGGCAATCCGTACTCCAACAACGGCGTTGCTGTGACCAGCTATGACATCAACCGTCTCCGTCTGCCCAGCGATCCGCTGTTCAGCGGCGACGGCGCCAACCAGAACGTGCCGGGTGGCGTCATCACCCCGCCTGGGCTGGGTACCTCCAACATGACCGTGAACGTCGTCGATCCGGACTTCAAGCTCCCGGCCGTGTGGAAGTACACTTTGGGCCTGGACCATCAGCTTCCGTGGTCTGACCTGGTGTTCACTGCCGAGTACCAGCATCTTGAAGTCGACAAGGGCATCATCTACCGCGATCTGAACACCGGTGCTCCGACCGGCACGCTGCCGGACGGTCGCTTCACCTACGCCCGCAACCCGGCTGGTGCTCCGGCCAGCGCCAATACGCCCAACTGGAACAAGAACCCGTCCTTCGGCAATGTCATTGAACTGGCAAATACCGACAAGGGCAGCTCGGACAACTTCACCGTTTCGTTGAAGAAGCCGTTCAATGGTTCGTGGTCGGGCATGCTGGCGTACACGTACAGCCGCGCCAAGGAAGTCAATCCGGGCACCTCGAGCGTTGCCTACAGCAGCTATCAGAACAACGCGTGGTACAACCCGGGCGAGGACGTGTTGTCGACGTCGAACTACTCGATCCCGAACCGCATCATTGCGTCGCTGAGCTGGGAACGTAAATTCTTCGGCGACTATGCAACCCGCGTTTCTGCCTTCTATGACGGTCATACCGGCGCGCCGTACAGCTGGGTATTCGGCAACGATGCGCAGGGTCTGGGGATTTCGGGTCGTTCGCTTGCTTACGTCCCGGGTGGTCCTGACGACGTGGTCTGGGCGAATGCCGCATCGGCTGCGATGGCTGATTCGTTCTGGGATTACCTTGGCAACAGCACTGACCTGAGTCGTGCAGCTGGCTCGGTGGCCAATCGCAACGCCAGCCGCGCTGGCTGGGTGAATCAGATCGATCTTTCCTTCAGCCAGGAAATCCCTGGTTTCATGAAGGGTCACAAGGGTGAGATCCGCCTCGACATGTTCAACGTGTTGAACATGATCGACAAGAACTGGGGTATCGAGCACCGCGCTGACTTCCCGCTGATCCGTCGCCTTGCCGACGTCTCGGGTGTGAGCGCCGATGGTAAGTACATCTACGATATCTCCGGCACCAACTACAACGCTGGTGGCGTTTACTCGCCGAAGGCGCTGGCGGTCAACGAAAGCCTGAGCCCGTCGCAGCGCTGGTCTCTGCTGCTGACCCTGCGTTACACCTTCTGATTGCTGTACTGATGTGAAGGTGACGGAGACGGCTGGGGGGCATCCCCAGCCGTTTCTTTTTGCGCGGACCAGACAAGCCCTTGTGCCTTGGGGTCGGGGCGTGTAGGCTTCGCGGGCTTGGCGCCTTCGCGTGCAGGGCGGTATGGGGCAGATGTCAGGCTCCTCGAATTGGTGTCCAAACGGTCGGGTTTCCCGGCCGTTTTGCTTTTTAAGGGGGCAGCGGTACAGTCGGTAACCTTGAGGAAAGCGAAAAAGATGGACATGACGATCAACGAAAAGCCGGCGCGGACGCTGCCGGTGCAGGACGCGCGGATCTACCCGCGCGGTGGGCTGGATGTGTTGTCGCGCGCGGAAGTGGCGCGCCTGCGCGATGCCTCCGGTGGTGGTATGCACGAACTGCTGCGCCGCTGCGCGCTGGCCGTGCTGACCAGCGGCAGCGCCTCGGACGATCCGCGCGCGGCACGCGATCTGTATCCCGATTTCGATATCCAGGTGGCACAGCAGGACCGCGGCGTGCGCATCGATCTGGTCAACGCGCCGGCGATGGCCTTCGTGGATGGCGAGATCATCCGCGGTGTGGCCGAGCTGTTGTTCGCGGTGGTCCGCGATCTGGCCTACATGGCCATCGAGATGGGCCCGGCGTACGCGGCGGAGCTGGAATCTTCGGAAGGCATCACCAACGCGGTGTTCGGGCTGCTGCGCAACGCGCGCATCCTCAACCCGGGCGACCCGAACCTGGTCGTCTGCTGGGGCGGCCACTCGATCGGTCGCGACGAGTACCTGTACACCAAGCAGGTCGGCTACGAGCTGGGCCTGCGCGGGCTGGACATCTGCACCGGCTGCGGCCCGGGTGCGATGAAGGGCCCGATGAAGGGCGCCACCATCGCCCACGCCAAGCAGCGCAAGACCACCACGCGCTACATCGGCCTGACCGAGCCGGGCATCATTGCCGCCGAGTCGCCGAACCCGATCGTGAACCACCTGGTGATCATGCCGGACATCGAGAAGCGTCTCGAAGCGTTCGTGCGCATCGGCCACGGCATCATCGTGTTCGCCGGTGGTGTCGGCACCGCGGAGGAGATCCTGTATCTGCTGGGCATCCTGCTGCGCGACGAGAACAAGGACCTGCCGTTCCCGCTGATCCTGACCGGCCCGACCGTGGCCGCGCCGTACTTCGAGCAGATCGACCGCTTCATCCGCCTCACCCTGGGTGAGGAAGCCGCCAGCCGCTACGAGATCATCATCGGCGACCCGGTCAACGTCGCCCGCAAGATGGCCCAGGGCATCAAGCGCGTGCGCGAACATCGCCTGGCGCAGAAGGACTCGTTCTTCTTCAACTGGTCGATCGAGATTCCGTGGGAGTACCAGCAGCCGTTCGTGCCGACCCACGAGGCGATGGCCGCGCTGGACCTGCATCACGGCCGTCCGCCGCATGCCCTGGCGGCCGACCTGCGTCGCGCGTTCTCCGGCATCGTGGCCGGCAACGTGAAGGAAGACGGCATGCGCCGCATCGAGCAGTTCGGTCCCTTCGAGATCCATGGCGATGCGGACATGATGCAGGCGCTGGATGAGCTGCTGCGCGCCTTCGTCGAGCAGCGCCGCATGAAGATCTCGGGCGAGTACCAGCCCTGCTACAAGGTCATGGCCTGAGGCCCTGGCCGGGCCAGCGGCGGGCAGGGGGCCTGCCGTCGGCCTGGATCTGCGTCAACTGATTGACGCCTGTCGCCTCCGGGCGACCGTTCGTCCTGCCGCCCCTTGCTGATCGGCGGCGGGACGTTCATCTTCTGTGTCATCAACGCTGGGGAGCGTTTCATGTCTTTGCGCCGGTCCAACGGCTTCACACTGATCGAGTTGATGGTCACCATCGCGGTGCTTGCCATCCTGGCAGTGATTGCGTTTCCGAGCTTCCAGGGCGTGCTGCGCTCGAACCGGGCGGCCACCACCACCAACGAGCTGATCGCTTCATTGGCGCTGGCGCGCAGCGAAGCGCTGAAGAACACCCGTGGGGCCGGGGTATGTGCCTCATCCGATGGCACCAGCTGCAACGGCGATACCTGGGGCGACGGCTGGATGGTCTGGTCCGATGCCGACGGCAGTGGCAGCTTCGATTCCGGCGAGCCGGTGCTGCGGTACTCGGCCGGCTCGACCAAGATGCTGGGCAGCCAGGACAACCTGACGCTGGCCTTCGACGGCCGGGGTCGCAATCGCGCCGCATCGGCGCTGGACATCACCCTCAAGCCCGACGAGTGCGGGGACCTGCCGCTGCAGCGCACGCTGCGGCTGTCGGCCGTTGGGCAGGTACGTGTGGAACGGGAGAGCTGCAAGTGACGGCAAGACATCTTGGCGCGCGGCGCGCAGGGCAGGGCGGCTTCACCATGATCGAGGTGCTGATCGCGATCGTGGTGATGAGCATCGGCCTGCTTGGTTTCGCGCTGCTGCAGACGATGAACGTGCGGTTCGTGCAAAGCGCGAATTTCCGCACCCAGGCGACCAACCTCAGCTACGAGCTGCTGGACCAGATCCGGATCAACCGCGTCGCCGCGACGACCTACGTAGGCACCTACGCGGCCACCACCAAGGCGGCCGATTGCACATCGCCGATCGGCGCCAAGATCACCAAGGATCAGTACATGACGGACTGGCGCTGCCGGCTGGGCAAGGCCCTGGGCGATGAAGCCAGTGCCAAGGTGACCCGCAGCGGCGATGAAGTGACGGTCAGCGTGAGCTGGGGCGACGAGCGCTGGCTGGATGCCGCAGACACCACCTTTGCGGCGAGGACCCAGCTGTGATGCGCGCCATGTCGTCCCGAGAACGCGTACGCGGTCTTTCGCTGATCGAGTTGATGATCGCCATGGTCATCGGCCTGGTCCTGCTGTTGGGCCTGATGCAGGTGTTCGCCGCTTCGCGCACGGCCTCGCGCCTCTCGGAAGGGTTGGCGCGCGTGCAGGAGAATGGCCGTTTCGCGATGGACTTCCTGCAGCGTGATCTGCGCATGGCCGGCCACTTCGGTTGCGTCAACGACCAGAGTCACAACGTGCAGAGCCCTGGCTCGATGCAGACGACGTTCGATGCCGGCGGCCACCCGGCGCTGGATTTCATGCAATCCATCCAGGGCTTCGAGGCCGCCGATACCAAGCCCGGCGACCCGTTGACCCTCAGTGCCACACCGTCGACCGGCGGCATCGAGTACACCCCGGCGCTGCCGACGGAATACGCCGCGGCGCTGACCAATCGGGTGGACGGCAGCGACATCGTCGCGCTCCGGTTTCTGGTGCCCGATGGTGTCCCGGTCACCGTGGTGGGGGGCACGGACGACAAGCCCGTGTTCAATTTCGACAGCACCCGTTGGGCCGTTCTCCAAAGTGGTGTGGAAGCGCCGGGCCTGTTCGGTGTCGCCGACTGCCTGACCGCCACCATGTTCCAGGCAAGCGCGGTGAGTGGGTCTGCCGGTACCGTGACGTTCGAGTCCGCGCCGAACAACACCGGCAGCTTCACCAGCCTCTATACGCCGGGCCAGGCCATGCTGTACCGCGCGGAGAGCGTGGTCTATTACATCGGCTACGACGCCACCACCAAGCAGAGTTCGCTCTATCGCGTGCGGTTTTCGGCCAAACCCGGTGAAGCCCTGGTCGCGGGTACGCCGGAGGCACTGGTGGAGGGGGTCCGCAACATGCAGCTGCTGTATGGGCAGGATCGCTCGCTCAGCGCCGCCTCGCCGCCCACCGGCTACATCGATCGGCAGGGAACCGCTGCCGACGTGGATGCCTCGATCACGCCGGCCGCCGATGCGTGGCGCCGGGTCGGGGCGGTGCAGCTGGGCCTGGTGCTGGAAAGCCCGGATCCGTCAGCCGCAGCGCAGGCCAACGCGGATGCGGCGTTGACAGCCATGGGCGTCACCTTCACCGCCCCGACGGACGGTCGTTTCCGGACGGTCTATCAAACCACGATCGCCGTACGTAATCGCCTTTATGGCAATTGAGGCTTCCATGGCATCGCGTCCAAAACCCTTTGTCGCACCGCGCCGCCAGAACGGTGCCGTGCTGTATGTGGCCCTCATCATATTGATCCTGCTTGCCCTTCTCGGCGTAGCAGGCATGCAGGTGACCGGCATGCAGGAGCGCATGGCGGCCAACTACCTGCGCACCAACCTGGCCTTCCAGAATGCCGAGGCGGATGCACGCACGCTGGAGAACACCATCGATACCGACCTGGCGGCCGGCGGCACCTACACGGCAAAGCAGGAAGAGTGCAGCCCGATCTTCGATCCCCTGACCTGGGCCGACGGCACCTCTGACGCCAAGGCGAGCTATACCCGGCGCCTGGACAAGTGCTTCGCCGCCTCCAGTGCGCGCGTGGGTGAGCGCCAGAACGAAGAGACCGGCAACATCTATCAGATCACTGCACTGGCCAGTGACGAACCGACCAATCCCTCGGCCAGCGCGGTCGTCGACACGATCTATATCCCATGACCTCTGATCGCTTCCATTTCAGCAAGCGCACGATCAACTGGCTGCGCATTGGCGTCCTTGTCATCGTGGTGGGCTTCCTGCTCAGCCGCGTCGTGCCGCTGCGCGCCGCGCTGGGCGACTACGACATCGCGCAGGAGCCGCTCTATACCAAGCAGAGCCAGCCGCCGCTGATGATGATGGTGATGTCGCGCGATGAGCAGCTGTTCAACAAGGCCTACAGCGATTACAGCGATCTGGACGACGACAAGATCATCGATACCACGTACCAGGACAAGTTCCCGTACGAAGGCTATTTCGATTCGAATCTTTGCTACAGCTATGACGCCGGAGTGTTCAAGGCCGCCAACGCAGCCACCGGCGACAACAAGCACAGCTGTGGTGGCAAGGGCTGGTCGGGCAACTTCCTCAACTGGGTGACCATGAGCCGGCTGGACGTGATGCGCTACGTCCTCTATGGCGGGCAGCGTTCCACCGATGATGCCAACAAGACCGTGCTGGAGCGCGCACAGATCCCCAATGACCTGCACGCGTGGGTCAAGGTTTATACCGGCAACGATATCAACAGCTTCACGCCCCTGACGGCGAGCGCATCGTTCTGTAACGCGAGCATCAGTGCGGATGGTGCGCCGCTCATGCGCGTGGCGGGTGGGGTCTGGTCGGAATGGGCGTCAACGGCACTTTATCAATGCGGCGTGAGCCGCACGGGTGATGGCGGCTCGGATACGCCTAAAAAAACCACCGACTACAACGTCCGGGTGGAAGTCTGTAATCCAGGCAAGGATGCGCACCGCGAGAGTTTCTGCCGCAAGTACAACGACGGTACCAACGATCACTACAAGCCTAGTGGTCTGCTGCAGAGCTATGGTGAGAGTGGCCGTCTTCGTTTTGGCCTGGTGACCGGCACCTACTCCAGTCCTCGCGATGGCGGTGTGCTTCGCCGGAACATCGGCAAGATTGCTGGCAATGGCAGTACGCTTTGTGACGCGGGCGATGAGATCAACCTGGCCACCGGGCAGCTCTGCCTGGCGAAGAACAGTGGCGCCGAGGGCATCATCAATACGATGTCCAACTTCCGGATTGACCAGTGGAACTGGAGCAACAATTGGAACGACTGCAACGACTACAGCATTCTGAACCGCCAGGGGTTCAAGGGGCGCGGCCATTTGCTCGATCCGGGCAGTTCCGGCGACGGTGCCAAGAACTGCAGTGCCTGGGGTAATCCGCTGGCCGAGATGTATGCCGAGGCGCTGCGTTACGTGGGCGCTGGAACCAAGGTTTACGGAGATACCGGTGATCTTTCGGGCCTGCCAACCGGGGTCGAATGGAAGGATCCTTACAGGAGCACGGCAACGGGGGGGAACTCGTACTGCGCCACCTGCAACATCCTGGTGATGTCCTCGGGGCTCCCGTCGTTCGACAGTGACAACGTCGGCTCGGTGCCCCATCTGGCTTCGGCGGTGTCAGCAACGGATGCGCTCGGTGCTGCGGAAGGGATCAACGGCAAAAGTTATATGGCTGGGCGGGTCGGACTCACTGGCCGCTACGAGTCGATTCGAACCCACGAAGACATCTGCGAAGCCCGCACCGTCGACAACCTCAGTCTGGTCCGCGGTATCTGTCCGGACATTCCTTCCACCGAAGGTAGCTACCTGATGGCAGGGTTGGCAAAGGCCGCCGCGGAGACCGATCTGCGCCCGGGCCTGACAGGCAAGCCGGCGGACTACAAAGTGACCGCGACCACCTATACGGTGGCCATGGCGGAGAACCTGCCCAAGTTCGACATCAGCGTTGCCGGCGGCACGATTTCGTTGTCGCCGCTGTGTCAGGCAAACAACACCGGCAGTGCCAAGATCAGTGATTCGGGTTGGCGCAGCTGCTTCCTCGGCGCCGTCGGAATCGGCACCAAGCAGTCGACGGTAGGTGCCAAGCATGTCTATGGTCGTCCCTATCGTGCCGACGGCAAGTCCGGCAGCTTCTCGCTGGTGTGGGAGGATTCGTTGTGGGGCAACGATCATGACAACGACGTCGTGACGATGATGAGCTACTGCGTCGGTGCTGCCTGCGGGGACAAGGCGGGCGTGGCTGACATGTGTTGGCGATCGGAGAACAAGACGGAATGCGCCAATGGCTTGTTGAGCGCGACCATCGGCGAAGATGAGGTACTGGTGCGCCTTGAGAATCTTTCGGCGTACGCAGGCAATGCGATGTTGACCGGTTACACCATCGTTGGCTCGAGCGCGACCAACGTGCAGCGCCTGCTGCTGCGTCCGGGCGACAGCAATGGCTCGGTGATCAGCACCTCGGAGAATCCGCCGGACAACTGGACCAAGCCTTCTCTGGTTCGCTACAAGTTGAGTGGTGCGCAGGCCAGCCAGCTGGAAAGCCCGCTGTGGTACGCCGCCAAATACGGCGTGCCCAGTGGCAAGTGGGACACCAAGGTGCCAGGTACGCCGGATAACTACTTCCTCGCACGCAATCCAGCCAAGCTCAAGGCCGCGCTCGAGGCGATCTTCGCAAGTGCTGCGGAAGGCGACGCGCCGGTGGCGGGCGGTGGCTCCGGTGCGCGTATCAATGCGGGCTCGTTCACGGTATCAGCCAGTTACAAAGTGACCTCGGGCACCAACGACTGGGTGGGTGATGTCGTTGCCAGCAAGGTGTCCGACACGGGTACCGATGACATTGAGCTGTGGCGCGCCTCGACCAAGATGAGCTCCAGTGGTCGCACCATCGTCATGGCGACTTCGCCGACCACGGTCGATGGGAGCGGGGCGTTGGTGCCGGTGGCGGCTGCACCGTTCGAGGCGAACAATGTCCCGGGTGCGGACCGCAAGGCGCAGTTGGCCAGTATGGGTTTCAGTAGCTCTATCCCCGATTGGTTTGGCTCGCACAGCGTGGCCGACCTGGTGAACTACCTGAAAGGCTCGGCCATCAGCGGCTTCCGCTCGCGTGGTTCGATTCTTGGCGATATCGTCAACTCCACCACCGAGATCGTGTCCACGGCCGACAACTACGGCTATGGCACGTGGGGCTCCACGCCCGCCTGGAAGGCGACGCTGGCGACCCGATACAAGGACTACCTGACCGCGAAGAAGAGCCGGCGCACCATGGTGTATGTCGGCGCGAACGACGGCATGCTGCACGCCTTCGATGCCTCCACCGGCACAACGGCCGGCAATGAGCTCTTCGCGTTCATTCCGTCCGCCTCGCTGCAGCACATGGCCGAGCTGGCCAATCCGAAGTACTCGCATCGTTATTACGTGGATGGTGCGCTGACCTCGTCGGACGTCTACTACGGCGATGCCTGGCATACCGTGCTGGTCGGCTCCACCGGTGCCGGCGGCGCCACCCTGGCGCCCAATGCGAAGGCTGTCGGCAACGGCGCGATGTTTGGCTTGAACATCAGCAATCCGGGCGCTTTCACCAAGGATGACGTGCTGTGGGAAGTCTCGGGCAAGACCGATTCGGACATGGGCTTCGCGCTGGGCAAGCCGGTGATCGTGCCGGTCGCTGGCAGCGCGGCTGAGAGCGCGCCGCGGTTCGTGGCGATCTTCGGCAACGGCGTCAATGCATCCAGTGGCAAGCCGGTGCTGTTCGTGGTGGATATCCAGACCGGGCAGGTGCTCAAGCGACTGTCGCCCAGTGGCAGCGGCTATGCGTTGCGCAACGGCCTGATCAACGTCGCGCCGGTGGCGGCCTACAACAGCAACGGGATCGCCGACACCGTCTATGGCGGTGACATGCAGGGCAACCTGTGGAAGTTCGACCTCCGCGATCCAGACCCCAGCAAGTGGGCCGTGGCCTACAGTGGCGCACCCCTGTTCACCGCCAGCCGCAACAGCGTCGCCCAGCCGATCATGGGGGGGCTGGAGGTCTCCAAGGCGGCCGGGCGTGGCTACAACATCGTGTTCGGTACCGGCCAGTACTTCACCAATGACGACAATTCCGTGAGTTCGTCTTCGCCGGTGCAATCGCTGTACGGCGTCTGGGACAACATGACCTCGACGATTGGCGGACGCGGTGATCTGATCTCGCAGCAGATCACCTCGCGTGCCGGAAGCGGGGGTTACTCGCTGCGGGATGTCAGCAGCAACGCCGTCAATTATGTGAGCCAGCGCGGCTGGTATACCGACCTGATCGTCGGCGACGTGGTGGCCGGTGAGCGCTTCGTTGGCTATCCGACCATCCAGGATCGGAAGGTGGTGTTCACCACCTACGAGCCGGGTCAGGCGATCTGCGGCGGCGGCGGCGGTACCAACTGGATGTACTCGCTGGATCTGCTTACCGGCGCCGGATCGATGACCGGCCTCAGTCAGGAGATCGGGGGCGATTCGCTGTGCACAGGCAACTGCGGCGGCATCGCGCTGACCAAGGGCGGGGCCACCAATAGCGGCCCACCGGTGAAGGACAGCAACATCTTCGTGCCGAAGCTGACTCCGTGCGACCCGACCAAGGCCACCTGCACGGTCGATGAGCTGATCAAGGCCAACCAGTGCACCTTCGTGCTGCGTGCACCGGGTGCCGACCCGCTGTACATGCCGCGCCCCTGCGGACGCCAGTCCTGGCGGCAGGTGCGCTGATGACCTTCATGACGAGAGCCCCCATGCAGACCGCCTTCCGCCGCCGTGTCGCCGGTTTCACCCTGATCGAGCTGATGATCACGGTGGCCGTGGTGGCCATCCTTGCCACCATCGCCATGCCGGCCTATCAGGACTCCGTGCGGAAATCCCGGCGTGCCCAGGCGAAGGCCGATCTGGTGGAGCTGGCCCAGAACCTGGAGCGTTACCACACGGTCCAGAACACGTACGCCACCGCCAAACTGCAGTTCACCCAGTCACCGCGCGATGGCACCGCACATTACACCCTGTCTTTCGACAAGGATCCGACAGCGAGTACGTTCGGTATCCAGGCCGTCCCGGTGGCCGGCGGAAGCCAGGCCAAGGACACGTGCGGCACGTTGGCGCTGGATCAGGCAGGGCGCAAAAAGCCCACCGAGAAGACCGTCTCCGGCTGCTGGTAACGTTGCCCTATCGCCGGTTGTACCGGAGTGCTTGCATCCCCCTGCCGATGCTGGCTAGAATGCGCACCCCGCCCGAATAGCTCAGCCGGTTAGAGCACTTGACTGTTAATCAGGGGGTCGTTGGTTCGAGTCCAACTTCGGGCGCCAGATCTGCAAAAGCCGCGAGCAATCGCGGCTTTTGCTTTTTGTGTTTCCGCCCGGCGGGCGATGACGGCCTCAGCAGGCCACGGGGCGCCGCGGGCGCTCGCTGCGGATGCGGCCTGAAAGGCTGACCACCACCTTGCCCTGGGAGGCGCCGTCAAGGCAGAAGTTGACCGACTGGTTGCTGCCATTGAGCCGCCCATCCGGCCGGAACTGGAGGCGCGGCTTGGCCTGGCTGCCCCAGGCGCTCAGCCTGGAGCGGGCGTGCTGCTGCACCAGCAGGGGGCCTGCGGAACGCGCCTCGCCCGAGGAAGGCGTTGCGGGGGCATAGAGCATCCAGCCCCGGGCCCAGTCCCGGCCGCACGTCACGCCATCGTCCGTGGGGCAGGCCGCGATCGGGCGCCGTTCGGTGATCGCCGTGTTGCGCGCGGTCGCCAACGCGGAGGCCAGCTGCATGCGCAGGCTGTCGGCCTGCAGGCGATCCCGGGTCTGCTGCATGGCCGGCAGGGCCATGCCGGTGAGGATGGCCAGGACCGCCATCGCGATCAGCGACTGGATCAGCGTCACGCCGGCGCAGTTGGCCGGGCAGGGCAGGGGGCGGGCGTGTTCCACGGCGACGGTCCGGGGTGCGTGCAACCTTCACTCTGGCGGCCCGACGGCCCCGCCGCCGCCGGTTCATGCCGCGTTGTGCTGTCGGCCCTCCCCTCAACAGGCCGTCACCAACCCGGCCGTTATACTGAAGGCTTCCCGGCAGTGGCGGCACCATGAGCGATCGTTTCCAACTTGAATCCCCGTATTCGCCGGCGGGCGACCAACCGGCGGCCATCGAGAAACTGACCGCCAACTTCGAGGCGGGCATCGCCAAGCAGACCCTGCTCGGCGTCACCGGTTCCGGCAAGACCTACACGGTCGCCAACGTGATCCAGCGGGTCCAGAAACCGACCCTGGTGATGGCGCCGAACAAGACCCTGGCCGCGCAGTTGTACGGCGAGTTCAAGTCGTTCTTCCCGCACAACGCGGTCGAGTATTTCGTCAGCTACTACGACTACTACCAGCCGGAGGCCTATGTGCCTTCGTCGGACACCTTCATCGAGAAGGACAGTTCGATCAACGAGCACATCGAGCAGATGCGGCTGGCGGCGACCAAGACTCTGTTGTCACGCCCGGATGCGATCGTGGTGGCGACGGTATCGGCGATCTACGGCCTCGGCGCGCCCGAGGACTATCTGTCGATGCGCCTGATCCTCTCCACCGGTGAGCGGATCGACCAGCGCGACCTGATCAAGCACCTGACCCAGCTGCAGTACACCCGCAACGAATTCGAGCTGCACCGCGGCACCTTCCGCGTGCGCGGCGAAGTGATCGATGTGTTCCCGGCCGAATCGGACAGCGAAGCGGTGCGCATCGAGTTGTTTGAAGGCGAGGTCGAGCAGATCAGCATGTTCGATCCGCTGACCGGCGAAAGCCTGCGCAAGATGATGCGCTACACCATCTATCCCAAGACCCACTACGCGACCACCCGCGAGCGCGTGCTGTCGGCGGTGGACACGATCAAGGCGGAGTTGAAGGTCCGCCTGGAACAGCTGTACGAGCAGAACAAGCTGGTGGAAGCGCAGCGCCTGGCGCAGCGTACTCAGTTCGATCTGGAGATGATGGCTGAGGTCGGCTACTGCAACGGCATCGAGAACTACTCGCGGCATCTCACCGGCAAGAACGCCGGCGATCCACCGCCGACGTTGTTCGACTACCTGCCGCCGGATGCGCTGCTGGTGATCGACGAATCGCACGTGACCATTCCGCAGATCGGCGCGATGTTCAAAGGCGACCGGTCGCGCAAGGAAACCCTGGTCGAGTTCGGTTTCCGCCTGCCCTCGGCCCTGGACAACCGTCCCCTGCGGTTTGAAGAGTGGGAAGAGCGTTGCCCGCGCAGCATCTATGTCTCGGCCACGCCGGGGCCGTACGAGCTGCGCGAGACCGAAGGCGAGATCACCGAACTGGTGGTACGCCCGACCGGCCTGATCGATCCGGTCGTCGAGATCCGCCCGGTCGGCACCCAGGTCGATGACCTGATGTCCGAGGTCAACGAGCGCATCAAGCTGGGCGACCGCGTGCTGGTCACCACGCTGACCAAGCGCATGGCCGAGAACCTCACCGAGTACCTGACCGAACACGGCATCCGCGTGCGTTACCTGCACTCGGATATCGACACCGTCGAGCGCGTGGAGATCATTCGCGATCTGCGTCTGGGCAAGTTCGATGTGCTGGTCGGCATCAACCTGCTGCGCGAAGGCCTGGACATGCCGGAAGTGTCGCTGGTGGCGATCCTGGATGCGGACAAGGAAGGTTTCCTGCGTTCGACCGGGTCGCTGATCCAGACCATCGGCCGCGCCGCGCGCAACCTGCGCGGCAAGGCGATCCTCTATGCGGACAAGATGACCCGCTCGATGCAGGCGGCGATCGACGAGACCGACCGCCGCCGCGCCAAGCAGGTCGAATACAACGAACTGCACGGCATCGTGCCCAAGTCGGTGCTGCGTCCGATCACCGATGTGCTCGAAGGCGCGCGGTCGGAAGCGGCCGAGAAAGAGTCGCGCGGCAAAGGGAAGGGCAAAGGCAAGGGCGGGCGCGTGGCCGAAGAGTCCACCGATTACCGCACGATGGAGCCGGCCCAGATCGCCAAGCGCCTGCAGGCTTTGGAGCAGCAGATGTACCAGCACGCCCGCGATCTGGAGTTCGAAGATGCGGCCCGCGTGCGCGATCAGATCCGCCAGTTGAAGGAGGCCAGTCTGGGCTGAACACCACGTTGTGAAATATCTTCACAAAAGTGTTGCGCTTTCCGGGGGGCGTCCGTAATATACGCGGCCTGCACCGACGCATTCGCAGCGGGGCAGGAAAGCAAAACGGGCGGTTAGCTCAGCGGTAGAGCACTACCTTGACATGGTAGGGGTCACAGGTTCGAACCCTGTACCGCCCACCACTTCAGTCCCGGAGACTGTCGTGGCACAACAGAAAAGCCAGCCCTCGGGTTGGCTTTTTTGCTATGTGCGTTTCCTGACAACGGCCTGCATGGCGCACTGATACCCCGCACTGCGCCCGCCGGTGACACTCAGGGTTTCCCGGGTGCTGCACATGCGGCGAGCGCTACACACCGGCGGCATGGCGGCACACGCGTCTCTTCCGATCTTCGGCAAGGCATGTGTCGTCGCTTTGCTGGCAGGCATCTGCACGATCGTCTTCTCGCCCCGGCTGCTGCCGCTGGGGTGGGGCGTTGCCGCGGCCGCGTCCGGCATTCTGTTCTGGATCCTGCCCTGCCGCCTCCGCCTCCTCGGCGCTGCCCTCTTCGGTCTCGGTTGGGCCGCCGTGCATGCCCATGCCGTGCTGGCGCAGCAGCTGCCCCCTGGTGGTCCGCCGGTGGACCATGCGCTGCACGGGCGCGTGATCAGCCTGCCTCAACACGGCCCCGGCGGTACCCGCTTCCACTTCCGGGTGGACGATGATCCGGCAATGCCAGCCGAACTTCGCGGCCGTGACCTCGCGCTGGGCTGGTATGACGGATTCCGCGGCGCAGCCGATGAGCGCCGGCGCACGCTCCAGGCCGGCGAACGCTGGTCGCTCACGGTCCGTGTCCGGCCGCCGCGCGGGCGGGTGAACCCCGGCGGTTTTGACGCCGAAGGCTATGCGTTGCGGCAACGGGTGGCTGGCAGTGGGTACGTGCGGGAGCCTGCCCAGGCGCACCCGCTGGGTGAGCCGACCGGATTGCCTGCGTGGCGAGAGCGGATGGCTGACGCGATCGCCAGGGCGGTCCAGGGCGATGGCCGTCGCTTCGTCCAGGCGTTGGCACTGGGCGATACCCGCGGCCTGAGCCAAGCCGATTGGGATGACCTGCGTGCGTTGGGGGTGACCCACCTGGTGGCAATCTCCGGCTTCCATGTCGGCGTGGTGGCCGGCGTCACTGCTCTCTTGGCGGGCGGGCTCTGGCGGTGCCTGCCGATGCTCGGCCTGTACGTACCGCGTCCGATGGGGGCCGCGGCGGCGGCCGTTGCAGGCGCGGCCCTGTACGCCGCAGCGGCCGGTTTCGCGCTGCCGACGGTGCGTACTGTGCTGATGATCGCGGTGGTGGCCACTGCGCGCTGCAGCCGGCGGCGCGCAACCGTGGCGCAGTCGCTCTCCCTGGCGGCGCTGGCGATGCTGCTGTTCGACCCGCTCGCCGTCCTTGCGCCCGGCTTCTGGCTGAGCTTCGCCGGTGTGTTGTGGCTGATCTGGTGCCTGCCGGGGCGCGAGGAGGGCTGGTTGCGGGGCTTCCTGAGCGCGCAGGGCGTGGCGACCGTGGCGCTGCTGCCGTTGACCGTGGCGCTGTTCGGGCAGGCCTCGCGTGCGGGGCCGCTGGTGAACCTGGCGGCGATTCCCTGGTGGACGATGGTGGTGGTGCCGCTGGCGCTGCTCGGCACCGCCCTGGAAGCGCTGATCGACGGGGCGGGGCGCTGGCCGTGGCAGCTGGCGGCGTGGTGCTTCGAGGCCAGCTGGTGGCTGTTCGGGTATGCCGCGCGCAGCGAGCTGTCGCTGTGGTGGCTGCCGCAGTCCAACCGCTGGGCGCTGATCTCGGCCGTGTTCGGCGTGTTCTGGCTGCTGCTGCCGCGTGGCAGCGGTGGCCGGGTCCCCGCACTGCTGCTGTGCCTGCCGCTGTTGTGGCCGGCGCGGCACGTGCCGGCTGAGGGCGAGGTGGAACTGCTGGTGATGGACGTGGGGCAGGGCCTGGCGGTGGCAGTACGCACGCGTCGGCACACGCTGCTGTACGACACCGGGCCGGGGGCCGAGGAGGGATTCGATGCCGGCGAGCGGATCGTCGTGCCCACCCTGCGTGCGCTGGGGCAGGGTCGGCTGGACCGGATCATGATCAGCCACGACCATCGCGACCACACCGGTGGCCTGCGCGGGGTGCGTCGCAGCTTTCCCGGCGCGATGCTGCAGGCGCCGCCCGGCGTCCTGCGTGGCCGCGCATCGACCTGCCATGCCGGGCAATCCTGGCAGTGGGACGGCGTGACGTTCCGGGTGCTGCATCCGCCGCGCGACGAACCGCAGTCGACCAACGACAGCAGCTGCGTGCTGCGGCTGGAAACCAACCAGGGGGCCATCCTGCTGGCCGGGGACATCGAGAAGCGCAGCGAGGCCCTGCTGCTCCGGCACGCAGGCGCGCTGCTGGCGGCCCAGGCGGTCGTGGTGCCGCACCATGGCAGTGCCAGTTCGTCCACGCCGGCCTGGGTGGCGGCCGTCGCGCCGCGGCTGGCGATCGTCTCGACCGGTCACCGCAACCGGTTTGGGCATCCGCGTGCCGAGGTGGTGGAGCGCTGGCAGGCGGTGGGCGCCGAAGTGCTCAACACGTCCGAGAGCGGCGCGCTTCGCATCTGGCTCGGGCGTGGAGGCCTGCAGGTGCGTGAACAACGGGTTTTCGAGCGGCGTTGGTGGGATGCCGCGGAGCGGAGCCGGCCGGCTGCTATCCTATCGGCGATCAAACAGGCGGCCGCTGGGCCGGAGGATTGAAACGTGTGGGAACTGGTCAAGGCCGGTGGCTGGCCGATGCTGCCGCTGCTGCTGTTGGGCGTACTGGCTTTGGCAATCGTCCTGGAGCGTTTCTGGACCCTGCGGCGCAATGAAGTCCTGCCCCCCGGGCTGGGCCAGGAAGTGCGCAACTGGGCCGCACGCGGCAAGCTCGACCCGAGCCACATCCAGTCGCTGCGCGGCAACTCGCCGCTGGGCGCGCTGCTGGCGACCGCGCTGGAAGCGCGCAACCGCCCGCGCGACCAGATCCGCGAGCGCATCGAAGATGCCGGCCGGCATCTGGTTCACCGCATGGAGCGGTTCCTGAACGCACTGGGCACGATCGCCTCGGCGGGCCCGCTGCTGGGCCTGCTCGGCACGGTGGTCGGCATGATCCAGATGTTCATGGGCATTCTCGACCACGGCGTGGGCGATGTGAACCAGCTGGCCGGCGGTATCGGCAAGGCGCTGGTCTGCACCGCCACCGGCATGATCGTGGCGATCCCTGCGCTGATGTTCCATCGCTATTTCAAGGGCCGCATCGCCGGTTACGTGATCGAGATGGAGCAGGAGGCGTCGGCCCTGCTGGATGCACTCGACGGTCGCCCGGGCGTGATGAACAACGCGCCGCGTGCCGCCGCTGGTTCGGCCGGCGCCGCACCGGTCACGGTCAAGGGCTGACGGATGCGCATCCGCAATGACCGGATCCAGGACGAGCCGCAGATCGATCTGGTTCCCCTGATCGATGTGATCCTCGTTCTGATCATCTTCTTCGTGGTCACCACCACCTTCGACGCGCGTTCGACGCTGCAGCTGCAGTTGCCGACCGCCAGCCAGCAGGACACCACCGAGCCGCCGCGCTCGCTGAGCGTGCTGGTCAATGCCGAAGGGCGTTACTTCATCAACGACCAGGAAGTGCTGCGCACCGACGTCGAGTCGGTCAAGCAGACCATTGCCGCCGTCGCCGGCAGCGATCGGGAACAGACCGTGCTGTTGCGCGCCGACGCGCGCACCCCTTACCAGGCTGTCGTCACGGCCCAGGATGCTCTGGGCCAGCTGGGCTTCCGCCGCATCGCCATCGCTACCGCGCCGGAGGTGCGTCCATGAGCAAGAAACATTCCCCCGTCTGGCCGATCTACAAGCGCCTGCTCGGGTATACCGGTGCCTATTGGGTGTTCATGGTTGCCGCCGTGGTCGCGATGGTGGTCGAGGCCCTGGCCGGTTACAGCTTCACCAAGCTCATGGAGCCGCTGGTCAACCGGGGCTTCGTCAACCCGGAGCCGCGGATGGCGGTGATCCTGCCGTTGACCATCCTCGGGTTGTTCATGATGCGCAGCCTGGCCACCCTGGTCAGCGATTACGCGCTGGCCCGCACCGGGCGCAGCGTGGTGCGCGACCTGCGTGAGCAGGTGCTGGAAAAGTACCTGCATCTGCCGTCCTCGCATTTCGATGCCGAGGCCACGCCGGTGATGGTCAGCCGCCTGAACTTCGATACCGAGCAGGTCACCCAGGCCAGCGCCGATGCGCTCAAGACCCTGGTGGCCGATACGCTCACCATCATCGCCATGCTGGTGGTGATGCTGCAGATGAGCGTCAAGGTCACGATGGCGATGCTGGTGGTGGTGCCGCTGATCGGCGTGATCGTCTCGATCGTGGGCAAGCGCTACCGCCGGATCAGCCGTGGCATCCAGGACGGCATGGGCGGCATGGCGCAGACCGCCGAACAGTCCCTGGCCGCGCAGCAGGAAGTGAAGGTGCATGGCACCCAGGCGCACGAGATTTCGCGCTATTCCAGGCTTGCCAACCGCATGCTCGGCCTGAACATGAAGGTCGAAACCACGCGCGCGCTGGCCTCCAGCACGGTGCAGTTCCTCGCGGCCCTGGCGCTGGCGGTGATCGTATGGGTGTCCACCCGCGAGGCGCTGGCCGGCAAGCTCAACGCAGGCCAGTTCATGGGCCTGATGACCTCGATGATGGCGATCATTCCGTCACTGCGTCGCCTGACCAGTGTGCAGACCTCGATCTCGCGCGGTGTGGCCGCGGCCGAGCGCCTGTTCGGGATTCTCGATATGCCGGTCGAGCGCGACGAAGGGATCCAGCGGATCGGCCGCGCACGGGGCGAGCTTGCGTTCGAGCACGTGATGCTGCGTTATCGCGAAGACACCGGCATCGCGCTGGACGACATCAGTTTCGTGGCCAAGCCGGGCACGGTGACGGCGATTGTCGGCCGCTCCGGTAGCGGCAAAACCAGCCTGATCCGCCTGGTGCCGCGCTTCTACGAACCCAGCGGCGGCCGCATCACGCTGGATGGGGTGGCGCTGGACGATTACCCGCTGGCTGACCTGCGTCGCCAGGTGGCCATGGTCGGGCAGAAGGTCATGCTGTTCGATGACACCGTGGGCGCCAACATCGCCTACGGCATGGATGCGACCGAAGAGCAGATCCGCGCCGCGGCCGAAGCGGCCAATGCGTGGGAGTTCATCGCGCGCATGCCGCAGCAACTGCAGACGCCGGTCGGCGAGAACGGTGCGCTGCTCTCCGGCGGCCAGCGTCAGCGCCTGGCGATCGCCCGCGCGATCCTGCGCGATGCGCCGATCCTGATCCTGGATGAAGCGACCGCTGCGCTCGACAACGAGTCCGAGCGCCTGGTGCAGGATGCGTTGCAGCGCCTGATGCCCGAGCGCACCACACTGGTGATCGCGCACCGTCTGTCCACCATCGAACATGCCGATCAGGTGCTGGTGATGGACCATGGCCGCATCGTCGAGCGCGGCACGCACAACGAACTGCTGGCGCTGGGTGGCCTGTACGAGCACCTGCACAAGATGCAGTTCCGCGAAAGGCAGCCTTGATGGCAGGCAAGGGCACCCACACGCCGTCGTACTGGTACGACGGCAGCGCCATTCCGTTCCTGGCCCGCCTGGCGTCACCGCTGTACGGCGCGGCGATCGCGCTGCGCCGGATGGCGTATCGCCGTCGCTGGCTGAAACGGCATTCACTGCCGGTGCCGGTGGTGGTGGTCGGCAACGTCACCGCCGGTGGCACCGGCAAGACCCCGCTGACGATCGCCCTGGTCAACCGTCTGCGCGACGCCGGCTGGAAGCCGGGGGTCGCCAGCCGTGGCTATGGGCGCGAGGATGCAGGCACCCCGCGCTGGGTCCTGGCCAGCACCGATACCGCCGTCGGCGGCGACGAGCCGGTGCTGATCGCCTGGAAAACCGGCGTGCCGGTGCGGGTGGATGCGGACCGTGTCGCGGCCGGCAAGGCGCTGGTCGAGGCGGGCTGCGACATCATCGTCTGCGACGATGGCCTGCAGCACTACCGGCTGGCGCGCGACATCGAAATTGAAGTCGTCGACGCCCAGCGTCGTTACGGCAACGGCCGGCTGATTCCCGCCGGGCCGCTGCGCGAGCCAGCCAGCCGTGCGCGCGACTGCGATTTCCGCGTGGTCAACATGGGCCAGGCCAGCGATGGCACCGAAGCGCAGACCGCCTGCGGCTTCGGCGAATGGCCGATGCAGCTGCGCATCGACAGCGCACAGCCGCTGCAGGGCGGCCGCGCGCGGCGCCTCTCGCATTTCCAGGGCCAGCGCGTGCATGCGGTGGCCGGTATCGCCAATCCGCAGCGCTTCTTCGACATGCTGCGCGCGCATCGCATCGGCGTGGTGCCGCATGCCTTCGCTGATCACCATGCCTACCAGCCAGCGGATCTGCGCTTCGGCAGCGAACTGCCGGTGCTGATGACCGAGAAGGACGCGGTCAAGTGCAAGGCGTTCGCGACCGAATGGCACTTCGCCGTGCCGCTGTCGGCCGAGTTGCCGGCGGCGTTCTGGATCAGCCTGCTGGACCGCGTCGAGAAACTCGGCAAGCGTTGACGGGCCCGGTGCCGGTTGCGGCACACTGCGTCCCTGACTGCATTCCTTTCGTACAGGTCATCCCCCATGAGCGCTTCCGCCGAGTTCGTCGTTGCCATTCCCGCCCGTTATGCCGCTTCGCGGCTGCCAGGCAAGCCGCTGCGCCTGCTCGGCGGCGAGCCGCTGGTGCTGCGCGTGGCGCAACGCGCGCTGCTCGCCGGCGCGCGCGAGGTATGGGTCGCCACCGACGATCAGCGCATCGCCGATGCCCTGCAGGGCATGGCCGAGGTACGTGTGGCGATGACCTCCACCGGGCACGCCTCCGGCACCGATCGGCTGGCCGAGTGCGCGGCGCAGGCGGGCTGGTCCGATGACACCCTGGTGGTGAACCTGCAGGGCGACGAGCCCTTCGCCCCGGCAGAAGGCATCCGCGCGGTGGCCGAAGCCCTGGTCTACAGCGGTGCGGAGATGTCCACGCTGGCCACGCCGGTGGAAGACGCGGACACCCTGTTCGACCCGAACGTGGTCAAGGTCGTGCGCAAGCAGAACCTGGACGCGCTGTACTTCAGCCGCGCGCCCATTCCGTGGCACCGCGATGCCTTCGCCCGCTCGCGCGACACGCTCGCCGGCGCGCACTGGCTGCGCCATATCGGCATCTACGGCTACCGCGCCGGTTTCCTGCGCCAGTTCGCCGCGTTGCCGGCTGGCACGCTGGAACAGCTGGAGTCGCTGGAGCAGTTGCGCGTGCTGGAAGCGGGGCACCGCATCAGCGTGGCGCTGACCCCGGCCGAGTTCCCGCCCGGCATTGATACCCCGGACGATCTGGCGCGCGCCGAAGCCTGGTGGGCGGCACACCCGTGACCGTGGCACGACGGTTGCATGACGCGTAGTCCGGCATAATCGGGGCATGAACGTCCAGCCCGTCCAGGATCTGCCCGAGTTCGCCACGTGGCTCAACGCCAAACCGACCACCCTGGCCGAGCTGCAGGGGCGGCCGGTCGTGCTGGCCTTCGTCAATGCCGCCTCGGTGTGGTGCGCGCAGCGGCTGGCCGAGCTGGCCCAGTGGCAATCACGCAACCCGGGCAAGCTTCAGCTGCTGGTGCTGCAGGTGCCACGTTTTGACGGCGAGCGCGATCCCGATCAGTCCCTCAAGCTGCTGCGCCGCCAGGGGCTGAACGCGCCGGCCCTGCTGGATGCGGACTGGGATGGCTGGCGCCGCTTCGGCGTGACCGCATGGCCGACCCTGGTCCTGCTTGATGCCCAAGGGCGCGAGCGCGAGCGTCTGGTCGGTCTCGGCGGGGAACTGGAACGCTCGCTCACTGCGCTGTGCGAAGGCAGCTCGCGGCCGTCCGATGAGGATCTGCACGGCGCCCGTGAACTCAGTCCCGAGCCGCGCCTCCCGCTGCGCTTCCCGACCGGGTTGGCGGTGACCACCGAGCGCCTGTACATCGCCGACACCGGCCATCACCGCGTGCTGGAATGCAGCCATGGTGGCCGCGTGCTGCGCCAGTTCGGCATGGGCACCGCCGATTTCATGGATGGCGACCAGGCCCAGGCGGCCTTCCACCATCCGCAGGGCCTCGCGCTGGAGCGCGAATGGCTGTACGTGGCCGACACCGGCAACCATGCCCTGCGCCGCATCCATCTGCTCTCCGGCCAGGTCGACACGCTGTGCGGCACTGGCCGCCCCGGCGAACCGATCGAAGGGCCGGTGGCCGATCCGCGCTACACCGCGCTCAACCATCCGCAGGGACTGGCCGTCGCCGACAACCAGATCCACATTGCGATGGCCGGCGACAACCGTATCTGGAGCTATCACCTTGGCCAGCGCAGCCTGCACTGGCGCGCCGGCAGTGGGGCGATCGACGAGCGCGACGGCAGTGGCCACATGGCCGCGTTCGCGCAGCCGTGCTCGGTCGCGGCGGTCCAGCAGGTGCTGTACGTCTGCGATGCGCTGGGCTCCTCTATCCGCGCCATGCAGTTGCGTGGGGATCTGGTGCAGACGCTGGTCGGGCAGGGGCTGTGGACCTTCGGCGAACAGGACGGCCCGCGCACCTCGGCACTGCTGCAGTACCCGCAGGCGATCGCGCTCAGTCCGGATGCGCCGCTGCTGTGGATCGCCGATGCCGGCAACGGCCGCCTGCGCACGCTGCGCCTGGGCGGTGGTGAGCTGAGTACGCTGGAGTTGCCGCGCCGCCTGCATGGCCCGGCTGGCCTGGCGCTCGGCGGTGGCGCGGTCTGGATTGCCGAGACCGATGCCCATGCCGTGCTGCGATTCGACCCCGTCAGTGGTGTCCTGAGCGACGTGCCGATCAACGAATGACTGTTTCTTCCGCCCCCGCCTTCGATGGCAAGGCATTTGCGGCCCACCTGAGCACCGCCCCCGGCGTGTACCGCATGTACGCCGCCGATGACACGCTGCTGTACGTCGGCAAGGCGCGTGCGCTGCGCAACCGCGTGGGCAGCTATTTCAACGGCACGCCCAAGACCACGCGGATCATGTCGATGCTGTCGCAGGTCGCGCGCATGGACGTGACCGTGACCCGCTCGGAGGCCGAGGCGCTGCTGCTGGAAAACCAGCTGATCAAGTCGCTCTCGCCGCGCTACAACGTCTCCCTGCGCGACGACAAGACCTATCCGCACGTGCTGCTGACCCGTGAGCAATGGCCGCGCATCGCGCTGCACCGTGGCCCGCGGGCGGTACCCGGGCGCTACTTCGGTCCGTACCCGGGCGTCACTGCCGTGCGCGAAACGCTCAACCTGATGCACAAGCTGTTCAAGCTGCGCAGCTGCGAAGACAGCGTGTTCCGCAACCGCTCGCGGCCCTGCCTGCAGTACCAGATCGGCCGCTGCAGCGCGCCGTGCGTGGAGCTGGTGGCGCCGGACGATTACGCCGAGTCGGTACGCCGCGCCTCGATGTTCCTGGAAGGCAAGAGCGATCAGCTGGCGCGCGAGCTCGGCACCCAGATGCAGACCGCCAGCGAAGCACTGGAGTTCGAGCAGGCCGCGCGCCTGCGCGATCTGATCGCCTCGCTGCGCAGCATGCAGACCCGCCAGTACGTGGACGGCCGCGCGGCGGATCTGGACGTGCTCGCCTGTGCCACCCAGGGCGCCAGTGCCTGCGTGCTGCTGCTGGCCTTCCGCGATGGCCGCAACATGGGCACGCGGCCGTTCTTCCCGCGCACCAATGGCGAAGAGAGTGCCGATGAAGTGCTGGGCGCGTTCGTCTCCCAGTACTACGCCGAGCACGCGCCGCCGCGCGAGATCCTGCTCGATCGCGAGATTCCCGATGCCAGCCTGATCGAATCGGCGTTGAGTGCCTCCGCCGAGCACAAGGTGCAGCTGCGCTGGAACGTGCGCGGTGAGCGCGCCGGCTATGTGGAACTGGCCGCGCGCAACGCGCAGATCACCCTGGTGACCGAACTGGGCAGCCGCACCGCGCAGCACGCGCGCAGCGAAGACCTGCGGCAGATGCTCGGTCTGACCGAACAGGTCAAGCGCGTGGAGTGTTTCGATATCAGTCACACCATGGGCGAAGCCACCGTGGCCTCGTGCGTGGTGTTCGATGCGGCGGGCCCGGTCCGCAGCCAGTACCGCCGTTTCAACATCAGCGGCATCGAGCCCGGCGATGACTACGCGGCCATGCGCCAGGCGATCGAGCGGCGCTTCCGCCGGGCGGTGGAGGAAGATGCGGTGCTGCCCGATCTGTTGCTGATCGATGGTGGCGCCGGCCAGTTGGCCCAGGCGCAGGCGGCGCTGGCCGATCTGGGCGTGGAAGGGGTGATGCTGGTCGGCGTGGCCAAGGGTGTGGAGCGCAGGGCAGGGCATGAAGCCCTGGTCATGCCGGATGGCCGCGAACTACGCCCGGGCGCGGCCTCACCGGCGCTGCAGTTCATCCAGCAGGTGCGTGACGAAGCCCACCGCTTCGCCATCACCGGCCACCGTGGGCGCCGCCAGAAGGCCCGGATGACCAGCAAACTCGAGGATATTCCTGGCATCGGCCCGCGCCGGCGCGCCAGCCTGCTCAAACATTTCGGCGGCCTGGTCGGCCTGAAAGCCGCCGGCGAAGCGGAAATCGCGAAAGTGGACGGCATCAATGACGCCCTCGCTGCGCGTATCTACGCTAACCTTCATGGACTGCCCACGCCCGACGCGGCGGGCGAGTAGAGAGACGCAATGAAGTTGACCCTCCCCACCTGGCTGACCCTGCTGCGGATCGTGATGATCCCCGTCCTGGTGCTGGTGTTCTATCTCCCCTACAAGTGGACCAATTTCGCCTCGGCGGCGATCTTCGGCCTGGCTGCGCTCACCGACTGGCTCGACGGCTGGATCGCCCGCCGTTACGACCTGCAGTCCGCGTTCGGCGCCTTCCTCGACCCGGTCGCGGACAAGCTGATGGTGGCCGTGGCGCTGTTCCTGATCGTGCAGGGCCATCCCACCGCGTGGATGGCGGTCTGGGCGGCCGTGATCGTCGGCCGTGAAATCGCCGTGTCGGCACTGCGCGAATGGATGGCGGAAATCGGCCAGCGGGCCAAAGTGCGTGTGGCGGTGATCGGCAAAGTGAAAACCACCGCGCAGATGGTCGCGCTGCTGTGCCTGCTGTACTCGGTCGCGCCGCACACCCCGATGCAGGACATCTGGATGGGCACCCAGGTCTTCCACATCGGCGATTGGACCCTGGCGATCGCCTCGATCCTGACACTGTGGTCGGGCCTGCAATACCTGCACGCCGCGTGGCCGAGCCTGCGCGAAGACGAGCGCCTTGCGCGTGAGAACGCCAAAGCAAAAAAGAATGCGTGAGGGCTGTTGACAGGGGGGCATTTGGCTGTAGAATTTCGCCTCCCAAGCGGGAATAGCTCAGTTGGTAGAGCGCAACCTTGCCAAGGTTGAGGTCGCGAGTTCGAGTCTCGTTTCCCGCTCCAGATAGCGCATTTCATCGGGATTCGTCCCAATGCGATGCAACGAAAAAAGCGACCTTCCGGGTCGCTTTTTTCGTTTGTGCGTGTCGAGGGTCAGTGGTGCTTCCCGATCCGGACGTTGCACCAGGTGCGGATGTTTTCCCGATCAAACCCGGGGCAGCTGTTATTGATCGGCAGGTACAGGTACAGCGCCTGCTCCATATGCGCGAAGTGGTAGTAGTTGGTGCGGTCTTTGCCGTACAGCCAGTAGTTCGATGCGCCCTGGTTGATGACGTAGGGCTCGAACCAGAGGATCGAGGACTCGGCCGGGATCACGTTGCTTCTGTCGGTCAGCATCAGCCAGGCGTTGGAGAAGACGTGCGTCGTTGCACCCAGCAGGAGGGTGACGGCGGCGAGGCTGATCGCAGTGCCCCTGGCGAGGCGGGCGATACGGAGATGGCGTGGCATGGCCGAAGGGTTCCTGGGATCGAGGGGCTGCGCCAGCGCTGTGGAGGCGTCCGGGCAGATCGGAACAGCGCACTGACGTGGTGCGAAAAGGATGTTGACGACGTGAAGGAATTCCGACAGAATAGCGCTCCTTCGACGCAGGTCGAGGGGCCGACAGCCTCCAGCGCCTCAGGGTGCGGTGCCGTCGGGGCAAGCGAAAGTCTGCGGGAATAGCTCAGTTGGTAGAGCGCAACCTTGCCAAGGTTGAGGTCGCGAGTTCGAGTCTCGTTTCCCGCTCCAGATTTCGACAGGGCCCCCTTGGGGCCTTGTTTTTCTCCGCGGTGGCACGCGGGCATCCGGTCCGGAAGCAGGGGCCGGGATGTGAAAAAAAGTGTGAAAAAGCTGGTGTGTTTCGAGTGGTTTCGGTAACATATACGCTTGATTTTGCGGGAATAGCTCAGTTGGTAGAGCGCAACCTTGCCAAGGTTGAGGTCGCGAGTTCGAGTCTCGTTTCCCGCTCCAAATCCTGACCAGGCCCCGTTCTCGGGGTCTTGTTTTATCGGGGCACGCAACACGCCTTCGATGATCGTAGGGTCACCGGCCTGGTGGCAGAGTGGTCATGCAGCGGACTGCAAATCCGCGTACGCCGGTTCAATTCCGACCCAGGCCTCCATTAAGAATCAAACACTTAGCCCGCCGAAAGCGGGCTTTTTGTTTTCCGCAATTTAAGGTTGTTTCCGCAATCGACACTCTACCGTTGATCATGGCATATGATTGGCATCAACAAGGAAGGGGGCGGCGGTGAGTAAAATTGTCAACGACGGCGTGCCGAGCGTCACTGTCCGGAAGGTCGTCCACTCCGTTATCAGTTGTCCCAATTGTGACAAGGAGATGGCCCTCGACCCTGTCGTGTCGCAAGGGAATGTGGTTCTGTGTAGCGAATGCAACACGAAGACCTACTATCCCTATGCGCGACCTTGGCGTCGCAACGGGAGAGCCATTGGGCTGTATCTTCTTGGCCTCGGCCTTTCCTTCGTCCTTGGGATCGCTGCCAGTGCTACGTGGGACCACATAAAGGCTGGCAGCCCGAAAGAACCAGTAATCAGTCAGAACCAGGAAGGCGGCTAGAAATGTCCATCTCTGTAAATGGAATCGATATTCCTGAAGCGATCATGAATCTTGAGTTTGAGGTCGCTCGTACACAGCGGATTCTCGATTGGCTCGTCAACAACAATAAGGACCTGCGCCCGCCGTCTCAGTCCCAGTTGGACGAGATTTTTAAAGAGTCACTTCGGCATGTTCAGAAGAAGTACCCAGATGCAGGTGTGAAGCCTGCCCAAGAGCCGAACCAAGGAAGTAATGCTCCAAAACCCCGTCGGTTCGGCATCTAACTGGGTCCTATCGCGTCGGGGTGACCCTCGCCCCACGTCGATTCCGTGTGTAGTGCTCCGTCATGACCACCGACGAATGACCCATTTGCTTCTGCGCGGCCCGCACATCGCCTGAAGTGTCGGCCTTATCAGTAGCAGCCTTGGCACGAAGGTCGCGGAACTGCAGACCAGCAATGCCTGCGACCTCGCAGGCTTTCGCCCACTTCCTGGACATCGCGTTCACTCCGATCGTCCGCCCATTCTCATTCACGATCAGGCGAGTGCTGTGCACCTTGTACGCAGACTTTCTTGCCCGGATACGCCGCAGCAGTTCTTCCAGCTCGCCGGCTACCGTGATCCGCAGCTTGGCGCGAGTCTTTGCCTGCTGCACGTTGAGAACCCCATCCCGTACGTCCATCTCCGAAAGCGACAGTACGTCTGACGGCCGCTGACCCGTCAGGTAGGCCAGGTCCATGGCATCCCGCAGGCACGTATCTGCGGCCTTCCAGATCGCCGCGAACTGATCGTCTTCGACATAGGCATCTCGCCCTGTCTCCTTGAACCCCTTGATGCCCGCGCACGGGTTGGGCAGTGCCGTGTATCCCTTGTCGCGAGCGAAGTTCCAGATGTGCGAGAGCAGCGCCTTCTCGCGGTTCGCGCGCACGTAAGCCGTGCCGGCCTTCGTACGCCACGTCATGTACTGCCGAATGTCGACGGGCTGGATGCCCTCCAGCGGCGCCGGCGGGTCGTCGAAAAACTCCTTGAGCTTGGCGATTTCCTTCTGGTTGTCCGCCAGGGTGCGCGACGCCTTTCGCACCGCGACCTCGGCCATGTACCGGTCGGCGACCATGGCAAAGGTCAGCACCGCTGCCTTGGGCAGATTGGTCTCGTGCTCGAGCTCGGCCCAGCGCTTGATGGCCAGGCCGTAATCGGTCCCCAGCGAGGTCTCGCGCCGCGGCTTTCCGCCGTGGTCGTAGAAGTAATACGCGACCTTGCCGCGCTGACGCACACGGAATCGGGGAATGGCCCCCGGCTTGGTGGGTTTCCTTCCCATTTCAGGCTGCCTTGTTCGACTTCCAGGAGCCGGCACCGGCCGGCGTCGCGCGCTCAGTCTGCTCCAGGCTGGCCCTTATCACCACGGGCCAGCCGTGGGCGTCCAGATAGTGCCGGATGCCGTTGCGCTGAAGAAAGGTGACCTGTCGCGCCTTCTGAGGAGTGCGGCACAGCTGGCGGACCTCTTCACGCGACAGGCAGATATTAACTGCCATTTGCCAGCCTCCCTTCGCCCGGGATCGCCAGGCGCATCTGGATAACGTTGTCCGCCGGCGCCGCGATCGCGGCCAGCACCTTTCGCGCGCTGCGGGCGGGGCGGTTGATGCGGCGCCACTCAGAGAGCGCTGCGTCCGGCTCGGCTTGCTTGCTGGTCATCCGGCACTTGCACTCGACGAAATGGCCGCCGCCGGCGGCGAGCCCGCGCAGGTCGTGGATGTGGCGCGCGCTGTGCCCGGCGGCGCACTTGGGCAGGCCCTCGGGGTGGCTGATGTGTCGCTGGGTCATAGGGAGCTCTCCTGATTGGCGGCAGTCATTCGAAGATGCCTGGGCCGGATCGAACCGGCGGGTCGATGCCGTACGTCTCAGCAAGGGCGTTGGTCCATCTGTAGGCCGTCGCCTTGCTGACGTTGAATCGGTTCTGCACAGCCGGGACCGTCGGGAAGCGGTCCTGTTCGTGCGCCCACTTCATGAATTCCATGACGGAACGGACGCAGCCGTAGTCCGCATAGTCGTGCTGAGCCAGCGGCCTATCGCGCTTGGCGATGTGCGGAACTTCCATGGTGGCCGAGAACGCCAATGCTCCCAGGCCAAATGATGGGGTCATGTTCAAGCGAACAGCTCCGGTTGGATGGGGAGTGCCGGCGGCGCCGGGCGGGGAAGGGTTGCGGCGCGGCGGCGAGCTGACTGGGCCATGCGGAACATGCACCAGAAGCCGTGGCCCACCAGCCGCCGGGCACGCGCCTCGCCGATCAGCACGCGCGCTGTGTGCTTGGCCTGGGTCATGGGATCAGCCACCGGCCACCTCCACGCGCTTGAACTCGATGACCCACACCCACGGGTTGCTTGCCCAGTCCCCACCGGTCGAATCCCACAGGGTCTGGAAGCTGAGCCGCGGCGTCAGTGATTCGTGCATGCCGCCGTTGAAGGTGAAGCGCCCGTTGAGCTCTTCGATACCCTCGGCAATGGCATCAGGCTCGCTGATCGCCTGCAACCGCTCCACGCGCACGTCGGTGATCTCCAGCACCAGGCGGCAGGCGTCGCGCGGCATGTGGATGCTCGGCCGCCACCGGAGCCCGTAGTCCTTGCGTGCTTGGTCGCTGCAGCTGCCCTTGGGGCTATCGGCGCCGTAGGCGTACCGAGTGCGTTTTCCGGTCGCCATGTCCCGGTGCTCGATCCCCGTGCCCGTGAGGTCCATCCACGTTTCACGCACCCACAGTCGGTCGCCAGGCTCACCGAGCGGGCAAGAGAATGCCTCACCAGTGCGGGTGTGCCAGATGCACGCGTGCTCGGGCACCAAGTTTCCTTTCCCGTCGCGCGCGCCGTGGCCACCCGAGGTGGATGCCTCCCATCGACCGAGCGGATTCTGATGCGGCAGCTTCGCCGCGCGCCGGGTCTGGGTCTTCTGGCCGGCCAGGATGGCGCGCACCATGGCGCCGTTGAACAGGATGGGTCGCTCGCGCATCAGACGTCCTCCCGCAGCCTGGTGCGCCGGTCACGCGGCGGCTTGACGGTGGCCAGGGTGGTGGCTTCCTTCGAGAAAACCAGAAGCAGACAATCCACCGGGCTGTTATGGCCTTCCCGGTGTGTTCCGGCAGCTCAAAACTCGGGCGGCCTTTAAAAAAGCGGGCGGTGGCTCCGAGATCCAGTGCGTGATGGAACCAGCCCACGTTCGTGCGGGCGGGGACCAGGAACACTGCCAGCTCCGCTTGCACCGCAAGGTCGATGAAAGGGCGGATGTTCGACCACGGTGGATTGCAGAACACGCGCTGTCCGGCCCAGCTAATGGGGGCCTCAGCAGTGGAGGCGACTGGCAACAGGCCGTTTCCGGGCTCGCTCGCGCCATCCATCGTGAAGCCGAATTCTTCGTTCAGGGCATCGAACATGCCGCGCGGCGTACGCCAGTTTTGCTTGCGGCCCTTGCCGTACCAGTCGATGTAGGATTCGCCGTCAGCCATTGGTCGGCTCCTTCTCGGGTCCGAAGAACTCCGCCAAGCCCAGGTAGATGGCCTGCCCCTGTTCGTGAGTCATTTCGATGGAGAGGCCGCAGCCGGTCAGCTGCAGGTCGAATGCGACGGTGTTGACGATGGAGGGCGCGCCTTCCTCGCCGGTGATGTCGATGGCGACTTCAGCCATTGCCCAGCTCCTTCTGCAGCTGCTTCAGCAGTCGGCACAACTCCGGCACGCTGGACGGATCGATGACGATGTGGCGTCCCTCCTGCTCCAGGACGACCATGTCGCCGTTGTCCACTGAGGCAGCGATTGCCGCCTCGGTGATTCCGTCGTCATTCGTCTTCTGGAAGAGGACGTGCGCGTTATTGAAGAGACGGGAGATCATTGGCCCACCCCCGGCGCTGCATCGCGCTGGTCGATCACGTCGAAGTCAACGCTTCCACCGTCTCCAGCTTTGACGCGGACCCAGAAGTTCGGGAGCTGCACAGCAGTCTGAATTTCAACCTCTTCGCCGTCACACATGTCGTCAATCAGCTCTTCGACCGAATAGCCCATCCTTTCGCCATCTACCGCGAGCCAGAACATGTCCCCCTGCACCTCGCCAACCTGCTGCTTGCCAGTTGCGGCGAGGTGCTTCACGACCGACTCGACGGCGATGCGCATGTAGGCGTCAGGGCATGACTGCCGATCCAAGTCGGCGCGCACCTTCTCGGCGATATCCCAGCCGTTCACCCCCTGCTGCTCGGCCAGCTCTGCGGGCTGCGGGTCCGGTGCCGCGTTGTTCTTGTCGGTCGTCATGGCTGGCTTCCCTTCTCGTGGTCTCTGATGCGGTCGATGAGGTAGGTGGCTTCGTTGCGCCACCTGGCGCGGTCGGTCGGGTTGAGGTGCGTGGCGAGGTAGTGGAGCTTTTCGAGCGGCTCGATCAGCCAGGTGATCCGGAACGGCAGATCGGATCTGCGGTCGCGGAGCGGGGCGAAGGGCCTGCAGTCGGGGCCGGCGAGCCACTCGGTCTCGCCGCACTCCAGGCATTCGCCTTGGCCGTTGCTGCCGGGCGGCCACCGGTGGTCCTTGTGCTTGCCTGCGGGCGGGTGCAGGTAGAGCGCGCGAATCTCCAGGTTCCGGCGCCTGGCGTGGATCACGTCTTCCGGATCGGCCTCCTGCCACGGGTCGGTGCTGTAAGGCCTCTTGCACTCGTAGCGAACCGGCTTCTGCGGGCCGTACAGCTGCGTCAGGAAGGTCTCTGCCCAGGCCTGCACCACGCCCGCCGGCACCGCGTCGCCGGCGGCGCCTGCACGGCGCATGGCGCGCACGGTTGAGGCGACGGTGGGCGGGGTGGCGACTGGATCAGCCATCGCGGCCGCGCCTCCACGCGTCGGGCACGAGGCTGGCGGAGAGCAGCGCCCCCATCAACAGGTAGACGCCGGTGTCGTAGATGCGCACCCATGCCATGCCGAACGAGACGAGCCCGAGCAGCGCGGCCAACAGCGCGAGCGCGGCGGCGCGCCAGTGGCTGCTCAGCCAGCGCATCGGATCTGCTCCATGAGCTTGGCGAAGTGCTCTTCCTGGCGGCGCTGCACCCAGGCGGTGGCGAGGACCGCGCCGGCGGCAAAGCCGACGATCAGGCCGAAGGCGAAGTCGATCCCGCTCACGAGCGCACCGCCTTTGCCAACTCGTACTCGCTGCCCAGCACTTCCTTCATGCGCGGCATCGCCTTCTTCGTGGAGGCATAAACGAAGCCGTTCGAGCGGAAGAGCGTCAGGCCTTCAAACAAGAAGTCGCAGCTGCTGCTGAACCCAAGGGCTCGGTACACGGCATTCGTGTCGATATCGCGGGCTGGCAGGTGCATCTGCCACTCGGCCTGCAATGCTTTGAGCGCGGCTTTTGTTTCAGCGGTTGCACCTTTGAGCGGCGCGCTGCGGGGCCACTGAAGGCCGTTGCTATCGGGTGCACGCCACAGGTCGCGCGGCCGGGCGGGGCTGAATTTGATGCCCGCGAGCCGCGCAGGGTCCGCGTACATCAGGCCCTTGCCGCCAAAGCGGGCGGCGAACGCCTCGATCTCCGCCTGCAGCAGTTCCTTGTCAGAGCGCTCCCGCTCGTACGCCGCCAGCACAGCGGGGTCGTTGGTCTTGTAGTAGCTCATGCGGCACCCGGAGTGTGGTTGCGAGCGCCATGCGCCAGGTCGCGGGTCATGTCGGCGACGGCGCGGGCAGCGCTCTTGTGGCCGTCCAGGACCTCGCGACGGGCGAGGGCGGCAGCGCGGGCGATGTGGTGCGGGCGGTAGCCCATTCGGCGTGCCGCGATCGCCACGGCCAGGCCGGCGCCGTTGGCGCGCTGGGCGGTGTTGGTGGGGAACGAGAGGATGACGGCGCTCATGCTGGCTCCTGGGAGGGCTGGATCACGCGGATGTTGGTGATGGCCCCGGCGGCGTCTACGTCTGCCTCTACAGAGACGTCGGTGCCGGTGGCGAGATCGATGCCGCACCAGACCGGCGGGGCGATGGGCGGCAGGCCGCGCTTCATGGCGGCGATGAAGTCGTTGTCGGTCATGCGGCAGCGCCCGTGGCCTTGGCGATCGCGCGCTGCATTGCATCGAGGACGCTGCTGGGTTCGCCCTCTTTGACGACGTTGTGGCGATATACCGACTCAGCCATCTTGAGAGCCGCGAGAAGCTCAGGCGCGGCGGCGATCAGCCGGGCGTTGGCCTCGCTGGGCAGGCCGGTTGCGGGATCAACGATGTCTGCGGCGATTGCCACGTCGTCGGCAACGGCACGATTCAGAACGAAGTACTCGTCGATCACGACGCCGGATCGGCTGCCGTGTCCGCCACAGCTGACTTCCCACGGCGCAGGGGTGTGCTTGGCGGCGCTCATGCCTGCGCCTCGACCAGGTCGGCGTTGCCGAGCTGCAGGGGGCCGATGCGCATGCCGGTGCGGACGTGGTTGGCGCGCAGTTCGAGCGCGGCGCTGGAGCCCTTCATGGCGAGCTCGGCCCATTCGACAGGCGAGAGGTTGATCTCGACGGTGCCGAAGGAGATGGCGACGGTATCGGTGGCGTGCACGGCTTTGACCGTGACGGGACCGGAAGCGGTGAAGGCAGCGAAAGCCATGGATGACTCCGAGCCCCGGCCCGGATGGGCTGTTACTGGGGCGACCCCTGTAGACTACGGAATGCCGTATGTATCTGTCAACGGAATGCCGTAGGTGGGGCAACAGATTACTGAACACAGTTATCTTCGGGCAAAAAAAAGCCTCGCTTTCGGCGAGGCTCTTTGGCCGTGGGACAGGTTCCCCGGTGGCGTGTGCCTACCAGTTGTCGCTGGCGGCTCGCGTAGTAAGCGAGGTGCGGATCTCGTCGCCGAACATCATCAGCTTCGGCTTGATCTTGTCCATGTCCTTGGCGCTGCGGACCGGGCCGTCAAACTCAGGCTGGCGAATTCCGGCATTGATCTTCGCGGGCCAGTGCAGCCTGATGTTGCTGAAGGTCAGCCGGAAACGCTCGTCCTTCGCCTCAAGGCGCATGGTGAAGGGCACCGTCCAATCGGGCTTGCCCAAGCATTCCCAGGCGCTCGCGCAGGGATAGTTGATATTGCCGTTGCCGATGATCGTCCCATCGGCCTGGCTCTCGTACTCGATCACGGCCTTCGCCGACTTGAAGTTCTCGGCGATCCACTGACGTCCGGCCGTATAGATAGCAGCCTTGTCGTGGCCGGGCGCGTCGTAGACCTGCACCAGGGTGCGCTGTTCCTCTGTCAGGTCGGCAGCGAGCGCGGAAATCGGTAGCGCAGCTGCCAGCAGCAGCGTTCCCATTCGTACCAGCATCTTCATCAACATCCCCTATCAAAAACGCCTGAAGCCAGCGTGGACGAGCGCGCGGCCCTGTATGGAGAGCTCATCGGGCTCGCACCGCCACTCCTTGAAGTCCGGATTCGCGCTGACCACGTACATGCCATCCACGCGCTTCTGCAGCATCTTGATCTGCGTCTCGCCGTCGTAGCTGATCAGGTAGTAGTCGTCGCCATCGAAGTAGTCCACGGCGGTGTCGATCCACACGATATCGCCGTCCTCGATCTTCGGTCTCATGGACGGTCCACGCCCTGTAATGATCTGGATCTGCCCTGGCCGGGGGAGGAAGCCCAGCTTCCGCCGCACCTCCCACTCAGCAACCTCCATCACTTGCATCACCTCAGGGAAATCCTGATTCACCACTCCTGCCCCCATTCCGGCTGCCCCTTCGAGCAGATTGAAGCGAACGTAGCCGGGGCGGGTCTCAGTCGAAGCGACGGGGGGGGAATCTGTTGCCGATGCTTCCTTGGTGCCACGTCCCGTTTCAAGCCAATCGGCTTGCACGCCAAGGCGTCGCGCGATTTTGTAGAGGGCGCTGCTCGACTTCGACAGACCGAGTTCGAGGTTGGAGAGAGTGGTCGGGGCAATACCGGCGTACTTGGCCAGTTCGTTGCGCGAGATGTCCTGCGCTTCGCGCTCAGCGCGGATGCGGCTGCCGATAGTTTCCATGTTCATATTTGAACGGAACTCCGTAACGGAATGCCGTTGACGTGACCCTACGGAATCCCGTAGGCTCTCCGACATGGACAAATCTTGGGCAGAAGTAATTTCGGACCTGCAGGTCAAAGGCATGACGTACGCCTTGATCGGCGAGGCAGTCGGCTGCGCGGCGTCAACCATTGGTGATCTCGCCAGCGGTCGGTCCCAGTCCCCGCGCGCTGCCTCGGCTTTCGCGCTGCTGAGGTTGCACTCGGACCGAGTGGGTCCGGCGCTTGCCCCGGCACCGACTCCTGCGGGCGAGATCAATGCACTGGTCGACAGCCGCATGAGCAAGCGTGCGCTGCGGGCCAAGTTCGGTTTCAAGACCGACGCGCCCCTGGCGAAGCTGCTGAATCTGCCTGTTGAGCAGGTTGAGGCCTGGCCGGAAGAGCAGAGCGTCCCGGCGCTGCCGCAGGTGATGAGGCTGCTGGGCGTGCAGGAGACGCCTCCGGCCGCCCAAGCCGCCCAAGCCGCGCAGGACGACCCGGACGCTGGCCGAATTGACCTTGAAGTGCACGCCGCCTGATTGGCCTGCGTTCGTCCCTGAATTGAATTCTTCCATGGCCCCAGTGTGGCGCCGAGCTGAGACCCCGTCATGAAGCACGCGACCCATTTTCTGCCGAAGCGCCAGACCGTGATCTACGCCTTCACCGAGCAGATGCTGCGCGACACCGGCAGCAATCGCCGATCGTTCGCCATGGCAGTGGCCGACATGTACCTGAATCGGTTGGCCGAAGACGACCGCGAAGTTCCGTTCCGTATCACGCGCGGCGGTGACTGCGATTCCGACAAGAAGCACAACGGCCAAATCTTGGGCCGCTACCTCGATGGGGTGGTCAAAACCCTGCCTGCCAATCTGGAGGACGCTTGGGTTCTCAGCCTTCCAGAGCCGTACCGCTCGAGTTGCGAGCGTGAGCTGGGCCGTCGTCGCGGTGTTCTGCCGATCCGCCTTGATGCCATCGAGGAATCGTGTGACACGGCAGGCGTTGGGCAGTTGATGACGGACTTCGGTGAGCTGGTGGCCGCACTCAGTCCTGCTGTTGCGGATGGCGTGATCGACGAGAAGGACCGGCCGTACGCACGTCGGATCATCAATGGCACCGACGACATGTTGATCAGCTTGGTGACCTTCCGAAAGACGCTGTTGAAGGTAATCGGCCTGGAGCAGCTGGCATGAACCATCCTGCACGCGCCACCGATATCAGTACCAGCCACGAGGCGGCCCAGCATGTGGTTGCCAGCGGCGCTCAGGCAGCCCAGCAGGACCGGGCCGCGCGCGCTGTGCTGGCTCACCCGGGACTGACGAGCATGGAGCTGGCCAAGGCCACCGGCCATGACCGCTACATGCTCGCTCGCCGCCTGCCGGAGCTGCTGGAAGACGGCCGCGCATGGCGTGGCCCCAAGAAGCCGTGCGAGGTCAGTGGCCGCAGCGCGTGCACCTGGTGGCCTGTAGCCCCGGGCCAGAACCTTGCGCTGGTGATCTGACGATGAGTTTCGAAGCATTCGCATGGGCGGCTCGTCAGCGCGTCACCAGCACCCAGAAGCTGGTGCTGCTGATGTTGGCCGAGCGCCACAACAAGGACACGGGGCAGTGCAGGCCCAGCCACGACACGCTCGCGGACGACTGCGGTCTGACCCGCCGCTCGGTGATCGATCAGATCGGAAAGCTCGCCCAGGCGGGCTACATCAGCGTCCTGCCGCGCGCAAAAGACAACCGCCGCCTGCCCAATCAGTACCGGCTGAACTTCCACTTCGGCATCCAGGCTGAGCCGAAGGTCCCGGAGCACGATCCCTATCTGGTGGTGAATGACGTTCACCACCCGGTAGTGAACGAGGTGCACGGGGTAGTGAATGACGTTCACGGGGGTGGTGAACGACGTGCACAGGAACCAGGAATAGAACCAGGAAGAGAACCTAAGAGCAGAAAGAAGCGCGCAAGCGCGCCGACCGCCCAGGCGGCGGATCTGGATTTCTCGACTTGGCCGACCCCGCCGTCATCCCAAGTCCTTGCCGACTGGCTGCAGCTTCGCCGCAACCGGCGCGCCCCAGTCACACCGACCGTGCTGGAGAGCTTCGGCGCCGAGCTGCACCAGGCTGCCGCACTGGGCTTCACCGTCGATGACTGCCTCCGCAAGTGCTGCAACCGCAACTGGCAGGGCTTCGAAGCTGCCTGGCTCGAACGTGAGCTGACCACCACCAACCGTCCCACTGGAGGCACCCATGCAATCCGTCGCGAATCTCCTGCCGAGCGTGTCCTCCGCCATGCCATCGATGGCGAGCGCGCCGACGCAGACGCCACGCGCAGCCCTGTCCTCGACGGTGACGCGCACCCTGTGGGTTCGAATGGCTGAGATCTACGGCGGCCGCTGGACGGGCAGCTACGGCGACAACCCGAACGAGGGCGCAGCGCTGACCTGGGCGAAGGGGTTGGCCGGCCTGGCGGGTGAGCAGTTGGCCGCCGGCATCAGCGCCTGCATCAGCTGCGCGGATCCGTGGCCGCCGACGCTGCCCGAGTTTCGCCTGCGCTGCCTGGGCGTCCCGGCGTTCGCCGCGGTGCGCGCCGACGCCGGCAAGCAGGACGGCTTCACCCGGCTGGTGTGGCAGCACCTCGACGGTCACCGCTACCGGATGGCCAGCGCCGACATGGCCGACCGCCTGCTGCGCGAAGCGTACGACCAGGCCCGCGAGCACGTGATGCGCGGCGGGGCGCTGCCCGAGGCACCGGTGGCCGAGATTGAGCACGAAGTCCGCGAGCAGGTGCCGGCCAGCCGCGAGCAGGTGCAGCAGCACATGGCGGAGATCGCTCGCGAACTGCACCTGTCGGAGACGGAGGTCGAGGCGATGGGCGTGGCCGGGCTGATGGATGCCGGTGCCGGCGCAGCGGAGGCAGCCTGATGCGCGCGCTGCGGACCCAGCTGGACATCTTCGAACACGACCCGGCGCGGCTTGCCAAGGCCAACCGTGTGGCCGCCGAGACAGCGCTGATCGACGTGCAGTTCACCGAGACCGAGCGCCAGGAGCGCCACGACTACTACCTGGGCGAGGCGCTTCGGCTTGAAGCGCTGGCCCGCCAATGCCATCGCGCGCCGGCCCGCCGCCGCCGCACCGCCACACAGACAGGAGCAACCGCACGATGAGCGCTGTAGAACAATCCCGGCCGAGCGAGCGCCTACCGACCCGAACTGGCTCCGTCTCACCCGGCAGCCACGGGCATTGGCTGTGGACCGGTCAGTACCGCGACTGTCGGTGTGTCGGCGGCGAGATGCGCCTCAAGCCGGTCTACCGCTGGATTCCGAACTGCTGGTGCGCCCAATGCCTGCCCTTCGTGAAGCGCGCGCTGTGGGGCGTGTTCGAAATGATCCTGTGCCCCATCTGCGGCAACAAACGCTGCCCACGTGCCAACGACCATCGCAACCCTTGCACCGGTTCAAACGAACCCGGCCAGGTCGGGAGCCGATACTGATGGACTTCACTTCCTTCAACACCCGCAGCACGTACGCCGCCCAGATCAACGCCGGGTACTCGGCCCGCCTGAATGGTGAAGGGCTCAGCACCAACCCGCACATGGTGTGGGTGGATACCCAGGACGAGCTGGAGCCGCGCAAGGTGCAGCCGCTGGGCGAGAAGGCGCTGGCTTGGCAGCACGGCTGGCGGCTGGCGGACAAGGACCAAAAGGGAGCCGCGCGCTGATGGCCGCCAAGAAGCTACTTGCCCAGTTCACGACCGATCAGCTGCTGGAAGAGGTTGTGCGGCGTCGGAATGAGCGAAAGGACGTGGGCGATGTGGAGCCTTGCGACGAGTGCCGCCACTTCAAGTTCTGGACGCAGAGCGGTGAACCGCCCAAGGACTACAACCCCTGCGACTTGGGAAAGCGTATGAGCTTTCACATGCCGGGCGATGGTGAGGATCCGCATAGCTGCATCGGCTACTACCGGCGGGTGTGCGCCTCGCGGCTTCCCAGGGAGGGCCAGAGCTGATGTGGTCCAACGCACCGCGACCGACTGCTGCCGAGGGCGCCCGGATCGAGGCGGCCAAGGTCGGGCCCTGCATGGCATGCCTGTCGCTGATCGCCCAAGGGCTGATGGCCCCCGGCCAGGCGGTCTACGGCTGCGACTACAACCACGCCAAGAGCGGGAACAAGCGCCGCGGTCACGCCTTCGGGTACGCCCTGTGCGTGTGGCACCACCGCCGTCACCCGATGCAGGGCAAGACGTTCAGCGAGATGCGCGAGATCTACGGCCCGAGCCTGATGGATGGCTCGCGGACCTTCCACGAGACCTACGGGACCGACGACGAGCTGATCGAGCAGCAGACGGTGGTCAACCAACTGAGGGAAGCAGCATGAAAACCGACGTCACCCCCGCGACCGTCCGCGATTGGTTCTCCGAGCAGCCGGCCGGAAAGCTGTTCACTATGCCCACCATCAGCGCGATTTTCGGCGTGGCGCCAGGTGATGAGCGTCGCAGGCTGGCCGAGGCAGTTCGCTGCGGCTACCTGTGTGGCTTCCTAGAGCGCACCGAGACCGCCAGCGGCAGGGCGTATCGGGTGAGTGGGAAGGGCATGCGCCGGCCGACGCTGGAAGAGGGCGACCGGGCGCGCCGCAAGGCGGAAGCGCGCCTGGCCCGGGACGACCGAAAGCGCCGCGCCCGTGGTGCCCCGGTGTCGCCTAACAAATCCAGCCGGGTCCGTGCCGCGCGGGTGAGCCTGCGGGCGGCCAACATGCCGGTGCCAGCGACAGCGGTCCAGCATTCGGTGTGCGAGACGGTTGAGCAGTTCCTGGCGCGGGGCGGCCGGGTGCAGCGCCTGACGGCGCACTGGGAGCAGATGGAGCGTGCGGCATGACCGACATCGAGAAGAGGGCGAGGGAACTTTTGGCTTCTGAGTATGAGGCGGATGGGTGTATGCAGCTGGCGCGCATGATTCGGTCAGGCGCTGTCACTGATCCGGTTTTCGGATCGGTGAAGATCATGCGTGCAATGCGGGCCATCACCGCCGCGCTCACGCCGCCCGAGGGCTACGTGCTGGTGCCGGTGGAGCCAACTGAGGCAATGCTGCAGGAGATTCACCTGGTGAAGTCTTTCACCGGTGAAGCGATGCACCGCCGCTATGCCGCAATGATCGCCGCTCGTCCGGAGGTGCTTGGTGACTGAGCGCGCGCTGGAAATGGTGCTGCCCTGGCCGAGCAAGGACCTGTCGCCGAACGTGCGGCTCCACTGGAGCAAGAAGGCCGCCGCGACTGCCATGGCGAGGCAAACCGGCGCGCTGCTGGCGCTCCAGGCAGGTTGGAAGGGAGTTTCGCTGCCCCCGGGCAGGCTGTTCCTGTGGCTGGACTTTTATCAACGGCCCCACAAGGCGCTGCCCGATGACGACAACATGCTGAGGCGCTTCAAGCCCTACCGGGACGGTATCGCTCAGGTCCTGGGGATCGACGACAAGGTGTTCATCACGCGCCACATGGTGCACGAAGAACGCAGGAAGGGCGGGCAGGTGGTGGTGCGCATTACCGGTGCGGGAAATCTCAACGATCAACTGGGGAAAGAAGATGGCAAACGTCCGTGAGCTGATGGCCCGTCTGGGCCCGTCCACCGTCAAGTTCGACACCGGCCGCGGCGGGACGCCCGACCTCACCAACCAGGACATTGCGGCTGCACTGGGCATGGTGCCTGCCGGGCTGGGCCGGGAGCTGCTGGAGGCCTGCTGGTGGCCGGACGGCGCGGCCTTGCGCCGGCACAAGCTGCGGGACGCGGTGATCGCCTTGGTGACCCCCGAGCTGCGGCGGCAGCAGCGCCGCCTGGCCGATGCCCGCACCGAGCTGGGCATCGCGGAGGTCTGTATGGGCTGGGCCGGTGCGGTGACGGCTGAGCAGCGGGGCGAGCGAGACCGTGCCGCCCTCCGTCTGGGCCAGATCAAGGCGCAGTGCTGGCCGATCAGCACGCTGGAGTCGCTGCCGAGCCTGGCCGGCGCCGTGATCAATGAGATTGCGGCCAGGCCGCACTGCAATGGCTGCGAGGGCCGAGGCGAAACGGTTTCCGGAGATCTTCGAGTAGTCTGCAAGATGTGTGGCGGGTCAGGCTTGGGGGCGGTGAGCGACCGGCGTCGAGCGGCCGCCATTGGCCGGGACGAGGCCGCATACCGCAGGACGTGGAAGCCGGTGTACGAGTGGTTGCTCGGCAAAATGGTGGAGGCAGAGCAAGAGGCGGCTTGGTACATGCGCTCTTCATTGGGCCACGCAGCTTGAGCCAGGCTGGCACACTGCTGAGTGGTAAGGACTGACTCATCAGCCTTAAGATTCAAATGGCTGTGCCGATAGACGTCGCCTACAGGGAGCGAAAATGAAGAAAATCAGGATGGTTGCAGCGGCGTTGCTACTTGTCAGCGCCTCGGCGCATGCAGAGGTGAGCGTGAGCACCTACAAGCAGGCTGTTGACGCGGGCGGTGCCGTCAAGAGCACGGCTGAGACTTATGCCATCGGTGTGGCGCGAGGCATCTTCTGGTCGAACGCCGCAATCACCCACGACACGGGTACACCTATGTTCTGCATGCCTCCGAAGCTGGGAACGGACCAGGATATGGTGTTGAGCATTACCAATCGGTACATCAAGGAGCACGTGGGTAAAGGCGTGGTCGACAACGACACTTCAATCGAGTTGATTGTTCTCCTGGCACTGAAGGACACGTTTCCCTGCCCATGACCCCTGGTTGGTCAAGAATGGATTGCGGAGGTGACACCTCCGCACTTTTACAAGTAGATTCCTACCATCGCACGCGACTATGCCCGGCCACTGAGCCGGGCTTATTCTTTGCCCGCTTCCCAGACCGGATCAACCCTTGCGCCCAGCCGGCGGCGGGGCGGGCGCCCTGACAGAGAAAGCCCATGGCTCGCATCACTCCCCAACAAGCAGGCGGCGTGAACGTCGTGGCGTTCCTGGACATGCTGGCCTGGTCCGAGGGCACCGACAACGGCAAGCAGCCCACCAAGGACCACGGCTACGACGTGATCGTGGGAGGCGGGCTGTTCACCGGCTATGCCGACCACCCGCGCGAGCTGGTGTCGCTGCCCAGACTGGGCATCAAGTCCACGGCGGCTGGTCGCTACCAGCTGCTGTCGCGGTACTACGACGCGTATCGCCGTCTGCTGGGGCTGAAGGACTTTTCTCCCCTCAGCCAGGATCTGATCGCCATCCAGCAGATCAGGGAGCGGAGGGCGCTCGACCTGATCAAGGCCGGCCATGTCGTCAAGGCGATCGGCTTCGTCCGCAACATCTGGGCGAGCCTGCCGGGCGCCGGGTATGGGCAGCACGAGCGGAAGCTGGATGACCTGCTGGCGGCTTACCGCAAAGCCGGTGGCGTGGTCGTGTCATGACCGAGGAAACCGTCCCGTGGTGGATGGCCGGCGGTCTCGCCGCGTTCTGGGTGGCAAGGGAAACTTGGGGGGCGCTGCTCTCCCGCCGCAAAGAGCGGACCGAGACGGACGCCAACGTCGACCTGTTGAATGGCCTGGTGCAGCGCGTGAAGTCGCTGGAAGAATCTCAGGCGGCGACCACGCTGCAGCTGGCCGAGGAAATCAAGTTGCGCATGACGGCGCAGGAAGAGGCCCACCGACTTAGGCTGCGGGTCATGTCGTTGGAGTCGGCCATGCGCCAGGTAGGCGCGGTGATCCCGCCGGAGATGCCCTGATGATCCGTCTCTATGCCCTGCTCGCCGCCGTGGCGATAGCCTTGTCCTTCTGGGCGGGCTGGTCCTGGCGCGGCGACCGCGCGAACGTGGCCGAATTAGACCAGCGGGCGAAAGGCGCAGAGGCGGTCGTCGATCAAGTGAACGAAGCTCGGGCAATCGAGCATAGCCAGGCCGACACCATGGCCACTATCGGAGCGAAGCATGAAGATGACCGCGCTGCGGCCCCGGCCGTCGCTAATGCTGTTGTGGCTGACCTGCGCTCTGGTGCTCTCCGCCTGCGCAACGACCTCGCCGCGTGCCACACCGGCCTCCTGTCCCAAGCCGCAGCCGGCACCCTCGAACGTGATGCGGCCACCCAGCGCCGAGAAGAGTTTGCGGGCCGAGTTGTTCGAATCGGCCGAGACGCCGACGACCAGCTCCGCGCCTGCCAAGCCGTGATCCAGGCGGACCGGTAGTGCCTGCGCGTGCCCCCAAGCACCGGCCGCACAAGGCCGATGCGGTGGCGCACGTCCCGGCCGAAGCCGTTCGCCTCACCACTGCGCAACGCGGCTACGGCGGGCGATGGCAGAAGGCCCGCGAGACGTTCCTCAAACGAGCGCCGCTTTGTGTGGAGTGCCAGCGATCCGGCCGAGTGAGGCTCGCGACGGTGGTCGATCACATCAAGCCGCACAAACGCTGCCAAGCGCTGTTCTGGGACACCGACAACTGGCAGGCCCTCTGCAAGCGCTGCCACGACGCCAAAACGGCGAGGGAAGACGGTGGATTCGGGAACGCCGTTCGGCCGACACGTGTTCCATAAATAGAACGAGATTTAACGAAAAATTAACAAAACGGGGAGGGGGAGGTCGAAAGTTTGAGAGTCATTCTCACCTGACCATACGCCCAGCTGTTTATTTGCACCGTCAGTTGAGAAAAACCAATTTTTCGCGGTCAACCGACCGCCCTCGGAACGAATATGGCGAACCCCCGCAAACCGACATCGCTGAAAGTGGTGGCCGGCACGGATCGCCCTGACCGCGCGCCGCCGGCGCCGGCCGCCGAGCTGCCGCTGGTGTCCGACGTGCCTCCTGCTCCGGACTGGCTGCCGAATGCCCACGCCATCAAAGAATGGGACCGGCTGGCACCTATTTTGCACGCGAACAAGCTGCTGACCGAGGCCGGCCTATCCGCGTTCGGCCAGCTGTGCGCGTTGCACGGCAACACCGTGCAGCTCTATGCCGCCGGCCTGGCTCCGGTGGCGTCGATGGTGTCGCAGCTGCGCGGCCTGATGAATGACTTCGGGCTGACGCCAGTTGCCCAGGGCAAGGTCCGGCCGTCCGGGGATGTAGAGAAGACCGGGAACGCCTTCGCCAACAACGGTGCGAAGCGGAAGACCCGTGCGTGATTACGTTGGTATCGCCACGGCGTATGCCGAAGAGGCGGTAGCCGACAAGAAGGGCAAGAAGTTCGGAAAGTGGATTCGGCTGGCCGGCAAGCGATTCCTGGCGGACCTCAAGCGCGCCAAGCGGAAGCGGCCGCCGTTCCTGTTCGATGAGTGGCACGCATGCGACCCATGCGACTTCATCGAGAAGCTTCCGCACGTTGAAGGAAAGTGGGCACGGCCGGAGATCGAGCTGCACCGGTCCCACGTGTTTTTCGTGGTGCAGCTATTCGGCTTCCGCAACCTCGATGGCAGCCGACGCTTCACCTCGGCGCTGTTCGCGGTTGCCCGCAAGAACGCCAAGTCGACGTTGGCTGCGGCGATCCTGCTCTACTGCCAGTGCTGCGAAGAGGAAGAGGGCGCCCAAATCATTTCGGCGGCCACGACCGGCAGCCAGGCGCGGATCATCTTCAACGTCGCCAAGCGCATGACCGAGAAGACGCCCGATCTGCAGGAGGCGTTCGGGCTGGCGTGCTGGGCCAACGCGATCAGCCGGGTGGAGACGGGGGCCACGTTCAAGCCGATCAACTCCAAGGCCAGTACGCAGGACGGCCTCAACCCGTCGCATGTAGGCCTGGACGAGATCCACGCCCACAAGTCGGCGGACCTCTTGAACGTACTGACGTCAGCTGCTGGCGCTCGCAGCAACCCGCTATGGCTGTACACCACGACTGAGGGATATACCAACCCGGGGCCGTGGGGAGAAATACGGCAGTTCGCCAAGCAGGTGCTACAGGGCATCCTGGGCGATTCGGCCGACCACTTCCTGGTGGTGTTCTTCGCCGTCGACGATGACGACGATGAATTCGATGAATCAGCGTGGCCGAAAGCCAACCCGCTGATGGACGCCAACCCGCACCTGTTGAAGGCCATCCGCAAGGAGGCCGTCGAGGCGCGGCAGATGCCCTCGAAGCTGGCCGAGTTCAAGATCAAGCGGCTCAACCGGCCGGCGTCTTCTGCCACCGGCTGGGTGGACCTGACGAAGTGGCAGAGGTGCGGTGGCGCGGTCGATCTGGGCTGGCTCGAAGGGCAGCCGTGCTGGGGCGCGTTCGATCTGGCAAGTACGCTGGATATGACGTCCTGGCGCCTGGTCTGGAAAGTAGACGGCATCTACTACACCTGGGGCCGGCGGTTCGTTCCGGCAGACGCGGTGCGGGCGCGCACTGAGCGCGGGGTGGTTCCGTATGCCGGCTGGGTGGCGGCTGGTTTGATTGAGGCGACCGAAGGGGAGGTCACCGACTACAGCGTGGTGGAGGCAAGGATCCGCGAGGACATCGCCCGCTTCGGTCCCCAGGCGATCGGATATGACCGCTGGAACGCAGCTGAAATTTCACAGCGTCTCTTGGCGGATGGGCACCCGTTGGTCGAATTCAACCAGACCACGAAGAACTATCACCCCGCGATGAAGGAACTCGAGCAGGCCTACATCGGTAAGAAGATCCAACACGGAAACGACCCGGTCCTGAACTGGTGCGCGTCCAACCTCATCGCGTTGAAAGATGGAAACCTGAACATGAAGCCCGACAAGAAACGGTCGCCGGACAAGATCGATGACATGGCGGCACTGCTGATGGGTATCGGTCTGTCGATGCCGACAGGCGAGGACGAAGGCGACATGGACGGATTCCTGTCATCTCCGATCAGGGGCAAGGCGTGACGGCCGGGGCACTGAAGCAGCCCGGCCGCATCGCCACCGCTGTCCGCGACTGGTTAGGGCTTCCCTTGTCGCTTACCGATGAGGCGGGGTGGAGCAGCTTCGCCAGCGGGCGCGGGCCTGCTGGCGTGTCTGTCACCCCCGCCACGGCGATGCAAGTCTCTGCAGTATGGGCCTGCGTGCGCCTGATCTCCGAAACTATCGCTACCCTGCCTCTGGGCATGTACGAGCGTGCAAAGAACGGTAAGAGGCCCGCGCCACAACACCCGCTGCACTTGGTCATCCGTGACCAGCCGAACGTCGACTCTTCGGCGTCGGTGTTCTGGGAAGCAATGGTCGCAGCCATGCTACTGCGCGGCGCTGGGCGCGCCGAGAAACTTTTGATTGGCGGCCGCCTGGTGGGGTTGCAGTTCCTCAACCCAGATCGGCTGTATCCCTCGCGTGGCGCTGATGGCAAGAAGCAATGGCGCTATACGGAAGAGGATGGCCGGCAGCGTGTAATTCCCCGTGAGCGGATCTGGGAGATCCCGGGGTTCACCCTGGACGGAAAGAACGGTGTTTCGGTGATCGCCTATGGGGCTCACGTGTTCGGCGGCGCCATAGCGGCCGACCGTGCCGCAGCGCGTACTTTCAGTAACGGCATGTTGCAGACGATCTACTACAAGATCGCGGCCTTCCTGAAACCCAACCAGCGAGCCGAGTTCCACAAGAACGTGCTTGGTTCGGTCGAGCGTGGCGAGACACCGCTGCTGGAAGGCGGGAGCGATGTCGGGAGCCTTGGCATCAAGCCTTCCGACTCCCAGCTGCTGGAGTCGCGGGGGTTCAGCGTCGAAGAGGTCTGCCGTTGGTTCCGCGTGCCGCCTTGGATGGTCGGGCACACCGAGAAGTCGAGCAGCTGGGGCACCGGCATCGAGCAGCAGATGATCGGGTTCCTCACGTTCACGTTGGCACCGTGGCTGAAGCGCGTTGAGCAGGCGATCAGCAAGGATCTGATGACGCCAACCGACCGGTCGCGCTTCTACCCGAAGTTCTCCGTGGAGGGCCTTTTGCGCGCCGATAGCGCCGGCCGCGCGGCGTTCTACACCGCGATGGTCAACAACGGCGTGTTGACTAGAGACGAAGTGCGGGAGCTCGAGGACCGGGAGCCGATGGGCGGCAACGCCGCGGTGCTGACGGTGCAGAGCGCCATGACCACGCTGGACAGCCTCGGGCAGGCGTCCGACGCCAACCAAGCCCGGGCCGCGATTCGCGCGTTCCTGGGATTCAAAGACGAGCCAGAGAAGGACTGACCGCATGACGATCAAGAAGCTGCCGGGCGCTCCGGAGGGCAGGGTGTGCGCGGGTGTTAGCAGCCAGATCCTGCCCCGCGCGCTGGACCGCTGGAACCCGGGCGTGCGCGCCGCCACAAATGACGACGCCGATCGCTCGATCAGCGTGTACGACGTGATCGGCCAGGACTATTGGACCGGGGAGGGCGTGACCGCTAAGCGCATCGCCGGCGCGTTGCGCAACCTCGGCAAGGGGCCGGTCACCGTGAACGTCAACAGCCCGGGCGGTGACATGTTCGAGGGCCTGGCCATCTACAACCTGCTACGCGAGCACGACGGCGAGGTAACCGTGAAGGTGCTGGGCCTTGCGGCGTCGGCGGCCTCGGTGATCGCCATGGCCGGCGATACCGTGCAGATCGCCCGGGCTGGCTTCCTGATGATCCACAACGCATGGGTGGTCGCCGCCGGTAACCGCAATGACCTGCGCGAATACGCCGAGACGCTGGAGCCCTTCGACCGGGCCATGGCCGACATATACGCAGCGCGTACCGGCCAGGACCAGAAGGCGATGGCGAAGCTGATGGACGCCGAGACCTGGATCGCAGGTAGCGACGCGATTGAGGGCGGCTTCGCCGACGAGCTGCTGCCGACCGACCAAGTCGAGCGCGGCGCGGGCAAGACAAGCGCTTCTGCGGTGCGGCGAATTGAGTCGGCGCTGCGCGCGTCCGGCATGCCGAAGTCGGAAGCCATGCAGCTGATCAGTGAACTCAAGTCCAGCGCGGGCGATCCCGCTGGCGGCGGTGCGGGCGATCCCACCGATCACGGCCAGGAAACCCCTGTCGTCGCACCAACCGAGGCCGACTACCTGGCCGCGCTCAAGTCGTTTTCCATCCCCAACCGCTGAGGTACACCCAATGAAGAACAAGTACATCCTGGCCGCCATTGTCACCACGCTGGCGCTGCTGGTCATTTCCGCAGACGCGGTCGCCGGCACCCACTTGCTGTCCACCCTGTTCACCAGCCCCGAAGGTGCTCTCATGGCGCCGGTGATGGCGGCCGCGCTGCCTGACGCGATCAAGGCAGAGCTGGAAAAGATCAGTGACCAGATCAAGTCGCAGGCGGAGACCGCCGAGAAGGAAATCAAGGCGCACGCAAGGCTCACCGATGAAACCCGCGCCAACGTCGACAAGCTGCTGACCGAACAGGGTGCGCTGCAGGCGCGGTTGCAGTCGGCCGAGCAGCTGGTGGCCAAGCTCGAGCAGGGCGGTGGCCAGTACGCCGCGCCGCAGTCCATGGGCGAGCAGCTGGCCTCCAACGAGGATTTCCAGGCGTGGGCCGCGCGCGCGGCCAGCGGCGGCGGCAGCAAGTTCAACATGGATGTGAAGGCTGTCGTGACCAGCGACGGCGCATCGGCCGGTGACCTGATCGTTCCGCAGCGCCGGGAGGGCATCATCGCCCCGGGCCTGCGCCGCCTGACCATCCGCGATCTGCTGAACGTGGTGCCGACCACCTCCAACGCCATCCAGTACGTGCGCGAGACCGGCTACACCAACAACGCGGACGTGGTGGCCGAAAACCCGACCGGCCTGAAGCCGGAATCCAACCTGACGTTCGAAGCTGATCAGGCGGCGGTGACCACCATCGCCCACTGGATCCACGCCTCCCGCCAGGTGCTGGCCGATATCCCGACGCTTCGCGGCTACATTGACGGTCGCCTGCGCTACGGTCTGAAGCTCAAGGAAGAAACCCAGCTGCTCAAGGGTTCGGGCGTGGGCCTGAATATCGATGGTCTTTACACCCAGGCGCGCGCATACGCCAACCCGGGCGTGACCGTCCAGAATGAAACCCGCATCGACCGCCTGCGTCTGGCGCTCCTGCAGGTCGAGCTGGCCGAAGCCTGGGCCGACGGCATCGTCATCAGCCCGCTGGACTGGGCGGCGATCGAGCTGCAGAAGACTGACGACAACGCCTACCTGTTCGCCAACCCGCGCGGCATCACCACACCGGCGCTGTGGGGCCGCAACGTGGTGCCGACCCAGTCGATGGGAGGCGGCGAGTTCCTCGTGGGTGCGTTCGGCGGCGGCATCGCGGCCGAGCTGCATGATCGCGAGGACGTCAATGTCATGGTGGCCACGCAAGACGACCGCGACTTCGTCAAGAACATGGTGAAGATCCTGATGGAAGAGCGTCTGGCGCTGACGGTCTACCGTCCGGAAGCCTTCGTGAAGGGCACCATGACCGACCTCGACACCCCGTAAGGGGGGGCGTCACGGTCCACCGAGAGGGCGGCTTGGCCGCCCTTTCCTTTATCTGGAGACAGGACATGTACGAAGTACGAGCGATTGCCAGCTTTGACCACCACGGCTCCCGCAAGGTGGGCGAACGGTTCCCCGTGGGAAACCAACGGCAGGCCGAAGAGCTGGAGAAGAAGGGCCTCGTGGAAGTTCTGGGCGGCGCGCCCGAGGTGGACAGCACCAGCGCCAGCACGAACGCCGGCCCCGGCCCCGGCCCCGGCAGCGGTACGGGGGAAGGCGGCACCACCGCCAGCACCAAGTCGCCGCCGGGCGAGCTGCTGGTCGACGGCAACGCTCCGGACGTCATCGCGTCGCTGGCTGGGCTGCAGGACAAGGTCTTGCTGCAGTCCGCTCTCGATGCGGAGAAGGCCGGTAAGGACCGCAAGACCGTTGTCGAAGCGCTGGAAGCGGCGTTGAAGGCGGACTGACATGCGCCTGGTGACCATCGAACAGGCCCGGCAGCATTGCCGGGTCGATAGCGACGACGACCAAATGCTGACGCTCTACGGCGGAGCGGCAGAGGACGCCGCTCAAGATTTCCTGAATCGGCGGGTTTACGAGGATGAGGACGCCCTCGCTGCGGCGGTGCTGGCCGGCACCGCGGGCTGTGACCCGATCGTCGTCAACGACGCGATCCGGGCGGCGGTGCTACTCACCCTCGGGCACTTGTACGCGAACCGCGAAAACGTGATCACCGGCACCATCGTGTCGGATATGAAGGAAGGCACCCGAAGCCTGCTCTGGCCCTACCGGGTCGGGCTGGGGGTTTGATGTGGCCTGCCAAGGTTGCCTGCGCCGTCGGGCCTGGCTGTTGAAATGGATGGGGATTGCGCATGAACGATCAGAACGAGCTGGCAGCGGCGCTGGCGGCGTCCGCGGCGGCTCAGCTGGCGCAGGCTCAGGCGATGATGGCGGTCGCCCAGGCGCTGGCGGAGAACGCAGAGGCGACCAACCGGCTGATGGACTACGTCTGCCAGAGCGAGGACGTGGAGGCTGATCCGGAGGCCGGCACCTACATGAGCGGGAAGCCGCGGTGATCGCTGCCGGCCGCCTCCGCCACCGGGTGCTGATACAGAACCCCGTGGAGAGCCAGGATCCCAGATCCGGCGCACCCATCGTGACGTGGACTGATCTGGCCACGGTGTTCGCCGAAGTCGTGCCGGCGTCCGTCCGCGAGTTCGTGGCCGCCCAGGCTATCGACAGCGAGGTGACCGCGCGCATCACCATCCGGCACCGTGTCGGCGTCACCGACAAGAGCCGCATCATCCACCGGGGGCAGGTCTACAACGTCCATGGCGTGCTGGCCGACCCGGTTAGCGGGCTGGAATACATGACGCTGCCATGCAGCGAAGGCGTCAACGATGGCTGACAACATCCGGTTCGACGTCAGTGGCCTGGACGGCGTGAAGGCGAAGATGGCCCAGCTGAAGAACGAGGCCAATGCCAAGGGCGGTCGCGCCGCGCTGCGGAAGGCGACCGCCGTCCTGCGTGCTCAGGCGCAGAGCAACGCCCGCCGCCTGGACGACCATGAGACGGGCGAGGAGATCTGGAAGAACATCGATCTGCGCTGGGACGGCCGAGCGTTCAAGCACGACGGGCAGCTGGCCTTCCGGCTGGGTGTGCTCGGCGGTGCCAGGCAGTACGGCAACACCCGTGAGAACCGCCGCAAGCGTCGCACTGGCCAGACCTATGCAACGGAGGGCAGCTCCAGCAATCCCGGCGGCGACACCTGGTACTGGCGCCACGTGGAGCTGGGCACGGCCAAGGTGGCCGCCCGCCCATTCCTGCGGCCGGTGGCCGAGCAGGCCGGACAGAAGGCGGTAGATACCTTCGCGCTTGAGTTCAATCGCGCGCTCGACCGCGCACTTGCCAAACAGGCGAAGGGAGCAAGGAAGTGATCGCGCCCATCTTCCAAGCCTGCACTGCCAGCGCGGCGGTGCTGGCTCTGTTCGGCAGCAACCCGACACGGGTCTATCCGTTCGGACTGGTAGAGAAGCCGCCGGCGCGGCCCTACGTCGTCTGGCAGACCATCGGCGGAGAACCGGCTCAGTACCTGGGCGACCGCCCTGACGTGGACGGGTACTCGCTGCAGATCGACGTCTACAGCGACGACCCGGTCTCGCTGCTGCCGGCGGCGCGGGCTATCCGCGACGCGATCGAGGGACAGGCCTACGTGACCCGCTGGGGTGACCAGGTGAAAGACCCCGAAACCAAGCTGTACCGCTACTCGTTTGACGTGGACTGGCTCGTGCCGCGCTGAAGACGTTCGTCCGTTTCACCCACCCACACCCCGCACTGCGGGGTTTTTTTATGCCCGCAGGGAGACATTCATGAGCATGCTGACGCAAGGCACCCAGCTGTACGGCCTGATCAATGGCCAGATCCGCGAGATCGAGTGCATCACCAACTTCAACCCCGGCGCGAACCCGGCGGACCAGATCGAAGACACCTGCCTGTCCGAGACCAAGGCACGGTCCTACAAGAAGGGCCTGCGGACGCCGGGCCAAGCATCGGTCACGATCAACGCTGACCCGCGCAACGATAGCCACTACCTCATGTGGCAGCTCGGTGAGGACGATTCCGATGAGCTGACCCAGTGGGCGATCGGGTGGTCTGACGGCGTGGATATCGAGCCAACGCTGGCTCAGGGCGGCTCCATCCGCGCCATCAACGTCACTGGCGGTGGCACCGGCTACACCAGCGCTCCGACCGTCGCTCTGGTCGGCGGCGGTGGCACCGGCGCGACCGCAACCGCGATCGTTGATGATGGCGCAGTGATCGGTGTGACGGTCACCAACCCGGGCACCGGCTACACCACCGCTCCATCAGTCACCTTCACCGGTGGTGCCGGAACTGGCGCGGCAGCGACGGCCGTTCGCAGCGAAGAGCCCGAAATGGTGCTCCCGAAGACGCGCACCTGGTACATCTTCAACGCCTACGTGGCTGACTTCCCCTTCGACTTCCAGGGGAATGCAGTAGTGTCCACGGCTGCAAGCATGCAGCGATCGGGTGCAGGTGTCTGGCTGCGTAAGGAGGCCACCCCGTGACCGCTGCGAAGACCCAGAGCCGGAAGCGGGCGGTGCCACCGCCGTCCGTCCGGAAGAGCACGGCGGTATCCCTGTCGATCGCCGGTCTGCTGCAGGCCGGAGCCTTCACCGGCCGTCCGGTCGAGAAGGAGATCAGCTGGCGCCAGGGCGAGCAGGAGTTCACCGCCACGGTGTTCGTGCGGCCGCTGGGTTTCCAGTCCGCAATCTCCGACGTGCTCGCCGCCGGCGGACGCGAGGACAGCGTGGCCGGCCGTATCGCAGCCTCCATCTGCGATGAGGACGGCAAGCCCGTCTTCACCGTCGGTGACATCACCGGCGCGTCCGATGCGGACCGTGGCGCGCTGGACGGCGCCCTGACACTGGCGCTGCTGAGCGCCATCGGCGAGGTGAACTCGCTGGGAAAAGCTACGAGCTAACACCGGAAGACGAGTTCTGGTGCGAGCTGGTGCTTAACGGCATCGGCGGCGAAACCATTGCTGTGGCGAAGGAACGCCTCAGCGCTCGCGAGGTGAGGCTCTGGGCTGCATACCGGGAACGCCACGGAGGCTTGAACCCGATGATGCGCGCCGACTGGAACGCTGGCCTGCTGGCCAGCTTGTTCGCCAACAGCAAGCGCAAGCCGTCAGCCCCGGCATTCCAAGTAACTGACTTCCTTCGATACCAGAAAGCGGAGCCGATCGGCCTTGATGAGGCGATGGCGAGCTGGGGATAACTGCACATGTCACGACGTTCTCTCGGCACGCTGACCATCGACGTCATTGCCGAGATCGGCGGCTTTGCGTCCGGCCTGGACAAGTCCGAACGCCAGACGCAGAAATGGCGCAAGAACATCGAGAAAGAAGCGAAGATGGCGGGCGTTGCCCTCGGTGCAGCTATTGCCGGCGCGGTGGTTCTGATCGCCCGAAACACAGTCGCTGCGGAACGGGAGATCGCCCAGCTCGACGCGATCATTCGTTCGACCGGCGGTGCCGCAGGCTACACACGGCAGCAGCTGTTGGATATGGCCGACACCTTGTCCGCCAAGTCCACCTTCAGCGGTGGCGAGATCGTGGAAGCCCAGACCCGTCTGCTTTCGTACTCGGGCATCTTAGGGACCAACATCCCCCGCGCCATGCAGGCCATCATCGATCAGTCGGCACGCCTGGGCATCAGCGTTAGCCAGTCGGCCGAGACGATTGGTCGCGCGCTGGAATCGCCGAGCAAGGCCGCGGCAGCGCTCGCGCAGCAGGGCTTCGGCGCGGCGTTCACCAAGGAAGTGCGCGGCACCATCGACGAGCTGGTGAAAGCCGGCAAAGAGGGTGAAGCCCAGATAATGATTCTGGAGATCCTGGAGGAATCGTACGGCGGCGCGGCCCAGGCTGCTCGGGATACCTTCGGTGGCGCGTTGGCAGCGCTGATGAACACTATCAACGACCTGACCACTGGCGGCGATGGAAGCCTGGCTGGTGCTACGGAGGCCGTGAATACGCTGATTGCCACGTTGAATGATCCCCAGGTGCGCGAGGGCTTCAACAACATCATCTCTGGTGCCATTGAGGCAATCGGGGTGTTGGCAAAGTTCACGGCCTCATTCGCCGGCGCCACGGGATTCGTCGCAGAGGAGCTGTCTGCGCGGCTCAACGGGCCCGATGCGTTCGATACGGTCCGCGTGGAGGACCGCATCAAGCGGCTGAATGACACGGTGGACGCGGTCAAGAAGGCTCGCGGCACGCTCGGGCTATCGATGCTGAATGCCAAAGAGCTGATTCCGTCCGACTTGCTGAGCACGCCGGATACGGTGATCAAGCGACTGCAGGGTGAGATCGCACAGGAGCAGGCCAAGCTCGCATTGGCCCAGGACCTGGCCGCCCAGGCGGCAAGGGCACAGAAGGCTATGGATCCGGTGCCGGCGGCCGGAGTTACTGGCGATCCCGCAGGGCGGGAGGCTGCCGCTGCTGCCGCGGCCGACGCCGAGAATTCGAAGAAGCGGGCTGCCGCGCAGCAGCAGCTGATGCGTGCCTACGAAGCATCAGGCCTCCAGTACCGGCGCCAGATAGCGCTGTTCGACGCCAGCGCGGACAGGTCCGAGAAGGCCACGGAGCTGCAGCAGCTTAATTTCGAGCTCGCCACTGGTTCTCTACGTGGCCTCAATGCCCAGCAGCAGGAGACCTTGCGGGGCTGGGCGATGGAGATCGACCGGCTTAACGGTGTGAAAGACGCCAATGAGAAGGCCGCCAAGGCGACGGACGAATTCGCAAAGCTGCGCAAGGAGCTGAACCGAGAGGACAGCCTGGGCGTCGACCTAGCGCGCGAGCGGCTGAAGGTGATCCAGGCGGCGGCCGCAGCCGGCGCGGCGAATGATTCGGACTACGCGGCGACCGCTCGGCGCGCGCTGGACCAGGTTGGTGGAACGGGTGCAGACGGCTTCACTGGGCCGGATGCGCTGTATGGCGGCGCGGCCGGAGAGTTCTCCAAGATCGACAAGGCCATGGAACAGGAGAACGCGAGGTATGAAGCTCAGCTCGAAGCGCTGAATGAGTACCGGCAGTCGCGTGCGGATCTCGAAAGCGAATGGGATGCTCAGGAAGAGCAGATGAGGGCCGAGCACCAGAAACGTCTGCAATCCTTGGAAGACTCCCGCTGGCAGGTCACGTTGACCGCTGCACAGCAGGGCCTCGGCAGCGTCACAGACATCATGCGAAACAGCTTCGGCGAGCAGTCTGCGCTGTACAAGGTCGCCTTCGTGGCGCAGAAGGCGGCCGCGATCGCGCAGGCAACCTTGGCGATCCAGGCAGGCATGGCCGAGGCGGCGAAGAATCCGTGGCCAGCCAATCTGGCCGCGATCGCATCCGTCGCTGCGGCGACGGCCGGGATCATCTCCAGCATCTCCGCGGTCGGCATGGCGCACGACGGCATCGACAGCGTTCCCGAGACGGGCACCTGGTTGCTGCAGAAGGGCGAGCGGGTCACTACCGCGGCCACCAGCGCGAAGCTGGATGCCACCCTGGAGCGGGTGGCTCGCGACACCAGCACCGGCGGCGGTGCTGGCGATAACAACGAGTTCAACTTCAACGTCAACGGCTCGATCAGTGAGCGGGAGCGACTGATGCTGGAGCAGACCGTCACCCGGGCGGTGACCTTGGCGCGGAAGGACCGCGTTGCAGATACCACCTCGGGCACCGGCCCGCAGTCTCGCGCGATGCGCTCGAACTGGAACGTCAGAAGGAAGGTCGGGTAATGGCGCTGATCATGCAACCGCAGTGGCTGCCCGAGCCGCTGCGCGAAGGCTACGGCCTGCGCCACGTCTCGCCGCTGAAGCGGTCCACGTTCGTCAGTGGTCGATCGATGCCGCGCCGCGCCTATACGGCCACGCCGACAAACGTCGAGGTTCGCTGGCTGTTGAACGACGGGCAAGCCGCGCTTTTCGAGAAGTGGTTTCAGGAAGGGCTGAACGACGGTGTTGCGTGGTTCGCGTGCCGTCTGCGCAGCCCACTGGGGATGGACTATTACAAGAGCCGGTTCACCGATATCTACGACGGCCCGACGCTGACCAACAGCAACCTGTGGCTGATCACGGCACCGCTGGAGATCTACGCCCGGCCGCTGCTGGCAGACGGCTGGTCTGAGTATCCCGAGGGAATCCTGCAGGCCAACGTCATCGACTTGGCTGCAAACAGGGAGTGGCCTAGGCCATGAGCATTCTTGAACGGCTGTACGCCTCCGGCGGCGCGGAGGTGGAGCACGAAACCCTGGCGATCGCGGTCGGTAGCAAGACCCACTATCTCACCAAGGGCTGGGAGGACATCACCGCGGTGCTGGAGACAGGACAGACCGTGACTTTCAAGGCCTGCGGCATGGATGTGGCCAAGCCCACACGCAACGCCGACGGGGTCCAAGACCTCCGCTTCGCACTGACCAACATCGATGGGGTGGTGAGCACCGAGATCCGGGCGGCGCTGGCGGCCCGGCTCGAAGTGACCGTCACCCTACGGATCTACCTGAGCAACGACCTGCTGGCGCCGGCCAAGAAGCCGTTGTCGATGGTGATCAAGGGCGGGCAGTGGACTGCAACCGAGGTCCAGGTGACAGCCGGCTTCATGAACATCCTCGACACGGCCTGGCCGCGCGACCGCTTCAACCTCACCAAGCACCCGGGGCTGCGCTACATCACATGAAAATCGATCTGGAAAAGTACCTGGACGTGGTCTGGGTCAGCGGCGGCCGCAAGTTCCCGGAGCTGGATTGCTACGGCGTCGTCAACGAGGTGCGCCGTGACCTTGGCCTCGCGCCATGGGACGAGTACCCGGGTGCGACGCGCGCTGACCTGGCTGAACTGGCGAACGAGGCTGCCCTGCAGCACGCCGGCAGTGACCTCGTGGAAGGCGCGGTTGCGTTCTGCTATCAGGGCAGCGTGGTCACCCACGTGGCGGTGCTGGTGGAGGTCGAGGGCCGCATGTGCGCGCTGGAGTGCAACGACGGCCGCAACGTCACCGTGCTGCCGGTCGCCCGCTTCGAGTGCCGTTTCAATCGGGTGGAGTACTACGCGTGATCCAGATTTTCCCCTCACGCATGCCGGGCGAGGCGCTGGAGACCCATCGCCACGGTAGGACCACGATCGATGGCTGGCTGCGCTCCAACGTGCCGAGCTACGCAAGCGAGGGCCCGCACCCGATCGAGGTCGAGGTGTGCGGCGCCGCAGTGCCGGCGGACGCGTGGGCTTCTACCTGGATCGAATCCGACACCGACGTGCGGATCTACCCGATCCCCTACTACGAAGGCGCCGCCGCGGTCGTTTACTGGGTCGTGGTGGCCGTCATGGCTGCCTACGCGATCTACATGGTTGCCACCATGCCCTCGGGCAGCCGGTACGGGCAGGGCGACACGCTCAGCCTGGATACCGCACGGGCGAACTCCGCGCGCCTTGGCAGCCCCGTACGGGAGGTCCTGGGGCGGTGCCGGGTCTGGGCCGACTATCTGGTGCAGCCGGTATCGCGCTTCGTCGGCGGCAAGACCTACCGCACGCAGATGTTCGTGTGCGTGGGCAAAGGGCGGCATGTCATCCCGTTCGGCTCCGCGCGGCTGGGCAACACCCCGATCAGTTCCTTCGGCAGCGACGTGGAGATGACCATCTACCCGCCGGGCGCCGACGTGGGGGGCGACGTGCGCTCGGAGAACTGGGTGAACTCGACTGAGGTCGGCGCCACCGCCTCCGGCACGGCCGGCCTGGACCTGAGCGACACGGCGGACGTAGCCACCAGCCTCAATGCTGATTCGGTGACCGTGTCGGGCAACGTGCTGACGCTGAACAACGCGACGGTCACCGATGCGAACGGCAAGGAACGGCCGGCCACGTCTGTGCCGGCGTCCTGGACCGTCGGCGCTGTGCTGACGCTGAAGGTGGCGGCGACCTTTACCGCGACCACCAGCGGCCTCTATTCCGTCATCGCCGGTAGCGCGGTAGCCGAGCTGGCCCCGTATGTGGGCATGCCGGTGCTACTGACCTACAACGGCGCCGACTATGGGTTGTTCGTGGCGAGCTACGCGCCCGGTTCGCCCGCCGTGCCCGGTGTCGGCGGCAGTCCCGCCCTGCTCACTGGCTCGGCTGCGGTCACCGGCTTCGACTTCAGCGGCACGCCGGTCACCTTCGGCATCGGCTGGCGCGGCACCAGCTACAGCGTGGCGCTGGTGGCCAACTACATCACCCTGGGCGTGCTGCTCACCGCGATCAACGATCAGCTGGTGGACAGCGGCCTGGTGGCGACGCAGTCGGGCGGGGTGGTCACCATCGCCGAGGCGGCCAGCCCGTATGCTGGCGGAAGCATCACCTTCAGCGGACTGCCGGCGGCGGTGTTCGGCCCCAGCCCGGCAGCCACGGCGGGTGTGGCCACCACCGGTGGCACCCCGGCCACGTTGCCCCGCGTGACGCTGGCCTATGACGGCCCTGGCGGCACTGCCTTCGGCGGGCTGCCGCCGGGCAGCGTCTCGCTGGCCATGTCGCGCGGCCAGAGCGAGTACCGCATCGCCGCCGTGTCCGGCCTCACCCTGGTGGTCCAGCGGCTAACCGAGGGCGGCGTGGTCGATACCAGCTGGCCGGGCTGGACCTCACGGACCGCGACCGACTACCGGGCGACCGGTCTGCAGGAGAGCGAAGAATGGCTCGGGCCGTTCCTGGTCTGCCCCAACGGCGAAACCACCGACGCATTCGAGTACGACTTCAACTTCCCGGGCGGCCTGATCTGGTACACGGACAAGGGCAACAAGCGCACCTTCACCGTGACAGTTCGGGTGGCGTGGCGTGTCTACGGCTCGGGCGATCCATGGTCAGTGCGTACCCACAGCTACACGGCCACCTCCGAGGATTCGCTGGGCTTCACCGAGCGCATCACGCTGGGCACGCCGGGACAGATCGAAGTGCGCGTGCGCCGGGTGACCGAGCGCGGCGGCAACTCGGCGCGCGATGCTTGCTTCTGGCAAGGCCTGCGCGCGCGGCTGCCACAGCGGCCCACGCGCTACGACGACCTCACCACGATCGGTCTGACGGTGACCACCGGCACCAAGCTGGCGGCGCAGACGGACCGCCGGTTCAACGTCGAGGCGACCCGCCTATATGACGACGGCACCGCGCGCAGCATCAGCGGGGCGATGATCCACGTGATGCGATCGCTGGGCCTTCCAGCGGACCAGATCGACACCGAGACGCTGACGCACCTGGAGAACACCTACTGGACGCCGCGCGGGGAGTTCTTCGACTTCAGCGCGGAGAAGTCCGGCACCAGCGCGCTGGACCTGCTGCAGATGGCTGCGCAGGCGGGCATGGGGTACTTCCTGCTGATCGACTCGATGTGCTCGGCCGGCCGGGAGGGAATCAAGGCCTGGCGCGGCGGCATCTCGCCGCAGCGGCAGCTGGAGCCGTTGACCACGGCGTTCACCTCGCCGGGGCCGGATGACTTCGACGGCGTAGACGTGACCTACATCGACGAGGTGACCTGGGCGGCCGAGACGGTGGAGTGCCGGCTGCCGGGCGGCGGCACGCCATGGAAGGTGGAGACGTTCGAGCTGCAGGGCGTGGGCACGCGCGATCGCGCCTACCGGATCGGTATGCGGCGGCTCATGAAGCACCAAGGGCAGCGGCTCACCTACACGACCAAGACCGAGATGATGGGCCTGGTCTACCAGTACGGCGACCGGGTGAAGCTGTTCGACGATATCCCCGGATCCAGTACCACCAGCGCGATGATCGAATCGGCCCGCCTGGACGGCACGCGCGTGCTGATCGAGGTGGGCGAGTACCTGGACTGGAGCCTGCCGGCACCGCGGTGCCTGATCCGGTTCCAGGATGGGACGCTATCCAGCGTGATCGTGCCGGTCCGTGTGGACGACCACCGCCTGACCATCGCCGCCTCGGCGCTGCCGGGCGACCACGCCTTCAACACCTGGATCATGGACGACCCGACCATTGATCCCCCCGAGCTGATCTTCTGCGACAGCACGCGCGCTGGATATGACGCCGTGCTGGCCGAGCTCACGCCAGGCGAAGACGGCTCCGTCGAGCTGGCTGCCCTGCAGTACGACCCCGCCTTCTACCAATACGACGACGCGACCGCGCCGTAGCACCACCGGAGACGCACCCAGATGACCAAATACAACACCGGCAATCCGGTGGGCTCGAGCTCGCCCCTGGATTTGTACGACAACGCCGAGAACCTTGATGCGGGTATCAATGGGCCGGCCACCACTTGGCTTGACCGCCGCGGGCAGACGCGCAAAAGCTGGACCGGCGTGGAAGCTGACTTCCAGCAGTTCCTCGCCGACGGCAGCACTATCGAGTTTCCAACCTGGGCGGCGGCCAGCGCGGCGGCAGCGGCCAATCAGATCCCGCTGAACCGGCAGGTTGCGGTGATCGGCGACAGCGGCACGCATGTCGATCCAGTGTCGGGTCTGACGGTAAGCAACAGCGGCCGCTACGTGAGGGTCGCGGCCGGCCTGGAGTGGCGTAGCGCGGACGTGCTGACGCAGAAGGCCGACTACAGTGTCGTGGCGCTGACGTCCGGGAATGTGCGTGGACAGGCTGTGCCCCGCGCGCAGGCATTCAACGGCGCCGTGCTCAGTCAAATCGGAGGCTTGCCAAGCGGCTTCTCCATTCCTGCAGGCACAACTGGTGCCACTACCTACATAGCGGCCGACTTCCCCGCCCAGGCACTGCGAGGGAAGCGCATCCGAGTAACCCAACGGTATGAAGCTACGGCGAATTGGCTGAGCAATACGCCTCTGAATCTGGTCCAAGCACAATATCTCGCTGGTTCCGCGTCGTCGAACCTTGGTGTCTCAGACTATTCGATCGAGCAATCAGGGACACTGATCGTGCAGAAAGCGACGCTTGAAGTTCCAGCAAACGCTGACCGTGTGGGATTGGTTATCCAGGTGGCAAGCAACGCGCCTTCAGTAGGTGCGAATCGGACGCTCTCGCTCAGTGAGATCGGATATTCATTTGTCTCGGCAGGGGATGGTATTGGGTCTGAAAACGACTTGGCGCTGGAGATGCGCTTGGCTCCGCTTCAGCAAGAGATCCAATCCGGTCGGGCAGTTGCTGAAGAAGCGCGGCTCACCTCCGGAGATATGCTTCCTGGAGCGCTTCCACGGGTCATCGTTGCCAATGGTGCTACGGCGGTAGCAGACAGCACTGGTCGCAAGATTGGCCTTTCGATCCCGGCAGGTGAGACCGGCAGAACTTCTTACCTGGCCGCGGACTTCGACGCTCGAGCTGCACGGGGAATGACGGTCAGGATTACTCAGATCTACTCGGCCACGCTCGGCTTCATTGCCTCTACACCGCTCACCGGCGTGCGCGCACAAGCTTTGATAGGGGCAGCATCGTCCAATCTCACTGTTTCCAACTTCACCATCGCCCAGTCTGGAAACGTCATTACCCAATCTGGTGAGATCGAGGTGCCTGCAGGCGCAGACCGCGTAGGTCTGGTGATGCAGGTCGGCACCACTGCCGCGGCGACGGGCGAGTTGCGAACCGCTCAGCTCTCCGGGATCACTTACGAACTGCCTGGCTCGCCGACTGGCGGCGCGACTTCGAACGACAATATGCTGGATGTGCGTCTGCGCACTCTGCGGGCAGACGCTGGCGTATATGAAAGCTCTAAAATGGAGGTCCGGCCTGGCACAACCTATCCCACGCCGGCAGCCGCTAACCAAGCAGTGCAAGATCGATCGGCAACGCGCAGGACGACGCTGCTGGTTGCGGGCGGCCGTTACTCCAGCGATTTCAACTGGACACTGGCGCCCTTCGCAACGCTTAAAGCACAGGGGGCTGCACGCCCATGGATCCACTATGAGCTGCCAGACGGTTCGACTGAAGCGCCTGCGAACTATCAGCCTTTCTGGGTAGTCCAGAGTGGCACGCTGGATGGAATTAAGGTAACTGCCCGAAACGCCCGCTACGCGGTCCACTGTGAGGCCTCGGGCGCCAATCCGGATTCCAAGATCAGCGTGCGCGACAGCTGGATCGAACACTTCGGAAACACGCTCGCAGGTTGGGTTTCGCAGGCGGCCTGGGGGATGGGCGTATCCAGTGGTTGGGACTTCCGCAGCGAAGGGACCGTTTACCGTTCCCCGTTCTGCGCGTTCAGTTTCCACACGAACCGTGACTTCACCAAGCCCAGCTACGTCGAGAATCGAAACGACCGGCTGATCGGCACGGCCGTAGACGGAGCCGTCGCGGGCCTTGCCATCCGCGCGCAGCCGCTCGGCTCGCGTCAGCGGGATCGACATGTCCTCATCGGCTGCGAGGTGGTCGGCGACTATTTCTACAACCCTTCGCCGTGGATGCCTGCGACGCTGGACTACCAGCCGGCCTCCCACGCGGAGATTGAGGTCAGTGGATACGGCAACACGCCCTTCGTTTTCCGGATCAGCGACTTCGGGCGGGCCTTGAAGGTCGCCAGCGCCGGCGGCGCGGGTTCTTCCATCGCCGTGTCGGGCACCGCCGCAGCGGTGCTCTTCGGTGACGTCAGCACCTTCGCCGGAGCCGCCAACCTGCCGGGTTACGTGCATGGGTCCGTGGACGTTTCTGGTGCTGGTGTCGGGCCGACCAACGCGGTGTTCATCACCAGCCTGGGTAAAAGGCTCGGCGACTGCAGCACGGTCAACAAGGTGTTGACTGTCGCGGTAGATGGTGCGGCGCCGCTCACGGTTACGTTCGACCAGGACTACACGAACGCGACCAATGCAGCGATCCTGGCGGCGATCAACGCCGTGCTCGGTAGCGCCGCCTCGGCCACCGAATATGCGCTGGGGAATCGCTATCGGCCCAACATTCGGGACGAGGAAAAGAGCTTGCAGAACTCGTCTGCCGTGGGCATCCCCATGGGCTCGGTGCTGGCCTACGACGGCAGCTACAAGCGCGTGCGCCTGATGACGGCGGCCGACGCGGCGAGCCTGTTCGCGGGCATCGCCTGGGAGGACATCTACCCCTCGGGGTGGGGCAGGGTCAAGACGTCAGGCTACCTGCCGGTATCGGACATCCGACGGTCCGATGGAGCGGCGCTGGTCTTCGGGGCGACGATGAGCGTCAGTGCAACGCCTGGCATCGCGATGTTGGGCGGCAGCCAAGGCCTGCTCCGCGCTATTCGGGCGGACGCAATCGAGGTGGGCAGATAAGTCAGGCGAGTTGCCGCAGCAGAGCCTCATCGTTGTTGCGTGGGGTGTTGACTGCTCGGCTGACGCGGTACGCCTTCATGGAAGGAGGCTCGCTGGCCAGCAGCATTGCCACCGTTTCAGCCCGCTAGTGGCTCAGGTGGTCGGCATCCGTGGGTGCCGGACGAGACCCGCTGCCAACGCGGTCAATGAACTCAGAAAATCTAGCCAAGCTGACGGCCTGACGATTCTCACAATGCGGGCAGGCGAGAACGGCTCCTCCCGCAATGGCAATCAGGCCCCGGCCAGGCAAGGCATCAAACGACCAGCCGCACGGCAGGCATCGGCACTGAACGCTCGTTACTTCAAGGAGCCGCCCAGCCTCATCGGCCTGGCCAGCGACGTCAACGAGATAGAACTGTCCGGTGTTGGGCATGGGCCTCTGTGGTTGGCGACGGGGCCGGGATGCCTCGAACGTGAATCATAGCCGTCCGCTTGTTAAGGTTCGGCAGATTTCGTCGCTCACGGATCCTTGAGCGGGCCGTGGTGTAATCCGGCGATGTGCTATTCCGCTCAAATCAAGGCCGATTACCACAAGCTCGTGCGCGAGTTCGGCGCAGTCGTGTCTATGGACGAGTTCGCGGCGCTGTATGCCCACGATCCCGGCAAGAAGCGGCCAAAGACGCCGAAGGCCATGGATGATGCGTTCGCCGCGGGCAAGACACCCGCCGAGCGTTCGGTCTGGGCGGCGATCCAGGACTGGAACGCCGGCGATGCCACTGCCTTCGAGCAGGAGCTGTTCACCCAGAAGACCCGCCTGGTCAACGCCGAGCGCGCGCTGCAGACCAAGGTCACGAAGAAGGCTGAGAACGACGTGCGGGTGGCCACCAACAAGATCGCCCGGGCCCAAGGCAAGCTGGCCGACCTTCGGCGCACCGACCACGCGGCAAGAGACTCGCGGATTTTCCCCGGCGTGTACGGCGCCGTGATCGTGTCGGAGGGCGGCAATCGAGTAGTGAAGCCGATGCGCTACCAGTGCCGGCTCGCCGGGAAGCCGGCCAGCTACGATCAGCGCTACCCCGGCACCTACAACGCCAGGCGCGACAGCCTGGAGGGCTTCTGGCGGCCAGCCTTCGGATACACGCACGCGCTCATGGTGGTGGACACCTTCTACGAGAACGTGGAGGGGCCGGACGGGAGCAATCAAGTAGTGCAGTTCACGCCCCGCACCGGCGATCCGATGTTGGTGGCCTGCCTGTGGTCGCACTGGGTCGATCCGGCCGGAGAGGAGCCTGATCTGCTGTCCTTCGCGGCGATCACCGACGAGCCCGAGCCCGAGGTCGCCGAGGCCGGCCATGATCGGACAATCATCAACATCAAGCCCGAACATGTGGATGCCTGGCTCAACCCCAACCCGGCCGATCTGGGCGCGCTCTACGCAATCTTCGACGACAAGCGGCATCCGTTCTACGAGCATCGGTTGGCGGCGTAGGGCAGCGCCGACGCTGCCGTGCGCAGTCGGCCTATGGTCTCCGGGTGTCCCGGGACGCATGATCGGCATGCCGGATCCGGGAGCCGCAGGCAGCTCAGCCCGGGTGCTGGGGCGCCTGAGCAGCGCCTCTCCGGCACCAGAAGACGTTTCCTTTGGTCAGCTCCTTAACTGCACAGCCGACCACCGCTTTATCAACGAATTACACGGCGCCTTACGCCGCGGCCCGCTAGCAATTCGCTAACGAGCTTCGCCTTAAATGGCTCAGTCGCTGCCTTCGTGAAGTCAGCCCAAGAGGTGTGTCGTGTCTCTTTCATTGCAAGTTGATCGAGCCGCTCGCGAGGCACAGCCGCAAACGCTTCCGCAGAGCTTACGTCTACTCCTGCAGCCGTGAGCATCTCCTCTATGGAACTAAACCTGGTGTGGGCGCTGACGAACCCGGGGTTGAATAGTTGCGAGTAGGTGATTCGTACGTCGTCCATGCTTTGCCCTTTCGCGTCCCCTGCCCAGAAGTGAGCATCGTCGAGGCGCGGGTAGAGCAGAACACGTAAATTGCTGCGGGTCAATAAAATCAATTAAATTCAATGACTTGTAATGCATGTGCAATACAAACGTGGCGACGAGATTGAAGCAGCTACCTGCGTTGACTCGCCCGCTGGTCTTTGTAGGCCGCGCGCTTAATCTGGATCGCTTAGCGGCAGCTCTAGCGTGTCGCCTTTCCGCGGCAGAACCTGATCAACCATCTTTACGTATCGTTGCCAGCCATGACCGCTTGCGATAGCCAAGCGCTGAAACATGATTAGTGAATGGAGGTGCTGCGCTAGAAGGGGATGCCCAACATCATCGGACAGCCACTGATGGAGTTTATTGGCGCGGCTGCCGCTTTCGGTCTTTGGCGTGCGCATTTCAAGCTCCTTCAGGACTCCTGTCCCGAGTCGGTCATACACCAGGTCACGGGTGTAGTGCGCCACCACGCTGAACCGGTTCTTCTTCATGCCGGGCCAGGGCCAGCCTTTGAGCTTGTAGATGTTCTCGTAGAACTCGTCGGGGAAACGCTTGGACCAGGCAGCGAGCTCTTTTCGTAGTACGACGTCTAGGTACTGCTGCAGGGCGTCGCGTGGCCGCACCTCTTGATAACCGGTGGCTTCGTCGACCAGCGCGATAATGCCCAACTGGGAGAGAGCGCGCACCAAGACCTCAGCCTGTTGCGCGACCACCAATTGGGTGGCGGTAAGTTCGTCCTCGATGCGAGCACGCAAATAAATGTCGCAGACAGCCGGCAGAGCCTCCGCCCTGAACGCCTCTGACACGACCCCTCTCGTGCTGCGCACTTCGGTCCCGGTCAGTATTTCCTTCAAGTCTTTGTTTATAAAGGGATGAAGGTTCGCTGCCTCCAAGAATACGGGCAGTTCGGTCCCGGCATACTTCCGCCCTCGCCAAGGCCGCTTCAGAGCTTTCATGATCCCGCGAGTGCTGATGTAACGATTGCCATCTTCCAACACGTAACAGGTGATCGGTACGTCCGCGATCGTGAGGGTTCCTTCGTGGGTAGCCTTCTTAGCGCTCCCCCAACGAGCATCGGCGGCTTTCTTCGCGATCTCAGAGCGCTTAGCGCCTGTAAGAGCTGTCGCGCGGGCCTTTCCCCCGGCGGACTGTGGGGTGTTGCTGGAGCTACTGTCGTTCATCGCAAGCACTCTGGTCCCAGATGCTTGCAATATGCACCAGCAAGCATCGCGACGCAATATGCATGCAATCCGGTCGCAATCCCTGAGACGGGCGAGCGTATCCTGCGCGCATGCTTCCTCCCGACTTCCGATGGCGCTCGGTCGCCAGCCGTGCCGATCAACTTCCCGATGCCATCTACTGCGGCATGACGGAGGTGTTGCGCCTATCGCAGCGCGTGGACGATAACGCCTGGTGGGTCGAGGTGGACCGTCATCTTGACGACCAGCACCGCGGCCGCCGGTTATGCACCAGCTACGAGCAGGGCGTAATCGGGTCGGAGCTGTGGGCGGTAAGGCATCAGCAGCGGCTTCGCCTGGAGATCGATCAGCGCGAAGTGGCCCGCGCTGCCCAGCGGAAGAACCGGACCTGGTAGGCAGTCAGCCGGCGTTGCCTCCGTATCGGCGCGTGCGACCGCCGGCGGCGACAGTGGCTCCATGGATCAGAAGAGCATCGGCAAGGCGCGCTGGGCGCGCGCGAGGGCGGCTTCGCTATGGCAGCAGGCCGACGACCTTGACAGGAATCACAGCGGCGACTGGCGGGCGAGGGCGACTCGCCGGCGCGGCGCTGACCGGTTCCGCGCCGAGGCCGCGCGGTTCGACGGTATCGCCAACCGGCTGCAGCCCGTCGATGACGATTGGGCCGCCTGATCGCTACCCCGGGCTGGCGCAGGGGCAGGGAAAGCCGCGGCCATCATCCGAAACCCTTGTGTGAAACAACGTACTGTTCGCTGTAGATGCATCGATATGCCACGTGCAGCCGCACTCGCTCGTAGTTGAGCCTTATGCGGTTTCGATGATCATCTGAGAGTGGTACGTCTGAATAGACGATGCGAACCGTGCCGCCTGCTGCGATCACCGACCCGCTCAGGAGGCCACGGACGCGCAAGTGGGGCGGGTTCGGGTCTCCGAAAAGCAGCTCAGACATCAGGGCATTGATTCCGTCTCCCGAAAGCAGATCGATCTCCACACCATCCACTGTCGCGGTGAAGCGTTCAACGAATGCAGGTCCGACGCCTGGATTGCCAAGGCCAAGGATCTCATCCACGCACCCCACCTCAATATCCAGAATTGGCCTTGAGCTGAGGCGGAAGTGCTTCCGTTGTAGGCAGCCGAAGTAGAAGGACGTTCCTAAGGCAAGTAAGGCGATGATCGTGCTGCACACGGCAACAATGGCCTGCGGGCTAGATGCCTGGGTTACGGCGGCAAAGATCATGGGAGCACCAGGCCGGGCAGGGAGATTGCATTCAATTATTCCACGACGATGTAGTTGCGAGGCGAGTTGGTCCACCGCCGCAGCGTCCGTGCAAATTCCGTGCAACCCGCAAAAAGAAAAAGGCCCGCATCGCTGCGAGCCGTTAAAAGTGGTGGCCGGGGACGGAATCGAACCGCCGACACGGGGATTTTCAATCCCAGCATCCCGGGTGCCCAGAGCACCCCGCTGCCGTTCCGCAATCGGGGACACCCCCTTGCGGGAGTAGGTCTCTAACGCCCGACTTAGGGGCCGTTTGCGGAACGGAATCGACGGGGCAGCCGTTGATACATATAGATATGTGTCAGGACTGCAAATCCGCGTACGCCGGTTCAATTCCGACCCAGGCCTCCAAATAGAAAGTAGCCCAGAGCCCGCGAAAGCGGGCTTTGTGCGTTGTGGGCCTCCATTCAGTTTCGGAGGCCAGAGCCGACAGGGCCTACACAACGCGCTTCGTATGCTGCGGCCGTCCACTTTGGCAGCCTTATGCAGACACAAAAAGCACGCGTAGCGACGGGTATCGAAGGCCTCGACAGCATCCTCGGCGGGGGCTTCCCGCAGGGACGGCTGTACCTGCTGGAAGGACCCCCAGGCTCCGGCAAGACCACGCTGTCCCTGCAGTTTCTGCTGCATGGGCTGAGCAAGGGCGAGCGCTGCCTCTACATCACGCTCTCCGAGACAGCTGACGAGCTGCGAGAAGTTGCCAATGCGCACGGCTGGTCCCTGGATGGGCTGGAGTTGTTCGAGCTGGCCTCGGCCGAGGAAGCGCTGGGCGACGGACGGATGCAGTCGGTACTGCACTCCTGGGAAGTCGAGCTGGACGAAACGGTCAAGCTGATCCTCGGCGAGGTGGAGCGCATCAAGCCGCATCGGGTGGTGTTTGATTCGCTGTCCGAGCTGCGATTGCTGTCGCAGGATCCGCTGCGTTATCGCCGCCAGATCCTCTCGCTCAAGCAGTTCTTCGCGCCCAAGAGCGCGACCGTGGTGCTGGTCGATGACATGACGGCCTCCGGTGAGGAGCGCGATGGTCAGCTGCACAGCCTCTGCCATGGTGTGGTGTCGCTGGAGCGCCTGACACTGGATTTCGGCCCGGCGCGCCGCCGGATGCATGTCCAGAAACTGCGCGGAGTGAACTTCACCGCTGGCTACCATGACATGACCATCCGCGAAGGGGGCCTGGAGGTCTTCCCGCGGTTGATCGCCTCGGACCACCACGCCACGTTCAACGGCACGCCCATCAGCAGCGGGGTCGGCGAGATCGACAGTCTGCTCGGCGGCGGTCCGCTGCGGGGCACCAGCACGCTGTTGACCGGCCCGGCTGGCAGCGGCAAGACGAATGTGGCGCTGCAGTACGTCTGGGCGGCCTGCGAGCGCGGTGAACACTGCTGCATCTTCGAATTCGATGAGCGCATCGGCACCTTGCTCGCCCGCGCCGAGTCGCTGGATATCGATCTGAGCAAACACCTGGCGTCGGGCCTGCTGGAAATCCTCCAGGTCGATCCGGCCGAGATCTCACCGGGCGAGTTCGCCTGGAACATGCAGCGTGCGGTCGAGGAGCGCCACTGCCGCCTGCTGGTGATCGATAGCCTCAACGGCTACGTCACCGCGATGCCCCAGGAAAAGCAGTTGATGCTTCAGCTGCACGAGATGCTGTCCTACCTCAACCAGAAGGGCGTGGCGACCATCCTGATCAATCCGCAACACGGGTTGGTCGGCACCATGTCGACCGGCAACCTCAACGTTTCCTACATCGCCGATTCGGTCGTGTTGTTCCGGTTCTTCGAATCGCAGGGGCGCATCCGCAAGGCGATCTCGGTGATCAAGAATCGGGGCGGTGCGCACGAGAATACGATCCGCGAGCTGAAGATCGACGGCAAGGGGATTTCGCTGAGTGCCCCGCTCAACGAGTTCAAGGGCATTCTGACCGGCACGCCGGAATTCGTGGGCAATACGGCGCATCTGCTCGGCCACACCCGTGCAGAGTGACTCCGTTTCCGGTGTGGTGCATATCGTTGCGCCGTTCGGGCGCGATGCGCAGAGCATTGCCGGCGTACTCAATGCCGCCGGGCTGCGGACCGCGATCCAGGAGAGCCTGCCACGGCTGGCCGACGCGCTTGATGATGACGTTGGCGCGGTGGTCGTCACCGAAGAGGCGGTCGCCAAGGGCACCGCCGCGTTGCTGGAGCCCTTGGCCAGGCAACCGTCCTGGTCGGATATTCCCTTCATTCTGCTGCGTTCGCCGCGCTCGCAGAAGCGCCCCTTGGCCGATCCTGGCCTGCAGTTGTCGATCAACATCATCGAGCTGGACCGGCCGCTGGGCAGCAGCTCGCTGCTCAGCTCCGTGCGCAGTGCGCTGCGGGCGCGCGACAAGCAGTTCCTGGTCCGCGATCAGATGCGGGCGCTGGCCGATGGCCGTGCCGCACTGGAGCGCAGCGAAGCAGAGCTGCGCCTGGTGGCCGATGCGATGCCGGTGCTGATCGCCTTCATCGACCGCGACCTGTGTTACCGCTTCGCCAACAAGGCGTATGAGGCCTGGTTCGAGCGTCCGGTATCGGCCGTGATCGGCAAACGCGTGCCGGAGGTATTCGGGCAGGAGGTATGGAGCAGCCGCCGCCCGTTGATCGAACGTGCGCTGGCGGGCGAGCACATCGTGTTCGAGGCCAACTGGCCGTTCAGTGACGGCCGCCGGCGCGACAGTGAGATCCGTTATTCGCCGCGCTTCGATGCCGACGGCGCGCCGGACGGGTTCCACGTCTTCGTCACCGATATCACTGCCTCCAAGCTGGCCCTGGAAACGAGTCAGCAACATGCCTCGGACCTGGAGGCGATGGTGGCCGAGCGCACGGCGGAGCTGGAGCGGCAGATGGTCGCGCGCGAGGCCAGCGAAGCGGCCCTGCGCCAGTCGCAGAAGATGGATGCGATCGGGCAGTTGACCGGCGGCATCGCGCACGACTTCAACAACATGCTGACCGGCATCCTGTCCTCGCTGGACATCATGCGCATGCGCCTGGACATGGGGCGCATGGAAGGGATGGAGCGCTTCCTGGATGCGGCCACCGCCTCCAGCCAGCGCGCGGCGGCCTTGACCCAGCGTCTGCTGGCGTTTTCGCGACGTCAGTCGCTGGATTCGAAGACCGTGGAACTCAATGCGCTGGTGGGCTCGGTCCAGCACCTGCTGCGCAGCACGCTGGGCGAGAAGATCCGCATCCAGATGGCGACCAGTGACGCGCCGCTGCGCGCCAACCTGGACAGCAACCAGTTCGAAAGCGCGCTGCTGAATCTGGCGATCAATGCACGTGACGCGATGCCTGAAGGGGGTGAGTTGATCCTGCGGACCTCGCACGTCTTTGCCGCCGAGGGCGAGGTGCCGACCATTCCGGCAGGCGAGTACGCCGTGGTATCGGTCTCCGATTCCGGCACCGGCATGCCACCGGAGGTGGTCGAGCGGATCTTCGAGCCGTTCTTCACCACCAAGCCGATCGGCAAGGGCACGGGCTTGGGCATGTCGATGATCTACGGCTTCATGCAGCAGTCCGGCGGCCACATCACGGTGGATTCCACGCCAGGGCAGGGCACCACGGTAGCGCTGTTCATGCCGGTGGTGCACGACGCCGCCGAGGACGACGGTGCACCGAGCGCACAGCCGGTGTCGCTCGGCGCCGGGCAGTCGATCCTGGTGGTGGAGGATGACGAGCAGGTGCGCATGCTGGTCACCGTGGTGCTGGAAGACCTCGGGTATACCGCCGAAGTCGTGGGTGATGCCGATGGCGCCATTCCGATCCTCGGCTCATCGAAGAAGATCGACCTGCTGATCACCGACGTTGGATTGCCCGGCCTCAACGGACGCCAGCTGGCCGAAATCGCGAGGCAATCGCGGCCGTCGTTGCCGGTGCTGTTCATGACCGGCTACGCAGAGAAAGCACAGGAACGCTCGGCATTCCTCGACAACGGCATGGCGATGATCGCCAAGCCGTTTCTGCTCGATGCGTTCAGTGAGGCGGTAAGAAGCTCGATGGCGGGACATCGGTAGTCCCGCGGCACCCGGCGTGTGCCTGTCCGGCGAAAGCGTGCGCGACAAGGAGCATTCGTTTTGAAAGTGTTCTGAACGCTTCAGGCAACGGCTTTATTTAGATACCTGAAAGTGACAGCATAGTGCTTTGAAATCGTCGGAGTTTACCCATGCCCCTTTGCGCGATCGCGTATGTCAGCGACGTTGCAGGCCCGCTGTCTGCGGAGCATCTCGACGCCCTTGTCGAAGATGCCATCCGCTTCAACAGCCTGGCCGGGGTCACCGGTGTGCTTCTCTGCGACGGCAGTCGTTTCCTGCAGTACTTCGAAGGCCCGGATGATGGGGTGTCGGCAGTACACGAGCGCGTACTGCAGGCCCGCAGTCATCGGAACATTCGCAAACTCGGTCACGCCCGCGTGCCTGCGCGCTATTTTCCTTACTGGAGCATGCGCTGGCTGGGCGTGGAGCCGACCCTGGTCGAGATCTTGTCTGCCGGAGAATGGGAGGCGTTTGCCGATCGCGCCGCGGGCGGACCGCCGGCAGGCAGTGCCATGGAACGTCTGATGCAGTTCGTCGCGCCGCACCTGCCCGCGCGCGCGGGTATGCAGGAGAGCCGCTCGGCGGCCGAGTGAGGTGGCGCGCCCCTGTGCAGCTTCCCGGGGCGGGGCGGCCAGGCGCGGAGTATCCGAAGCGCTGCCCTGACATATTGCTGTCAATGCCCGGCCTGCATGATGCAGGCACGGGTTCGGACGTTGTATGAACGGTTCATCAGGGGCGTGGCCTTTACCCTTCGGGTAATTGACTTAATGCGATGACCGTGCAAATTTTAGGTGAACCCGAAGTGAATCCGCCCCTGAGGGGGTTTTGTCGTCCCTGAAGCAAGCAAGTCCCACGGAGGTCGTATGGAATACGGCGAACATGACTTGGCTGATGGAGTGCGAACTGAGCTGGAAGCCAGCTACGTGAAACATGGCTGCGGCCCGGAATTCTGGTCCACCTACCAGCGCGTGCTCGAGCGTCTGGTCCCACCCGCGCAGGGCACCGCGCGAACCCGTGTCACCAATGAGCTGGCGTTGATCATTGAACAGTTGGGGATCGTGCGGCGCGCCCAGTTGGTGCCGCCGCGCAGCGCACGCCCGCGCGCGCGCTGAGACCGGGTCGGGGGACCGGGAACCGGTACGGGGGACAACCGCCAACGCGGCGCCGTTACAGGTGATGAAGACCGATGGCCAGCAGCGCCAGCAGCGTGCCGGCGGCGGCGAGCGTGCGCGGACGAATCCACCGGGTCGGGTGGTGCTGCATGGCCGATGGACGTGCATAGCGGATCAACCCGGTCGGGAACTGCCAGGCACGCATGCGTTCATCGCAGGCATCCTGGCAGTCGCCACAACTGATGCAATCAGCGTTCGGTCCGGCACGCACGTCCAGCGCCATCGGGCACACGTTGGCGCAGGCGCCGCAATCCAGACAATCGCCGAGGCGATCGGCGCTGAAGTGCGGCATCGGGCCAGCGATGTCTTCATGTGCGGCGCGGAAGGCATAGTCGCTGGCGCTGGTGGGATCAAGCAGCCCGCGTCCCCGCGCCTGGACACCGCCCAGCCCAGCCACGCGTGGGCCGCGCGGTTCGCCGCGGCGTGCGTGGTACTGCATGCGCGGCGTGTTGTTGTCGCAGAACATGCCGTGGATGCGCGCATACGGACACAGCTCGCGGCAGACATGTTCGCGCAGGAAGCCGGCATTGCCCCAGGTGGCTGCCGCATAGAAGACGATCCAGAACGTTTCCCAGCCACTCCAGACCGGTGGCCACGGCGTACCGACCAGACCGTGGATCGGGCTGAAAAAGCCCACGAAGGTGATGCCCGTCCACGCGGCCACCAGCAGCCACAGCAGATGCTTGACCGCACGCGCTGCGCCGGTGGCCGGCAGCCAGCGTGCGGTGCCTTGATCCATCCACCGGAACAACCGGCTCCACAAGGTCTGCGGACAGCCGTAGCCGCACCACACCCGGCCGGCCAGGTGAGTGAGCAGTACCAACGCGGTGGCCAGCACGGCGGCCAGGCCCAGCAGGATGCCGACGTCGTGCGGCCAGAGGGTCCAGCCGAACAGATCGAAGCGGCGCGCGGTGAGGTCGAACAACAGCGCCTGGCGACCCTCCCAGCGCAGCCACGGCAGGAGATAGAAGCCGGCCAGCAGGATGACCGAGAGCAGTGGCCGCCAGCGCAGCGGCGCGCGCCGGCCCGGGGCCGGGGACGGAGGCGAGGGATCGACCAGATGCAGGGTGAGGCGGTCTGTCATGGTCACCCCAGTGGCAGGTCGTCATCGTCGCTGGGCATCGGCCGCAGCAGGTACCAGGTGATCGCGCTGGCGGCGGCGGTGACCGCCCAGAACATGAAGAACCCCAACGTGTAGCCCAGCTCGCGGCTGATCTCGTGCTGCGGGAAACTGATGTCGCGCAGGCGCAGCGGGTCCACAAAGGCGAAGAACACCACGCTGGCCAGGCCCGCTGCGACGAAGCTGGGCCACAGGATGGCGCCCCATTGCTGGATCAGCCGTCGGCGGCTGCCGTCGGGCGGGTCGTGCAGGTCGTTCATTGCGGCCACGGTCAGGAGGAGGGGGCAGGGCACGGCTATACTTCGCGCCGACCGGGGGCCGGGACCGCGAGTGCGCGCTTCCTGTCGAGCTCCCAGACTAGAAGGCTTCGCCGTCGGCTTCATTGATTCTGATCAAGGCAGCGGCAGCCCCTGCCGCCGATGCTGGGCGTTGCTGCCCGAGGGTGTTCATGTCCGATCCCACCGACAACGTGCTGCCTCTTCCGGCACTGGACCTGTGCAGCGAAGAGGACGTCACCCGCCTGGTGCACGACTTCTACGCGCGTGTCCGCGAGGAGCCGCGCCTGGGCCCGGTGTTCACGGCGCGGATCCACGACTGGGATGCGCATCTGGCGCAGCTGGTGGATTTCTGGTCGGCGATGCTGCGCGGCACGCGGCGCTTCAAAGGCGCGCCCATGCCCAAGCACATGGCCATGGATGAGCTGGATCGCGATCTGTTCGACCGCTGGCTGGCCCTGTTCCGGCAGACCACCGCCGAATGCGGCAATCCACCGATGCAGCGGCTGGCCGATGATGTCGCCGAGCGGATCGCCGATACCTTCTGGCGTCGCTTCCAGATGCTGCGCTGGCCGAGCCTGCCGATGGCGGGCCGCCCAGGCGTGAATTGATCTGACGCAATGCGTGCGCACCCGCGCATGCGCAAGCTGGCGGCATGGATACCTTCTCGCCTGCCGCCGCCGGGCTCGCCTGGCACTTCGATCCCGAGCTGCTGCGTCGCCACGACCGGCCGGGCCCGCGCTACACCTCCTATCCCACCGCCCCGCATTTCCATGACGGCTACGGTGAGCTGGCCCTGCGCGAGGCCATCGTGGACAGCAACCGCCGGGGCCGCGCGCTGTCGCTGTACGTGCATGTGCCGTACTGCAGCAGCCCGTGTTTCTACTGCGGCTGCAACCGGGTCATCACCCGCGATCACAGCAAAGGCATCAGCTACGTCGCCCGCGTGCTGAGCGAGGCGGACCTGATGGCGCCGCAGTTCGATCCGGCGCGCGAAGTGATCCAGCTGCACCTCGGCGGTGGCACGCCCAACTTCCTGGCGCCGGCACAGATGCGCGAGTTGATCGATGGGCTGCGCCAGCGCTTCAACTTCAGCACGGCGGCCGCGCGCGATTTCTCCATCGAGCTCGACCCGCGCTTCGTCACACGCGCCGATATCGCGGTGCTCGCCGAGCTGGGCTTCAACCGCGCCAGCCTCGGCGTGCAGGATTTCGATCCGGATGTACAGAAGGCCATCAACCGCGAGCAGGGCGTGGAGGACACACTGGATATCCTGCGTGCCTGCCGCGAGCATGGCTTGCGCTCGGTCAATGTCGATCTGATCTACGGCCTGCCGAAGCAGACACTCCCCGGTTTCGCGCAGACGCTGGAAACCGTGCTGCGCGAGCGACCGGATCGCCTGGCGGTGTATGGGTACGCGCACCTGCCGCACCTGTTCCGCGCGCAGCGCCAGATCGCCGATGCGGATCTGCCCAGCCCCGAGCAGAAGCTGGCCTTGCTGGGCTTGGCGGTGCAGCGCCTCTCAGACGCGGGCTATCAGTACATCGGCATGGATCATTTCGCGTTGCCGGAGGAAGACCTGTCACGGGCACAACGGGCGGGGCAACTGCACCGCAACTTCATGGGCTATACCACGCACGCCGACACCGATCTGGTGGGCCTGGGGGCCAGCGCGATCAGCCACATCGGCGAGACCTACAGCCAGAACCCGCGTGAACTGCCGGCCTGGGAAGCGGCGGTCGATGCAGGGCGGTTGCCGGTCTGGCGCGGCCTGACCCTGGACCAGGACGATGTGCTGCGCGCGGAAGTGATCGGCCAGTTGATGTGCCAGGGAGAAGTGGACGGGGCAGCCGTGGCGGCACGGCACGGCGTGGACTTCGAGACGTATTTCGCCGAGGGACTGCGCGCGCTGGCGGCACTGCAGGCAGACGGCCTGGCCGATTACGCGCAGGGCGTGGTGCGCGCGAGCGAGCGCGGGCGCCCACTGCTGCGGCTGCTGGCGATGTGCTTCGACCGCTATCTGACGCAGCCGGACCAGCCCGTGCGGTATTCCCGCGCGATCTGAGCGGGGCCGCTGTGACGCGTGCATTCCAAAACCGGGCGCGATCAGGCACCCTATGCGCGCCGTTGCCCGGGTGGCGAAACTGGTAGACGCATCGGACTTAAAATCCGCCGGGGGCAACCCCATGCCGGTTCGATTCCGGCCCCGGGCACCAACGGCCAGTTTCACGCGTTGCCCGCGCAACGCAAACTTTACGCAGCCGGCCGCGTGCCACCGTACGCTGCGCAGCAACCCACCTCGGACACGCCACATGGCAAACGCAGTTCGTGCAGGGAAAGCACTGGTGTGGGGCGTGGCGCTGCTGTTCGGCGGCGTGGCCCATGCGCAGGCCCAGACGCAGGTGCCGGCGCAGGCCGCAGGCGAGGTGATCGATCTCGCCCCGGTGGTGGTCTCGGGTGAGCAGCCCGGGCCAGGCATGTGGCAGGTCCGAAATGCCCAGGGCCACACACTGTGGATTCTCGGGACGGTTTCGCCGCTGCCAGCCAAGCTGACGTGGCGTGCCGACGAGGTGCAGGCGGTGATCGCCAGCGCGCAGGAAGTGCTCGGCTCGCCGGGCTGGACACTGGATGCCGACGTGGGCTTTTTCCGCGGGCTGACCCTGGTGCCCTCGGCGATGAAGGCTGCCCGTGATCCCGACGGACGCACCTTGCGCGAGGTGTTGCCGCCCGATCTCTACGCGCGCTGGGAAGTGCTCAAGCAACGCCACATCGGCCGCGACGGAGGCATCGAGAAAGACCGGCCCTTGGTGGCCGCGACCCAGCTGTATGCCGCCGCACTGAAGGATGTCGACCTCGGCCGTTCCTCACCGGTGTCCAGGATCGTGCAGAAGGCCAGCAAGGCGCACGGTCTCACGCCGGTCCCGACCCAGGTCACGATCAAGATCGCCGACCCGCGGCAGGCGTTGAAGGAAGTGCGTGGCACCGCCTTGCAGGATGTCGAGTGCTTCCGCCGTACCCTGGATGTGGTCGAACACGGCCTGCCGCTGCTGGCCGAGCGCGCCAACGCCTGGTCGGTCGGTGATATCGAGGCGCTGGAGCGGCTGGCGGTGAAGGGGCAGTACCTGGCCTGCGTGGATGCCGTGGCCAACAGCGATTTCGGGCGGCGGCGTGGCTTGACCGATGTCGATGCGCAGGCGCAGCGCAAATGGATGACCCTGGCCGGCGAGGCGTTGGCGCGCAATGCGGTCACCTTTGCGACCGTCCCGGTCACCTCGCTGCTGGTGCCCGGTGGCTATGCCGATCAACTGCGTGCCCGGGGCTATGAGGTCCAGGCACCGGAATAAGGCGTGACTAACGGGCGATTCGTAACGAGACCGTGAGCACATTCGGTGTCTACCCAGTGCGAAAACTTCATGGCATAGTCAGCTTCAGTTCATTCCGGAAATCCTTCATGCCGCTGCATGCGGTCGCTTATGTCAGCGACGCTATCGATGGAATCGAAACGTCTGATATCGATCAGATCCTGCGAGCAGCAATGGGGTTCAACAAAGTGGCAGGCGTGACCGGCGTGCTGATGTTCGACGGCCGGTGTTTCCTGCAGTACTTCGAGGGACCGGAGGACGGTGTCGACTCGGTGTTCCAGCGCGTGTTCAACGCACGCATCCATACGAATCTGCGCGAACTCGCGCGAGGGTTCGTGGAGAAACGCCATTTCCCCTGCTGGACGATGGCATCAGCAGCGGTCGAACCGGATGCGCTTGCGCGTATCGTCGAGGCGCCCTGGCAGGGGTTCCAACAGCGGTGTTCCGAGCCAGATGATATGCCCGCAGGTTTTGGTCGTCTGCTGGAGGCATGGACCGGTGTGTCCGGCGAGTTGGAACCGGCAGCAGTGACATTGGGGTCGTAACGCAAAACAACCTTGTCCGTAACACAATGATCACGGTTGCACGCCTATCCTCTTTCTACCAGCTGTGACCAGTCTTGCGGGGTTTGCCCTTGGAGGCTGTCTGAAAGGGTAGTAACCGCAGCTGGACCATTATTCCTTTGGCCGTCGTCCGTACTCTCCGCGGGCGGCGGCTTTGTTCTTTGTGGGGCAGGGTCGGGCGCGTTAGTCTTGCACCACCTGTCTCCCGGCTCCGTATCGCATGACGTATTCCCTGATGATGCCCCGCCTGATGGCTGGCCCGGTTCCGCGGTGCGGAGCCGCTCGATGACGCACGCCATTTCCGCCGCGGTGTCCGCGCGCATCGGGGTCATCGGGCTCGGCTACGTTGGGCTGCCGTTGACCGTGACCTTTGGCCGGCACCAGGCCACGGTGGGCTACGACATCGATCAGGCGCGGGTCGCCGAGCTGCAGCGTGGCATGGATCACACCCTGGAACTGGACGCGGATGAACTGGCTGCTGCGTTGCATGCCCGCTACACCGCCGATCCTTCAGAGCTGGCCGGGTGCAACGTCTACATCGTGACCGTGCCCACCCCGATCGATGCGCATGAGCAGCCCGATCTCGGGCCGCTGCGCAGTGCCAGCACCCTGATCGCCGGCCTGCTCACGCCGGGCGACATCGTGATCTACGAATCCACCGTCTACCCGGGCACGACAGAAGAAGTCTGCGTGCCGCTGCTGGAGGCCGGATCGGGGCTGCGCTTCAACGTCGATTTCTATTGCGGTTACAGCCCGGAGCGGATCAATCCGGGTGACCGCGAACGACGGTTGCCGGACATCCGCAAGATCACCTCCGGCTCGACGCCGGAAGTCGCCGCCGTGGTCGATGCCTTGTACAAGCGCATCATTACGGCCGGCACCTGGCCGGCGCCCTCGATCCGCGTGGCCGAAGCGGCCAAGGTGATCGAGAACATCCAGCGCGACGTCAACATTGCGTTGGTCAACGAGCTGGCGTTGATCTTCGATCGGCTCGGCATCGATACCCAGGACGTGCTGGATGCGGCCGGCAGCAAGTGGAACTTCCTCCCGTTCCGCCCCGGCCTGGTCGGCGGCCACTGCATCGGCGTGGACCCGTACTACCTGCTGCACAAGTCCGAAAGCGTGGGGTATCACCCGGACCTGATCCACACCGCGCGACAGGTCAACAACCGGGTCGGCGAGCATGTCGCACAACGCGTGCTGGCGCTGCTGGCATCGCGCAGCATCGATGTCGCGCAGGCACGCGTGCTGGTACTGGGCGTGACCTTCAAGGAGAACTGCCCGGACCTGCGCAACAGCCGCGCGTTGGAACTGGCGCAGCGCCTGCAGGTCAGTGGCGCCCGGGTGGACGTGCAGGACCCGTGGGTGGGGCCGGCCGCACTGGCCGATGCGGGCGTGCGCTGGGTCGAGGCCCCGGATGCGGCCGGCTATGACGCCGTCGTACTGGCGGTGGCGCATGATCGTTTCCGTGCCTTCGACGCCGCGCAGGTGCGCGCGCTGCTCACGCCGGGCGGTGTGGTGTACGACGTCAAATCCGTGTGGCCCCGGGAAGTGGTGGACGACCGCCTGTAGACTCGGGGGCAGCTATTGATTGAGGAAAGCCATGCATCGCTATCTCGCGTACCTGCTCGCCATCGGGTTGTTCCCGGTCTGCCTGTGGTTGGCCACGATCTGGCCCGCCTGGTACTGGGGCGTCGGCGTGACGGCGTTGCTGGTGGTGCTGGGCACCTGGGATCTGCTGCAGAAGCGCAGCACGCTGCGGCGCAACTATCCGGTGATGGCCCACTTCCGCTACGGGCTGGAATCGATCGGGCCGGAGATCCGCCAGTACTTCGTGCAGAGCGATCTGGAGGATGTGCCGTTCTCGCGCCAGCAGCGCGCGCTGATCTACCAGCGCTCCAAGAATGAAATGGACGTGGTGCCGTTCGGTACGCTGCGCAGCACCTATGCGGTGGACTACGAGTGGATCAACCATTCGCTGGCGCCGACCGAGATCGGCCACCACGATTTCCGCATCCAGATCGGCCCGAACTGCGCCAAGCCGTATTCGGCCAGTGTGTTCAACATCTCCGCGATGAGCTTCGGTTCGTTGTCGGCGAACGCGATCCGCGCCCTCAACGAAGGCGCGCGCCGTGGCAGCTTCTATCACGACACCGGCGAAGGGTCGATTTCGCCCTATCACCGCGAAATGGGCGGCGACCTGGTCTGGGAAATCGGCTCGGGCTACTTCGGGTGCCGTGACGATGCCGGTGGTTTCAGCGAAGAGAAATTCGTCGCCAACGCCACCCATGATCAGGTCAAGATGATCGAGATCAAGCTGTCGCAGGGCGCCAAGCCCGGCCACGGCGGCGTGCTGCCGGCGGCCAAGGTGAGCGAGGAGATTTCGATCACCCGTGGCGTGCCGATGGGCGTGGATTGCGTATCGCCCTCCAGGCACAGCGCGTTCAATACGCCGGTGGAACTGCTGCAGTTCGTTGCGCGGCTGCGCGAGTTGTCCGGCGGCAAGCCGGTCGGGTTCAAGCTGGCCATCGGCCACCCCTGGGAGTGGTTCGGTATCGCCAAGGCGATGCAGGAAACCGGGCTGCTGCCGGATTTCATCGTGGTCGATGGCGCCGAGGGCGGTACCGGTGCGGCGCCGGCCGAGTTCATCGATCACGTGGGTGTGCCGATGCACGAGGCGCTGTTGCTGGTGCACAACACGCTGGTCGGCCTGGACCTGCGCGATCGCATCCGCGTCGGTGCGGCGGGCAAGGTCACCAGTGCCTTCGAGATCGCACGCACCATCGCGCTGGGCGCGGACTGGTGCAATGCCGGGCGTGGCTTCATGTTCGCGCTGGGCTGCATCCAGTCGCTGAGCTGCCACAGCGATAAATGCCCCACCGGCATCGCCACGCAGAACCCGCATCGCTGGCGTCACCTGGACGCCGCTGACAAGGCCACGCGCGTGCACAACTACCATGAGAACACCCTGCGCGCGCTGCGCGACCTGTTGTGCGCGGCCGGCTTGAACGATCCTTCCGAGTTGGGCCCGGAGCACATCCTGCGCCGCGTCTCGCCGGTGGAAATCCGCTCACTGGCTTCGCTGTACCGCTATCTGGACCCGGGTGAGCTGCTGCGCAAAGTGCCGGACCATGCGGTCTTCCACGACTACTGGGCCGATGCGCGCAGTGATTCGTTCCAGCCGCCGGCGCGCATCCAGGCGCTGCGGACAAGCAAATCGCGATGACCGATGCGCGCGACCTGCGCTTGCGCGTTGGCCGTGCCGAGGAGGCGGACAGACTGTGGCTGCTGCGCACGCGGTGCGTACGTGAACTGTGCAGTGCGGCCTATCCGCCGGAGGTGATCGCCCCGTGGTCGGCCTCACCGCCACCGGACCACTACCGCGCGCTGCTCGCCGCCGGTGGCTGCGTGATTGCCGAAGATGCCGACGGCGCGCTGTTGGGCTATGGCGTGATCGATCTGGCCGGCAACGAAATCGATGCGTTGTTCGTCGATCCCGACTGCGGCGGCCGTGGCATCGGCCTGACCTTGATGCAGGCGATGCAAGCACGGTCGGATCCGGCGCGGCCGTTGGTGCTCTCAGCCTCGCTCAATGCGGTCGCGTTCTATCGTCGCTGTGGCTTTGAAGCGTTGCGCGAGGAAAGCTACCCACACCCCAGCGGGGTAGCGCTCGCTTCGGTGCGGATGCAGCGCAGGCGCTGATGCCGGCCAGCGGCCGGCACTACCGATTGCATGTCCTGACAGGCGGTCCGGCACGCCACGGTGCGCACTACCTCGGTAGTGCCGGCCGCTGGCCGGCACCGCGTGATTCACGCCTGCGCCAACCACGCCACCACGCCACGCCCGGCGCGCAGCCCGCTGGCATAGCAGGCCGTCAGCAGATAGCCGCCGGTCGGCGCTTCCCAGTCCAGCATCTCGCCGGCACAGAAGATGCCCGGGCGCCCGCGCAGCATCAGCTGCGTATCCAGTGCTTCCAGGCGCACGCCGCCGGCGGTGCTGATCACTTCATCGATAGGACGGGCTCGCTGCAGAGCCAATGGCAGCCGCTTCAGCGCATGCGCGATCTGGTCCAGCGGCAGTTGCCCGGCCTCGCGACCCAGTACCTCGAACAGCAGCGCGGATTTGACCCCGCCCAGACCCAGCTGGCGGCGCAGGACCTCGCCGAAACTGCGGCCCTGGCGCGGCTTGCGCAGTTTTTCCGCGACCTGCGCTTCGGTCTGGCCCGGCAGCAGGTCCAGCTGCAGGGTCACCTGCCCGTCGCGGGCCAGGCTGTCGCGCAGATCGGCCGACAGCGCGTAGATCAGGCTGCCTTCGATGCCGGTCGCGGTGATCACGCATTCACCCTGCAGCGAGCGCGGCTCACCCTGCAGGTCGGTCCAGTGCGCCACCACCGGCTTGAGCGGGGCACCCGCCTGGCGCTCGCTGAAGTAGGGCGTCCAGCCGATGTCGAAGCCACAGTTGGCCGGCTTCAGCGGGGCGATGTCGATGCCGCTGGCGGTCATCGGCGCCACCCACGCACCGTCCGAGCCGAGCTCCGGCCAGCTGCCACCGCCGAGCGCGAACACCACCGCATCGGCCGTGATCGTGGTCGTGCCCTCGGGGGTTTCCAGGCGCAGCGCGCCTGCGTCATCCCAGCCAGTCCAGCGGTGCTGCACGTGGAGGCGCACCCCCTGTTCCTTCAGCCGGCGCACCCAGCCGCGCAGCAGCGGGGCGGCCTTGCGGTCGACCGGGAACACACGTCCCGAACTGCCCACATAGGTCTCCACGCCGAATGCCAGCGCCCAGGCACGCAGCGCCTCGCCATCGAAATCGGCCAGCCAGCCGCCCACCGCGTCCGCGCGCTCGCGGTAGCGCGAGATGAACACCTCACGCGCATCGGAGTGGGTCAGATTGAGGCCGCCTTTGCCGGCGATCAGGAACTTGCGCCCGGGCGAGCCCTTGGCTTCGTACAGATCGACGGTGTGGCCGGCAGCGCGCACGGTTTCCGCCGCCATCAGGCCGGCGGGGCCGCCGCCGATGATCGCGACCCGGCGTGGGGTGTTCACGGCAATGCTCATGCAGGCAGGATCAACGCGGCTTGACGTCGAGCAGTTCGACATCGAACACCAGCGAGGAATTCGGTGCGATCGGGCCGGCGCCACGCGTGCCGTAGCCGTACTCGGCCGGAATCATCAGCGTGCGCTTGCCACCCACCTTCATGCCGGCAAAGCCTTCGTCCCAGCCCTTGATGACCTGGCCCTGGCCGAGGTTGAAGGTGAAGGGCTCGCCGCGGTCGACCGAGCTGTCGAACTTGGCGCCGTGCTTGTCGGCGGTGCGCTCGTCGTAGATCCAGCCCGTGTAGTGCACGGTCACCTTGCTGCCGGGTGTGGCCTCGGCGCCGGTGCCCGGCTGGGTATCGATCTTCTCGAACTGCGCGATGCTGCCGCCGGGCGGCGGGCCGGGCGGGGTGCAGGCGGCCAGCAGCGACAACATTAGGGGGGCGAGCAGGTAACGCGGCAGACGGCGCATGGGCGGGCTCCGGATCCAAAAAACGGGGACGCAAGGGTAGCGCATCGCCGGGCGCTATCATGGGCACATGTCGAAACTGCTGCTCAACCTGCGCAATGTCGCAGACGATGAAATCCAGGATGTCACCGCCCTGCTGGACAAGGCGGGCATCGCCCACTACCGCACCGAGCCCAGCCCCTGGGGGATCTCCTTTGGCGGGATCTGGGTCCGCGATGACGCCGATCACCCTCGGGCCAAGGCGCTGATGGGCGAGTACCAGCAGGCACGCGGCGAGCGCGTGCGTGGCGAGCGTGAGGCCGCGCTGCGTGAGGGGACGGCCGAGACCTTCGGCAGCCTGATCCGCCGCCGCCCGGTGTTCGTGGTGGCGGTGCTGCTCGGCATGGCCGTCGCGACCGCGCTGGTGCTGCTGCCGTTCGTGCTGCTGCGCGGCTGATTCCAGGGCCGCTCAGGCGTAGCGCCTGCCCAGCGGCTAAAATGGCGGGATGATCGCCAATACCGCCGCTTACCACTTCACCCCCGTCGCCGACCCGGACGCGCTGTGCGCGACCCTGCTGGAGCGGGCGACCGCCGCGCAGCTGCGCGGCACGATCCTGGTGGCGGGCGAGGGCATCAATCTGTTCCTCGCCGGTGCGGAGCCGCAGATCGACGGCTTCTACGCCGCCCTGCGCGCCGATGCGCGGTTTGCCGGGCTGCGCGTGAAGACCAGCTACAGCCAGATGCAGCCGTTCGCCCGGCTCAAGGCCAAGGTCAAGCCGGAGATCATCAGTTTCCGCATCGACGACGGCCAGCCGCTGGCCTACCCGCGCGCGCCCTCGATCGATCCGGCCACGGTGCAGCGCTGGCTGCGCCAGGGGCACGATGACGCCGGCAAGCCGGTGGTGATGCTGGACACCCGCAACACCCAGGAGATCGAGTACGGCACCTTCCAGGACGCGCTGGTGCTGCCGATCACCAAGTTCACCGATCTGCCCGAGGCCCTGGCCCCACACCGCGAAGCGCTCAAGGACAGCACCGTGGTCAGCTTCTGCACCGGCGGCATCCGCTGCGAGAAGGCGGCGCTGTGGATGCGCAACGACGGCATGGACAACGTCCTGCAGCTGGACGGCGGCATCCTGGGCTATTTCGAGGCCGTGGGCGGTGAGGGCTATGACGGCCGCTGCTTCGTCTTCGACGAGCGCGTGGCGCTGGATGCGGCCCTGCAGCCACTGGTCGATCAGGACGCCGGCACCGCCTGAGCCGCCTTCACGGCCTCGATTGTCCTGAATCGTCGCGAGACGGAAATCAGCGTCTTGCCACCTGCGCCTTGTGGGCGGTGGCAAACCGGCCGGCCAGCCCCATCTCAGTGGGATATCTCCTGGTTGGAACGAGCATTCATGATGCAGCTGTCGATTCTTGATCTGGCGCCGGTCTGCGAAGGCAGCGACACCACGCAGGCCTTCGCCAACATGCTGGACCTGGCCCAGCACGCCGAAGGTTGGGGCTTCCACCGCTATTGGCTGGCCGAGCACCACAACATGCCCGGCATCGCCAGCGCCGCCACCGCGGTGCTGATCGGTCATGTGGCCGGGGGCACGAAGCGCATCCGCGTCGGTGCCGGCGGCATCATGCTGCCCAATCACTCGCCGCTGCAGGTGGCCGAGCAGTTCGGCACGCTGGCCTCGCTGTACCCGGACCGCATCGACCTCGGCCTGGGCCGCGCGCCCGGCACCGACCAGCCGACCGCCCGCGCACTGCGCCGCTACTTCGACAGCGCCGACCAGTTCCCGCAGGACGTACGCGAGCTGCTGCATTACTTCGAGCCGGCCCAGAAGGGCCAGGCCGTGCGCGCCGTGCCCGGTGCGGGCATCCCGGTGCCAGTGTGGCTGCTGGGCTCCAGTCTGTTCAGTGCGCGGCTGTCGGCGGCGATGGGTCTGCCGTTCGCCTTCGCCTCGCACTTCGCCCCGGACGCGATGGATGAAGCGCTGGCGGTCTACCGCCGCGAATTCCGTGCCTCGCAGTATCTGCAGGCGCCGTACGCGGTGCTGGGCTTGAACGTGGTCGCCAGCGATTCCGAAGCCGAGGCCAAGCGCTTGTTCACCACCCAGCAGCAGAGCTTCGTCAATCTTCGCCGTGGCCTGCCGGGTCTGATCCCGCCGCCGATCGACGACATCGAAGCGTTCTGGCAGCCGCACGAAAAGGCCGGCGTGCAGAACGCGCTGGCCTGTGCGGTGGTCGGTGACGTGCAGCAGGTGCAGGAAGGCCTCGCCGCGTTCGTCGCGCGACACAAGCCGGATGAAGTGCTGGTCACCGCCAACATCTACGACCACGCCGCGCGCAAGCGCTCGTTCGGGCTGGCGATGCAGGCGTGGCGCGCACTGCAGGTCTGAAACCGGTGCGGCGCGCGAAGAGGGCGTGACCGTGCGGTTCACGTCGCCGTAGCCGCCGATCGGCTGTGATGGTGGCTCCCCTTACAGGAGCCACCCCATGGCCGAGCACGATCGTCAGCAGCACATCAAACAACTGGCCGAACTGATCCGCGGCGTGGACATCGCGATGTTCACCACGGTCGGTGCGGATGGACGCTTGTTCAGTCGTCCGCTGGGCACGCAGGAAGTCGAGTTCGATGGCGACCTGTGGTTCGCCACCGGCGCCGACAGCCCGAAGATCGCGGAAATCACCGCCAACCCGCGCGTCAACGTGGCCTACGCATCGCCGTCGGGCAATACCTATGTCTCGGTCTCGGGTACCGCGCGGGTGGTCAATGACCGCGCCAAGATCGACGAACTCTGGTCGCCGGCGATGAAGATCTTCTTCCCCGGCGGCAAGGACGACCCGAACCTGCGTCTGATCCACGTCAGCGCCGAATCGGCCGAATACTGGGATGGCCCCGGCGGCCTGCTCGGCAAGGCACTGTACTTCGTGCTGTCGGCGGTGACCGATGATCCGGGCGCGATGTCCGACACCGGCACGGTGGATCTCAAGCCCGGCGCGTAGGTGCCGACTCGGTAATTCGGCAGGTACCGACCGCTGGTCGGTACTTCGGTAGGTACCGACCGTTGGTCGATATTTCGGTAGGTACCGACCGTTGGTCGGTAATTCGGTAGGTACCGACCGTTGGTCGGTAATTCGGTAGGTACCGACCGTTTGGTCGGTACTTCAGAACCAGCGCTGGAACAGATCCACCGTATAGCCCACCAGCTGCCCCGAACTGAAGCCGAAGAACAACACGGCGGCCACCGCGCCGATCCAGTTGAGCAGCATCAGCACGCCATCGCGTTCCAGCAGTGCCAACGCGAACAGCAGCAGCTGGAAGCCGAACAGATAATTGGTGAGCGGGATCGGCAGCGACAGCAGCACCCCGATCAGGATCAGCAACAGGCCACTGAAGGCATGCGCGGGCAGCGGTACCAGCAGCCCGGGCATCCGCGGCTTGAGCAGGCGGTCCAGCCGCCGCAGCGGACGGTCGATGCGCTCCAGGAACCGATGCATGGTGCCCCGCTTGGGTCCGCGGTTGCGGATGAAGCCGGGCAGCCAGGGGCGGCGCATGCCGCACAGCATCTGCGCGCCGATCAGCACCACCAGCGGTCCACTGACCGCACCGCCCAGCCCGGGGATCGGGATGAAGGCCGGCAGGATCGCCACGAACAGGAACACACCGAACGCGCTCTGCTGCAGATCCTGCAGGATCTGGCCCAGCAGCAGCCGTTGCTCCGGGTCACCGTGGTCGAACATCGCCAGCAGGGTACGGATACCCTCGTTGCGGTACTGGGGCCGCGTCGGATCCGGCGGCGTCGGCTCAGCCGGTGATGTCATCGGTTTCGTCTTCGCTCAGGGTGCGCAGCAGCAGCTTGTCGACACGGGCACCGTCGAGATCGACGATCTCGATGCGCCAGCCGGCCCAATCGAAGTACTCGCCCGCATGCGGGATGCGGCCGAAATAGTGGATGCACATGCCGGCCAGCGTGTAGTAGTCGCCATCATCGGCATCGGGCAGCTCGGCGTTGCCCATCAGTTCGCGCAGGTCTTCGATCGAGAGCGAGCCATCGACCAGGTAGGAGCCGTCCTCACGGGTCACCACCAGGGCGTCCTCGTCCACGTTCTCCACCGACTGCAGGCGGCCGACCACCGCGCCCATCAGGTCGCTGATGGTCACCAGGCCCTGGATCTCGCCGTACTCGTCCACCACCAGCGCCATCGACTGCTGTTCCTCGCGGAAGATCTCCAGCAGCTTCATCGCATGGGTGGACTCCGAGACGTACAGCGGCTCGCGCAGGTTCTGGAACAGCGAATGGTCATCGCGCACCAGGCGCGTCACCAGGCTCTTGACCTCCAGCACACCGACGATGTCCTGATCGTTGCCGCGGAACACCGGATAACGCGAGAATTCGTTCTCGCGCATGGTCGCGATGTTCTTTTCCGGCTCGGCCAGCGTATCCAGCCAGGCGATCCGGTTGCGCGGGGTCATCAGGCTGTCGGCGGTGCGGTCGCCCAGGCGCATGACGCGGTTCATCATGTCGCGCTCATGGGCGTCGATCACGCCGGCCTCGTGGCTTTCGGCCACCAGCATGCGGATCTCTTCTTCCGTCACCGAGGCCGATTCGTCCTTGCCCAGGCCCAGCACGCGCAACACCAGTCGGGTCGAGTGGGACAGCAGCCAGACGCCGGGCGCGGCGATCTTCGCCAGCCAGCTCATGGGCAGCGCCACCAGGCCGGCGATGTCCTCCGAACGGGTCAGGGCCAGCCGCTTGGGCACCAGTTCGCCGAAGATCAGCGTCAGGAAGGTGATCAGGGCCACGGCCAGGGTCTTGCCGACCACGCCGGAATACGCGAACGCCGGGAACATGCCCTGCAGCCACTCGGCGATGGTCAGGCCGATCGCCTCGCCACCGAACAGGCCGGTCAGGATGCCGATCAGGGTGATCCCGATCTGGACCGTGGACAGGAAGTTCTCGGGCTTCTCGGAGAGCGCCAGGGCGCGCTCGGCGCGCTTGCTGGAACCTGCCATCTGCTTCAGCCGGCTCTTGCGCGAGGTCATGACCGACATCTCGGACATGGCGAAGAAACCGTTCAGCAGGATCAGGGCGAGGACAATAATCAGTTCAAACACGGGCGGCTTCCCCGGTTGGTGGCAGGGAGGGCGTGTTCAAGCGATGTCGGCTACCGGAGGGCGCGTAAGCGCGGCGGTGCGGCGGGGGGTAAGGGTCGTCGTCCATAGAGTGCACCCGAAGGTGCCCGCGCATCTTAACAAAAGGCCGGGGCAGGGGTGCAAACAGAGTCGTTCAGACGGGGCCGTCCCAGTGTGAAGAAGGGGGGGAGTACCCGGAACAGACATCAAACCGTCATAATTCCGCCCGGTGCCGTCCTTCCTCGACGGCGAATAGGTTTCTCAATGTTCTCTCTGCAGACCATTTTTGGCTCCGGCAAACAGTTCTATACCCTGCTGGACGAGGCTGCCCAGGCCGCCCAGGACAGTTCCAAGGCGCTGCACTCCATGCTGCGCGAAGCGGACCGCCAGCCGGCGCTGGACGCCTTCAAGCTGGCCCGCCTGCGCGAGCGCGCGGCTTCGGACAAGATCAGCCAGGCGCTGGTTGACAGCTTCATGACCCCGATCGAGCGCGAAGACATCGAAGCGCTGGGCTCGGCGCTGTACAAGATTCCCAAGCAGATCGAGAAGTTCGCCGATCGCTATTCGCTGGCCACCCAGCATCTGGAACACATCGATTTCGCGCCGCGCGCGGCGATGCTCGAACAGGCCGCCAGCGTGGTGGTGGAGATGGTCAACGACCTGCGCCACATGAACCTGGACCGGATGACCGCGCTCAACGAGAAGCTGCGTTCGCTGGAAAACGAAGCCGACCGCCTGATGCTCGAGCTGTACCGCGACATCTACTCCGGCCGCCTGGACAGCCTGCAGATGTTCCTGCTCAAGGAATTCTTCGAGATCCTGGAAAAGGCCATCGATCGTTGCCGCGAGGCCGGCGTGGTGGCGTACCAGATCGTCTTGAAGAACAGCTGACGGACGCCACAGCATGCTGACCCTTGTCCTGGTGGTGATCCTGGCCGCGCTCGTTTTCGAGTTCATCAACGGCTTCCACGACACCGCCAACTCCATCGCCACCGTGGTGGCGACCAAAGTGCTCTCGCCCGGCTGGGCGGTGATGCTCGCCGCGTTCATGAACTTGATCGGCGCGCTGACCGGCACCGCCGTCGCGCTGACCATCGCTTCGGGCCTGCTCAACACCAACGTGGTCGATGTGACCCCGCAGGTGATCCTGTGCGCGCTGCTGGGCGGCATCATCTGGAACCTGATCACGTGGTGGAAGGGGCTGCCGTCCTCGTCCTCGCACGCCCTGATCGGCGGCCTGTGCGGCGCCGGCCTGGCCGCTGCCCACAACAACTGGGATGCCCTGATCTGGTCCGAGCGCATCGGCACCTGGGCCCAGAACAAGGGCCTGCTGTGGAAGGTGTTCCTGCCGATGATCACCTCGCCGATCGCCGGCTTCCTGCTCGGCATCGCGGTGATGCTGCTGCTGTGGGGCATGATCGCCGGCATGGCGAAGATCGGTGGCTTCCTGGGCCGTCTGGCCCGGCCGCGCATCGTCAATGCGTTCTTCGGCAAGGCGCAGATCGTGTCGGCGGCCTACATGGGCTTCGCCCACGGCCACAACGATGCGCAGAAGACCATGGGCATCATCGCCATGACCCTGATCGGCGCCGAGGCAACCGGTGCGCTGAACGACCTGCCGTCCTGGCTGGCGTTCATGCACCCGGATGCAACCGCCGGTGACGGCATCGCGATGTGGATCGTGCTGACCTGCGCCGTGGTGATGGCCGCCGGTACTGCCTCGGGCGGCTGGAAGATCATCAAGACCCTGGGCCACAAGATGGTCAAGCTGCACCCGATCCACGGCTTCGCCGCGGAAACGAGCTCGGCCACGATCCTGACCGTGGCGGCGCACTTCGGCATGCCGGTCTCGACCACCCACAGCATCTCCACCGCGATCATGGGCGTGGGCTTCGCCAAGAACCCGCGTTCGCTGCGCTTCGGCGTGATCGAGCGCATCGTGTGGGCGTGGATCCTGACGATCCCGGCCGCCGGCGGCTGTGCGTACCTGATCCTGCGTCTGTTCGAACTGTTCGGCTGGGCCTGATCGGTCAGCACGGTTGAACATCGAAAAGCCCGCCGGAAGGCGGGCTTTTTCGTGGGGCACCGCGGATGCAGAGGCCGGAATGGCCGGGGGTGTTTCGTGCGACGGTCACCCCGACACTGCGCTGCCTGGCCTCTGCCACTCCCGTGCCAGCAACCCATACACCGCCGAATCCGATACTTCGCCGGCGACCCGCCAGCGCTCCCGCAGCAGTCCCTCGCGCTGGAAGCCGAGCCGCGCCAGGACCTTCGCCGAGGGCACGTTGCGCGGATCAATCTCCGCTTCCAGGCGACGCAGGCGCAGCACATCGAACAGATACGCCACGAACCGTGACAGCGCCTCGTGCATGTAGCCCTTGCCCTGCGCCGACGGCGCCAGGTGATACCCGATCTCCGCACGCCGGGACGTCTCGTCGATCGCGAACACCACCACGATCCCCAGCAGCGGCCCGTCCACACGCTCCCGGATTGCCAGCTTCAACTGCGTGCCCGCATCGAGCGCGGCCAGATCGTCGAGGATCTGCACATAGGCCTGCTTGAGGTCGGTCCACGCCGGATGGTTCCAGTAGCGCATGCCGGCACGGTCGGACTGGATTGCGAACATCGCCTGCGCGTCCGTCGCGCCGATCGGGGTCAGCACCAGGCGCGCGCTCTCCAGTTGCAGGGTGGGATCGAACGGCATGACTGAACTCCGGGGATGTAGTGCGCTGCCGTGATGATGGGTCAGTGAGGGGCCAGGCGCATGTGCAGCAGTGGGTAGGGCTGGCCCTGTCCGTCCAGCGGTGAGCGACCGGTCACCACGAACCCTTGGTGTTGATAAAAGCCGACCGCCTGGTGATTTTGTTCGTTGACGTCCAGCGCATCGGCACCGAGTACCTCGATGGCATGGCGCAGCAATGCCTTGCCGATTCCGGTGCCCCTCGCGCGCGGTTCGATGAACAGCATTTCGATCCGATCATCGGCGACGCCGACGAAGCCCTGAATGACGCCATCGGCATCCTTGCATACGCGCAACGTCACGGCCGTCAGGTACTGCTCGCGGATGAGCGGACGCAGTGCGTGGATCGCCGCCTCCGGCAGGAAGCCGTGCGTAGCGCGTACCGAGGCTTCCCAGACGACGGTGATGCGGTCGTGATCGGTGGTCAGCGCAGGCTGGATATCGTACATGCGGGACGTCCTGATGCAGGTTGCCCCGATTATCACCGGTAGTGCGCGGCGTCGCCCAGGAAAAAACCCGCCGGAAGGCGGGTTTTTCCAGTGTCACAACCGGTCGATCAGACTTCCAGCGAGGCCAGATCGCCCTTCTTCTCCAGCCAGCCCTTGCGGTCGCTGGCGCGCTTCTTGGCCAGCAGCATGTCCATCAGCGAATGGGTCTGCTCGCCGTCATCGATGGTCAGCTGTACCAGGCGGCGGGTATCGGGATGGATGGTGGACTCGCGCAGCTGCTGCGGGTTCATTTCACCCAGGCCCTTGAAGCGGGTCACGCTGATCTGGCCCTTGATCTTCTCGCGCTCGATCTTGTCCAGCATCGTGCGCTTTTCTTCCTCGTCCAGGGCGTAGAACACCTGCTTGCCCACGTCGACACGGAACAGCGGCGGCATCGCCACGAACACGTGGCCGGCATCGACCAGCGCCGGGAAGTGCTTGAGGAACAGGGCGGTCAGCAGGGTCGCGATGTGCAGGCCGTCCGAGTCGGCGTCGGCCAGGATGACCACCTTGCCGTAGCGCAGGCCGGCGATGTCGTCCTTGCCCGGGTCGCAGCCGATCGCGATGGCCAGGTTGTGCACTTCTTCGGAGGCCAGCACGCTGCCCGAGGACACTTCCCAGGTGTTGAGGATCTTGCCGCGCAGCGGCAGGATCGCCTGGAAGTCCTTGTCGCGGGCCTGCTTGGCACTGCCGCCCGCGGAGTCGCCTTCGACCAGGAACAGCTCGGTGCGCGACAGGTCCTGGCTGATGCAGTCGGCCAGCTTGCCGGGCAGGGCGGGGCCCTGGGTGACCTTCTTGCGGGTCACCAGCTTCTCGGTCTTCAGACGCGCACTGGCGCGCTCGATGGCCAGCTGGGCGATCTGTTCGCCCAATGCGACGTTCTGGTTCAGCAGCAGGCTGAAGGCATCATGCGCTGCGCCCTCGACGAAGCCTGCGGCCTGGCGCGAGGACAGGCGTTCCTTGGTCTGGCCGCTGAACTGCGGATCGGTCATCTTCAGCGACAGCACGAACGACACGCGGTCCCAGACGTCTTCCGGGGCCAGCTTGACGCCACGTGGCAGCAGGTTGCGGAAGTCGCAGAACTCGCGCAGCGCCTCGGTCAGCCCGGTGCGAAGGCCGTTGGCGTGGGTGCCGTGCTGGGCGGTCGGGATCAGGTTGACGTAGCTTTCCTGGACCAGCTCGCCTTCGGGAATCCAGGCCAGGGCCCAGTCCACGATCTCGTTTTCTTTCTTCAGGTGGCCCACGAACAGGTCGGCCGGCAGCATCTCGCGCTCGCCGAGCTCGGCCTTGAGGTAATCGCTCAGGCCATCTTCGTAGTACCAGGTGTCCTGCTCGCCGGTGGCTTCATCGTGCAGCTTCACGGTCAGGCCGGGGCACAGCACGGCCTTGGCGCGCAGCAGGTGGCGCAGCGCACGCAGGTTGTACTTGGGCGTATCGAAGTACTTCGGGTCGGCCCAGAAGCGCACGCGGGTACCGGTGTTCTTCTTGCCGACGCTGCCGACCACTTCCAGCGGGGTGGCGCGGTCGCCGTTGCGGAAGGTGATGCGGTGTTCGCTCCCCTCGCGCTTGATGTGCACTTCGACCAGGGTGGACAACGCGTTGACCACGCTGACGCCCACGCCATGCAGGCCGCCGGAGAAGGTGTAGTTCTTGTTGTTGAACTTGCCGCCCGCGTGCAGGCGGGTCAGGATCAGTTCGACGCCGGGGATCTTCTCCTCGGGGTGGATGTCCACGGGCATGCCGCGGCCGTCATCGCTGACTTCGCAGCTGCCGTCCTTGAACAGCGTGACTTCGACCGTGTGGGCATGTCCGGCCAAGGCTTCGTCGACGGCATTGTCGATGACTTCCTGCGCCAGATGGTTCGGGCGCGCGGTGTCGGTGTACATGCCGGGGCGGCGCTTGACCGGGTCCAGGCCGGACAGGACTTCAATATCGGCGGCGTTATAGCGGGCGTTCATCTGTCTTCATAAAGCGCAATGCGACGGCGAAGTTTGCGGTCTGGACGGGTTTTTTGCACGCCACACGTTCAGGGGGCGGCCGACCGGGGCGCGATAGACTGTGCTGGATGGGAAACCGGAGCCTCCGGCGCCCCATTCCATGCCATACCGCGAGGAGCACCCCATGAAGAAGTTGCTGACCATCGTTGCCATCGCCGCCGCCGTCGTGGCCGTGCCCATGGCACTGGCCCAGAACGCCGGACAGGGCCAGCCCACGCCGCAGCAGGGCGAACAGGCCGACAGGGCCCAGGCGGAAGCGGACGCCAAGGCCAAGCGCCGCGCCGCCGCCACGGCCGAAATGAAGGCCAAGGGCGAGCAGGCCCCGCAGAAGGAAGAGGAAGAAGAAGCGCGGAAGAAGCGATAAGCGCTTCGCGCTGACGCTTCCCCACGGTTTGCGCGGTAAACCGTGGGCCCCGCTCACCCTGTCTTCCACATCCCCGCGCCTGTCGGCGCGCCCCCTTGAACGCCAAGGGGGCTCTCCACGAGAGAGACCTGGGGATCTGAAAAAGTACGCAACATGAGCCCCGGTATCGCGCCGGGGCTCTTCTTTTTATGTGAAGACCGTCATCCGCCCCTTGGGCTGGAGGCCGTCAATCTGTAAACTATGGCTTTCCGGGAGTAGTGCGTGTCATCCATCAGCGAATGGACTGGCCTGATCGTGCGCGATCGCCAGCAGGGTAGGCAGGAGGTGACGGTCCAGACAGCGGCCGGCACGGCTGACCCGACGTCGCTGACCCACTCCCGCACCGCATCCCCCCTGATCCCGGTCCTGGCGCGTGAAGACGCCGCCGCCAGCCGGATCGCCTCGATTTCCCCCTTTACGTCGTCCGTCGCCCTGCGCGCCGGCGCCGTTTCCCCCTTCCTGACAGGACACCCCCAGCCATGACTCCCTTGATCTTCGTAACCGGCGGCGTAGTGTCCTCGCTCGGCAAAGGCATTGCCGCCGCGTCGCTTGCCGCCATCCTCGAGGCCCGCGGCCTGCGGGTGACGATGATGAAGCTTGATCCGTACATCAACGTCGACCCGGGCACCATGAGCCCGTTCCAGCACGGTGAGGTCTACGTCACCGATGACGGCGCCGAGACCGATCTGGACCTGGGCCATTACGAGCGCTTCGTGCGCACCCGCCTGAGCCGCAAGAACTCGGTCACCACCGGCCGCATCTACGAGAACGTGATCCGCAAGGAGCGCCGCGGCGACTACCTGGGCGCCACCGTGCAGGTCATTCCGCACATCACCGATGAAATCCGCCGCTGCATGGACGAGGCCACCGAAGGCTTCGACGTGGCGCTGGTGGAGATCGGTGGCACCGTGGGCGATATCGAGTCGCTGCCGTTCCTGGAGGCGATCCGCCAGGTGCGCACCGAGCGCGGCCCGGAGAAGGCGCTGTTCATGCACCTGACCCTGGTGCCGTACATTGCTGCGGCCGGCGAGCTGAAGACCAAGCCGACCCAGCACTCGGTCAAGGAACTGCGCTCGATCGGCATCCAGCCGGACGTGCTGCTGTGCCGTTCCGAGCAGGTGGTGCCGGATTCGGAGCGCCGCAAGATCGCCCAGTTCACCAACGTCTCCGAGCGCGCCGTGATCAGCGTGCCGGACGTGGACGTGCTGTACCGCATCCCGATGGGCCTGCACGCGCAGGGTCTGGACGACATCGTGGTCAACCAGCTCAAGCTCGGCGACAAGGCCGGCCCGGTCGATCTGGCCGAGTGGGAAGCGGCGGTGGATGCCACGCTGCACCCGCTGGACGAGGTCACCATCGCGGTGGTCGGCAAGTACGTCGATCACCAGGACGCCTACAAGTCGGTCGGCGAGGCGCTCAAGCACGGTGGCCTGCGCCAGCGCACCAAGGTCAACCTGAAGTGGCTCGAAGCGCAGGAGCTGGAAGACAGTGACCTGGCCGCGCTGAAGGATGTCGACGGCATCCTGGTGCCGGGCGGCTTCGGCGACCGTGGCTTCGAAGGCAAGGTGCTGACCTCGCAGTTCGCCCGTGAGCAGAATGTGCCGTACTTCGGCATCTGCTACGGCATGCAGGCCGCAGTGGTCGATTTCGCCCGCCATGTGGCCGGCCTGGAAGGTGCCAACAGCACCGAGAACGACCGCCAGTCGCCGAACCCGGTGATCGGCCTGATCACCGAATGGCGCACCGCCACCGGCGATGTGGAAAAGCGCGACGACAAGAGCGATCTGGGCGGCACCATGCGCCTGGGCCTGCAGGAACAGCGCCTGAAGCCGGGCACGCTGGCCCGCGAGCTGTACGGCAAGGACGTGGTCTCCGAGCGTCACCGTCACCGCTACGAGTTCAACAACCGCTACCGCACCCAGCTGGAAGATGCGGGCCTGGTGATCGCCGGCAAGTCGATGGATGACACCCTGGTGGAAGTCATCGAGCTGCCGCGTGACCAGCACCCGTGGTTCCTGGCCTGCCAGGCGCACCCGGAGTTCCTGTCCACGCCGCGCGAAGGCCACCCGCTGTTCATCGGCTTCATCCGTGCCGCGCGCGAGCGCAAGGCCGGTGGCAAGCTGGCACAGGACGCAGCCGCCTGATCGGCATGCCGCACTTGCAGTGGGGGCCGCGTGCCCCCATTGCAGAGCGCTAATCACCCACGGCGGCTGGCCTGGCCAGTGTTCGCCGGACAACAAGGAAACGCCATGAAACTGTGTGGATTCGACGTCGGGCTGGACCAGCCCCTGTTCCTGATCGCCGGCCCGTGTGTGATCGAGTCGATGCAGCTGCAGCTGGACGTGGCTGGCAAGTTGAAGGAAATCACCGATCGCCTCGGCATCAACTTCATCTTCAAGTCGAGCTTCGACAAGGCCAACCGCACCTCGGGCACCGCCTTCCGCGGCCCGGGCATGGAGGAGGGCCTGAAGGTCCTGGCCGAAGTGAAGAAGCAGATCGGCGTGCCGGTGCTGACCGACGTGCACGAATACACCCCGATGGACGAAGTGGCCTCGGTGGTGGACGTGCTGCAGACCCCGGCGTTCCTGGTCCGCCAGACCGATTTCATCACCAAGGTGTGCGCGACCGGCAAGCCGGTCAACATCAAGAAGGGTCAGTTCCTGTCCCCGTGGGACATGAAACCTGTCGTGGAGAAGGCCAAGGCTACAGGCAACCAGGACATCATGGTCTGCGAGCGCGGTGCCAGCTTCGGCTACAACAACCTGGTCAGCGACATGCGCTCGCTGTCGGTGATGCGCGATACCGGGTGCCCGGTCGTGTTCGACGCCACCCATTCGGTGCAGCTGCCGGGCGGGCAGGGCAACAGCTCCGGCGGCCAGCGCGAGTTCGTGCCGGTGCTGGCGCGTGCGGCGGTCGCTGTCGGTGTGTCGGGCCTGTTCGCCGAGACCCACCCGGATCCGTCCAAGGCGCTGTCCGACGGCCCCAACGCGTGGCCGCTGGACCGCATGGAAGAACTGCTCGAAACCCTGATGGAACTCGACGCGGTCACCAAGAAGCACGGGTTTTCGCGCTTCGCATGATGGCCGACGTTCCGGCGTCCCCCGCGGTGCGCCGCGGCTGGCGCGGCTGGACCTGGGGCTGGATCGCGCTGGGCGCGGCGATCGCCACCTGGTGCGGGGTGTTCGTGCTGGTGGTGCTGATGTTCACCAGCATGGGCTCGCCCGGTGATGGCGACAACGCACTGCGCGCGGTGATGCCCATGCTGTTGGCGACGCTGTCGCTGACCGGCACCGCCGCACTGGCCTGCGTGACCGCCAGCGTGCTCGCGTTCCGGCTGCGCCGGCAACCGGCCGGCGGCGGCGTGGCGCTGGCCCTGCTGGCGTTGTTGATGCTGGTGTTGTTGATCCCGTCGCTGACCTCGCGCCACGCCAGCGTGGCCGGGGTGCCGCCCGCCACCCTGCCGATTTGGCAAGTGACGGGTGTGCAGGGATAATCACGCGGCATGTTTTTTTTTGGCGCTGCGTTGGCGGCGCCTCCCCCTCTCTGACTGGTAACCGGCCCGCTATGACCACGATCCGCAGCATCCACGCCCGTGAAATCCTCGACAGCCGTGGCAACCCCACGCTGGAAGCCGAAGTCATCCTCGAGGACGGCTCGTTCGGTCGTGCCGCGGTGCCGTCCGGCGCCTCGACCGGCACCAAGGAAGCCGTGGAACTGCGTGACGGCGACAAGACCCGTTACCTGGGCAAGGGCGTGCGCAACGCCGTGTCCAACGTCAACACCACGATTGCCACGGCGCTGAAGGGCTTCGACGCCGCCGACCAGGAAGGCCTCGACCGCCGCCTGATCGATCTGGACGGCACCGAGAACAAGGGCCGCCTGGGCGCGAACGCGCTGCTGGGGGTTTCGCTGGCCAATGCCCACGCCGTGGCCGCCTCGAAGAAGCAGGCGCTGTGGCAGCACCTGGCCAACGGCCGCGACGTCACCCTGCCGGTGCCGATGATGAACATCATCAACGGCGGCGCGCATGCCGACAACAACGTCGATTTCCAGGAATTCATGGTGCTGCCGGTCGGCTTCACCTCGTTCTCCGAGTCGCTGCGTGCCGGCACCGAAATTTTCCATTCGCTCAAGTCGGTGCTCAAGGGCCACGGCCTGAGCACGGCGGTGGGCGACGAAGGCGGCTTCGCGCCGGACTTCCGCAGCAACGTCGAAGCACTGGACACCATCCTGGAAGCCATCGGCAAGGCCGGCTACACCGCCGGTGAAGACGTGCTGCTGGGCCTGGACGTGGCCTCCAGCGAGTTCTACGAGAACGGCAAGTACAACCTGGTCGGCGAGAACAAGCGCCTGACCTCCGAGCAGTTCGTCGACTTCCTGGCCGACTGGGCTGCGCAGTACCCGATCGTGACCATCGAAGACGGCCTGGCCGAGAACGACTGGGCCGGCTGGAAGCTGCTGACCGACCGCATCGGCAACAAGGTCCAGCTGGTGGGCGACGATCTGTTCGTCACCAACCCGAAGATCTTCAAGGAAGGCATCGAGTCCGGCACCGCCAACGCGATCCTGATCAAGGTCAACCAGATCGGCACCCTGACCGAGACCCTGGAAGCGATCGCCATGGCGCACGCGGCCAACTATGCCTCGATCGTCTCGCACCGTTCGGGCGAAACCGAAGACACCACCATCGCCGACATCGCCGTGGCCACCACCGCCACCCAGATCAAGACCGGCTCGCTGTGCCGCAGTGATCGCGTGGCCAAGTACAACCAGCTGCTGCGTATCGAGGAAGCCCTCGGTGCCGGCGCGCGTTACGCCGGTCGTGACGCGTTCGTGTCGCTGAAGCGCTGATCCCATGCGCGACTGGCGCTGGCTGCTGCTGGTGCTCGCGCTGCTGCTCGGATGGCTGCAGTACCGCTTCTGGTTTGGGCCGGGCAACTCGGGCGAAGTGATGATGCTTGAGGCCCAGGTCGAGAACCAGAAGCGGGACAACGCCGGCCTGCAGCAGCGCAATGATGCGCTTGCTGCCGAGGTCAAGGACCTCAAGGAAGGCGAGGCCGCCATCGAAGAACGCGCGCGCAGCGAGCTGGGCATGATCAAGCCCGGCGAGAAGTTCTACCGCGTGGTCGAAGACGCGCCGGTGCCGCCACCGCGCGCGCCGACGGCCGTCACCGATCCGGATGCGCCGCACCAGGATGTGCCCTGATGGCGGGCATCTGGGCGGTGGTTCCCGCTGCTGGCCGTGGCACCCGCTTCGGTGGGCCCACACCCAAGCAGTATCTGCTGGCCGGCGACCGCGTGTTGCTGGCCCATACCCTTGAGGCGCTGCTCTCGCACCCGGTCGTGGCCGGAGTGATGGTGGTGGTCGCCGAGAACGACGCCGACTGGCCGGGCTGGCAGTCACTGGCGGACAAACCCATTCTGACCTGCATCGGCGGTGCCACCCGCGCCGGCTCGGTGCTGGCCGGCCTGCATGCGTTGCCCGATGACGTGCGCGCGGACGATTTCGTGCTGGTGCACGACGCCGCACGCCCGAACCTGGCCGCTGCCGATCTCGGTCGCCTGCTGGAAGTCGGCCGTGCCGACCCGGTCGGCGCGATCCTGGCCGCGCCCGTGCGCGACACGCTCAAGCGTGCCGGCGATGACGGCGGTATCGATGCCACCGAGCCGCGCGAACGGCTGTGGCGTGCGCTGACCCCGCAGCTGTTCCGCCGCCACCAGTTGGCGCGCGCGCTGCAGGAGGCGGCTGACGCCGGCGTGGAGGTCACCGACGAGGCCATGGCCATGGAGCGCCAGGGGCTGCGCCCGCTGCTGGTGGAAGGCAGCGAAGACAACTTCAAGGTCACCACCCCGGCTGATCTGTCCCGTTTCGAATTTGTGTTGTCGCGTCGCGAACCCTGACGTCCGCACGCGCCACACCCAACCGCAGGTTCTTGCAATGACCACCCCCCAGTTTCCTCCCTTCCGCATCGGACAGGGCTACGACGTCCATGCCTTTGGCGAGGGCGATCACATCATGCTCGGCGGCATCCGCGTCGCGCACAGCTGCGGCGTGCTCGCGCACAGCGATGGCGATGTGATCCTGCACGCCCTGTGCGATGCCATGCTCGGTGCGCTGGCGCTGGGCGATATCGGCGTGCATTTCCCGCCGACCGACATGCGCTGGAAAGGCGCGGACAGCGCGCACCTGCTGGATCATTGCAACGGGCTGCTGCGCGAGCGCGGCTGGCAGGTCGGGAATACCGACATCACCGTGATCTGCGAGCGGCCCAAGGTCGGTCCGCACGCGCTGGCCATGCGTGAGCGCATCGCTGGCGTGCTCGGCATTGCATTGGACTGCGTGAGCGTGAAGGCCACCACGTCGGAGAAGCTGGGCTTCACCGGCCGCAGCGAGGGCATCGCCGCCCAGGCCAGCGTGCTGTTGGTGGCCCTGTGATCCCGTTGCCGCTGGCGTTCGGTGCGCCGCTGCTCAGTGCGAAGATCCGCACCACGCCCGAGGATTTCCAGGTCGACGAACTGCCGGCGTTCGAGCCGAGCGGTGAGGGCGAGCACCTGCTGCTGACGATCCGCAAGCGCGGGGCGAACACCGTGCACGTGGCCAAGGTGCTGGCCAGGTGGGCTGGCCTGCCGGACATGGCGGTCAGCTACGCGGGCATGAAAGATCGGCACGCGGTCACCACGCAGCGCTTCAGCGTGCACCTGCCCAAGCGCGTGGCGCCGGATCCGGCGCTGCTGGCCTCGGACGAGATCGAGGTGGTCGAGTCGACCTGGCACAACCGCAAGCTGCAGCGCGGTGCTCTGGCTGGCAACCGCTTCAAGCTGGTACTGCGCGATGTGCGCGGCGATGCCGCGGCCATCGAAGAGCGCCTGTCCCATATCGCCTCGCGCGGCCTGCCGAACTGGTTCGGTGAGCAGCGCTTCGGCCGCGACGGCGGCAACGTGCCGGCTGCGCTGGCCATGTTCGGCGGCCGCCGCATGCGCCCGGACCAGCGCTCGCTGCTGCTCTCGGCCGCGCGCTCGGCACTGTTCAACCAGGTGCTGGCGGCGCGCGTGGAGCAGGGCAACTGGGACACGCCGCTGGACGGCGAGGTCTGGATGCTCGATGGCAGCCGCAGTGTCTTCGGCCCGGAGCCGTGGACGGATTTGCTGGCCGACCGCCTTGGCCGCTTCGACATCCACCCCAGCGGCCCGTTGTGGGGCGAAGGCGAGCTGCGCAGCAACGGCGCCGCCGCCGAACTGGAACTGGGCGCGGTCGCGGACGAGCAATCGCTCGCGCTGCGCGCCGGCCTGGAAGGCGCCCGCCTGAAGCAGGAGCGCCGTGCGCTGCGCCTGCGTCCGGCCATGCTGCAGCATCAGTGGCTGGCCGCAGATGTGCTGGAACTGAGCTTCGCGCTGCCGCCGGGCTGCTATGCCACCGCGGTGCTGCACGAGTTGGGCCCGGTGGAAGACGCCAGCCAGTCCGATACCTGAGCCGCGTAGAGCCGACCGTTGGTCGGCTGCCTCCCGTCCGGCACCGGAAATTGTGTAGAGCCGACCGTTGGTCGGCTGCCTTCCGTCCCTGCACCGGAAAACCTGCACCGCTCAGCCGACCAACGGTCGGCTCCACCTCAGCCGACCAACGGTCGGCTCTACCTCAGCCGACCAACGGTCGGCTCTACCTCAGCCGACCAACGGTCGGCTCTACCGCGCGCGGTGCATGGCGGTGATTCCGGGCCCGTCGTTACCGGTTCGCCAGCAGCACCAGTACCGCACCCGTCCCGCCTTGACCGGCGGGCGCGGAATGAAACGCCAGCACATCGTTGCGCAGGCGCAGCAGCCGATCGACCAGATTCTTCAGCACCGGTGCGCCGCCATCGGACTGCAGCCCCTTGCCGTGGATGATGCGCACGCAGCCGTACTCATGCGCATGCGCTTCCACCAGGAACTGCCGCACCAGCGCCTCGGCCTGGGCCACGGTCGCACCATGCAGGTCCAGTTCGTCCTGCACGGAGTACTGGCCGCGCTTGAGTCGCTGGAACATTCGTGGCGGCAGGTTCTCGCGCCGGTAGCTGGCCGTATCGCCAGCCTCCAGGGGGCTGCTGTCGCGCAGCAGCCGGGCGAATTCCCCGCGTGCGTCCTGTTCATCCTGCTCGGCCATCCGTGCACGCGGCTTCGGCCGCGGCGCGGCCGGCGGCGGGGTGACCACCTTGCGCAGCGGTTTGACCTCGCCGATAGCGGCGCGGAACAACGCGGCAGGATCTTCGTCTTCAGGATGTGACATGCGTACAGCCTAATGGGCGGGGAGGGCGATGCCTACCGTTATCGGGGTAGGACGATCTGTCCGCTTGCGGCACAATAGCGGACGCACTTGCGCGGTCGTCATGCTCCCAAGGGGGCACGGCCACCGCCGCCAACAGTGGGAAGTGATGGAATCGAAGTCTTGAAAAATCAAGCGGTTAAATCGCAGATGCGGATTCTGGTCAGCAACGATGACGGTGTCGATGCACCGGGCATCAAGATGCTCGCCACGGTTTTACGTGACGCCGGTCATGAAGTGACCGTGGTCGCCCCCGATCGTGATCGCTCCGGCGCCAGCAATTCGCTGACCCTGGACCTGCCGATCCGCATGAAGCGCATCGACCACTACACCTGCTCGGTGGCCGGCACCCCGACCGATTGCGTGCATCTGGCCCTGACCGGCATGCTCGAGTACGAACCGGACATGGTGGTATCGGGTATCAACAACGCCGCCAACCTCGGCGACGACGTCATCTACTCCGGTACCGTCTCGGCGGCGATGGAAGGGCGATTCCTCGGCCTGCCCGCCGTGGCGATGTCGCTGGTCACGCACAACCACGAGCCGCGTAACTTCGACACCGCCGCCCGCGCCGCGGTCGAGATCGTCACCCGGCTCAAGGCCGACCCGCTGCCCGCCGACACCATCCTCAACGTCAACGTGCCGGACCTGCCGTGGAGCGAGGTCCGTGGCTTTGAAGTGACCCGCCTGGGCAACCGCCACCGCGCCGAAGGCTGCATTGCCCAGCGCGATCCGCGCGGCAATGAGGTGTTCTGGATCGGCCCGGCCGGGCGCGAGCAGGATTCCGGCCCCGGTACCGATTTCCACGCGGTCCGCAACGGCTACATCTCGATCACCCCGATCCAGGTCGATCTCACCCGTTACCAGGCCTTGGAGAAAGTGGCCAGCTGGGTGGCGGGGCTGACCGACGCGCTGGACCGGCCGGCATGACCCCGCGCCTGCGCCTGCAGCCCGAAGCCGTCGGCATCGGCATGACCTCGCAGCGGGTCCGTGATCGCCTGGTGGATCGCCTGCGCGATGCCGGCATCGCCGACGAAGCCACCCTCAATGCCATCCGCGTGGTGCCGCGCCATCTGTTCATCGATGAAGCGCTGGCGTCGCGTGCCTACGAAGACACCGCGCTGCCGATCGGGCACGGGCAGACCATTTCCCAGCCCTGGGTGGTCGCGCGCATGACCGAAGCGGTGCTGCAGTCGGCGCCGAAGAAGGTGCTGGAAGTCGGCACCGGCTCGGGCTACCAGGCCGCTGTGCTGGGCGCGATCGGGCTGGAGGTCTACACGGTCGAGCGTATCGGTGATCTGCTGCGCCAGGCGCGCAAGCGCTTCCGTGCGCTTGGCATGAACATCCGCAGCAAACATGACGATGGCCGCATCGGCTGGGCCGAGCACGGTCCTTACGATGCGATCGTGGTGACCGCGGCCGCACCGGCGCTGGTCGATGCGCTGGTCGAACAGCTTGCCGTGGGTGGCCGCCTGGTCGCGCCGGTCGGCGGCCCGGGCGCGCAGTCGCTGATCCAGTTGACCCGTCGCGATGACGGCAGTGTTGAACAGCAGGTACTGGCGCCGGTCACGTTCGTACCGCTGCTGTCTGGCATGCTGGACTGATTCCAAGGAGCGTTGCGTCATGAAGATTTTTGGTCCGCTGTACGAGCGGGCAATGAAGTGGGCCGCGCACGAGCGCGCGCCGACCTATCTGACGGTGTTGAGCTTCATCGAGGCGATCATCTTCCCGGTGATGCCCGAGGTGATGCTCGCCCCGATGTGCGTGGCCCAGCCCAAGCGCGGCTGGTGGTTCGCCACGCTCAGCCTGGCCGGTTCGATGGCCGGTGCGCTGGTCGGCTATGCGCTGGGCCACTTCGCCTTTGAAGCGCTCAAGCCGGTGTTCGCCGCGCTGGGCATGTTGACCAGCATCGAAGGCGGCATCGCCATCGTGCAGGCCAAGATGGCCGAGTCGCCCTGGGCGGTGTTCACCTTCCTGGTGCTGGGCGGCTTCATGCCGATCCCGATGAAGGTCTTCACATGGGCATCGGGTATCGTCGGCGTGCCGTTGCCGCAGTATTTCCTGAGCATGTTGATCGGCCGTGGCAAGCGCGTGTACGTGCTGGCGGCGGTCATTCGTATTGGCGGGCCGCGCGCGGAAGCTGCGCTGCGCCGTTGGATTGAACCGCTGGGCTGGATCGCGACCGCGCTGGTGGTCGTGCTGGTGGCCTGGCTTGTATGGAGAGCGAAGTTCGCATGAGTGCTGATCGTTTGAGCAAGGGAGTGCGCACCGGCGCGCTGCTGCTGGTGGTGTCGGCGCTGAGCGCCTGTGGCACCGCCACCGTGGTGCGGCCTTCGGGCTCGGGCGGTGTGGCCCACAGCACCCCGCAGACCTCGGTGGCCAAGCCCGGCCAGACCGCTGTCGTCCGTCGTGGCGACACGTTGTATGCACTCGCGCGCATCCACAACATCACCCCGCGCGATCTGGCCGCCTGGAACGGGCTGGCCGAGCCCTACACGATCTATCCGGGGCAGTCGCTGCGGCTGTTCCCGGGCGGCAGTGGTGGCAGTCCGGCCCGCGCGCCGACCACCGTGGTCACCGCGCCGCGGCCGGGCAGCACCGCGCCGGCCGCCACCCCGTCGCCGACCACCGCGATCAAGAGCAACATCAGCTGGCGCTGGCCGGCCGATGGCGCGATCGTCGGCCGTTTCGTCGCCGGTGAAGCGACCAAGCAGGGCGTGGACATTGCCGGCACCAGTGGCCAGCCGGTCCGCGCGACCGCCGCCGGCGTGGTGGTCTACTCCGGTGCCGGCCTGGTCGGTTTCGGTGAGCTGATCATCATCAAGCACAGCGATCAGTGGCTGTCAGCGTATGGCCACAACCGCAAGCGCCTGGTCAACGAAGGCCAGAGCGTGAAGGCAGGCGAGCAGATCGCGGAGATGGGCCGCACCGGCGCCGCACGCGACATGCTGCACTTCGAGATCCGCTACAACGGCAAGCCGGTCGACCCGCTGCTGTACCTGCCGCCGAAGTAAGCACGAAAAAGGCCGCCTCAAGGGCGGCCTTTTCTGAACGGAAATCCCGGTCTCACCCCTTCAGGATGAACGCCGCGGCCACCTTGCGGCCCTCGCTGGCAAGGATGTTGAAGGTCCGTGCCGCCGCCGGGTTGTTCATCACTTCCAGGCCGATCCCGCGGGTCAGGCACGCGGCCATGACCGCGGCCGGCGGGAACACCTGGGTATCGCCCGTGCCCAGCACCACCAGCGCGGGGTTCAGTGCCAGCACCGGCTGCAGGTCTTCCGGGGTCAACTGGGCGATATCGGCCACCGGCCACGCTTCGATCAACGTGTCCGGGGCGAGGATGAAACTCGCGGCCAGGGTCCGGTCATTCACTTTCGCACTGCGGCCATCGGCGGCACGCAGGGCGTAGGCGTAGTCGGGGATTTCGTGGCTCAGCTGCATGGGCGTTCCGGGATCAGCCGCGCGGCAGGACGATCTGGCGCTGTTCCTTGCTCGGGCGGTACAGCACGGCCACGTGGCCGATACGCTGCACCAGCGCGCTTTCGCTGGCACTGACCAGCTCGGCGATGAGGGCGTCGCGGGCCTCGCGGTCTTCGGCGGCAACCTTGACCTTGATCAGCTCGTGGCGCTCCAGCACCTCTTCCAGTTCAGCCAGGAAGGCCGGTGTCACCCCCTTGCCGCCGATCTGGAGCAGGGCTTTCAGATCATGCGCGTGGCCGCGGAGGAAACGGGTTTGGGAAGAAGTCAGGGCGATAGCCATTCAGGAACAAGCGGTTAACTGGGGCGATCAGGGTATCATGACCTCCCCATCCGACCCGCATCTCAATGGCAACCCGTAGCAAAAGCAGTCAACGCTGGTTGAAAGAGCACTTCGCCGACCCCTTCGTGAAGAAGGCCCAGGCCGAGGGCATGCGCTCGCGCGCGGCCTACAAGCTGGAGGAGTTGCTGCAGCGCGATCGGCTGCTGAAGCCGCACATGGTCGTGGTCGATCTGGGCGCCGCCCCGGGTGGCTGGTCCCAGCAGGTCCGCCGCCAGATCGGCGATACCGGCCGGGTGCTGGCGCTGGACATCCTGGAGATGCCGCCGCTGGCCGGCGTGGAGTTCCTTCACGGTGACTTCAGGGAGCAAGCCGTCCTATCGGAGTTCGAAGCCATGCTGGGGGATCAGCCGGTAGACCTTGTGCTCTCGGATATGGCCCCCAATAAGAGTGGAATGGATGCGGTGGACCAAGCGCGGATGATGCACCTGGCGGAGTTGGGGTTGGATTTTGCCGACAACCATCTCAAGCCGGGTGGCGCGTTCCTGATCAAGCTGTTCCAGGGCGTGGGCTTTGACGACTACGTGCGCGAAATGCGCCGCCGGTACGACAAAGTAGTGATCCGCAAGCCTGAAGCCTCCCGGAAGCGCTCGCCCGAGGTGTACGCCTTGGGGCAGGGAAAACGCGCGCAGATCAAGTAAGCTCAACCATACGAATCGCGTCAGGAATTAGAGGAACACCGGAGCCAATGAGGATGAACGACTTGACCAAGAACCTCCTGCTATGGGTGGTCGTCGCCGTCGTGCTGATGGTGGTCTTCCAGAGCTTCTCGCCGAAGAGCAGCGGAGCCGGCGCACAGGGCGCGACGTACTCGCAGTTCCTGGACCAGGTGGACAGCGGCAACGTCCAGAAGGTGACCTTCAGCGGTGACATGCGTGGCGGCACCAATCAGATTTCCTACACCACCCGTGGCGGCCAGTCGGCCACCATCACCGCCCCGTTCGATCGCGACCTGATCAACGTGCTGCGCGGCAAGAACGTGGAAATCGTCCAGGAGGAGCCCTCCAGTGGCATCTCGCTGGGCGCGATCCTGATGAACTTCCTCCCGGTGATCCTGATCATCGGCTTCTGGATATTCATCATGCGCCAGATGCAGGGCGGTGGCGGCGGGGCCAAGGGCGCAATGTCCTTCGGCAAGTCGCGGGCCAAGCTGCAGGGCGAGGACCAGATCAAGGTCACCTTCGCCGACGTTGCCGGGTGCGACGAGGCCAAGGAAGAAGTCGGCGAACTGGTCGATTTCCTGCGCGACCCGACCAAGTTCACCAAGCTGGGCGGCAAGATTCCGCGCGGCGTGCTGATGGTGGGTCCGCCGGGTACCGGCAAGACGCTGCTGGCCCGCGCGATCGCCGGTGAAGCCAAGGTCCCGTTCTTCTCGATCTCCGGTTCGGACTTCGTAGAAATGTTCGTCGGCGTCGGCGCAAGCCGCGTGCGCGACATGTTCGAGCAGGCCAAGAAGCAGGCGCCGTGCATCATCTTCATCGATGAAATCGACGCCGTCGGTCGCCACCGTGGCGCCGGTCTCGGCGGCGGTCATGACGAGCGCGAGCAGACCCTGAACCAGCTGCTGGTCGAGATGGACGGCTTCGAGGGAGGCGAGGGCGTGATCGTCATCGCCGCCACCAACCGTCCCGACGTGCTGGATCCGGCGCTGCTGCGCCCGGGCCGTTTCGACCGCCAGGTCGTGGTCGGCCTGCCGGACGTCAAGGGCCGCGAGCAGATCCTCAAGGTGCATATGCGCAAGCTGCCGCTGGCCGACGATGTCGAGCCGATGGTGATCGCGCGCGGTACCCCGGGCTTCTCCGGTGCGGACCTGGCCAACCTGGCCAACGAAGCAGCACTGTTCGCCGCGCGCGGCGGTGAGAAGGAAGTCCGCATGGACCACTTCGACCGTGCCCGCGACAAGATCCTGATGGGTGCCGAACGTCGTTCAATGGCGATGAGCGAAGAAGAAAAGACGCTCACCGCCTATCACGAAGCTGGCCACGCCATCGTCGGTCGCCTGGTGCCCGAGCACGATCCGGTCTACAAGGTCACCATCATTCCCCGCGGTCGTGCGCTGGGCGTGACGATGTACCTGCCGGAAGGCGACAAGTACTCGATGAACCGGGTGGCGATCGAATCGCAGCTGTGCTCGCTGTACGGCGGTCGTGTGGCCGAAGAGCTGATCTTCGGCACCGACAAGGTCACCACCGGTGCCTCCAACGACATCGAGCGCGCCACCAAGATGGCCCGCAACATGGTCACCAAGTGGGGCCTGTCCGATGAGCTCGGCCCGATCGCCTACGGTGAAGAGGACGATGAAGTGTTCCTCGGCCGTTCGGTGACGCAGCACAAGAGCGTGTCGGATGACACCGCGCGCCGCATCGACGAAGTGGTCCGCAGCATCCTGGACAAGGCGTACGCCCGTACCACCGAACTGCTGACGGCCAATCTCGACAAGCTGCACACGATGTCGCAGCTGCTGCTGCAGTACGAGACCATCGATGCGCCGCAGATCAATGCCGTGATGGAAGGCCGTGATCCGCCGCCGCCGATGGGCTGGGACAAGTCCGCCAGCAACAAGGATGGCGGCAACAACAACGACAAGGGGGGCGATGCCCGTCCCGTGTCGCCGATCGCCGGTCCTGCCGAGCAGATCTGAGGGTGTTGCCCACGTAAGTGACGAAGGCCGGGGAAACCCGGCCTTCGTCGTTTCGGGCAGGTCATAATGACGGTCCGTTTTCGCCCCTCGTTCTGGAGTCGTCATGTCCGCACCCCCGCCGCAGCCGATCTCGCACACCACTGAAATGGTGATCGCCACGATCATTGGCGTGGCCATCGGCCTGACCCGCGACAACTTCCTGCTCGGCGCCGGCATCGGCATCGCGGTTGGCGTGTTGATGAGCATCGCCAAGACCGTCTACGTGGAGCGCAAGCGCCGCCAGCGCTGAATGCTTGCGTGCGCGGCCGGCAGTGGGCACGATGCGCGTGCCCGCGCCGCATGCCGCGGTCGGGCATGGCCGGGGGATCGGCCGACACACTTTCCAGGGGGATGTTCATGCGTCATTCGATGCGCGCAGCCGTTGCTGCGCTGCTGTGCTGTGCCACGCCGGTCATGGCGGCCGAGATCCACGTGCAGGATCCGGTGCCGTTCAACGAGTCGGCGATCATTGCCGAGAACATCAAGGCCGAGTGCCGGATGGGCGCGCAGCTGGCGACCGCGCTGGGCAAGAATGCCCCGGCGCATGGCAACACCATCGTCTTCGGCAGTGATCCGGTGAACACCGGCAGCGGGCACGCGTTGAAGCTGGAGCTGGTGGAAGCGCAGAGCGCAGGCAATGCGTTCACCGGCCACTTCAAGTCGGCGGCCGTGCGCGGCGTGCTGTTCGAGAACGGCCAGCAGGTGGCCACGGTCACCGCACGCCGCGTGTCGCGCGGTGGCGCGTTTGCCGGCTTCAAGGGCTCCTGCGACGTGCTTGAACGCACCGTCAATGCGATCGGCAACGATCTGGCGATCTGGCTGGCCAAGCCGGTCGATGGGGCCCGCCTCGGCGACCTCTGACAGCCGGTCCGGTGCGCCAGCGTAAACTACGCGCTGGCGTACTTCGTGGATCTGCCCATGTTCGATATCTCCCCCCAGCTCGATTGCGGCGGCCGGCTGCTGCGGCTGGATCGCCCGCGGGTCATGGGCATCGTCAACGTCACCCCGGATTCCTTCTCCGACGGCGGTGACCACGACAGCGTGGAGGCTGCGGTCGCGCGCGGCCTGCAACTGGTGGCCGAGGGCGCGGACCTGCTCGACATCGGCGGCGAATCGACCCGGCCAGGCAGTGCGCCGGTGCCGTTGGATGAAGAACTCCGCCGGGTCATCCCGGTGATCGAGCGGTTGGCACGCGAAACCACCGTGCCGATCAGCATCGACACCTTCAAGCCCGAGGTGATGCGCGCAGCGGTCGCGGCCGGTGCCGGCCTGATCAATGACATCCATGCGTTGCGCCAGCCCGGTGCGCTGGACGCCGCCGCCGAACTCGGCGTGCCGGTGGTGCTGATGCACATGCAGGGCGAGCCGGGCAGCATGCAGGACACCCCGCACTACGATGACGTGGTCGCCGAGGTGCATCGCTTCCTGACCGAGCGCATGTTCCAGGCCGAGATGGCCGGCGTGGCCAAGAAGCATCTGATCATCGATCTGGGCTTCGGCTTCGGCAAGACCACCGAACACAACATGATCCTGCTAGCGCGTTCGGAGCGCTTCCTCGAGCTGGGCGTGCCAATGCTGGCCGGCCTGTCGCGCAAGCGCAGCATCGGTGAACTGACCGGTCGTGAGCAGCCGCGTGACCGCGTGGCCGGTTCGGTCGCCGCGCACCTGATCGCGGCCCAGCGTGGCGCGATGCTGCTGCGTGTGCACGATGTCGCCGCCACGGTCGATGCGCTGAAGGTGTGGGCCGCAGTCGATGCCGTGCCGATGCCGCGGGTGTCCGCCGCCCCGGCGATGCCGCGCTGGCCGGACGAGGACTGATGGCCGTCGATCAGCGCCCGCTGGCGATCGCGGTGATGGGCCCGACCGCGTCAGGCAAGACCGCCACCGCGATCGCACTGGCCCAGCAGCTGGACGGTGAGATCGTCAGCGTCGATTCGGCGCTGGTCTATCGCGGGCTGGATATCGGCTCGGCCAAGCCCGATGCGGCCGAGCGCGCACAGGCGCCGCACCATCTGCTCGATGTGCGCGACCCGTGGCAGACCTATTCGGCGGCGGAGTTCGCCAGCGACGCGGCGCGGGCCGTCCGCGACATCATCGCGCGGGGTCGCATGCCGATCCTCGCCGGTGGCACCGGGCTGTATTTCCGCGCGTTGCTACAGGGCCTGTCGCCGATGCCCGAGGCCGATCCGGCGGTGCGCGCACAGATTGCCGCCGAGGCGGCCGAGCAGGGCTGGGCGGCAATGCATGCCCAACTGGCCGGCATCGATCCGGCCGCGGCAAAGCGCATTCACGCCACCGACCCGCAGCGCATCCAGCGGGCACTGGAAGTCCATCGGCTGACCGGTACCCCGATCAGCGAATGGCAGAAGCTGCCCGGCGTCGACCGGCTGCCGGTACGGCCGCTCAAACTGATTCTCGCGCCGCGCGAGCGCACGGTGCTGCACCAGCGCATCGAAACCCGTTTCGACGCGATGCTGGATCACGGCTTCCTGGACGAAGTCCACGCCCTGCGGGCCCTGCCGGCGATGGCCGAGGTGGCCGCGCCGCTGGATCTGCCGGCCGTGCGGGCGGTGGGCTACCGGCAGGCCTGGGAGTATCTGGACGGGCAGGGCACGGCCGAGGCGTTCCGTGAGCGCGGCATCCAGGCCACCCGCCAGCTCGCCAAGCGCCAGCTGACCTGGCTGCGCGGGGAGCTTGATGCGCGCTGGTTCGATCCCCATCTAGACAGGGCTTCCCTGGCGGATGCGGTGTCGACCTTCGTCGCACGCTGAGTCCACGCCTTCATTCGCCCACCCCGTGTACCATCAAGGGTTCCGGCGGGCGGCGGGGGCCGTGGTAACTGCCGGAAGACCATAAAAACAATAATCAGGAGTGTGCAATGTCCAAGGGGCAATCGCTGCAGGATCCGTTTCTGAATGCACTTCGGCGCGAACGCGTGCCGGTGTCGGTGTATCTGGTCAATGGCATCAAGCTGCAGGGAACGATTGAATCGTTCGACCAGTTCGTGGTGCTGCTGCGCAATACGGTGAGCCAGATGGTGTACAAGCACGCCATCTCGACCGTGGTGCCCGCGCGCAACGTGAAGGTCGGGCCCGGAGGTGGTTATGTGCAATCCAATGATGGCGCCGATGGCGTCCAAGGTGATGACGACGTTGAGTGACTGCGTGAAGAATTCTGGAGAACTGCGTGTTTGACCGTTCCAAGCGAGGCGAACACGCACTCCTGATCCAGCCGCATGCCGGCCGGCTCGAAGATGACGTGCTTGAAGAGTTCACCGATCTGGCCCGCTCCGCCGGGGCCAGCATCGCGGCCACGCTGACCGCGCGCATCGATCGGCCCAATCCGTCGATCCTGATCGGCAGCGGCAAGCTGGACGAGGTCAAGGCCGCGGCCGATGCCACCGGCGCCGACCTGATCCTGGTCAACCATGCGCTGTCGCCGGGGCAGGAGCGCAACCTGGAGCGGTTCCTGGAACGGCGCGTGATCGACCGCACCGGGCTGATCCTGGATATCTTCGCCCAGCGTGCGCGCAGCCACGAAGGCAAGCTGCAGGTGGAGCTGGCGCAGCTGCGCCACATGTCCACGCGGCTGATCCGCGGCTGGACCCATCTGGAGCGCCAGCGTGGTGGTTCCATCGGCCTGCGCGGCCCGGGTGAAACCCAGCTGGAAACCGATCGCCGCCTGCTGCAGAAGCGGGTGGAGCAGCTGCAGAAGAAGCTGGAAAAGGTGGAAGTGCAGCGCACCCAGATGCGTCGTGCCCGCCTGCGCAGCGAGCTGCCGCGCGTGGCGCTGGTGGGCTACACCAACGCCGGCAAGTCGACCCTGTTCAACGCATTGACTGGCGCCGAGGCCTTCGCTGCGGACCAGTTGTTCGCGACGTTGGACCCGACCGTGCGCCGCATCGCGCTGCCGGGCGGCAGCGTGGTGCTCGCCGATACCGTCGGCTTCGTCCGCGACCTGCCGCATGATCTGGTGGCCGCGTTCCGGTCGACCCTGTCCGAAGCCCGCGAAGCGGACTTCCTGCTGCACCTCGTCGATGCGGCCGATCCGCACCGTGAGGAGCGCATCGCACAGGTGGATGAAGTGCTGACCGCCATCGGCGCGGGCGATCTGCCGCAGTTGCTGGTGTTCAACAAGATCGACCGCATCGACGGGGCCGACGTGCGTCACGATGCCCAGGACGGCATCCCCGACAACGCGCGCCGCGAGCGGGTCTGGATTTCCGCCCGCGACAACGTTGGCCTGCCGCTGCTGCAGTCCGTGCTGGGCAAGCGCCTGGGCCTGCAGCACGTCAGTGGCGAGCTGCGGCTGCCGCCGAGTGCCGGTCGCCTGCGTTCGCGCCTGCATCAGCTGGAGGTCGTGCGCAGCGAAGCCACCGACGAAGACGGTTGGCTGCTGCAGGTCGAGATCCCGATCGCCGAGGCCGAGAAGCTGGCAGCTGGCGAGGGCGGCGAACCGATCCGCGCGATGCTTCCGGAAAAGCTTCCGGAATGGTGATGCGGGTGCCGGCCGCCGGCTGGCGCCCATGATTCTCCCGGCGGGGCTTCGCCCTCCGTCGCACCCGGCAACACACGACATCACTCACGATTTCGGCTAAAACAGGGGGCGTTCGTCCCCCCGTTGATCCAGGACTTCCCATGACCGTTCCTTCCGACGCCGAGCTGGGCGCCCTCGCCAGTGACGTGGGCCAGCGCCTGCAGCAGGCCTCGCTGCAGCTGGTGACTGCCGAAAGCTGCAGTGGCGGCTGGATCGCCAAGGCGATGACCGATATCGCCGGCTCCTCGGCGTTCTTCGATTGCGGCATGGTGGTCTACAGCTACGAAGCCAAGCAACGCCTGCTGGGCGTGCGCGCGCAGACGCTGGAACAGTTCGGCGCGGTCAGCCGCGAGACCGTGCTGGAAATGGTCTCCGGTGCGCTGATCAATTCCGGTGCCGGCATCGCCGTGGCGGTGACCGGCATTGCCGGGCCGGGCGGTGGCAGCGAGGACAAGCCGGTCGGCAGCGTCTGGATCGGCTGGAAGGGCCGTGGCGGCTACGCGCGTGCGCAGCTGTTCCAGTTCGATGGCGACCGCGAAGCCATACGGCGGCAGACCGTGCAGCAGGCGCTGACGGGAATCTTCCCGCTGTTGTGACATCCTGACCGGGTGTGCTGACAGGAGAGTGGGCCGATGTGGGAAACGCTGGGTACCGTGCGTGACCTGGGGCGATTGCAGGAAATCGCGTCGGTCCTGATCCGCTATGGCTTCGGCGACCTCGTGCGCCGCATCGGCCTGGCCGATGTGCTCGAACGCGCTGGCCGCCTGCTGCACTGGAACGATACCCAGCAGATGCTGCGGATGACCGCGCCTGTGCGCGTGCGCCGCGCGATGGAAGACCTGGGCCCCACCTTCGTCAAACTCGGCCAGGTGCTGGCCACCCGCGTGGACCTGTTCCCGCCGGATTGGATCGCCGAGTTCTCCGAACTGCAGAACGCCGTGCCCGCGCTGCCGTATGCGCAGGTGCGTGAGCAGCTCGAACGTGATCTCGGCGCACCGGCCACCGAGGTGTTCGCGTGGCTCGATGAAACGCCCATGGCCGCGGCCTCGCTGGCACAGGCGCATCGCGCAACGCTGCATGACGGCACCGCCGTGGTGCTGAAGATCCGTCGTCCGGGCATCCGTGACGTCATCGAAGCCGACCTGCGCCTGCTGGCGCGGCTGGCCGAGATCATGGAGGCGCGCCTGCCCGATCTGCAGCGGTATCGCCCGGCCGAGGTGGTGCAGCAGTTCCAGGTGTCGCTGCGCCGCGAGCTGGATTTTGCCGCCGAATGCCGCAATGCCGAGCGCATCGCGCGCAATTTCCAGGGCCGCGACGACATCCTGATCCCCAACGTGCACTGGCAGTGGACCTGCGAGAGCCTCAACGTGCAGGACTTCGTGGACGGCATTCCCGGCCGCGATCTGGTCGGCGTCGATGCGGCCGGTCTGGACCGCGTGCAGCTGGCCCGCACCGGCGCGCGCATCGTGCTGAAGATGGTGCTGGAGGACGGCTGTTTCCACGCTGATCCGCACCCGGGCAACATCATCTACCTGCGGGATGGCCGCATCGGCGTGATCGATTTCGGCATGGTCGGGGCGATCTCCGAGCAGCGCCGCTTCCAGGTTGCCCAGCTCCTGCATGGCCTGGTCACCCAGGAGCCGGAGCAGGTGGCCGACGTGCTGCTGGACTGGGCCGGTGGCGTGGAAGTGGACGAGTCGCGCCTGCAGCAGGACATCAGCACCTTCGTGGACCAGTACCGCGGGGTCCCGCTGAAGGACCTGCACATGGGCCTGATGCTGGGCAACATCACCCAGCTGCTGCGCCAGTACGCGCTGACCCTGCCGGCCGATCTGGCGCTGATGATCAAGACCTTCCTCACCCTGGAAGGCATGGGCCGCCAGCTGGACCCGCAGTTCGATATGGCCAGCGCCGCGCGCCCGTATCTGGAGCGGGTGATGTGGCAACGCTACTCGCCCGGCGCGATGCTCAAGCGCGGCAAGCGCAGCCTGGTCGGGGTGATGGATCTGGTCGGCGATCTGCCGCGCGATGTCCGCCGCCTGCTGCAGATGGCGCGCCGCGGCCGGCTCCAGCTCAAGATTGAAACCACGGCGCTGCAGGGCTTCGGCGACCAGGTCAACCGCGCGGCGAACCGGCTGGTGATGGGCATCGTGACCGCCGCGCTGATCATCGGCTCCTCGATCGTCATGCACAGTGTCGGCGGCATCTCCAGCCGCTGGCTGCTCGCGCTTGGCGTGGCCGGCTTCATCGGTGCCGGCTTCTGTGGCGTGTGGATCCTGTTTTCGATCTGGCGCAGCGGCAAGAACCCGTAGGGTTCTTACCGCTGGGATCCGCAGGATCCCCGGAATCTCCCGCGCAAGCGGGGGATTACGTGTAGGTCCGACCGTTGGTCGGACGCTCCTGCCTGACCGACCCGTCACTATTTGCCCACCGGTAGAGCCACGCCATGCGTGGCTGCTCCTCATCCGGCCCCCACGAATGCCTGACCCAACAGATTGCAGAGGCTAAACGCCGGAGAGCTGGCCGCAAGCGATACGCACCCGCGCCGTCAGACATCGCCGCGCGTTCGCGCGGTCACCGACCAACGGTCGGTGGCTACAGGCATTACTGGAGGCTTCGGCCGGTGCGGGACAGCCCTTCTTCTATCGGCTCTTCCTCTGCGGGCACTTGCGTGCCCGCATCGTTAGTAGTAATACTACTAACCATGGACCTGACCGATACCCAGCAGGCGATCCTGCAGTTGATCGCCGAGCGTATAGAGACCGATGGCGCACCGCCGTCGCAGACGGAAATCGCCCGCGCGTTCGGCTTCAAGGGCGTCCGCGCAGCCCAGTACCATCTGGAAGCGCTGGAGCAGGCCGGGGCGATCCGTCGCATCCCGGGCCAGGCCCGCGGCATCCGGCTGGTCCAGGCGCCGGCGCTGCAGAACGGCCTGCCCGAATCACTGCCTGCGTCGGCGTTGCCGGACCACGTCCTGCGCCTGCCGGTGCTGGGCCGGGTCGCGGCCGGTCTGCCGATCGGCGCGGATATCGGCTCGGATGATTTCGTGGTGCTGGACCGGGTGTTCTTCTCGCCCGCGCCGGACTACCTGCTGAAGGTGCAGGGCGACTCGATGATCGACGAGGGCATCTTCGACGGCGACCTGATCGGTGTGCACCGCACCCGCGACGCCCGCTCCGGGCAGATCGTGGTGGCCCGCATCGATGACGAGATCACGGTCAAGCTGCTGAAGATGGGCAAGGACCGGATCCGCCTGCTGCCGCGCAACCCCGATTACAAGCCGATCGAAGTGCTGCCCGACCAGGACTTCGCCATCGAAGGCCTCTATTGCGGGTTGCTGCGGCCCAACCGCTGACCTGTTCCCCATTGAATCACGCGCGGTCTTTTGTGGCACATCTCTGGTTTTGCTGAGGTTGGTACGGATGTCCGATAATTTTTTCCGAACGCCGGGCAGAATCTCAGCCCGTGCGATACGCCAGCCTTAAAGTGAACCCATGGCCAAGAAGACTTCCAAAGACAGCACCTCCACCGATACGACCTCTGCAAGGACCACTCCGATGGACGAAAACAAAAAGCGCGCCCTCACCGCCGCGCTGAGCCAGATCGAAAAGCAGTTCGGCAAGGGCGCCGTGATGCGCATGGGCGACCGCGTCGTCGAAGCGGTCGAGGTCATCCCCACCGGTTCGCTGATGCTGGATATCGCCCTCGGTATCGGTGGCCTGCCCAAGGGTCGCGTCGTGGAGATCTACGGTCCGGAATCCTCGGGCAAGACCACCCTGACCCTGCAGGCGATCGCCGAGTGCCAGAAGAAGGGCGGTACCGCGGCCTTCATCGATGCCGAGCACGCGCTGGATCCGATCTATGCCGCCAAGCTGGGCGTCAACGTGGACGACCTGCTGCTCTCGCAGCCCGATACCGGTGAGCAGGCGCTGGAAATCGCCGACATGCTGGTGCGCTCCAGCTCGGTGGACATCGTGGTGGTCGACTCGGTCGCCGCGCTGACCCCGAAGGCCGAAATCGAAGGCGAAATGGGCGACCAGCTGCCGGGCCTGCAGGCTCGCCTGATGAGCCAGGCGCTGCGCAAGCTGACCGGCAACATCAAGCGCTCCAACACCCTGGTGGTCTTCATCAACCAGCTGCGCCACAAGATCGGCGTGATGATGCCGGGCCAGAGCCCGGAAGTGACCACCGGCGGCAACGCGCTGAAGTTCTACGCCTCGGTCCGCCTGGACATCCGCCGTATCGGCGCCATCAAGAAGGGCGACGAGATCATCGGCAACCAGACCAAGATCAAGGTGGTCAAGAACAAGCTGGCGCCCCCGTTCAAGCAGGTCATCACCGAGATCCTGTACGGCGAAGGCATCAGCCGCGAAGGCGAACTGATCGACATGGGCGTGGAAGCCAAGCTGGTCGAGAAGGCCGGCGCCTGGTACAGCTACGGCGAAGAGCGCATCGGCCAGGGCAAGGACAACGCCCGCGGCTACCTGCGCGACAACCCGCAGATCGCCCAGCGTCTGGAAGCCGAGCTGCGCGAGAAGTTCCAGCCGGAAGAAGCCGTGCGTGAAGGCGGCGACGAGGCTGAAGACGACGCCGAGTGAGTTTCCTGCGGGGCAGGGCAGCGCCGTCAGTGACGCTCGCCCTGTCCTGCAGTTTCAAGAATCCCCGACGGGATGGCGCCAAGGATGGCGCACTGTAATGGACCGCTGCCATGCAAGACTCCGAAGCCCCCGCACCCCGGCGCAAGCGCCGTGTCCAGGAACAGACGCCGGTCCAGCGGGCGTTGGGGCTGCTGGTGCGCCGCGAACACTCGCGTAAAGAGCTGACCCGCAAACTGCAGGCCCGCGGCATCGAGAACGAGGCCGCCGAAGCCGCGGTCAGCAAGCTGGCCGAGGCCGGCTGGCAGGATGACACCCGCTTTGCCGAGAATCTGGTCCGGATCCGGGCCAACACCGGCTATGGACCGATCCATATCCGCGCCGAACTGGGCACGCATGGCCTGGACAGCGACCAGATCGCTGCGGCCATGGACACCTTCGAAGGCGATTGGACCGAGAATGCCCGCGACCTGGTCTGCCGCCGTTTTGGCGAGGCCGGCCCGCAGGAACTGCCTGCACGGCGTAAAGCCGCCGATCTTCTGGCCCGCCGGGGGTTCCCCGGCGACAGCATCCGCCAGGCCACCCGGTACGACCCTGAGGACTGAGCGGCCCGGGCCTGATACCCTTTGTGGTTTCGGCGGTCCTGCAGTTGACACCCGGCCATTGGGGCTGCGTGCCAGGGACTGACCGGCCCGCACAAAGCCAGCCCCCCATGAACGCATCCGTCAAATTCACTACCTCCCAGATCCGCAGCGATTTCCTTGAGTTCTTCAAGGGCAAAGGCCACACGATCGTGCCGTCGGCGCCCCTGGTGCCGGGCAATGATCCGACCCTGCTGTTCACCAACTCCGGCATGGTGCAGTTCAAGGACGTGTTCCTTGGCGCCGAGAAGCGCAGCTACGTGCGCGCGGCCGACGTCCAGCGCTGCCTGCGCGCCGGTGGCAAGCACAACGATCTGGACCAGGTCGGTTACACCGCCCGCCACCACACCTTCTTTGAAATGCTGGGCAACTGGTCGTTCGGCGATTACTTCAAGAAGGACGCCATCGCTTGGGCCTGGGAGCTGCTGACCCAGGTCTGGAAGCTGCCGGCCGAGCGCCTGCTCGTCACCGTCTACCAGACCGATGACGAGGCCTACGCGCTGTGGCGCGACATGGTGGGCATTCCGGAAGAGCGGATCGTGCGCATCGGCGACAACAAGGGTGCGCCGTTCGCGTCGGACAATTTCTGGCAGATGGCCGAGACCGGTCCGTGCGGCCCGTGTACCGAAATCTTCTATGACCATGGTGACCACATCGCCGGTGGCCCGCCGGGCTCGCCGGATGAAGACGGTGACCGTTTCATCGAGATCTGGAACCTGGTCTTCATGCAGTTCGACCGCCAGCCCGATGGCACCCTGGTGCCGCTGCCGGCCCCGTGCGTGGATACCGGCATGGGTCTGGAGCGTCTGGCCGCGATCCTGCAGCACGTCCACACCAATTACGAAATCGACCTGTTCCAGGCGCTGATCCGCAAGGCCAGCGAGCTGACCGGCATGGCCGATCTGGAGAACAAGTCGCTGCGCGTGATCGCCGATCACATCCGCGCCTGCTCGTTCCTGATCGTCGATGGCGTGCTGCCGTCCAACGAAGGCCGCGGCTACGTGCTGCGCCGGATCATCCGCCGCGCCCTGCGCCATGGCTGGATGCTGGGCGTGCGCCAGCCGTTCTTCAGCAAGCTGGTGCCGACCCTGGTCGAGCAGATGGGCGTGGCCTATCCGGAACTGCCGGCGCAGGCAGACACGGTGGTGCGCGCGCTGCAGGCCGAAGAAGAGCGTTTCGCGGAAACGCTGGATTCGGGCATGAAGATCTTCGACGACGTGGCCGCAAAGGTCAGCAACGGCGTGATCCCGGGCGTGGATGCGTTCCGCCTCTACGACACCTACGGCTTCCCGCTCGATCTCACCCAGGACATCGCGCGCGAGCGTGACCTGATCGTGGACATCGAGGGCTTCAACGCCGCGATGGACACCCAGCGCGAGACCGCGCGCGCGGCCGGCAAGTTCGGCGGCGGCGTGACCCTGTCGGCCGATCTGGTCGCCACGCTCAAGCCGACCGTGTTCCTCGGGTATGACCGCCTGCAGGCCGACGATCTCACCGTGGTCGCCATCCTCAAGGACGGCCGCCCGGTGGAGAGCGCCAAGGCCGGCGACGACGTCATCGTGCTGACCAACCAGACCCCGTTCTATGCCGAATCCGGTGGCCAGGTCGGCGACAACGGCACCCTGTCTGGCGCCGGCGTGCAGGTGGACGTCAGCGATACCCAGAAGTTCGCGGGCCAGTTCCATGGGCACGTGGGCAAGCTCACCGCGGGCAGCCTGAAGGTCGGCGACGTGCTGTCCGGTCAGGTCGATGGCCAGCGCCGTGGCGCGACCATCCTCAACCACTCGGCCACCCATCTGCTGCACGCCGCCCTGCGCGAAGTACTGGGCACCCATGTGCAGCAGAAGGGCTCGCTGGTCGCCCCCGATCGCCTGCGCTTCGATTTCTCGCACTTCGCGCCGATCAGCGCCGAGGACCTGGCGATCATCGAGCGCAAGGTCAACGAGCAGGTGCGTGCCAACAACGCCGCTGAAGTCCACAACATGGGCATGCAGGAAGCGCTCGACTTCGGCGCGATGGCGCTGTTCGGCGAGAAGTACGGCGAGCACGTGCGCGTGCTGAAGATGGGCGACTACTCCACCGAACTGTGTGGCGGTACGCATGTCTCGCGCACCGGCGACATTGGTCTGTTCAAGATCACGTCCGAAGGTGGCGTGTCCTCGGGCGTGCGCCGTATCGAAGCGGTGACCGGGCAGGGCGCGTTGGATTATGTGGCCCATGAAGAAGCCCAGCTGAGCGAAGCGGCGGCACTGCTCGGCGGCAACGCCGGCGACGTGGTCGACAAGATCCGCCAGCTCGGCGAGCGCCAGAAGAAGCTCGAGCGCGAGCTCGAGGCGCTCAAGGCCAAGCAGGCGGCCGGTGCGACCGCCGATCTTGGTGGCGCCGCGGTCGAGGTCAACGGCATCAAGATCCTGGCCGCGCGTCTGGAAGGCTTCGATGCCAAGGCGCTGCGCGATGCGATCGACCGGCTCAAGCAGCAGCTCGGCGATGCGGTGATCGTGCTGGCCGGCACCCAGGACGGCAAGGCGGCCCTGGTCGCCGGTGTGAACGGCAGCGCAATGGGCAAGGTCAAGGCCGGGGAACTGTTGGCCCATATCGCCAGTCAGATCGGGGGCAAGGGCGGCGGCCGCCCGGACCTCGCCCAGGGTGGTGGTGAGGACGGGCCCGCCCTTGCTTCTGCACTGGCCGCCGTCGTCGACTGGGTCACCCCCCGTATCTGAACAGCCTGAAGCCTCCTGCTCCTTGATGGGTCGGGAGGCCTGACGGTACTATGGCGAATCTTTTCCCGTTGTCGTGGGGCGCTCTTGCCGGGGCGCCAAGCCGGTGGGGAAATGCCACCACCGGTTCCCCTGGAGACTTGAACAAATGTTGATCCTGACTCGCCGTGTAGGCGAAACCCTGATGATCGGTGACTCGGTCAGCGTGACCGTGCTCGGCGTCAAGGGCAACCAGGTGCGTATCGGTATCACCGCTCCGAAGGACGTGGCCGTGCACCGCGAAGAGATTTATCAGCGGATCCAGCGCGGTGATGAGCCGAATGCATCCGGAAGTGAAAATTCTTCGGATTAAGGCTTTACCTGAGGGCGCGGAAAACGGTATTATTCGCGCCCCCGCTGAGATGATTCATCGCAGCGGCGGACCAAGAACACTGGAGCGGTGCCCGAGTGGCTGAAGGGGCTCCCCTGCTAAGGGAGTATAGGGCTTAAAACTCTATCGAGGGTTCGAATCCCTCCCGCTCCGCCAGTTGTAGAAAAGGCCTTCGTACGCAAGTACGGAGGCCTTTTTCTTTGTGCGATCCGGTTCAAATGGCCGACTTGCAGACCGCCTCGATCCGATGCCCGTCCGGGTCGATCAGGAACGCGGCGTAGTAGTGATCGCCATAATCCTCGCGCAGCCCCGGCGCCCCGTTGCAGGTGCCGCCAACCGCCAGTGCATCGCGGTGGAACGCGTCCACCGCCTGGCGCGAGGGCGCTCCAAAGGCCAGGTGGAATCCGGCGCCGGGTGGCGAGGCATCGGCCCGCAGTTTCAGGCACAGCAGATCCTCGTCCTCGACATATCCATACCCGATCGCCTCGTCGTCTTCGAAGACGCGGCGCATGCCCAGCGCACCGAGCGCGGCATCGTGGAAGGCGGCGGCACGCGCGAGATCGCGCACGCCCAGGGAAAGGTGATGCAGCATGGTGGTGCGCTTCCGTGGGGAATGTGGCGCGCAGCGTCGCATGAAACAGGCGGAAGGCGCGCCGCCCGACGCATTCGGATGGCGCATGCAGTCGATCCCCAATCATCATTGGTGCCGACGCGGCGGCTCGGCTACGGTCGTTGTCCTGCGGCGTCCCACCGGGCGCCCCCGTAGAAGGAGCAGGAACATGTCGATGGGACGGAGGTCACTGCGTGGCTGGGTGGTCGTGAGCATGCTGATGGGCATGGTCATGCCGGTCAGTGCTGCCTCGTTGGAAGAGCGGCTGCATCGGGCGGCGGAGAAGGGCGATGCCACTGCGGTGCGTACGCTGCTGGGGCAGGGCGCCCGCGTGGATGCGCGCGGCGTGGCGAAGGCGACACCGTTACTGGTCGCGACCCACCACAACCACGTGGAGGCCGCACGTGCGCTGATCCAGGCCGGTGCTGACGTCAATGCCAAGGATGCGATCCAGGACAGCCCGTACCTGTACGCCGGTGCGCGAGGGCATCTTGAGATCCTGCGCGCGACACTGAGTGCTGGCGCCGACCTCAAGAGCACCAACCGCTACGGCGGCACCGCACTCATCCCAGCGGCCGAACGCGGGCACGTGGAGACCGTGGCGACGCTGATCGCGGCCGGTGTCGATGTGGATCACGTCAACAAGCTGCAGTGGACCGCGCTGCTGGAGGCGATCATCCTCGCCGATGGCGGCCCGCGACATGTGGAGATCGTCCGTCAGCTCATCGCGGCAGGCGCGGATGTGAACCTGCCCGACGGTGAAGGCGTGAGCCCGCTGCAGCATGCACGCCAGCGCGGTTACCGCGAGATGGAGGCGCTGCTTCTGGCAGGGGGTGCGCGTCCGGGCTGAGCGACGCGCAACCGGACAGAGCGGATGCATGTTGCCACTGCGTTGACGCCGCACAGGCATGCTCTGCACCGCTGCTCTGCCAAGGTGTGTGCTTCCCCCCCGCAGAAACAGGAGTCGCCGTGAACGCACGTCGCCACTTCCTTTCCGTTGCCGCCGCCGGCACGGCCGCGTTCGCCGCCGCCCCATTGATGGCGCAGTCGGCCGGCCCGGGCAGCGTCCTGCCCACCCGCGGCCAGGCTTCAGCGAAGCCCTTGCCCGACAATCCCGCGCGGCAGGGCGGGCGTTACCGGCCGCAGACCCGCCTGGGCCTCGGCGGCGTCGCGATCGGCAATGGGTTTGCGGCCGCGACCGATGCGCAGAGCGAAGCCAGCCTCGCCGCAGCCTATGCGGCGGGCGTGCGCTATTTCGATACGTCACCCTGGTACGGGCTCGGTCTGAGCGAGCGTCGTTATGGCCATCATCTGCACAACCACCCGGCCCGCGAGTACACGCTGTCGACCAAGGTCGGGCGCCTGCTGACGGCGACCGCCGGTGAGTTGCAGGACGTGATGTGGAAGGACCCGTCGCCATTCCATTACCGTTACGACTACTCCGCCGACGGCACGCGGCGTTCGGTGGAGGACAGCCTCAACCGGCTCGGTGTGTCGCAGCTGGACGTGGTCTTCATCCATGACCTCTCGCCGGACAACGAGAAAGACCTGGGCATGCCTTGGGAGCAGCGTTTCGCGGAAGCAGCGAAGGGCGCGATGCCGGCGCTGACCCGCATGCGCGAGGAGGGGTTGATCAAGGCGTGGGGCTTCGGTGTGAACCGTCCCGAGCCGGCCCTGCGTGCGGTGGCCGAGGCGGATCCGGACATCTTCCTGCTCGCCTGCCAGTACTCGCTGCTGGACCACGAGCAGGCGTTGCATGACACCTTCCCCAGGATCGCCGCACACGGTGCATCGGTCGTGGTCGGCTCGCCGCTGCTGGCCGGCTACCTGGCCGGGCGTGATCGCTATCTGTATGACGGCAAGGTGCCGTCGTGGGCGCCGGAGAAGCGCGCGAAGGTGCAGGTCCTCTGCGAGCGCCATGGTGTGGATCTGCGCACCGCGGCGCTGCAGTTCGCCGATGCGCCGGAGGTGGTCTCGGCGGTCATTCCCGGCGCGCGGACGCCCGAACAGGTGCTGGCCAATGTCGCCTCCATGTCCGTGGCGATTCCGGCCGCATTCTGGGCCGAGCTCAAGCAGGAGAAGCTGATCGCCTCGGATGCCCCGGTGCCCCGCGGCTGACCCCCACGCCCCGCCTGACCCGGGGCGACCCCCGAACGCCTTCTGCCTCAACGGTCGCGCCATCTTCCACTGGCGGCCGGGATGCGGCATCATGCCGCCCATTCGTTCCCTCCAGCCGCCGCCAGAGGAGTCCCTTCCTGCCTGGAGGCATTGCCGTGTCCGTCGTTCCATTCCGTGTTGCCCCGATCCATTCGGGTCGCCGTCGCGCTTTTCCCTCGCGCTCCCCGCTGATGCAGGCGATGGCCTGCGTGCTGGGCCTGGCCCTGTCCGCCTCGGCCGTGCAGGCCGAAGAGGCGCCGGCGGGGGACGCCCCTGCCAAGGACGGCGCACAGACCCTGCAGACCGTGCAGGTTACCGCCAACCAGCTCGGCACCGTGACCGAAGGCAGTGATTCCTATACGCCCGGCACGATCGCCACGGCCACCCGCCTGGTGCTCAGCCCGCGCCAGACCCCGCAGTCGATCAGCGTGATCACGCGGCAGGAAATGAACGACTTCGGCCTCAACGGCATCGATGACGTCATGAAGGTCACGCCGGGTGTGAGTATCGTCACCTACGACAGCGAGCGCACCGAGTACTACGCGCGCGGCTTCGCGGTACAGAACTTCCAGTACGACGGCATCCCGATGGCGCGCGATTCGGCGTACTCGGCCGGCAACACGCTCAGCGACATGGCCATCTACGATCGCGTGGAAGTGCTCAAGGGCGCCACCGGCCTGCTGACCGGCATGGGCGATCCGGGTGCGACCATCAACCTGGTGCGCAAGAAACCCACCCGGGAGCTGGCCGGCAGTGCCACGCTGGGCGTCGGTTCATGGGACAGCTACCGCGCCGAAGTCGATGTCGGCGGGCCGCTGACTGAGAGTGGCCGCGTGCGCGGCCGCGTGGTCGGCGCCTACCAGGACAAGCATTCCAATGTCGACCACTACCAGCGCAGCAATGAGGTGTTCTACGGCATCCTGGAAGCCGACCTCGGCGAGAGCACGCTGCTGACCGTCGGTGCCGATTACCAGGACAGCGATCCGGAAGGCTCCAGCTGGGGCGGTATTCCCCTGCTGGACAGTGCAGGCAACTTCAACGACATGCCGCGCTCGTTCAACAACGGCGCGCGCTGGAGCCGCTGGGGCCAGTACGCCCGTACCGGCTTCGCGACGCTGGAGCACACCTTCGGCAATGACTGGGTCGCCAAGCTGCAGCTCAATCACCAGGTCAACGGCTATGACGCCTCACTGGGCGCGGCGGCCGGTGGCAATCCGGATCCGGTCACCGGTGAAGGCGTGAGCATGTGGCTGGGCCAGTACATCGGCAAGACCACCAGCAACGCGGCCGATCTGTACGTCAGCGGCAAGTTCGAGTGGTTCGGCCGCCAGCACGAGCTGGTGGTCGGTGGCAGCGTGTCGCGCAAGCGCTGGGTCAACAATGGCTACTCGCCGCAGCCGGGCTATGTCAGCAGCGTTGCCGACTACTACGCCTGGACCGGCGATGTGCCCGAGCCGGACTGGCAGTGGGGCTACGGTGACAACCAGGTCACCCGCGAAAGCGGTGCCTATGTGGTGGGCCGTTTCGACCTGGCCGATCCGCTCAAGCTGATCGTCGGCAGCCGCATCGCCAACTACAAATCGCCGGATACCGACGAGAGCGGTGTGGTCGTGCCTTACGCCGGCCTGGTGTACGACCTCAACCGCAACTTCTCCGTCTTCGCCAGCTACAGCACCATCTTCAAGCCGCAGGGCAACCAGGACGAACAGGGCCGGGTGCTGGATCCGCTGGAAGGGCGCAGCTACGAAGCGGGCCTGAAGGCGGAGTTCTACGACGGTCGCCTCAACGCCAGTGCGGCGGTGTTCCAGCTGGAGCAGGACAACTACGCACAGCCGACCGGCGGCAGGACGCCGAGTGGCGGGATCGCCTATGAAGGCCTGATGGGGGTGCGCACCAAGGGTTACGAGCTGGAGGTATCGGGTCAGCTGGCGCCGGGCTGGCAGGTCCAGGGCGGCTACGCGCACAAGATCGCGCGCCAGCAGTCCACCAAGGTCTCCACGCTGGAGCCGGAAGATCAGTTCAGCGTGCACACCAGTTACCGCCTCACCGGTGTGGCTGACGGCTGGAGCGTTGGCGGGGGCGCGCGCTGGCAGGGGAGCACGTTCGGCACCATCACCAACCCGGCCACCGGCGGTAGCCAGCTCCACCGCACCGAGCCCTACTGGCTGCTCGATGCCATGGCGCGTTACCAGTTCAACGACCAGCTCTCGGCAACGCTCAACGTCAACAACCTGCTGGACAAGCACTACTACACGATCTTCAGCTGGTACAGCACCTACACCTGGGGCGAGCCGCGCAACGTGCGGCTGACGCTGAACTACCGATTCTGATCCACGCAACGCACGACACCCCGGGCAACCGGGGTGTCTGCGTTTGCGGCCGGATGTTTACAGCGCCAGCTCGAACACGATGACTTCCGCGTCGTTGGCGTTTTCCAGCGTCAGCTGCGCCTCGTCATTGACCTGCAGCGCATCGCCGGTCGCCAAGGTGATGCCGTTGACCTGCAGCTGCCCGCGGGCGACCTGCACGTAGGCACCGCGGCGCGGGGCCAGTGGCAGGTGGACGCGGTCGTCGCCGTCCAGGATCGTGGCGTAGATGTTGGCGTCCTGGTGAATCAGCAGCGAACCGTCACGGCCATCGCGCGAGGCGATCAGGCGCAGCTGGCCTCGCTTGGTGTCCGGGGCGAAGTGGGTCTCCTGGTAGCTCGGGGTGATGTTCTCCTGGTCGGGGAACAGCCAGATCTGCAGGAAGTGCACCGCTTCGTCGGCCGAGTGGTTGAACTCGCTGTGGCTGACGCCGCTGCCGGCGCTCATGCGCTGCACATCGCCGTAGCGCAGCACCGAGCCGGTGCCCATCGAGTCCTTGTGCTCCAGCGCACCGCCGAGCACGTAGGAGATGATCTCCATGTTGGCGTGGCTGTGCGTGCCGAAGCCTTGGCCGCCCTGCACGCGGTCTTCGTTGATCACGCGCAGCGGTCCGAAGCTGGTATAGCGCGGGTCGTAATAATTGGCGAAGGAGAAGGTGTGCATGGAGTTCAGCCAGCCATGGTCGGCCTTGCCACGGGTGTTGCTCTTGCGGATCTGCAGCATGGGAATCTCCTCGGTGTTCGATGGTTTCGATGGCGGTCCGGGGCGGTCGCTGCCGTCCCCTTTCCTGTTGCGGCCAGTATCCGCTTGCGCCGCCGGCTTGAAAAACGGATAGTTTTGCAAGCCATCATCGAAAAATTCGAATGCTCAAGCTCAGCCTCGACGCCCTACAGATCCTGGATGCCATCGACCGCCGCGGCTCGTTCGCTGCGGCCGGCAAGGCCCTGCACAAGGTGCCCTCGACCATCTCCTACACGGTCTCCAAACTGGAAGAGGACCTGGGCGTGCAGCTGTTCGATCGGGTGGGCCCGCGCGCGCACCTGACCCCGGCCGGGGAGGCGCTGCTGGAAGAGGGGCGCCACCTGCTGCGGGCGGCGCGCGAGCTGGAGATGCGGGTGCGGCGGGTGGCCTCCGGCTGGGAGGCCGAGCTGACCGTGGCGGTCGACTCGATGTTCGTGCCGGCACTGCTGGCCGAGGACGTGCGCGCTTTCAATGCGGTGGCCGAACAGACCCGGATGCGGCTGATCAGTGAATCGCTGTCGGGCACCTGGGAGGCGCTGCTGGACCGGCGTGCGGACCTGCTGGTCGGCGCGGCGGGCGAGGGCCCCAGCGGCGGGGGCTATGTGGTCGAGCCGATGGGCGTGGTGCGTTTCGTGTTCGCGGTGGCGCCCTCGCATCCGCTGGCGGCCGCGTCCGAGCCGCTGGGCCGTGAGTCGTTGGCCGCCCACTGTGCGATCGCCGTGGCCGATTCGGCGCGGCGGCTGCTGCCGCGCACGGTCGGGCTGCTGATGGGGCAGGAGACCGTGACCGTGCCGGACATGGTCAGCAAGTTCCGCCTGCAATGTGCCGGGCTTGGTTTCGGTTTCCTGCCCGAGCCGTACGTACAGCGGGCGGTGGCGCAGGGCCGGCTGGTGATCAGGCAGGTTGAGGAGCCCAAGCCGGACGAGACGTTCTGGCTGGCCTGGCGGACTGGCGAGGAGGGGGCCGCGCTGAAATGGTGGCGCGAGCGCATGCAGCGCCCGGAGGTGCTGGATGGCTGGTGGCCCACCATGGAAGGCTGGCTGGGCTGATCGCAGGCCGGGCAGGGGCCTGCGGCGATGCCGCTGCCCGTCCGTTCAAGCTGAATGCTGGCTTGGCTGTCATCGGATGGTCATCTGGATGCGATAGAGCGGCGCTGACGTGATCGGTACCCTGCGCGACTCGTCTGGTTTTTCCGATTCTGCCCATGAAGCGCTTGCTGCTGTTGCTGCTGGCCGGGGCTGGCCTGTGGCTGGCTGCCTGCTCCTCCTTGACCTCCACCGCCGCCTCGACCTCGTTGAGTGATCGGCTGATCGCGCCCGGCGGCGTATCCACGCTGCTGGACATGCCGCGCATCGCCGAAGCGGTGGAGAGTGTGCCCAACCGGCACGGTCTCGTGACCGGCCGCGCCGGCGTGCCGATCTTCTGGCGTGCGTTCGACCCGGGTCAGTACGGGCTGCATTACCAGTACCTGCCCCAGCAGCATGACAACGGCGAGCCGCTGCGTACCGGCATGGCGCTGGACCTGCCGCACCCGTTCCAGCCGCAGGCACCGCGCGGCACGGTGGTGCTGCTGCACGGCTGGATGATGAACGGTGATGCGATGCTGCCGTGGTCGCTGCAGTTGGCGCAGTCAGGCTATCGCGTGGTCACCATCGACCTGCGCAATCATGGGCATTCCGGCGCCGGCCCGTCCGGTTACGGGACGTTCGAATCGGATGATGTGGTCGATGTCATCGCTGCGCTGAAGGCACGCGGGGAGGTGGTCGGGCCGCTGTATCTGTTCGGCGTTTCCTACGGCGCCGCCACCGCGCTGTTCACCGCCGACAAGCTCGGCGACCAGGTCACCGGCGTGGTGGCGATGGAATCCTTTGCCAATGCCGGCGATGCGATCCGCAGCATGATCCCGCACCTGATGTCGCTGCAGCCGACCGCGTGGAAGGCGCAGGCCATGGCCGCCTATGGGCGCTGGCGCTACGGTGGGCAGGATATCGACCAGGTGATCGCCGCAGCCAGCCAGCGCCTGGATCTGGACCTGGACCGCGTCGATGTCACCCGCGCGCTGGCCGACAGCCGTACCTGCGTGCTGCTGCTGCACGGCCAGGACGATCAGCATGTGCCGGTCGGGCAGGGCCGTCGCCTGGCCGCCGCCAGTCCGCGCGTGCACTACATCGAGATGCGGGGCGAAGACCACATCACCCTGCCGCTGCGCGTAGATCTGCTGGGCGGTGTGGTGGATGACTGGCTGGCGCACGACGCCCATGCCGGTGGTGGCTGCCCGGCGCCGGAACTGCCGGGCGAAGCGGATCTGATGGCGATGCAGGCAGCCCAGGCCCACGCACCGCGGGGATGACCTCTTGGTAGTGCCGGCCGCTGGCCGGCTCCACGCGATCCTCCAGCATTCATGAGAGCCGGCCCGCGGCCGGCACTACCGCGTGACAGCTGGCACCCACGC
>NZ_JBDJLA010000009.1:0-159054 GCF_039673135.1 Stenotrophomonas sp. TWI1151
GTGTGGTGCCCCGTGTGGGGCGCGGGGTGCCGGGCCCCCCCGATCCTCGTCTTCCCGGCCCTGGCCCCGGCACTACCCATCGTGATGCCCGACCGATAGCGATACCCGGCCGATAGCGATACCCGGCCGATAGCGATGCCCGGCCGATAGCGATGCCCGACCCAGGGTGATGCCCGACCCAGGGTGATGCCCGACCGCCAGCGCTACACCGGGCGATCGGCGCCCGATGTCACACCGCGCGCGGCGCCATCTTCCACAGCAACGCGCGGAACGGCGCCAGCAGGAACACGCCGATGGTCAGCTTCACCGCCAGATCGCCCAGCGCCCAGCTCACCCACGGCAGGCTGGAGCCGGCGAACGCGATGCTCCAGAAAATCGTCGTATCCAGCGTCGCGCTGCAGGTGGTCGCCACCATCGGCGCGCGCCACCAGTGCCCACGGCGCAGCCGGTCGAACACGGTGATGTCCAGCAGCTGCGCAGCGATGAAGGCCAGGCACGAGGCCACCGCGATCCGCGGCGTGGCGATCCAGATCGACAGCAGCACCGCCAATGCAAACCCGGCCCAGGCCACCCGCCGTGCCGCCTCCGGCCCAAAGCGGCGGTTGATCAGATTGCTGACCAGGAACGCCACCGGGTAGCTGAAAGCGCCCCAGGTGAGCCAGTCGTTGATCGGGTACTGCACCAGCACGTTCGAGCCCAGCACCACCGCGCCCATGGCCAGCACCGCCAGCAACAGCGAGCGCGGGGTCAATGGGGCAAAGGCAATGGCAGGACGCGCGGACATGGCGAGCCGGAAGAGTCAGGGGAACGGCGGATTATCCGGGCTTGGCCGACCGAGGGCCAGCCCGGGCCGGTTCAGTCAGAAGCGTTCGCTCATGCTGGTGGCCGCCGCGTCCTGGGTCGGCAGGAACGCCAGCGCAGCGCCTTCGGCATTGGCCACCATCCAGCCCGCACCGGCCGGCGTCGGGGTGAACGCCAGCACATCCCCCACTTTCACGCCTGCCGCCGGGTTGTCGGCACGCGCCGGCCATGCCACCACGGCCGGTGCCTCGGGGGCCTGCGGGTTCTTCAGCGCCACCTCGTAGCTGCCGTCCGGTTGCTGCGCCACGCGCTCCACGGTAAGTGGCGGCATCGGCGCGGCCTTCTGTCGCTTTGCGGCCCGGGCGGCGCGGTTGTGCGGCATGGCGGCGTCATGCAGTTCGCTCACGCCCAACGCGCTGAGCCAGACCGGGGCGGTGATCACCGCCAGGCTCACCACCGAGGTGGTGAGGACGCTGCTGGTGACCGGCGAGGCATTGCTGAGGTTCTGGGCGCTGACCGGCAGGCTGGTCGCGAGCAAGGTCAGCGCCAGCAGTGGCGCAACGGCAGGACGGAATATCCGGTTCATTCACCAGCTCCACGAGACAGCGGACAGCGAGGGGTCACCAACGTGCACTCGGCTGCGCGGCCGCCGCATCGATGGGCAGGAAGGCCAAGGCCGTGCCCTCGGCCGTGGTCACCGTCCAGCCGGCGCCGCCCTGGGTGGGTGTCAGCGCCAGTACGTCGCCCACCGCCACCGCGGCTGCCGGGTTGTCCTCGCGCGCAGGCCAGGCAATCACGGCCGGCTCGTCCGGTGCCTGCGGGTTCTGCAGGGCCATTTCGAGGCCGCCGTCGGGCGTGCGTTCCACCTTCTCCACGGTGAGCGGCGGCAGCGGACCGGCTCTGCCACGGGCGTCCTTGGCCGCGCGGCTGCGTCGGGCCGAAGCATCGCTGGCCTTGCTCAGGCCGGCCGAGACCAGCCACACCGGTGCGGTCACCACCACCACGCTCACCACCGAGGTGACGATGACGCTGCTGGTCACCGGGTGATTGATGCCCACCACCTGCGCGGGCGCGGGCAGGCTGGCCGCGCCTACGGCAATGGCCAGCAGCGGTGCAACGACTGCGCGCGAAACACGTGTCATCGAAGATCCTTCTGATGTCTCAACATGGGTCCGCAGTATGCCCGCTGGCGTGCTGCCCGCCGCTGACTCACGGTTTGGGGGCGGTAATGCCCTTCACCGGCACATGCGGCACGGCCAGCTCCTGCTGCAGGCTGCTGCGCAGTTGCAGGAAATCAAAGATCGATTCCACCGTCACCACCGAGTAATTGCCGGAAATGCGCTCGCTGGCCGGGTGGTCGGTGACGGCGGCATTGGGCACGAAGAAGCGCGCGCCCAGCCGCTTGGCCACGCCGATGTGCAGGGTGCTGGGGGTATACATGTGCCGCTGCAGCCATTGCTGGGCCTGGGTACGGTTGACGATCAGGGTGCGCTCTTCCACCTGCGCCATCGCCGCGCCCAGCACTTCCAGCACCCATTGGTTGGAATTCTGGTACTCGGTGCGGAACGGATAGGCCACCACGCTGTAGCGCGCCTCGTGCAGCGCCTTGGCCTGGATCGCCGGCTGGGTGAGCATCGCCTTGAGTGCATCGCGCAGCGCAGGCGTCGGCACGCCGATGCGCAGGTCGGTATGGCTGGAGGTTTCGCCGATGAAGGTGGCGACCCCTTCGCGGAACAGGTGCGACTCGGCGGTCTTGCACGGATTGAGCAGGTGCACCGCGCGCCACTGGCCGTCGTCTTCGCGCAGCAGGAAGGCCAGATGGCTGTGGCGCAGGCCGTACTTGCTCAGGTCCTGGCCACCGCGGGCGATCAGCACCACATCCACGCCCTCGAGTGCATCCAGCGCGTCGGTGGTGGCCAAGGCCACATCGAACATGGAGGCCAACGCGGCCGGCGTGGGATAGCGTTCGGTGCACTGCGGTTCGGCGTGTGCGGTCAGCGTAGCGCCCAGCAATACAGCACACAGCAGGGCGGGATGCAGGCGCTTGATCAGCGCAGCGCAGGGTACGTCCATGTCACACGGTCTCCGGCGGCACCGGCCGCGGCCGCATCATAACGCTGCGCGATGCCGTCAGGCCTGAATCCCCAACCGCGCACGTACTTCATCGGCAACGCGCGTGGTCTCGCGCAGCGGCTCGATGCGGCCCTGCGTCTGCCAGTCCAGCCAGCGCGTCTGCAACCGGCCACGTTCGCGCAGCGCGTGCTGGAAGTGTGCGAGTCGCCCTTGCGCCTGGTCGGCCAGGGCCACGGCGACCGGCATGCGCGTGGCGCACGCTTCAGAAAGCAGGTTCACCGAATCCGGCGAGACCACCACGCGGTTGGCCCAGCCCAGCAGCCCGGCATACGGGTTCACGCCGTCGCCGCCATCGCCCCAGATCACATTCGGTACCTCGGCAAACGCACTGCGCAGCGCCCCGACCAGGGCCGGTGGGGTACGTCGCGAGGTCGTGGCCAGCAGGCTGCCGCCTTCCTCGCGCAGCTGGGACGCGAGCTGCTGGAACACCTGCACCATGTCCGGCTCGTGCCAGGGCGCATGCGGGGTCGGCCCACCGACCAGCAGCGCGGTGCGCGGGCCGGGCAGGGCGCTGAACGCGGCGAATGCCGCACGGCCGCAGGCCAGCCAGTCATCGTTGACCGGATTGAGGCTGCCGAGCAGGGTGAGCACGTTGCTGCCGCGCAGGCGGTCGTGTTCGGGCACGACCAGCAGGTCCCAATGGCGCGGGCTGAGGCGAGGGTCGAGGATCTGGACGACCCTGGTGCCACGGCGGCGCAGTTCGCGCAGCGCGCCGGCGGCCTGGCGGCCACACCCAATGGCCAGTTCGGGTACCTCGGTTGCAAGCGTGGCGAAGGCCTCGCCGTAGCCGTTGGCGGCACCCGGCAACCAGCGCGGGGCCAGCCAGCGCCAGGGCGCGCGCGGGGTGAGCACCAGCGGACGATGCGCCCCCAGCTTCAATGCCGTGGCCAGGGCCACCGCCTGCCGCACATTGCCGGCACGGCCGTCAGTGATCGTCCAGGGCGGACTCCATCGTTTCACGTATGGCATTAATTCGTTTCAGTCAGGCTGGGTGTTGCAACTGTCGCGACACTCTACACTGCCAGCCTTCGCCGATCGCGCGGTCGCCCTGCCACGGTAGCCGATGCGCGAACGATTCCCCTTGTTTCCGGAGGCTTCATGTCCCACGTCCTTGACGATGCTGCGCTCGATCAGTTGTTCCGTACCGCCCGCACCCAGAACGCCTTCCTTGATAAGCCGGTCGACGACAGCCAGCTGAAGGCGCTGTACGAGCTGCTGAAGTGGGGCCCGACCGCCGCCAACGGCAGCCCGGCACGCTTCGTGTTCGTGAAATCCCCGGAAGCCAAGGCCAAGCTAGCCCCGGCCCTGTCCGAAGGCAACCACGACAAGACCCTGGCCGCCCCGGTCACGGTGATCGTCGCCTTCGACGAAGACTTCCACGAGAAGCTGCCGTTCCTGTTCCCGCACACCGATGCCAAGGCGTGGTTCGACGGCCCGCGTGAAGGCCGCACCGAAGGCGCGTTCCGCAATGGCAGCCTGCAGGGCGCCTACCTGATCCTGGCCGCGCGCGCGCTGGGTCTGGATGCCGGCCCGATGTCCGGCTTCGACAACGCCAAGGTCGACGAAGCCTTCTTCAAGGGCACCGCGATCAAGTCGAATTTCCTCGTCAACCTGGGGTACGGTGACGCCTCGGGCCTGTTCCCGCGGCTGCCTCGCCTGTCCTTCGACGAAGCCGCCCGCATCGCATAAGCGTTACCGCCGGATCGTGGCCCGTCCGTGCGGATGGGCTGCATGAATTTTTTTCTTTTCCCTTCGATTACGAGAGAGACCTGACATGACCGTGACCCGCAAACTGCTGCTGCCGCTCGCCCTGACCCTGGCCATCGCCGCCTGCTCCAAGCCGGCCGACGAAGCCGCTGCTCCGGCCGCTGACGCGCCGGCCGCCACCGAAACCGCCGCCCCGGCGGCAGACGCTGCGGCTGCCGCCCCGGCCGCCGATGCGATCCAGATCGCCTCGGGCACCTACAAGCTCGACCCGACCCACACCGACGTGCTGGTCCAGTGGAGCCACTTCGGCTTCTCGCACCCGACCGCCCACTTCGGCAGCGCCGAAGGCACCCTGGTGTATGACGCCGCTGACGTGACCAAGTCCACCGTGGAAGTGAAGCTGCCGCTGACCGGCCTGAACAGCTTCACCGCCAAGTTCGACGAGCATCTGAAGAGCGCCGATTTCTTCGACGCCGCCAAGTTCCCGGCCGCCACCTTCAAGAGCACCAAGGTGGAAGCCAACGGCACCAACAAGCTGACCGTCACCGGCGACCTGACCATCAAGGACATCACCAAGCCGGTGACCCTGGATGTCACCATCAACGGCGGCGGCGAGCACCCGATGGCCAAGGTGCCGGCGGCAGGCTTCGATGCCACCACCACCATCAAGCGCAGCGATTTCGGCGTCGGCGCGTACGCCCCGAACGTCAGCGATGAAGTGAACATCCGCATCACCACCGAGGCCACTGGCGAAAAGCCGGCTGCCTGAGTTTCTCCTCACTCGTCGTGAGAAGGCAGAAAGCCCGCCAATTGGCGGGCTTTCTTTTTATGCGGCTACCGGTCGATACCCGGTAGTGCCGGCCGCTGGCCGGCAACCAGGAATCCCGCCGCAGCGCAGCCACGCATGGCGTGGCTCTACCGTTGACGCGGCCGGGGTAGATCCACAGCGCAGCCACGCAGGGCGTGGCTCTACCGTTGACGCGGCCGGGGTAGATCCACGCCATGCGTGGATATCAGCGCGATCAAGCCGCCGCCACCTGCGCGCTCACCTTGCCCAGCCACAGCGTGGTGAAATCGGTTGGCGTGCGCCGCGCCGGCGCGGTCAAGCCGCTCTCACGCAGGAACGCATGGGTCGCCTGCGCAAACGCCTGGCGGGCCAGCAGCGCGGCCTGCTTCACCGAGGCCTGCTGCTTGCGCAGCTGCACGATCTGCAGGCTCGGCTTACCGGGCATCGCGTACTTCTGGTAGCGGCGCAGCTCATCGGCGACCAGGTCGATATCGATGTTCGCCTGTACCAGCGCGGCCTGCGCACGGGCCAATGGCACCAGGGCGGTGCGCAGCTGGGCGATGTGCTCGCCCACGGAAGGCGCCAACGCCGCCAGGGCGGCATCCAGCGCGGGATCGGCACGCTCGGCGCGGTCGATCAGATCGGTCAGTGCCGAAAGAGGAGAGGCTTGCATGAAAGGCACCGGCACAAAACGCGATTGTCGCATTCGCGGCCGGTGCCCGTCGCGGGCTCAGTCGTCGTGGTGCTCGCTGCCGTGCGCCTTCCAGTAGCCGGTCGAGCGGATCCAGTCCTTCGGCACGCCCAGGTGGCCCTCGATGTACTTGCGCATCATCCGGGCCCGGCGCGATTCGGCGGCGATCCAGTAGAAGGTGTCGCCGTCCGGTTCCTCGAAATCGGTCAGCACGTCTTCCAGCAGGGTGCTGCTGGCCGCGTCGAAGCCGTTGCGCTCCAGCCACGAGATGCGGATGCGGTCGTCCTCCGGCAACTCCTGGCGGTCGCCGGATTCGGGGATCTCGATGTAGACATCGGCATTGGCGCCGTCCGGCAGCGTCTCCAGCCAGCGGCCGATCGCCGGCAGCGCGGTTTCATCGCCGATCAGCACGTAGGTGTCGAAGTCATCGGCGGTCATGTGCGAGCCACGCGGGCCGCCCACGGCGATCGCATCGCCCGGCTGCGCGTTGGCGGCCCAGGTCGAGGCCAGGCCGTCGCCGTGCATGACGAAATCCAGCGCCAGCTCGTTGGTCTCCAGGTCCCACCAGCGCGGGGTGTAGTCGCGCGAGGGGGAGGGCGTCTGGCCGTCCGGATAGCGCGGGCCTTCCGGGGTCATCGTCGGGACCACGAACTGGCCCTCGGCGTTGGGGAAGAACAGCTTGACGTGGTCATCCGGCGAGGGCGAATCGAAGCCTTCCAGCGCCTCGCCACCGACGATCACCCGGCGCATGCACGGGCTGATCTCTTCGGTGCGCAGTACCTGCAGCGGGCGGAACTTCACGGTATGACGGAGCAGTCGGTTTTCATGCAGAGCCATGGGAATACCTGGATCAGTGCCGCAGCGCGGCGTTGAGAGAAAAGGACCTGGCGGGCGGTGGCTGGCTGGGTCTGAAACGAAGATGGGAGGTCAGCGGCCCTGCGCACGGATGTGCGCGGCGGCCTCGCGCAGCGCCTCGGCGACGGCCGCGGCGTTGTCGTCCTGCCAGCGGCCGTGGCACAGCCCCAGCGCGTGCTTGAGCTCGCGCAGTGCATCGCGCACGGACGGCGGCAGGTTGGCCTTGGTGATCGTGCGCGCGCTGTCGCGTACCCGGTGCACCGCGGCATCGACCTCGTCGCGCTGTGCCTCCAGTTCGGCCAGGCCCAGTGCGCTGAGCGCATACCGCTTGCGCCCACCGTCCTCGACCGCGCCAACCCAGCCGGCGGCCTCGAACTGCGCCAGCACCGGGTAGATCGAGCCCGCGCTGGGTGTGTAGACCCGCACGAACATGTCACTGATCAGCTGGATCAGCTCATAGCCGTGGCGGGGCTGGTCGGCGAGCAGGGACAGCACCAGCAGGCGCAGGTCGCCGCGGCTGAGCGGCCGGGCGGTCAGCGGGCGGGCAGGGCGGTCGAGGTCGCGCGGAGAGGTCATTTCGATATATCGAATGCAGTGGCGGAACGATATATCGAAAACTCCGGTTCGGCCAGCACTGGCGCACGCATGGCAGGGATGCGTTCAGGTCAATTCCTGCTGTGACGGTGCGTGCTTGTGGTGGAACACTGCGCGTGGTCTTCGGCCTCCAACGCGTCCGATGATCCACGCCGATGCGCGTTCAAACGCCCCGTCCCCGCGCACGATCCACGCCAATCGCCTGCGCCGCAGCGCCTGCGCTGTCCATCGGTGTCCTGCTGACGCGCCGGTGTCATCGCCGCCGGGCAGGCTGAAATGCAGCGTGGAACCTTCCGGCGCGGCCCTCGCGCTGTCGCCTGCTGTCCTTCCGGACACGCCGGGATGGTTCCATACGCAACCGTAGCGAAGTAAGCAAACCCCTTGGTGCGCTACACTTTGCGGCTAGAAATCTAAAACAGTCGCGCGCGTGCGTGCGGTCATGGGAGCGCAAATGAACTGGTTGAACGAGGTGCTGAACAACGACCCGAATCCTGTGGAAACCCAGGAATGGATCGAGTCGCTGAAGGCCGTTATTGATGTCGAGGGCCCCGAGCGCGCGCATCAGCTGTTGGAAGGCATGGTGGAACTGACCCGTCGTTCGGGTGCTTACCTGCCGTTCTCTCCCACCACCGAGTACGTGAACACCATCGCGCCGACCCTTGAGGCCAAGAGCCCGGGCAACGCCGAACTGGAATGGCGCATTCGTTCCATCATCCGCTGGAACGCGATGGCGACCGTCGTGCGCGCCAATCGCAAGCCGGGCGACCTGGGCGGCCACATCGCCTCCTTCGCCTCCGGCGCCACGCTGTATGACGTGGGCTTCAACCACTTCTGGCGCGCCCCGAGCGAAGACCACCCGGGCGACCTGCTCTTCATCCAGGGCCACAGCGCCCCGGGCATCTATGCGCGCTCCTTCCTGGAAGGCCGCATCGACGAAGCCCAGCTGGACAAGTTCCGCATGGAAGTCGACGGCGGTGGCCTCTCCAGCTACCCGCACCCGTGGTTGATGCCCGATTACTGGCAGACCCCGACCGTGTCGATGGGCCTGGGCCCGCTCGCCGCCATCTACCAGGCGCAGTTCCTGCGTTACCTGGAAAACCGTGGCCTGATCGAGAAGTCCGACCGCAAGGTGTGGTGCTTCATCGGCGACGGCGAGAGCGATGAGCCGGAAACCCTCGGCGCGATCGCGCTGGCTGGCCGCGAAGGCCTGGACAACCTGATCTTCGTGGTCAACTGCAACCTGCAGCGCCTCGACGGCCCGGTGCGTGGCAACGGCAAGATCATCCAGGAACTGGAAGGCGTCTTCCGTGGCGGCGGCTGGAACGTCATCAAGCTGCTGTGGGGCGGTTACTGGGATGCCCTGCTGGCCAAGGACACCAACGGCGTCCTGCGCAAGCTGATGATGGAAACCGTCGACGGCGAATACCAGAACTGCAAGGCCTTCGGTGGCGCGTATACGCGCGAGCATTTCTTCGGCAAGTACCCGGAAACCGCTGCGATGGTCGCCGGCCTGTCCGACGACGATATCTGGCGCCTCAACCGTGGCGGCCACGATCCGCACAAGGTCTACGCCGCCTACCACCAGGCCGTGAACACCAAGGGCATGCCGACCGTGATCCTGGCCAAGACGGTCAAGGGCTACGGCATGGGCAGCGCGGGTGAAGCACTGAACCCGACCCACCAGACCAAGAAGCTGGACGACGACGCCGTCCGCCACTTCCGCGACCGCTTCAACATCCCGGTGACCGACGCCCAGCTGGCCGACGGCCAGGTGCCGTTCTACCACCCGGGCCCGGATTCGCCGGAAGTGAAGTACCTGCAGGAACGCCGCGCCGCCCTGGGGGGTTACCTGCCGCAGCGCCGCCGCAAGGCCGAAAAGAGCTTCAACGCACCGAAGCTGGAAAGCTACGAGCGCCTGCTGAAGTCCAGCGGCGAGCGCAGCTACTCCACCACCATGGCCTTCGTGCAGAGCCTGAACATCACCCTGCGCGACAAGGAACTGGGCCCGCACATCGTGCCGATCGTGGCCGACGAAGCCCGTACGTTCGGTATGGAAGGTCTATTCCGCCAGATCGGCATCTACGCGCCGTTCGGCCAGAAGTACAAGCCGGTCGATGCTGACCAGCTCATGTTCTACCGCGAAGACCAGAGCGGCCAGGTGCTGCAGCAGGGCATCAGCGAGCCGGGCGCCATCGCCTCGTGGATGGCCGCCGGTACCAGCTACTCGGTCAGCAACGTGCCGATGCTGCCGTTCTACATCTACTACAGCATGTTCGGCTTCCAGCGCGTGGGCGACCTTGCCTGGCAGGCTGCCGACATGCGTACCCGTGGCTTCCTGCTGGGCGGCACCGCCGGCCGCACCACGCTGAACGGTGAAGGCCTGCAGCACGAAGATGGCTTCAGCCATATCGTCGCCGGTGGCATCCCGAACGTGCGCAGCTATGACCCGACCTTCGGCTTCGAAGTGACGGTGATCCTGCAGCACGGCACCAAGGCCATGATGGAAGATCAGATTGATGAGTACTACTACATCACCCTGATGAACGAAAACTACACCCACCCGGAAATGCCGGAAGGCGCGGCCGACGGCATCGTCAAGGGCATGTACCTGCTGACCGACGCCGGCAAGCCGAAGAAGGGCGAGCTGCGCGTGCAGCTGCTGGGTTCGGGCACCATCCTGCGCGAAGCCATTGCCGCGGCCGAGCTGCTGGACAAGGACTTCGGCGTGACCGCCGATATCTGGAGCTGCCCGAGCTTCAACGAACTGCGCCGCGACGGCTTCGACGTGGAGCGCTACAACCGCTTCCACCCGGAAGGCGAGCAGCGCAAGGCGTTCGTGACCGAGCTGCTGGAAGGCCGCCAGGGCCCGGCGATTGCCGCCACCGACTACGTGCGTGCGTACGCGGACCAGATCCGCTCGTTCGTGCCGATGTCGTACACGGTGCTGGGTACGGATGGCTTTGGTCGTTCGGATACGCGTGCCAACCTGCGTCGCTTCTTCGAAGTTGACCGGTACTACATCGCGCATGCCGCGATTGCGGCGCTGGCGAAGGAAGGGAAGATGACCGGGAAGGACGTGGCCCGGGCGATCAAGCAGTACAAGATTGATCCTGAGAAGGCTAATCCGGTTGGGGTTTGATCTCACTTGCGAGTGAGAATGCTGGGCGTTTTGCGCGTTTCGTGAAGTTTTCGCCAAAAAACATCGGTCAGCCCTATAGCTGGCCGATGTTTTGGCATAGAAGTTTCACTCGATTTTCCCCCCTAAGTTGCCTAGACTCGTTGTCATGGGCCACTGGAGCAATGTGATGAAGACGTCTAACTCCGACAGCCGCATAGGTGGCGATTCGGGTACGTCCTGCATGGATGCGATGCAACTTGAACTAGACTTCGCTGTTGAGCCCCGAGAATCCGCGGTCGTGATTCAGTTCCCCATTTTTCGCGTGCGCTCGCGTGACCTCCATGAGGACGCTTCCAGGCGATTGCTTCAGTTCGCTGAAACCTTGCCTGATTGGTAATCGTCTGAGGTAGACTCCCCGAAAAAGGGGGGTTTAGGATGAACGTCGCAATTTCTGTTGTTGGAAAAAGCGCTCCAGACGCAAGTAATGCGAAATCAAAAGATGCGGGAGACGAGATTCGCTCTCGGCACTCCCAAGAACTGGTGATTGCACTAAGTGGCCCAGTTGGATGCGGACTATCCCACGTCAAGCGAGAATTGTCTGAGCAACTGGTGGCTCACGGCTACATTGTTGTTGACGTGAAAATCTCTGCTCATTTCGCTGAAATGAGCGAGAAATTCGGAATAGAGATTGGTCCCGATTCAGAGGGGGATGAATACTCCCGAATATCCGATCTGCAGACTTTGGGGAATAGTTTGCGAGACCTCGTGGGTGGAGATCTCGCAGCACAAATTGCGCTTCGTGAAATAGCGACAGACCGAGCATCCCGGCATCCTGGTGTGCCAGTAGAAGATATTCGTCCGGGGCGAATTGCCTACATAGTCGATCAGCTCAAGAACCCAAGTGAGGTTATCCTGCTTCGCGAGATATACGGGAATCTGTTCTACCTGATGGGTGTTCTTACTGGTTACGAGCGCAGAAAAGCCAACCTATCTGTATTGATGGGTGGGCCGAAAGCCGAAGAGCTGATTGAGAGGGATCGCGCCGAATCGGATGCTTCCGGTCAGCAGTTGGAGAAAACGCTCAAGTTGGCGGACTACTTCGTTCGGAACTCGAGTGATAACACGAGGGAGCTTTCCAATCCCGTAGCTCGCTTCGTGGGTCTCATTCATGGAGATCCTAAAACCACTCCCACTATGTTGGAGCGGGGAATGCACGCTGCCTACAGTGCTTCACTGAGGTCTGCATGTCTTTCTCGACAAGTCGGCGCCGCCATCCTTGATTCAAATGGAGTTCTTGTTTCAACTGGCTGTAACGACGTCCCCCGAAGCGGTGGAGGTCTCTACGAAGAGGATGGTAGTCAAGATCAAAGGTGTGTTTTTCGAGAGGGCGGAGTTTGCTTTAATGACAAACACAAAGACCGTCTCAGAGATGAAATAGAGAAGTTGCTTAAAGATGGCGGCGTAGTGCCAGCCCTTGCATCTAGTCTGGCCCAGAAAATTAGAGGGACGACGCGCCTCAAAGACCTCATAGAGTTTTCGAGAGCTGTTCATGCGGAAATGGATGCTCTTATATCGGCTGCGCGCCGAGGCGGTGGGCCGGTACAAGACTGCATACTATTTACTACCACCTACCCATGTCATAACTGTGCCAGGCATATTGTTGCGGCCGGAATTAAGGCGGTATATTTTGTTGAGCCCTATGGTAAGAGTCTGGCTAGTGAGTTGCATAGTGACGCAATAGATCACGCCGCTGACTCACATGTGGGGGCAGGGGGTAGGGATGGGAAAGTTGCATTCCTGCATTTCGAAGGCGTTGCACCTGCTCGATTTTCGGCACTATTCTTCTCTCTAGATTCCAGGAAGGACGCGGGTGGACGTTTGAAGGCGGGAGTTTCAACAACCGCTGATAAGAGAGCGCCCGAACTACTTGATAACTATCGCCAACTTGAAGCGAAAATTAGTCAGCGCCTTGAGAAGAAAATTGAAGCCGCGGGTATTGTTCGCGAACCACCCGGCGCTGCATAGTGATAAGTTGAGTTGGTGAGGTGGATTTAGTCTCTAGCCGTATAGTGCCGGCCATATCAACGATGAGTCCCGCAGAAGCAATGACCTGGTGTCTCTCTCTGCGGTCGCACGGCTAACTTGGCTAGTTAGTCGTGCAAATTCTAATTTTTAAGCGTGCTTGGCATATGCGTGCCGCAAGATTCTCAGTCGGAGGCGTCTTTGTTCCGTAGATTTGCCTCGAAGATGAAATCTCGATGGAATTTCAAGTAATCCTGTTGCCGCTGTTCAAACATCCCATACTTGCGGCCACGCTTCAGATCTAAAGAGAGGGATTTCTCCACCTCGGACGGCAGGTTGCTCGCCACGAGTAACTTTCCATTACTTTCAAAACTTATCCAGCCTTGGTCAAAAAGCAGATCCGCATGTGGAGCTAGCAATAGACCGTTCTGTCCGTCCACTCGCTCATCCGGTTGGCTATTTGCCCATGGCTTGATGTGGCTAGCGCGTAGGAAGCGAAGGTCTTCAATTCCGGTAAGACGACAGCCCTTCTCGAAGCCGATCAAGCGCTCTCGGAACAGTCTCTGCTTGGTCCGAACTTCTACAAGCTTCGCCTTAACAGTTTCCGGCATACCCGTGTCTGCCTCCGCCTTAGCGATGGCAATTCCTTCCTCGAACATGCCGAATCCGTCGTTGGTCGCTACGCGCCGCATCCGGAAGACGATTGCATCCCGCAATTCACCATTGGTATCGGGCGTATTGGGTTGGATGTAGGAAGTAAGACTCACGAACTCGCCCAGATAACGATAGGGGCGCCCCTTGCCCATCATCTGGAAAAGGATCAGCTTCTTGCCGTCGCTCACATGCTGATCGATCGCGCGATTCCCGCCCGTGTAGCGCATGTCGCCGATTTGTCCCTCACCGTAGTAGTGAAAGATCTCATTGTCATCCCAGAAGTCGCGGTAGCCGTGTGAGATTCCAGCCTCGCCTGTGAATGCAATGATGACTGGGTTGTCTCTAGGCGTAGAGATCCCGCCCTGCTGCTGACCACCGAGCAGGGCGTGGATCTGTGCCTGGCGGTTATAGAGTGCGCCAACTTGGAAAGGCAATTTCACTCAGGGCTCGCATATCGATAGAGGGATGCGAAATATGCTACCTCAATCAATCATGGCTTCGTGATAGGCGCACCATTTGCCCCAGTTGCTCGGATTACTGAGCAGATCCCAGCGACCCAACGAGGTTGGCTTGCTATTAACTGCTCAGCACTAGTCTCGGCGGCGGCCAAAACCTGTCTACCCGACAAAGCTCATAGTCCTCCCCAAACGCCAGCGCAGCCTCCCTGGCCGGCAAGTCCGAGTAGCACTCCAACAGGTACTGATCCATGCCCGCATCCGCATGGTCGATAGCGAAGAAGCCCAACATGGCCTCGTCGAACGCCTCAAGCCAATCCCCGTCAATCCTGGTCATCTGTGGTCCTCCCGATAGGCTAGAGAGGATGCCGCCACCCCGTCCCAAGGCCTGCGACTGAACCGGGCCAGTTGCGTCGCACCGTGGACGCCGCCAACCAACCCCCGCCAGATCAACAGGAACAAGCGATTTCCCATCCTCCGCACCAACGCGCATGGTGTTCATCGGAGCGTAGAAGCTCTTCTAGTTGCAAAATGTTGGACGTCCCTTTGTCGGGAGGGTGGCTAATACAACACCCTCGTGGAAATACGCCCGCCGGTTGCAGCTAGACGGTTTCTAACCTCCCGACACCCTTGCCATCCCGGCAAGGGCAAGCCCTGCAGGAGGTCCAACATGTTGACGCCGTGGGAAGACGAACCCGATGACGCGCGCCCCAAGCGCAAACCCTACGCCCGCCCCGCACGCAGCTACCGCGTAGGCGCGCTGACGTACCCGGACCGCGAAGAGTGCGGTCCCACCGAGATTGTTCCCTACCTCAAGCTGCGCGGCCGCTGGCTGGACAAGCTCGGCTTCGACGTAGGCGCCCGCCTGAAGGTGGAGGCCACGCACGGCATCATCACCCTTACGGTGGTGGAGCGGCCCGTGCCGGTGGTCAAGAGGATCCCCCGCAAGTTGCAGCGCCGCACCGGCTGAGCGCCGTGCCCACCCATGTGTACCCGTGTTGCATACCGGGTTCGACCAGGGCCCGCCGGTGTTCGCGTTTGATGCTCGGCTGAGGTTGTGGGTGCTGCCGTTTGATCTGGAACAGGGGAAACTGGTGGTGCCAGAGGGTTGGTAGACACGTGCCTTGCGCCGGGAGGTGTTGCTGGTAACCGTGCACGCCATACCCGCAGCCCATCCTGCTACCATTCCCCCGCAAACCCAGCCAGCCCACCCAGCGCAGACAGATGCGGGGCCGGCCGTCACATGTACGGCCCAGCGAGCCAGGACACCCTCCCGTGCCCCTTCAAGGAAGCTCGCATGTACCGCAATTCCGTAATCCGTTCGGCCGCCCTGGCCCTCGCCATCTCCCTGAGCCTTGGCGCCCCGTCGGCGTTCGCCGCTGACCAGACCACCGCATCCGCCAGCACCACCGCCGTCCAGCGTAAAGCGGTCGCCCAGGGCATTTATGAGCTGGCCTTCAGCCCCAAGCAGAACGCCGTGTTCGTTGCCTCCTCGGGCGGCTTCGGTGATGCCGCCGGTCCGTCCCAGGTTCTGCGCTTGAATTCGGAAACCCTGGCGGTCGAAACCGCCATCCCCCTTGAGCGCAAGGCGTTCGGTGTAGTGCTGGATGACGCCAACAACCGCCTATACGTCGGTAACACCGTCGACACCTCGGTCACCGTGGTCGACACCGCTACCAACAAATCGGTCGGCATCGTGCAGCTGATGGAAAAGAAGGTCGGCAAGGACGGCAAGGCCGCCTACACCCACGATCTGCGCGAGCTGGTCGTCGATGGCGCCAACAACCGCCTGTACGTCACCGGTCATTCGGGTGAGGGCAGCGTGCTGTTCGTGGTGGATACGCAGTCGCTGAAGGTCATCAACACCATTCCGGGCCTGGGCAACGCCAAGGCACCGGGCCTGGCACTGGATGCCAAGGCCAAGCGCGTGTACACCTCCAACCTGCTGGCCGAGGTCGTCACCGTCGGCACCGACAGCGGTAAGGTCGAGCAGCGCTTCAAGGTCAGTGCGGAGCAGCCGATGAACATCGCGCTGGATCCGGCCGGCAAGCGCCTGTTTGTCACCGACCAGGGCTCGGAGATGATCCGCAAATACCAGGCCAGCAGCTCGGGCTTTGAATCCAAGCACCCTGGCCAGCGTGTGCTGGTGTTGGACCGTACCACCGGCAAGGAACTGGCCAGCATCCCGACCGACGCCGGCCCGCTGGGCATCCTGCTCGATGCACCGCGCAAGCGCCTGTACGTGACCAACCGCGATGGCGGCACGGTGACCGCGTACAACAGCGACACCTACAAGCAGGTGGCGACGTACGCGGTGCCGACGCACCCGAACAGCCTGGCGCTGGATGCCAGGAAGAACGTGCTGTACGTGACCGTCAAGAACGGTGACAGCGAGCCGAAGGGCAGTGAAGAGTCTGTTGCTCGGATTGCGCTGTAAGTTACGTTGGCTGGCGTCTGGTAAGTCTCACTCGCGTGTTTTCCGTGAACCCCACAAAGTATCGAAAAGATTCGGCCAATCAGACGCAAGCGAGTAGTTATCCGGCGGCCTCTTAAGAGCCGCCGGATATCGCAAATGCAAGCTTGACCGTATAGTAATTTCGCAATTGACAGATCAACTGTCCAGGATTGTCGAATTCTGCCCGGTGGTCTTGGGGGGCTGGCGAGTTGGTTTTTTCTTAAGCCCAATCTCTTCCTGAAGCCAGCGTAAACTAACGGGTGACTGGCGTTCTCGTCCTAGAAGCTTAGCAATAGCTTCGTCACGAAGTGACCTGCTGTAATAACAGAGAAATAGTGCAGCTGCCCTCGTGTAAGCATCGTCGCCTGCAGAGTTCGCGGACATACTTGCCCCTTTAGTGATCTCGATACGGTCGCGGTCATTGAGGGCCGGAGTCCAGTCTTTCCTTTCTACTCTAATCACCGTCACAGCAAACGCAGCAGTATCCTTGACGCCGATGTCTTCTGAATTCAATGCCAAGCTAACGATCCGATCAAGGACGGTTGCTGAAGGCTGAGTTAGCGCGGGGTGCGCGCGGCGCATAAATGCCCAGCTAGCAATGGAGGAAAGCAGGATGAAATTTGAAGAGGAAAATACATGTTGCTCAATCGCAATTATCAGAGTCTCTGCAGACTCTTCATCGACTCGGGTTCCATCTCGCTGCCAAAGGGCACCTAGGTTTATCAATAGACCACGGGTGATTAGATCATCTGATGGTGAGTTGAGTAAGTCGATTGTGGCCTCAACTCCGCTTGGTGAACAACAATCAACGAAGCCACGCTGAAAAGAAAGAAGTGAGCCAACAGTATTTCGAACCCATCCGCTTAGTCTCCAACTCGAGTTCCTGTACAAGTGGATAGCTCGCTCAATCAATTCCTCCCCAAATGGTCCTTTTGCTAACGTTGCCCATTCATCCTCTGAGGTGCATCCCCCGCCAAAGTACGCAATCAAATCTAGGATGGAGCGCAAAGTCTTAGGGAAAACTTCAGTCTCCTCGACTAGGCATTGGATGAGTAGTGAGGCCGCATTTGATGGATTCGCGCCGCCACGATTTGAGACTTCACGATCTTTGCGGCCTTTGCGGTTCCTGTTCTCTTTGTCTCGACGTGCCCGGATGACAATTTCCTTGAGCAACGGCTCTGCTTGCTTCCTTGCCAGAACTGCAGCCATTGGAACGATTTCCCTCCATTCCTTTTCGAACATTTTTTCCTTCAATGCGTCCAGAACTGTCAAGCCCTCCTCGTATCCGAGATAGTGACCTTCGGACGCGGCGACTGCTGCGAGGTACTCTTGGAACGTAAGGTGCCGGAACTGATAAATTGGAACTATCCGAATTCCATCAAGCTGGTGCCCGGCTTCTACCAATAAGCTAGACCGGAGTTCCACGCGCTTGAGGAACTCGTGAGGTGTCCCTTTGGCATATCTTTTGATATAGGGAACTTTCTCTCGCGCAAGGTCAAGGATGCCTAGCAGCTCTTTCTCTGTTGCTGTCTGAACCCCGCGTCTCATCATTTCGAATGCAATGCAACTCAGCTGCGGCATAGCCTCTTTGGTATTTAATGGTTCGTGTCCTCTAATGTTCCATGTGTCCAGCAAAACCTCTACCGCTCGCTCGTAAAGGCTGACTCGATCCGGGGGAAGTCGCCCGGCTCCGTGCTTCACGACGAGTAGCATGGTCAGTAGTAGTGGATTTTCCGATAGTCTTTGCAGAGACGGGGACTTTAAGAGGGAATTTGCCACGATTCCGGCCTCGGAATTTGATTCCGGTGTGTCCCCAGTCATAAGAAGGTGCCAATGCCTGGTTAAAAGCTTAATTGCCTCAGGCGAAAGAGGGCAAATTCTAATGCGTTTGCAGAACCGGGCAATGGATGGTGCGACAAGATCGAAGCCTGCCTCTCGGCTGGTCACGACTACTCGTATATCCGGAAAAGATTCTATAAACTCTTCGAGATGGCTGCTAAATGTTTGGCGATCAGCGTTGTCATGTATTTCATCAAGGCCGTCCACTAGGAGTAGCACTTTCCCCTCGGATAATAGAGGAAATATTGCTTCATGAAATGTTGAGAGTTTCTCGTCTCCGGAGACGTCTCGCATTTTCGAGAGTAGCGTGGTTATTGGTAGTCGGATATAATCTCGCCACTCTCTGCAGCGGATCAGGATTGGTGTCACGTCTATATCTGGAAGGCAGTCCTGGCTATGGTATCGCCGAGATGGATCAGCGTAGGCGACCGCCAGTCTCTTCAGGAGTAGGGACTTTCCACCTCCAGGGAGCGCCAGGATGGCGATTCGCTTGCTTTGGGAGAGTTCATCGCCAAATTTGGTTACTGGATTGGTAGTTGCCCATTCTTCGATTTTGGTCTCTCGTTCTGGATCATTAGTCGGAAAGTTGGGGGGGCAGGGGACAACAGATAAGGGGACAAACAGGCGTTCGATGTCAAACTTTCTCTGGGCGGTGTCAATATCTGCTTTAATGCCTTCAATGGTCATTTGGCCGCAATCTCGAAGCAGAAAACTACGATAGGCGGCTAGCGTGCGCTCATGATCCAGCTTGATAGTTGAGTATTTTACAGGTACCTCGGACACTATTCCCGCAACCAAGTCGCTAATGAAAGCAGGGAGGTCTGAGTGATCTTTCCCGAACGAGACGGGGTCGACGAAGTCTCGCCAAGCGGGATCTTGCATTCGCGCCGCTGCCTCGGTAGTAGTAACCAGGGCATAGTGCTGAGGTTGTGAACTCCCCATCTCGCTGCGAAGCCATTTTATTAAATTTGTAAAGTTCGGATCTTCGAACGTATCGCCGCACCCGATGAACAGTATTCGCTTGAAAGATGAGATGAATCTTTGAGTAAGGTTCCGCGTCTCACTCAGCAGTGTTTTCTCGTAGTCGCGTATACCCAAAACACAAGTTTCTGGCTTATTCCATAAGCCGTGAAGGTGCAAAATTCCACTTCTCTCATTTCGGGCCCATTGGATGGTGCCGTCGAGGTCAGATAGATCAACTGATGGTTTTTCCAGAACGGTCTCAAGTAATGTGTCGTAATTCAGTGTTGCAAATAATGGGTTAATCCCAGATAGCTTGATCAAGGCGCTGGACATGGCGCCGGAAACGTGTGAGACGGAGCTGAAACAGTTCTTGAGCCACCTCTGATACGTCGCGCCGTGGGGTGCGCCGAGCTTGCGGCCCATGAATTCCGCCGCACTTAGAAGCTCATCAATATCGCTAGATTCTAGCTGAGAATTCCATCGCGCGAGTTGAATCCCATCAAGTGCACCTCTCTCCAGAGCTTCATTTAGTCCTGATCTAATTAGCCCCCGCCATGAGAGCTCATCGTGAGCAGAGCCTGCGAGTGCTCTGCTGACTCCGGTTCCGGTTATTACGACGAGTTCTTTAGCTTCCATGGACGCGCGCAACTCGTTGACCGCCCGCTCTTGATTATTCGCACTCACACAAGTCCCCAAAGATCTGCAAAGACCGAATTATGTTCAGCTATGTGAGGGTGTCAAGAGCTCTGCACCAATTCTTGTTGCTGCCATTTCGCTACAACGGAACTTGGCTCGGAGCTTACGCAAGTGAGGTAGTAGCGCTGGCAGTGGTCCTGAAAGGCGTCATATTGCCATGACGAATGGAGCGTCCTGGGGGGCATCCTGAAGCGGAATCAGTTCGTAAGGCAGACGAGCTTGAAGGAATTGTCTCTCACCACTCCCGCCGCACGTAATACCCACGCCCCTCCCCAAACACCACACTCAACGCCTCCACCTTGCCGAACGCATCCCGATGGAACTCAATCTCCAGCCCATCGATATCCGGTGACACGAACCGATTCGGCGACACCGGCAGCACACGTCCATCGCGGTTCGTGCCCGCCACACCCACCCGTACCTCCCCATCAGCCACCTTCACCTGCAGCGCGGGCACATCGAAGATGTCCGCCAACGCGCGGCGCTGCGCCATCGGCACGCTCTCGTCCTGCTCAAACACCCCGGCATAGTCCGCATACCGCGGCTCGCGCAGGTCCAGCGCAACCGTGCGTACGGCGGGATTCACCCCACGCCCGATCGCATCGGACAGCGCATTGCGGATCTCCGTCGCCAGCGCGGCGCCATTCTCGCCATTGGTAAGAATCACCAAGCCGTCGCCCGTCTCCAGATACCCCTCGATCCACGCCCGGTAACTGTCGTTGGAGCCGCCATGGTGGAAGATCCGGGTCTGCCCGGCACGGTCCAGGCGCGGGCCAAGGCCATGCCAGCTCGGCGACACCTCGGTCATCATGTCGGTGGCGATGGGGCGCGGCAGGAAGTCGCCCTGGCCACGGTAGCTGGCCGTAAGAGCAGCCACGAAAGCAGCCAGGTCGTTGGCGCTGGACCACAGGCCGGAGGCGCCCTGTTCGGGGAACGACTGCCAGCCGCGCGGCAGGGCGGTGAGCTTGCCGTCGCCGTCATGCGCTTTGGCGACGTTGTCGGTGTTGGTGGGTGGATCGGTGAAACGACTGCGCTGCATGTGCAGTGGTTCGAAGACCTGCCTGCGTGCGAGCGTGTCCAGCGGCTGGCCGGTCACATCTTCGAGCACGCGCTGTTCGACCATCACGCCGCCACCGGAGTAATCGCCCCGCTCGCCGGGCGGATGGATCAGGCGCACGGGTTTGTTTCTGGCCGGGGCGATGCCATCCAGTGTCTGCAGCAGGGTGGGCAGCGGTTCGCCGGGCAGGAAGTCGGCGAAGCCGTGCACGCCCAGCCCGGCGGTGTGCGACATCAGCATGCGCAGGGTCAGCCGCGGCTCCGGAACCGCTGGGGTGGCAGGCACTTTCCAGCTGCGCAGATACGTCGCGATGTCCTGGTCCAGTGCGAGGGTGCCATCGGCGACAAGTCGCAGCGATGTGGCGGCCGTAACCACCTTGCTGACCGAACCGACCGAGAACAGTGTGTCGGCATTCACGGCAGCCTGGGTGCCCGCCTCGCGTGTGCCGTAGCCGGCGCTGTGCACGAGCTTGCCGCCGCGCAGGACAGCAATCGAAACACCAGGAACATGGTGCTGGGCCATGCGTTCCTGCAGCGACCAGTGCGGCAGCGCTGCGTTGGCCGGCACCACGGTGGGGCGCAGGCCGGAGGCGAGTGCCGCGCGGATCGTCGCGTCTTCGCGGTCCGCCGCCGCCGCGGGGCCGACAAGCAGCAGTACCAGCGCGGCACACAGCGACGCGCGCAGCAGGCCGATCTGAACGCTGCGGGTTCGCGAATGTAGGGGTGCCTGCGGAGTGGATGCGTAAGCCATGCGATACCTCATGAGGGGGCGATGCGCGAAAGACAGGCGTGCGCGTGCACGCCGCAGTGAGGGGGCGATACGGTGCAGCGAAGGAAGGCATTGCAGGGTGGGCGATGGCCTCGGGGGCCATCGCACGCATCAGCGCCACCCGTGGGTAGGGCGGCCGGTCAGCGTCGGCCGGCGACCGCACCACGCTGGGTGAGGTAGTCACGGACGCGATCGTTGCGTGCCTGGTTCAGCGGCGAGCGCCACTGCCCGAAATCGGCCACCACGCCGAGGTTGACGTCGGCACCGTGCTCGACCAGATAGGCCACGGTGTCGACGTCACCGGAGCGGGCGGCATTGATCAGCGGGGTTTCGTCGTAGGCGACGATGCGGTTGACGTCGGCCCCGGCGCCGACCAGACGCTCGACTACCGGCAGATGACCGCGACGTGCCGCCGCGATCAGCGGATTGCCATCGCCGCGCGAGGCCAGGTCGGGCTGCGCGCCGAGCACGAGCAGGGCGTCGACCATCGCCAGTTCGCCTTGCTTGGCGGCGATGATCAGCGCGGTGCCGTCGCCATTGACCTGCGTGTCCACGGCAACCCCCGTCTTGACCAGCTGCTGCACGCGGGAGATGTCGCCGTTGCTGGCCGCGCTGAGCAGCTGCTCGGCGTGCGGCGAGACGGTACGCGACGTAGTGGCGGTTTCGTTCTCTGCAACGATGATCGCGTTGCCCAACCGCGGCGTAGCGGCCACGGTGACACCAACATGCGCGACCAGCGCAACCGCACACAGTGCGCCCCAGCCGAAGCGCGTTGTCCAGCGGGTTGAGCGCGTGTCCAGGCGCAGCAGCCCATCGATGCGCTGGCTCAAGCCACTGCGGGTGGCGGACATGCCGACGGCCAGTGGCGCGCTGTGCCCGCGCTGAGTCATCAGTCCGGCGATACCGGCCAGCAGGGAATCGGCATAGCCGCGGCCACTGCCGGTGCGCAGGGCCGCCTGCTCATCGCAAGCCATCTCGCGGGCGAGATCCAGCCGACGGCCCAGCAGGTGCAGGAACGGGCTCCACCAGTACACGGCGAGCAGTGCACGCTGGGCAGCGGTGATCCACAGATCATGCCGACGGATATGCGCGGCTTCATGCAGCAGCAGATCACGCAGCGCGGCCGGGGACAGGGTGGATGCCATGGTGGTCGGCACCAGAATGCGCGGCGACCACAGGCCAACCACCATCGGGCCCGGGGCGATATCGGATAGTGCAACGCTGGCACCCGCAGGCAGCTCTCCACCCAGCAGCGCTTCGTGCTGGGGCGAATGCCGCGCGCTGCGATGCAGGCGACGCGCTTGCCATGCGCCTTGGCCCAAGCGGGTCAGGCCCCAGAGCGTGCCGAGCAACCAGATCAGTACGGCCCCGTGCACCAGGGTCGGCGTGGTGGAGGCGGGGATCATGTTGGTGATGCCGTCCACTTCCTGCGCGACAACCGGCACTGGAGCCTCAGTCGCTAAGGGCAGTACGGCCTGCTGCGCGACCTCAACAGTCGTGGGCGCGGCGCGAGGCAGCAGGACCAACAGCGGTGATGCCGCAGCCAGCACAAAGGCCACGCAGAGTGCCCAGGAGCGAGCTTCTGCATTGATCCGGCTGCGCCCCACTACAAGGGCAGCCAGCGCGAACAACAAGGCGCTCTGCCAGAGGTGTTGCACGGCCATCGTCGTCACGGCTTGGATCCAATGCACGGTCATTTGGGCGTCCTCGAAGGAGATGCGTCGTCCACGCGCTGCTGCAGCGCTTTGAGCTCGTCAGCGTCCATGTCGTGCTCATCGATCAGGTGCTGGGCCAGCACGCTGGGCGAATCGTTGAAGAAGGACTTGAGCAGATTCTCCAGCGCCTGCTTGCGCGCGTCGCTGCGGGTGATCGCGGCGCTGTAGATGAAGGCGCGACCCTCGCTGCGATGGTGGACCAGTCCCTTCTTGTCCAGCACCTTGAACATGGTCAGCACGGTCGTATACGCGACCGGCTTCTTCCTGGACAGCTCATCGGTGACCTCACGCACGGACGCCTCCTTCTTCTTCCAGAGCACCTCCAGAATGCGGCGTTCGGCGTCGGTGAGGGCAGGCGATACGGGGCGGGCCATGGCTATCTACTGGTTCGTTAGTTGGTGCCCGCATCGTGCGCCCGACGGATCGGGCATGTCAACTATGTAATTAGTAATGGCCGGCCTGCGCGGCGAACCATGGCTCCGCCGGCCACGTCGCCGGCACGCATCTATGGGGTGTCATGGCCACGCAACAGCGCGCAGCTGGCACAGCACTCGCTCTCCGGCCTCTGCCGCAGAGCAGCGCGCAATGCCGCATGGGCTGCAGGATGCGCACCAAGGCCATGCAACAACAACGTAAGTGCCAGCCCACAGCATGCGTTTCCGGACGCGCTGGGTTCCACACGATGCGCAGCCTCCGGCGTGATCTCATGACAATCCATGTACCGGCTCCCACCCTCGACGATGCCCCATGGCAACTATCGTCCGCTGCCGTCTCAGATGCTGAGATCGTGGCTGAGTGATGCCAGCATCTCACCCCTGAATGCCCCGGCCGGTATCAGTCAGACCTGTGCACGTCACGTCAGCGACATCGCGCTTTCTTTCACGGCTCACCCAACCCCCGCTCCCTACGATCGAACTTCCTTCCCCATCGCTCCAAGGAGTTCCCATGGCTGCTTCCCGCGTTCGCCTGCACGTTGAAGATTCCGGTGGTACCGGCCGCCCGGTGGTGCTGATCCATGGCTGGCCGCTGTCGGCCGAATCGTGGAAGGCGCAGGTCCCCGCGCTGCGCGAGGCGGGCTACCGCGTGGTGGCCTACGACCGCCGTGGTTTCGGGCGCTCGGACAAGCCGGCCGATGGCTACGAGTACGATACGCTCGGCGATGATCTGGCCGGTGTGATCGAGGATCTGGATCTGGAGGACGCCACCTTGGTTGGCTTCTCGATGGGCGGTGGTGAAGTGGCGCGCTATGTCGCCAAGCATGGCGAATCGCGCCTGCACAGCGTGGTGTTCGCTTCGGCGGTGCCGCCGTACATGCTCAAGACCAGCGACAACCCCGAGGGCCCGCTGACGCAGGAAAAGGCCGATGAAATGCGCGAAGGCCTGGAGAAGGACCGCGACACGTTCTTCGATGGCTTCACCAAGGATTTCTTCAGCGCCAACGGCGAGCTCAAGGTCAGCGAGGAAGAGCGCCAGGCGGCCATCAAGCTGTGCCAGCAGTCCGATCAGACCGCGGCGCTGGGCTGCATGAAGGCCTTCGGCACGACCGATTTCCGCGGCGACCTTAAGAAGGTCACGGTGCCGACCCTGGTGCTGCATGGTGACAGCGATGGCACGGTCCCGTTCGAGGGCTCGGGCAAGCGCACCCATGCGGCCATCGCGGGCAGTGAGGTGGTGGTGCTGAAGGACGCGCCGCACGGATGCAATGCCAGCCATGCCGACGCGTTCAACAAGGCACTGTTGGACTTCCTGAAGAAGTAACTCGCAGGACGTTCTTCGCAGCTCGCGCCCGGCACGTTTCGATCACGTGTCGGGCGTTCTTGTACGCTCCACAGACCAAGCGAAAGTGCAGCGCTACGCCACACGAGACCACCCATGCGCCAGTCCCAGACACCGCCCTGGAAGAAGCCCAGTCCCAACGGGAAGAAGAAGTCGCAGCCGCTCTCCGAGGCGCAGAAGGATGCGGCACGTCAGCGCGCCGAGGAAAACGGGCGGCGCTACCCCAATCTGGTCGACAACATGTGGGCGGCCAAACTGCCACGTGGCAGTTGACCAGCCCTCTGCTCAGCGCTTGACCGCGAGCACCCCATCCATCGCCAGCTCGGCCTTGAAACCTGCCTTTTCCAGACGCTTGGCGACCTCGCGCGGCACATCGCGGCCGCTGGTCAGTTTGTTCGGCGCACCGGTGTAGTGGAACATCCGGCCGCCCTTGCGGATGACGCGCGCGAGCTGGTCATAGAACACCTGTGAATACAGTTCGCCGGCGATGCCGAAGCGCGGCGGATCGTGCAGGATCGCGTCGACCGAGGCGGTCTCCAGCGCTTCGATCTCCTGCGACACATCACCCTGGCTCAGCGCCAGACGACCGCCGCTGCTGTCCGCGTCCGGATCGGGCGACCACGGATTGAGCGTGCGCAGCCACAGCACATCCGGATTCTTCTCGAACGAGCGGATGCGGGTGACCCCACCTTCCAGGCAGCACGCCGCGAAGTAGCCCAGGCCGCCGCAGGTATCCAGCACCGTCTTGCCAGCCGGCGCGATCAGCGCGACCTTGCGGCGGGCATCCTCGAACGGGGAGACCTGTGCGCTGGGCAGCATCTTGATGCCGTCGATCTCGAAGGTCGGCGCGTCCCAGTCGGTCGGCACCAGCTTGATCAGCGCCGAGCCGAAGCGCGAGATCGCCAGGAACTCCTCGCCGTCCCAGTAGTACAGGGTGCGGTCCTTGGTCTTGCCGGGATAGGCGTAGGTCTGACCCTTCCACTGCCAGTGGTCGGCCGCCAGCGTGGCGGTGCCGGTGGAGCGGCCGAGGTCGAGCGAGCCGGTCCATTCCCCGGTGCCGGCATCGCGGGCGCGGGTCAGGCTCTCGGCGAGCGGGCGGGTCAGCAGGGGGCCGGTGTAATGGGGCACGGGATCTCAGGCCGCGGCGCGAGCGCCAGACGGTATGGCAGTCAGGGGGGGGCATCGTACCTGAGAAGGCAGAGACGTCGCCTGACTGGGCCTCCGCAGTGCGTCCCGGCACCTTACGTCAGCTCTCAGTAGGCTGCGAAGACTGCCAGACTAAGAGGTGCCCCCGACAAGCGCACGGGCCAGCTATCGATAGCGTTTGTTTCCGCCTGAAGTTATGCAGTATCGACCTCCTCTGGGTCCATAGCAGTTGCTAGAAGAGGAGCAAGGGCAGCTGCTGCTGGAAGAGAATGACGACCTCGCGGCACCACTGGGTGCTGGAACTGCGGACCTTGCGCTGCGAGCCGCACGCGCGGTCGTGTTGGAAGCGCAACTGGGGGTGCCGCATAGGCGTTCAGATGAGACCCATCTCGTCGGCTGCCCGTCTGCCGATATGCGTACCCAAGATGCATCTTGACCATACACCGTGACGCTGTCCGAGCGCTTGAGTTTTCCCACCACTTTTCCGTTCGGTGATGAACGAACGTTGAGAGCGTCAGCATTAACGTAGCGCTCCTCCAAATCGGGTGGGGCAGCGTGTGGCGATTGAGAAGTTGCAACCGCCTGCTGTGGTGCGGAAACGCCTCTCGGCACGTCGTCACTCTTTCGGCCGCATAGACCGACCAGGACTGCAAACATCGCAACAACTACAAGTCCTAGCCCGTTTCCAGATCTCGTCCTTGCCATCTGTCTATCTTCCTTCCGTCGTGACCTTGAGGTGTCAGCTGCCATCCATCACGCCACTGTCGCATTCCCATCCAGAACTGCGCAAACGCTCTTCCCGAGGAAGACAGGTGCCCTGTTCCCGAGGCACGTGGAGGCTAGTTTCGGAACTTGGACGACTGGACAGTGGGTGCAATTCTGACCCACTTCCCCGTTTGTGGAGGACCATAGCCTGTGTAGAGAGCTGATCGCCACCCGATGCAGGCGCCAGCCACACTTGGGCCATGTCCTACGACCACATCCTCTGGCCGACCGGCACCGCCTACTTCTTCAGCGCGCACCTGCGCGATCGCAGCAGCAGCCTGCTGGTGGAACAGGCGCAGACCCTGAGATTGGCGTTCCGGGTGGCGCAGCAGGCGCGGCCGTTCCGGATCAACGCGATCGTGGTGCTGCCGGACCATCTGCACGGGGTGTGGACGCTGCCGGAGGGCGATGAGGAAGGCCATCGGCGCTGGGCGCAGATCCAGGCGATCTTTGACCGCCAGTTGCCGATGGCCGAGCCGCGGCTGCAGCTCCGGCGTGATCGCAGCCTGCGGCCGCTCTGGCACAACGGCTTTCGCGAGCATCGGATCGTCGACGCCGAAGACCTGCAGCGGCATGTGGCGTATGTGCACCACAACCCGGTCAAGCACGGGCATGTGCGTGATGCGACGCAATGGCCATACAGCTCGATCCATCGTGGCCGCCGCGAGCCGGAAGAGGGCGGCTGACGGATGGGAGTGGGGGTTTGCCCGCGGAAGTGTGCGGCAGGCGATATCGGGGGATGAGGGTGGCGGACCGGGCTACTGGTGCGGGCATGCGGTGGGCCGCAGCCAACATCAGTGGCCCGGTAGGCGGGCGCGACGCACGTTGGCGATCAGGGGCACTTCACCGCGAACACCGGCCCGGCGCCGATCAGGACCAGCGCCATGTAGTCGCTGTCCTTGGCTTTGCCCTTGAGCGTGGCCCCCGGGTTGAACTTGAAGATGCCGAAGCCGCCACCGGGGCGCACCAAGGCCTTGTTGATCTGATCCGCATCGTCGCGGAAGAACTGGGCGATCTCGGCGCGGCTGGATTCCTGCAGCGGCGTGGCGTCGCGTTGCCATTGCTCATCGCGGTTGAAGGACACGTAGTACTGCCCCTGCTGCTGCTCGATGCGGAATTCCGCCGGCTTGCGCGCGTGGGTGGAGAAGCAGCCCAGCATCGGATCGGACGAAAACACGCCGGCGCTGTTGTCCTTGCCGCAGCCGGTCAGCAGGAGCGGGGAGAGGAGGAGCAGGCTGGTCAGTACGCGCATGGCGGATCCTGGCGACGGGTGTTTCAGCATTGTCCAACACCGCATGAAAAGATGCCGTCTGTGTGCGTCGCGGGCGATGGTGTACGGTGATGGGATTCTCAGGAGACACCCCGTGCCGCCCGATTCTCCGCAAGCGCCGCGCTCACCGTCGACGACGCCGATCTCGGCTCAGCGACTGCCGCTGCTCGGCCTGGTCAGCTTCCTGGGCCTCCCCGTCGGGGCTGCCGCCGCCCACATCGCCACCGCCGCCAACCACGGTGTCACCGCCGGCGCCAGCACCACAGGCGTCTCCATCGGCGTCCTCGCGTCAGCGGCCGTGGGCCTGATTGCCACCGTGGGCTCTCGCGTGCGTCAGGAACGCTGGCCGTGGCTGGGCATCATCGGCGCGGTACTCAGCGCCGCGCCGCTGGTGCTGTTCCTGGTCGGGATGATGTTCAAGCACTGAACCGAGCAGGCCGCTCAGTGCCGGTGCCGCCGCCAGGCGTTCCACACATGCGTGCTGGCCAACAGGAGGCTGCCGACCACCGTCATCGGGGTCTCGGCCTCATGGCTCGGCCAGCCCATGGCGCCGGCCAGCAGCAACAGCAGCCCGACCAACGCGGCGGCCATCGCCAGCACGGGCAGGCGGTGCTGGCGGTGCGCGCGCCATAGCGCGAAGCCGGTCACCGGCGCGGCGATGGCCACGAACAGGGCATGCACCCACTCGGCCTCGGCCCACACGCCCAGCAGCGGGAGCATCGCCGCGAGCAGCGGCAGGGCCAGGCAGTGCAGCAGGCATAGGCCGGACAGCGCGATGGCGCCGGCATCCAACAGGGCAGAGGATCGCTTCATGGGGCGTGGGGGTCTTGGTCTGTGAATGTTATATAGTAACATTTCAATTCCACTTCTGACCTGCTCCGCCATGACTGCCTCTGCTGCCCTTCGTGATTCCCGTCTGCCGGTGACGGTGCTGTCCGGCTTCCTCGGTGCCGGCAAGACCACCGTGCTCAATCAGCTGCTGCGCAATCGCGAGGGCCGCCGGGTGGCGGTGATCGTCAATGACATGAGCGAGATCAACGTCGATGCGCAGCTGGTCCGCGAGGGTGGCGCCGCACTCAGCCGCACCGAGGAGACGCTGGTGGAGTTCAGCAACGGCTGCATCTGCTGCACGCTGCGCGATGACCTGCTGCTCGAGGTGCGGCGGCTTGCGGCGGAGGGACGCTATGACTATCTGTTGATCGAATCGACCGGGATCGCCGAGCCGATGCCGGTCGCGGCGACCTTCTCGGTGCGCGATGAGGCCGGCTTCAGCCTCAGCGACATCGCGCGGCTGGATACGCTGGTGACGGTGGTCGATGGCGCGCAGTTCCTACACGACTTCGGCTCCAGCGATCGCTTGATCGATCGTGGCCAGCAGGCGGGTGAGGAGGACGACCGTGGCGTGGTGAACCTGCTTGCCGAGCAGATCGAGTTCGCCAACGTGATCGTGGTGAGCAAGTGCGATCTGATCGATGACGACACGCTGCAGTCCACGCTGGCTGTGCTGCGTGCAATGAACCGGGACGCGCGGCTGGTGCTGTCCGAGCACGGCAACGTGCCGCTGCACGAGGTGCTTGATACCGGCCGCTACGATTTCGTCAAAGCGCAGTTGGCACCGGGCTGGATGCAGGCGCTGCGCGGCCAGCACACGCCGGAGACCGAGGAATACGGCATCACCAGTTTCGTCTACCGCTCGCGCCGACCGTTCCATCCGCAGCGCTTTGCACGCTTGCTGGAAACCGGGCTGGGCAGCGTGATCCGGAGCAAGGGCTTCTTCTGGCTGGCCAACCGCATGGACTCGGTGGGCGAGCTCTCCAGTGTCGGTGCGGCCACGCAGACCTCGGTCGCGGGGGTCTGGTACGCCTCGCGCGAGCGCATGGAGGCGGGCTTGGAGAACACCGTGCCCGAGCTGTCACCCACGCGCGTGCCCTACACGGATATCGGCTGGGCCCGCCAACAGACGGCGTGCTGGACCGCGCCGCTGCCCAGCGTGGAGCAGGTTGGCGATGCCGGTGAGTACCAGGCGATGCGCAGGCTGTGGCATCCGTGGTGGGGCGACCGCCGCCAGGAACTGGCGGTGATCGGGGTGGCGATGGACGAGCACGCGGTGCGTGCCGAGCTGGATGCCTGCCTGCTCAACGATGAAGAACTGCGCGCCGGCCCGCTGTTGTGGCAGTTGCTGCCGGACGCTTTCCCGGCGTGGGCGCGCGCGTAGCCGCCGGCGCTACACCGGCGTCAGCTGCCAGCCCTGATCAGATGCGCGCAGGGTATGGCTCAAGCCGACCGCCTCCAGCAGCGCGTCATCGTGCGAGACGATCACCAGCGTGCCGCTGTACTGGCTGAGCATCTGCTCCAGCGCGGTCAGCGAGGGCAGGTCGAGGTGATTGCCGGGTTCGTCGAGCAGCAGCAGCTGCGGCGGCGTCTGTGCGTAAAGCATGGACGCCAACGCCGCCTTCAAGCGTTCGCCACCGCTGAGCGTGGCCAACGGCCGCAGGCTGCGCTCGGCATCGAGCCCGAGCAGCGCCAACTGCGTGCGCAGCGTGCCTTCGCTGGCCAGCGGATGCGCGCGCTGCAGCAGTGACAGCGCCGAGGCATCGCCCGGCAGCATCGTCAGCGACTGATCGAGCAGGGCGACACTGGCCGCCACCTCGACGTGCCCCGACACCGGCGCCAACGTGCCGGCCAGCAACCGCAGCAGCGTGGATTTGCCGCTGCCGTTGCGGCCCTGCACGCCGATCCGCTGGCCGCGCTGAACCGTGAGATCCAGCGTCTTCCAGGGCGCCTGCACCCACGGCAGTTCGGCGGCGACGAGCTCGGCCACGCGCTGGGGGCCCGGCTGGCTGATCACCGGGGCAAGCAGGGCGATCTCGATGTCCTGCTCCACCTCGCCGGCGGCCTCGCGCACGCGCGCGTCCAGTTCGGTACGGCGCTCGCTCTGCTGTGTTTGCCAGCGGCCGGCACTGTGCTCGCTGCGGTTCTTCATGCCACCGAGCAGGATCGGCGCCTGGTTGGCGGTGCGCGCCTCGCGTGTAGCGCGCGCTTGCCGATGCGCCATCTTCTCGCGCTGATCGCGCAGCTCGGTCTGCTGCTGGCGGCGCTCGCGCTTGCGCAGGGCCAGCTGGGCATCCGCGCTGCGACGCTCGTCCTGCTTCTGTTCGGCGTAGAGATCGTAGTTGCCGCCGTACTGGCGCAGCCCGCCGGGTGACAGTTCGACGATGCGCGCCATGTGCCGCAGCAGCATGCGGTCGTGGCTGATCACGATCAGGCCGCCGTGCCAGCGCTGCAGCGCCTCGATCAGGCGCGCACGATGGGCGGCGTCGAGGTGGTTGCTGGGTTCATCCAGGATCAGCCCCTCGGCACCGGACAGGAACGCACCGGCCAGCGCGACCTGCATCGCCTGGCCACCACTGAGCGTGGCCGCCGGGCGTAGGGGATCCAGCGCGGGCAGCCCGAGCAGCTGCCACTGCGCCTGCTGCTGCTCGCGGAGGTCCCAGCGCTCACCCACGCGGGTGAAGTCGTCCGGATCCACGCTGCCGGCTTCGATACGGTGCAGGGCGTCGAGCACCGCGCCGACGCCGGCCAGATCGGCGATGCGGCCTTCAGGCACGCCGCTGTGCTGCGTAAGCAGGTGCACCGGCCCGCTGCGCAGGATGCGGCCGGCGGTGGGCGTCAGATCGCCGCTGAGCAGGTGCGCGAGCAGGCTTTTGCCCACGCCGTTGCGCCCGACCAGGCCGGTCGGGGTGCCGTCGAACGCGGCGGACAGTTCGGAAAACAGGACCCGGCCGTCGGGCAGGGTATGCGTCACGCGGTCGAGCGTGAGAGCGAATGCGGTCATGCGACCTCCATTGGATGCCAAGGACTCCCCTCCTGCGGAACAGGTGGGTGGAGACGGGCCGTCAGACGACGGCGGCATCAATGGCGCATGTAGGCCTACCTCGGCAACAAAGGCGGCTGGCTGCCGCGTGGCCAGTATAAAACCGCCCGGCGGCAGGGCGATGAACGCCGCCTGCTCAGCAGCTGACCCCGGTCAGCCGGGCGCTGATGAAATCGATGAAGACCCGCAGCTTGGGCAGCACATGGCGGCCGGAGGGCCACAGCAGGTAGAAGGTGCCGCAGGCATGGATGCGGTCAGCCATGACCCGTTGCAGGCGGCCGTCGGCCAGGGCCTCGCGCACGGAGTGCTCGGGGATATAGGCGATGCCGCGCCCGGCCAGCGCGAAGGCCAGCCGCGCTTCGATCGTATTGCTGACCATCGAGACCGGCAGTGCCAGCGGCGCGGCGCCCGGCGTCTGCGGCAGCGGCCACGGTTCCAGCTTGCCGCTGCTGGGGAAGCGGTAGTGCAGGCAGTCGTGGTGCAGCAGGTCCTCGGGCACACGTGGCGTGCCGCGCCGCGCCAGGTAATCAGGGGAGGCGACCAGATAGCGCGGGAACACGCCGAGCTGTCGCGCGCTCAGGCGCGAGTCGGTCGGCGCGCTGACCCGCAGCACGGCGTCGAAGCCTTCCTCGATCACATCCACCAGGCGGTCATCGAAATCCAGCTCCAGGCGGATGCCGGGATAAGCGGCCATGAACTCGGTGAGCAGCGGCAGCGAGATGTCGCCGACCAGCGGCAGGCTGACCCGCAGCACCCCCGTGGGCGCCTCGGTCTGCTGGACCAGCTCATCGCGGGCGGCGTCACGCTCATCGAGGATGCGCCGGCACCGGACCAGAAAGCGCTCGCCCTCGGCGGTGAGAGTGACGCTGCGGGTGCTGCGATGGAACAGCCGCACGCCGAGTGCCTGCTCCAGCCGCGATACCGTCTTGCCGGCCGCCGAGGCGGAGATGCCGAGCATGCGGCCGGTCTCGACGAAGCTGCGGGTATCGGCGACCTGCACGAAGGTCTGCAGGTTGCCGAGGTTGTCCAAGGCTGACATGGGCGGTTGCACGGGGTGAAAGAGGCACTGTAACGGCCGGCAGGGCCTGCGGGTCGGGCACCGGCGTCATTGGCCCGCAACACTGTGGTGCGCGGGTGCCTGGTGCCGGCCGAAGACCTTGCGGGGAGGGCGCTTCGCCGATTGCGGCCTCGCCGGTCCGGAATGTGCGGAGCGCCACCCGGCTGTTTCCCTGGCGGCTCACCGCCTACCGTGGCGCTCCCCCTTCTGCTGGTGCCCCCCATGTCTTCCCTCCCGCACCTTCGCGAGCCCACGTCCTTCGATGCGGCACCCACCCAGGCGCGCCCATGAGCGGGCACGCGGTCGATTCCACCGCCCTCCCCCTGCCCAACGCCGCCAGCCGGTTGCCGTTCGGCGGGCTGCTGGCGCTGGCCTGCGCGGGCTTCATCACCATCCTCACCGAGGCGCTTCCGGCCGGCCTGCTCTCCCCGATGAGCGCCGATCTCGGCGTCAGCCGCGCGCTGGTCGGGCAGCTGGTCACGATCTACGCCCTGGGCTCGCTCGTCGCCGCATTGCCGATGACCGCGCTGACCCGGCGCTGGCCGCGGCGCCCGCTGCTGCTCACTGCGATCGCCGGCTTCGTGGTGGTCAACACCATCACCGCGATGACGCACCACTACGGCCTGATGCTGGTCGCGCGCTTCTGCGCGGGCATCAGCGCGGGCCTGCTGTGGTCGCTGGTGGCCGGCTATGCCAGCCGCATGGTGGTGCCGCAGCTGCAGGGCCGCGCGATCGCGGTGGCGATGGTCGGCACGCCGCTGGCACTGTCGCTCGGCATTCCGGCCGGCACCCTGCTCGGCCAGACCATTGGATGGCGCTGGGCGTTCGGATTGATGTCGCTGCTCAGCGTCGGCCTGCTGGTGTGGGCGCGGCTGGTGCTGCCGCCCTTGCCGGCCCCGGGCGCGGCGGCCCAGCAGCCGCTGGGCAACGTACTGCGGCTGCGCGGCATGCGCACTGCGTTGCTGACGATGTTCCTGTACGTGCTGGCGCACAACGTGCTCTACACCTATATCGAACCGTTCGCGGCGCTGTCTGGCGCGGCGGCCTGGCTGGATCGCCTGCTGCTGGTGTTCGGCGTGGCCGCGCTGGTCGGCATCTGGATCACCGGGCTGCTGGTGGACCGCTGGCTGCGCGAACTGGTGGTCGCCAGCACCGTGGCCTTCGCACTCTCGGCCGTGGCGTTCGGGCTGTGGCCCGGCGCGCCGTGGGTGCTGCTGATCGGCACGGTGGTGTGGGGGGTGTCGTTCGGGGGCGTTGCCACCCAGTTCCAGACCGCGGTGGCACGTCGCGCCGATGAGGCCGGTGACATCGCGCAGTCGTTCGTGGTGACCGGCTGGAACCTGGCGATCGCGCTGGCCGGCATCGTCGGCGGGGTGATGCTGGAAACCGTGGGCGAGCGCTGGCTGCCGGCGGTCCTGCTGGTGCTGCTGTTGGCCACGTTGGTGGTGGTGCTGCGCCAGCCGCGTGCGTGGGCCCCGATCGCGCACTGAGCCGAGCCGCCGCACACGGCAAGGTGAGCCGCGATACCCGGCGCTATGCTGGGGCCGGGTATCGCGATGGGAGTGGCAGGTGCGTAACGGAGTCCTTCGAACTGGCCTGCTGGCGCTGCTGTGCCTGGCCGGGGTCGCACAGGCGGCTGAGCCGGATCGGCGCATCGCGCTGACGATCGATGATCTGCCCTGGCAGCGCCTGGACGAACGCGCCGAGCCCGAGCTTGCCGCCCGTCATGCACAGTTGATCGCAGCCCTGAAGCGGGCCGACGTGCCGGTGGTGGGGTTCGTCAACGAGGTCAAGCTGGCGCTGGACGGACAGGTGCAGCCGACGCGGGTACAGATGCTGCGCGACTGGCGCGATGCCGGTGTCGAACTCGGCAACCACACCTACGGCCATGTCGATCTGCACGCGATCGGCCTGGCCGCGTATGAGCAGGACATCCTGCGCGGTGAAGCCATCTTGCGCCCACTGCTGGCCGAAACCGGGCAGGCACCGCGCTGGTTCCGGCATCCGTATCTGCGTGCCGGGCAGTCACCGCAGGAACGCGCTGCGCTCGGCGCGTTCCTGCAGCAACATGGTTATCAGGTCGCGCCGGTCACGGTCGACAACAGCGAATGGATCTGGGCCTTCGCCTACGATCACGTGCGCGATACCGAGCCCGATCCGGTCGCGCGGGAGGCCCGCCTGCGCCAGTTGCGTCGCGGCTATGTGCCCTACATGCTCAACAAGCTGGACTACTACGAGCAGCGGGGGCAGCAGCTGCTGGGCCGGTTGCCTGCACAGGTGTGGTTGATCCACGCCAATGCGCTCAGCGCGGACTGTGTGGAAGAACTGGTCGCCGCCACGCGCCGGCGCGGCTATCGCTTCATCTCGCTGGAGGCGGCACTGCAGGATCCGGCCTACCAGCATGCCGATGGCTACAACGGCGCCGGGGGCATCAGCTGGATCCAGCGCTGGGCGATGGCCGAGGGCAGACCGAAGGCGTTCTATGCTGGCGAGCCGCAGTTCCCGGCGTGGGTGATGACGCTGGCCGGCCTCGAGGCGGAATGACGCAACGGCTCAGGCCGGCGTGTCGCCGTTGGGGTTCTGCATGTCCTCCGGTGCCTGTCCGTACTGCTGCTGGCGCTGCTGGTGGAACGCCATGAATTCGGCCGGCGGCAGTGCCTTCGAGAACAGCCACCCCTGCCCGAACTCCACCTGGCGCGCCTGGAGATAGGCGAGCTGGGCCGGGGTTTCCACGCCCTCCGCCACGGTGAACAGCCCGAGCGTCTTGGCCATGTCGATGATGTGCGAGGTCACCGGGCTGGTGGCGCTGTCGGTGCCGATCGCATCGATGAACGACTTGTCGATCTTCAGTGCATCCAGCGGCAGCTGCTGCAGGTACTGCAGGCTGGAATAGCCGACACCGAAGTCATCGATCGCCACGCAGTGACCCATGCGCCGCGCATTGGCCAGGCTGGTGCGCGCGCGGCGGAAATCGATGAAGCCGCGCTCGGTCGCCTCCAGCCAGATCTGCTGGGGGTGGATGCCGGTGCCGTGCAGCTTGCTCGACAGCACCTTCAACGCCCGGCCACTGCTGACATCCTCGGCGGCCAGGTTGATCGCGATGTGCGCGGTGCGGTCCTGTATCAGCAGCGTGCGCATGTCGGCGATCACATGGTCGATGACCTGATCGGTCAGCGCCTCGATCAGCCCGGCTTCCTCGGCCAGCGGAATGAACAGATCCGGCCGCACCAGCGTGCCATCGGGCCGACGCCAGCGCACCAGCGATTCGGCGCCCACGCAGATGCCGGTGTCCAGCTCGATGATCGGCTGGTAGTGCATGAAGAACTCGCGCCTGCGCACCGCCGTGGCCAGTTCGCCCCGCAGCGACAGCCGCCGCCGCGACAGCCACACCACACCCCCGATCGCCGCCAGCGCGCCGAGCACGCCCAGCGGAATGAACTGCCCGATCTGGTGGCGGAACGCGGCGACCAGATCGGTGCGCGGGGCGGTCGCAACGGCCAACCACTCCTGGTCCTGCGCGGTGGCGTAGAGCGTCTGGCCTTCCATGCCGCTGGCCGGCTCGCGCAGCAACCGCTGCAGCAGTTCCTGGTCCCGGATGTCCTGCTGCGCGATCAGGCGCCCGTCCGGGCTGGCTACCGCCAGCCGCACGTTGGGGTCGGCGATCACATCGACCAGCCGCGCCGGGTCCATCAGGATGTCGTACTGCCCGTAGCTGAGCGCCATCAACGGCTGCTCCAGATTGCCGGCCAGCGGCCGGACGCCGAGGGTGATGCCGGCGCCTTCGGCGGTCACGTACCCGGGCGTGGGCTGCGGGATCTCGGCCGTCACCGGCCCCCACGAATTGCAGACCAGCCGGCCCTGTTCGAAGTAGCCCACCTGCTCGGCCGAATGGGTACGCATGGCCAGGCTGCGCATCAGCTGCAGGTGCTCGGGTGAGCAGGGCACCAGTGTGCTCTGGTTGAGCTCGTGCAGGGTGGTCAGTGCCATCTCGTAGGCACGATGCGCGCGCTGCAGGGTGCGCTCGGCCGTGGTCTGCAGCCGCACCTGCTCGGACTCGCTGGCGCGGCTCCAGGTGAAATAGAACACCGTGGCGATCGGCACCAGGGCGCCCAGCAGGGCGAGCACTACAGTGACGGCGATGATCCTGGCGCGGTTCAAACAGACCTCGATGCCTAGTCGAAAAGGGGTTCCATGGCAGCCCGACGGGCCAGGGCACTCACTGCCCCGAGCCGCTATATGACCATCAGTCCGCGGGGATTGAAACACTGCCGCGCGCCGGGACGGGCGGGAGTGGAGGCGGGACGCTCCATGAGGGGTTGAATCCGTCAGCCTTGGGCAGGGCGCCAGCGCGTGCCCAGCGGCAGCCCGGTATTCACCTTCGGTTCGCGCCCCCGGCCGGATCATCGCGCCGCACCCTTCCGTGCCCCGATCCGAGCCCGATGAATCCGACCCTGCCTGCCGCGTTGGCCCTGTTGTCGTTGCTGCTGCCTGGCCTGGCATCGGCGCGCACGGTCTATCGCTGCGTGCAGAGCAACACGGTCAGCCTGGCCACCGCGCCGGAGCCGGGCTCCAGATGCACCGCGCAGCAGATCGACGACAACGCCGTGCAGACCCCCAACCTGTGGGGCAACATGGGCGTCTTCAGCGGCACCCTGTATGAGCGTGAGCAGGACGGTGCGCTGGTCTACTCCACCCGCAACCTGCCCGGCTCACGCGTGTTCCTGAAGTTCACCGTGGCCACGCCCCCGGGCGAGCCGGCGCACGAAGGGCTGGGCAAGGTCGGTACGCCGCAGTTGAACCGGCATGCCAAGCAGTTCAAGGCGGCAGCCAAGGCCACCGGCGTGGACGATGCCTGGCTGCGCGCGATCGCGCATGCAGAGAGTGGCTTCGATGCCGGCGCGATCTCACCCAAGGGCGCGCAGGGCGTGATGCAGCTGATGCCCGATACGGCCACCGAATACGGCGTGGCCGATCCCCTCTCGGCCGAGCAGTCGATCAGCGGTGGCGCGCGTTACATGAAGGCGTTGCTGCGGCGTTACAAAGGCGACCGCGTACTGGCTGCGGCAGCGTACAACGCCGGGATCGGTGCGGTGACGCGCTACAAGGGGGTGCCGCCGTATGCCGAGACGCTGGCCTATGTGGAGAAGGTCAGCGCGTTGTACGTGCGCTACCGCGAAGCGATGGGGTTCAAGGTGGAGACGCCGGCGAAGTAGGGGCCGGGCTCAGCGCGAGGAGCCGCGTGCGACGATCGCGTACGCGTCACTGCGGCCGACGGCGTTCAACGCCGCTTGGACATCGCGGCGCGCCACCACCTGCCACCAGCGGCGATCGCGCTCCGCATCGCCGGGCAGCGAGGGCACCGTGACAAAGCGCTGGACCGACAGCAGGGTATCGCTGCGGTGCTGGGTGGATAGCAGTCTGCCGATCAGATGCGCGGCCGCGGCGTCCAAGGCGTTGTCCTCCAGCAGGGCCTCCATGAAATAGCCTGCGGCAACATCGTCATGCGCCTGGAGCCATGCCTTTGCCTGTTCGGCACGGGCCAGATCGCCAAGCTGGCGGTAGGCCGCAAAGCGCACCCACTGCTGCACCGCTTCACCGTACGGGCTGAGGTTGTCGCCGATGCCGTTGGCGGTCTCCAGTGCCTGGCGGGGTTGCAGGATGCCGGTCTGCCACACGGCCAGGTTCAGGCGCTGGCTGACATTGCTTCCGCCACCCTCCGAGAAGCGGCCCGCGAGCGTCATGGTGGCCATCGCCGTCTCGATGTCGCCCAGCCGTCGCTGGGCGATGGCGCGACTGTTGAGCAGCCACGCGAGGTCGCCGGACCCCTCGAAGGTGTCCGGAATGCCCGGGCCGGCAGCCACCTTGGCCGCCCGGTCCGTCATCGCGAGGACGTCCTCGTTCTTTCCCATCAGCAGCATCGCCTCGCTCATCGCAGAGAGCGCGGTCACGTTCTCCGGCGCCAGCAGCGTGTCCAGCCGCAGCGTGTCCAGATGGCGCTGGGCAGACTGTTGTGGATCGAAACGAGGGCTGTCGCGATCGATGAAGCGATCAAAGCGCTTGTCCGCGCGCAGGGCGATGACTTCCATCGGGGTATCAATGCGCGCAAGGGTGGCCGCGACCCGTTCGGACTGCTCGGCATTGATCTGAAGCAGCGCGAGCGTACGCCAGAAATCAGTCGGCTCCACGCCATCGGGCTTCCACTGGCGCTCGAACAGCACCTCGAGGAACGCGCGCAACACATCCTCCTCGCCCTGCAACCGCTGGATGAACTGCGCGGCCATGTTGATGCTGACATCGCCCGCGAACGAAGGCGCCAGCTGAACTGCACGGGTGATGTTCCGGATGCCGTCAAGCGGATTGCCCTCCTGGGTATCCAGTGCCCCGAGCAGATACAGCACACGCGGTTCATCCGGCGACAGCTGGCGTGCGCTCTGCAGGTATGTTCGTGCGAGCCCCGTCTGACCGGTCTGCAGCGCGGTCCACGCCGCCTGGCTGTAGGCCTCGAGACGGTCGGCCTGCGACAGCGTGAGCAGGGCAGGGCTCGCCAGCAGGCGTTCAAAGGCAATCAGTGCACCCAACGTGTCGCCCTGTGCGGCTTGACCGGCCGCATCGGCGACGGCGTCGCGCAGGACCTGCGCCTGTGGCGCCGTCGTGCCATCGCCGGTGTCGACACGGGCGTGGACGGGACTGCTGCCTGCGATCGCCAGCGCAAGCACCAGGGCACTACGATGACGTTGCAGGCGCCGCATGACGGTGTCCTTCCATGGAATGAACCCCGATTGAAACCGGAACGTGGCGTCCGCACAAGTCGCGTTCGTCGTGCAGGGTTTGCAGGCGCGCTGCGAGCGGCTAAGGTCGTGTCCCGAACAGCAGCAGGCAAGGATGGCGATGACGCGCGGACGATGGACGATGGTGGTGCTGATCGCCACCCTGATGGCGGCAGCGCTGGTCTGGACCTTCCTGCGCGAACCGGCAGCGCCGGCACCGCCACCGGGCCCGGTGGCGACGGTCCTGGGTTGGACGCCGCAGATCAGCGTGCTGGCCGGCGACGGCGTCGGCGGCAGCACGGAAGGCCCCGCCGCCCAGGCGCGCTTTGCCGATCCGTACGGCGTGGCCGTGGATGCACACGGTATCGTCTACATCGCCGATGCCGGCGACAACAACCGCATCCGCCGCGTCCATCCCGACGGCCGCGTGGACACCCTGGCCGGGCAGGGCGAGGGCTGGCGCGATGGCGCTGCCTTGCAGGCGCAGTTCAACACGCCCTCCGGGATCGCGCTGGATGCCAGCGGCAACGTCTTCGTCGCCGATACCGGCAATCACGTGATCCGCCGCATCGCGGTGGACGGCACCGTGAGCACGCTGGCCGGTGATGGCCAGCGGGGCTTCGTCGATGGGCCGGCCGCGCAGGCGCGTTTCGATGGGCCGATGGGCGTGGCGGTGGACGCCGGCGGCCGCGTGTACGTGGCCGATACCTACAACGACCGCATCCGCATCATCGAACCCGATGGACGGGTGCATACCGTCGCGGGCGGCGAACGCCCGGGCATGCTCGATGGCTTGGGGACGGTCACCCGCCTGGATACGCCGGTGGCGCTGGCACTCGATCCGCACGGCAATCTGCTGATCGCCGACCTGTTCAACAACGCGATCCGCCAGCTTGCACCGGATGGCACGCTGAGCACCCGCGTCGCCGATGGGGGCCTGCTCAGTGGTCCGCTGTCGTTGGCGGTGACCCACGACGGGGTGATCTATGCCAGCGACATCAACGGCAAGGTGGTGCAGATCTCGGCGCAGGGGCATCAGCTGGCCTTGGCGGGGGTGCCGCCGCAACCGCGCTTCGCCCGTCCCACCGCGCTCGCGCTCGATGACGAGGGCGGTCTGTATCTGGCCGATGCCGCGTCCTACCGTGTGCACCGGCTGCGTGCGCTGGCGGCGGGAGAGAGTGCCCCGCCGGCGCTGATCGGCCCGGCGCCGGACGCGCCGCTGCCGCAGACCGCCGGCCGGTGGCCGCTGGCCCCGCAGGACGGGTGGCATGAAGTGGTCGGCACGCTGGGTGAAGTGCGCGGCGACTTCAAGGGCGAAAGTCGCCACCACCTGCACGGTGGCTTCGACATCCGCGGCGATGTCGGCCAGCCGGTGCTGGCGATTGCCGACGGCAAGGTGGATACGCCGTTCGCGGCGTGGTCAGTGGGTGGCCAGGCCGAGGGCCTGTCACTGGGCAGGCTCAAGTACATCCACATGAAGGTCGGCCGCGACCCGCGCGATCGTCCGTTCGATGCGCGCTGGCAGCCACTGTTCGGTGAGGACGGCACGTTGGCGCGCATCCGCGTGCGCCGTGGCACGCGCTTCGCTGCGGGTGAGGCGCTGGGCAGCATCAACCGCATGGCGCATGTACACCTGAGCGTGGGTGCCAGCGGCTTCGAGCGCAATGCGGTGGCGCTGGGCTTCATCGATTATGCCGACACCTTCGCGCCGCGCATCACCGAGGTGGCGGTGCTGGACGATCTGGATCAGCCGATCCAGGCCGGCGCCGATGGCCGCATTGCAATTCCGAGGCAAGGCCCGGGCGTGCAGATCGTGGTGGAGGCGTGGGACCAGGTGGACCGCAACCTGCCGCGGCGGCGGCTGGGGCTGTACCAGGTCGGCTACCAGGTGCTGGATGCGCAGGGCCAGCCGTTGGCCGGCTACGAGCAGCCGCGCTTCAACATCGTCTTCAACCGGATGCCGCGCGAAGACAGCGCCACCCGCGTGGCCTACGCGCCGGACAGTGGCATCACCGTGCATGGCAGCGCGGTCACCCGGTTCCGCCACCTGGTCACCAACACCGTGCGCGATGGGCTGGTCGAGACCGGGCGCTGGCAGCCCGACGCGTTGCCCGCCGGCGACTACATCCTGCGTGGCAGTGCGCGTGACTACAGCGGCAATGAGGCCATCGGCCCGCGCGATCTGAAGATCACGCTGTTGCCCTGAGCCATGTCAGGCGCCGACGCGCACGCGTTCGGCGTCCATGTCGGCCAGCGGGCGCACCTCGATGCTGCCGAAACGTGACCACGGGAACTGCTCGGCGATGCGCATCGCCTCGGCGTGGTCCGGCGCGTTGATCAGATTGAAGCCGGCCAACAATTCGTGGGTTTCGGCGAACGGGCCATCGGTGATGCGGGTCTGGCCCTGGCGCACGCGCAGCGTACGCGCGCTGTCGACCGGTTCCAGCTTCTGCGCGAGCACCAGCGTGCCCTCGGCCTGCAGGCGGTCGGCATGCTGCAGGCAGTCGTGCATCAGGCGGTCGTACTCATCGCCGGGCAGGGCCTGCAACAGGCCTTCGTCGATGTAGATCAGCAACAGGAATTGCATGGTCGGACCGGGGTGAGCGGGGGAAACCGCATGATGCCCCAGCCCGCGCCCGTGACGTGTTGCAGCGCCGCAGCGGTGCCCCGTTCAGGGGCGGAAAAATAAACCCGTGCGGCGTGTCGATTTCCGCCCTGCGGGCACGTTGTATCCAGTGAACGGCCCGGGTGACGGGCTGGCACACAGGAGCATCCCGTGAAAGTCATGGTACTGGTCAAGGCAACGGCGGCCACCGAGGCCGGTCAACTGCCCACCGAGCAGGAAATACGCGCCATGGGCGCTTACAACGAACAGCTGGTCCAGGCCGGGATCATGCTGGCCGGCGAGGGCCTGCACCCGACCGCGCGCGCCCGCCGGGTGGCGTTCGGCAGTGAACCGCCGCGTGTCATCGATGGGCCCTTCGCTGAAACCCGCGAGCTGGTCTGCGGGTTCTGGCTCTGGCAGGTGCGCTCGCTGGACGAGGCCACCGAATGGCTCAAGCGCGCCCCGTTCGCTGCCGGGGATGTGGTCGAGCTGCGGCCGATCCTCAGTGCCGAGGATTTCGGCGCGGCCTTCACTCCTGAATTACAGGCGCAGGAACAGCGTCTGCGCGACCAGATCGGCACCGCCGATTGATCCCCCCGCATCCCTGGAGCATTCCCATGAAACTGATTCCGTTCCTCGGCTTCAACGGCAAGACCCATGACGCCATGGCCTTCTACGCGCAGGTGCTCGGCGGTAAGGTCACCTCTGAAATGAAGTACCGCGACATGCCTCCCATGGAAAGCCAGGAGGGCTGTGGCGAGATGCCACCGGAGACACTGGACCACGTTGCCCACAGCCAGCTGGAGGTTGGCTCGGCGGTCCTGATGGCCGCCGATGGCCCGTCGTCGGACGGGCAGGGCAGCACCACGATCAACATCGAGGTCGACTCGGTCGATGAAGCCGAGCGTGTGTTCAAGGCGCTGGCCGACGGGGGTGAGATCAAGATGCCGATCACCGAGACCTTCTGGGCCCATCGCTGGGGCTTTCTGATCGACCGCTACGGCAAGCCGTGGATGGTCAACTGCATGAAGCAGCCCTGAGCCCGGACCGGCGCGATGGCACGCCGCGGTGCGGCTTGTGCCCCGGCCGCGCTGGTGCTCTGATCGGCCGCATGGACACGGCACTGACGCAACGACTGGAGACGATCTGGCGCATGGAGTCGCCAGTGTTGACCGCCCGCCTGACCCGCCTGCTTGGCGGCGATGTCGGCCGTGCCGAAGAGCTGGTCCAGGACACCTGGCTGGCCGCGCTGGAGCGCTGGCCCCGCCAGGGGGTACCGGACAATCCCGGAGCGTGGCTGATGACCACCGCGCGCAACCGCGCCATCGATGTGCTGCGCCAGCACCGCCGCGTCGCCGGCCAGCATGCGCAGTACGGCAGTGAGCTGGAGCCGCTGCCGTTGCCGGCGCCCGACGACAGCGGTGCGTTGGAAGACGACATCGGCGATGACCTGCTGCGGTTGATGTTCGTCGCCTGCCACCCAGTGCTGGCGGCCGATGCGCGCGTGGCATTGACGCTGCGGCTGCTTGGCGGGCTGACCACCGAGGAGATCGCGCGCGCCTTCCTCGCCCCGGAGCCGACCATCGCCCAGCGCATCGTGCGCGCCAAACGCACGCTGGCGCAGAAGCAGGTGCCGTTCGAAGTGCCACGCCAGGCGGCGCTGCCCGAGCGGTTGGCCTCGGTGCTGGAGGTGGTCTACCTGATCTTCAACGAAGGCTATGCCGCCAGTGCCGGCGATGACTGGATGCGCCCGGCGTTGTGCGATGAAGCGCTGCGGCTGGGCCGCGTGCTGGCCGGCCGGCTGCCGATCTGGCCGCAGGTGCAGGGTCTGCTCGCGTTGATGGAACTGCAGGCATCGCGCACCGCCGCGCGTACGGATGCGACCGGCACACCGATCCTGCTGCCCGACCAGGACCGCACGCGCTGGGACTGGCTGCAGATCGCCCGTGGCCAGGCGGCCCTGCAGCAAGCGATTGCGCTGGGCGGTGGCGATGACGCCTATGCACTGCAGGCGGCCATCGCCGAGTGCCATGCGCGCGCACGCCGCGCCGAAGACACCGACTGGGCGCGGATGACCGTGTTGTACGCGCGGCTGGCCCAGCGCCAGCCCTCGCCGGTGATCGCGCTGAACCACGCGGTCGCCTTGTCGCGGGCACAGGGTGCGGCCGCCGCATGGCCCCTGGTCGATGCGCTCGGGGACGATGCGCGGTTGCGCGACTACGCGCCGCTGGCCGCGGTGCAGGGTGATCTGTTGGCCCAGCTGGGCCGGCACGACGAAGCGCGCGCGGCCTTCGCGCGTGCAGCCGCACTGACCGCCAACGCACGTGAGAAGGCGCTGCTGCTGGCTCGCGCGGCCGCTGTGTAGACCGGCACTGCACCGCACGGCAGCTCTGGCCTACACTCGGGCGATTGTCGGTCAGTCATGAGGTGCAGCGTGAAGCGTGTGGTAATCAGCCTGTTGGCGTTGTCGGTGTCGTCGGCCTTGATGGCCGCCACCCCCAAATTCGATGGCGCGCGGATCTCCGCCGACGTCAAGGAACTGGCGTCGGATGCCTATGAAGGCCGCTCGCCGGCCACGGCCGGTGAAGAGAAGACCATTGCGTTCCTGAGCAAGCAGTTCGCAGCGGCGGGCCTGCAGCCGGGCGGCGACCTCAAGGATGGCAAGCGCCTGTGGACCCAGGCCGTGCCGCTGCTCAAGGGCGATATCGTCGGCACCCCGAGCCTCTCGCTGAGCAGCAAAGGCACGCCGCAGACGCTGAGCCAGGGCAAGGAAATCGCCGTGCGTGCCGCCATGAACGGTGCCAGCGAAGTGGACATCAAGAACGCGCCGCTGGTCTTCCTCGGCTACGGCGTCAAGGCCGGCGAGCGCAACTGGGACGATTTCAAGGTCGTGGACCTGAAGGGCAAGATCGCGGTCGTGCTGATCAACGATCCGGACTTCGAAACCGGCCAGGGCGATTTCGACGGCAAGGGCATGACCTACTACGGCCGTTGGACCTACAAGTACGAAGAAGGCGCGCGCCAGGGCGCCCTCGGCGTGCTGATCGTGCACGAGACCGCACCGGCCTCGTATGGCTGGGCCACCGTGGCCGGTTCCAACACCAACACCATGTTCGACGTGGTCCGCGACAATCCGGCCGACGCGCATCCGCTGCTGGAAGGCTGGATCCAGCGCGATCTGGCGGTGGAACTGTTCAAGCGCTCCGGCCTGGATTTCGAGGCGCTCAAGAAGCAGGCGCAAACCCGTGATTTCAAGCCGGTCGAGCTGAAGGGCGAGACCTTCTCGGCCAAGTACGCGGTCAAGACCGAGGTGATCACCTCGCACAACGTGGCCGCGCGCCTGGAAGGCAGCACGCATCCGGATGAGACCGTGATCTACAGCGCGCACTGGGATCACATCGGGGTGGGCAAGCCGGACGCGAACGGTGACACCATCTTCAACGGTGCGCTGGACAACGCCAGCGGCACCGCCTCGCTGGTCGAACTGGCCCGCGGCTTCGCCAAGGCCAAGCGCCCGGAGCGTTCGGTGCTGTTCCTGGCCGTCACCGCCGAGGAAAAGGGCCTGCTCGGCTCGGAGTACTACGCCACCCACCCGCTGTATCCGCTGGGCAAGACCGTGGCGCTGATCAACATGGATGGCATGGCGCCCTTCAGTCCCTCGCGTGACTTCGGCATCTACGGCTCGGCCAAGCTGGAACTGCTGGACCAGCTCAAGGACGTCGCCAAGGGCTGGGACATCCGCTATACGCCGGATCCCAAGCCGGAAGCCGGCCTGTTCTTCCGCTCCGATCACTTCCCGTTCGCCAAGCGTGGCGTGCCGGCGGTGTCGTACTCGGCGGGCCAGGATTGGGTGGAAGGCGGCGTCGCCGCTGGCAAGGCGGCGTCGGATGACTACACCGCCAAGCGCTATCACCAGCAGGGGGACGAATGGCAGCCGGACTGGACCTTCGCCGGTGCCTCGCGCGATCTGGAAGTGCTGTACACGCTGGGCAACCAGCTGGCCAATTCGCGCGCCTGGCCGAACTGGAGTGAAGATTCCCAGTTCCGCGCCCCGCGTGATGCCAGCGCCGCCGAGCGAAAATAAGACCGCGTCCGGCCGGCACGCCGGCCGGACCCCGCTGTAGAGCCACGCCATGCGTGGCTTCGCGGTCCCGAACCCAGACGTAGAGCCACGCCATGCGTGGCTTCGCGGTCCCGGAAGAAAGCCAGCCACCCATGGGGTGGCTCTACACCGCTTCGTCCCCCCATTCCCCGCCTTCGTCGCATGCCGCTTGTTCCCGCTGGCGGCAGGGCTATGCTCGCCTCACTCCCTATGTGATGACGCCGCCGTGTTCGCCAGCCTCTCCCTGATTCTCCGCATTCTGTTGGCCTGGGCCGCCGCCATCGTGGTGGCGGGGTTCGTCTGGAGTGGCTTCTTCCACGGCATGGACGAAGGTCCCGGCTGGGTGTTCGGCTTGCTGGCCCTGTTCGTGATGGTGACCGCCCTGGGCAGCTGCATTGCCCATATCCGCCGGGTCCAGCACGCGGCCGGGCGCCTGGACGCGGCCACCCTGTCCAGCCGCCAGCGGCGCCAGATCGAGGTCCCCATGGATGCGGGCCCCGCCTTCGCCTTGGTCGAAGCGGCCATCGCCGAGCTGCCGCGGGTGGAAGATATCGAAAGCGCTCCGGGCAGCCTGCAGGTCCGTGCCTACGTACGCCGCGTGGACACCTACAACGGCCGCCCACCGTCGCGCTGGAACCTGCCTGCGCGGCTGGCGATCAAGCGCAACAGCGTGCTCGCCACGGTCACGCCGGGGCAGGGCACCAGCAGCGTGACGCTGCTGTTCGAGCCCGATGCCGGCGTCTGGGCGGACCTGCTGGCGGTGGACGAAGGCAGCAACCATGAGAACGCCGAAGCGGTAAGCCGTGCGATCACCCGCCGGGTGGCCGAGCAGCGCCGCGACGAACAGGCCGCCGCCGAACAGACCGCGACCGAGAAGGAACTCTCGGTGGCCAGACTCAACCTGCTGCATGCCCAGGTCGAGCCGCACTTCCTCTACAACACCCTGGCCAACGCGCAGGTGCTGACCCGCACTGATCCGCCGCGCGCGGACCAGATGCTGGGGCACCTGATCCAGTACCTGCGCAGCTCGCTGCCCAGCGTGGATGAATCGATGTCCACCCTGGGGGTGGAGCTGGAGCGCACCCAGGCCTACCTGGAAATCCTCAAGATCCGCATGGGCGCACGCCTGGCCCTGCAGGTGGATGTGCCGCCGGCGCTGACCAGCGTGCCGCTGCCCTCGATGGCCCTGCAGACCCTGGTCGAGAATGCGATCAAACACGGGCTGGAACCCAAGCCGGGCGGTGGCACGGTATGGATCATCGCGCGCGCTTTCGAGGACCATGTCACCCTCACCGTGGCCGACGATGGCCTCGGTTTCGGGCAGGGCACCAGCGGTACCGGGATCGGCCTGAAGAACCTGCGCGAGCGCCTGCGCCTGACCTGCGGTGAGCGCGCCGGGGTGGCCATCGTGTCCAATTTCCCCAGCGGCGTGGCGGCGACGATCACCCTGCCGCGCGATGCCCGGGAGGCGATCCATGCAGCTTGATGCACTCATTGCCGAAGACGAAGACCTGCTGCGGCAGTCATTGGTCGCCCAGCTGCAGCGGCTATGGCCGGAGCTGCGGCTGGTGGCCGAATGCGAGGATGGCGCCAGCGCGCTGGAGCGCCTGGCCGAGCTGAAGCCGGATCTGGCCCTGCTCGACATCCGCATGCCGGGCATCACCGGCATCGAGGTAGCCCGCGCGCTGCCCGAGATCAGCCCGCGCACCCAGGTGGTGTTCGTCACCGCCTACGACCAGTACGCCATCGATGCCTTCGAACAGGGCGCGATCGACTACCTGCTCAAGCCGGTCAGCGATGAGCGTCTGCTCGCCACGCGTGAGCGCATTCTGGCGCGCATGCAGCTGGGCCGGCCGGACAGCGGCATGCTCGAACAACTGCTGCAGCGCCTGGGCCAGCAGCCCGCCGCCGCCTCAAGCGCGCCGCCGTTGGCCTGGATCACGGCCAGCAACGGGCGCGACACCCAGCTGATCATGCTCGAAGACGTGATCTACTTCCGTGCCGACAGCAAATACACCACCGTGGTCACGGAGCAGGGTGAAAGCCTGCTGCGCACCTCGCTGCGCGAACTGCTCGACGCGCTCGATCCGCAACGGTTCCGCCAGATCCACCGTTCCACCATCGTCAACATGAAAGCGGTCGCCGCGGTCACCCGCGACGACACCGGCCGCGGCCAGCTGCGCTTGAAGCACCGAGCCGAAGTGCTCAACGTCAGCCAGCCCTTCATGAGTCTGTTCCGCGGGATGTAACGCGCCTTTTCTTTCGTCGGGAGCCTGCCATGCGTATCGCCGTTGTCGCCAGTCTCTGCGTGCTCGTGCTGGCTGCCTGCCAGCAATCGAGCAACACCTCCGTCACCCGCATCCGCGCCAATGGCGTGGATGCGCTGTACAGCAAGACCACGGTCGACAACGGGGTGGCCAGCTTCGACTGCATCGCCAGCAGCAGTGGCCACTGCCACTACCTGGTGCTGGATGCGCGCTGCGGGAAGGACAAGGACTGCGCCTATCCGCCCCTGCACCGGCTGTCGGTGGCAGTCGGCAAGACCGAGCAGATGGCGGGGTTGCCGGCTGGCTTCCAGCACTGCGCCAGCGCGGTCCAGAAAGAACAATGCCACCGTGAGTGATCACGGTGGCATCGTGGCTCCCCCCGCGTTTCAGTAGGGTCAGAACGCCGGTTGCAGATGCAGGTTGGTACCGTTGGGCTGCTCGCCCACGTGGTTGAGCTGGCCGACCAGTTCGGTGTGCTGCTTCATCCGGCCGATCTCGCGCATGATGCGGATATCCTCATGGCGCAGTTCGCGCTTGGCGCTCACGGCTTGCTTGTAGTCCAGCACTTCCGGATAATGCTGGGCCATATCCAGCGCTTCGGCCACGCACTCCACCGTATCGGCATCGGAGGTGATCCGGGCGCGGCTGTTGAAGGCCTTCATCCAGCGCTCGAAGCCGGCGGTGTGATCGAACATGTTGGCCATGAACCAGATCACGAACAGGATCGACACCCAGGAGCCGAACACGATCACCACGCGGGTGAAGGTGATATGGAAGTCATCCTTCCACAGGTAGTTGCTGATCAGGCCGAGGATCAGCAGCGAGGATGCCTGCCACCCGACGATCGAGGCCATCAGCCATTGGCCCTTGGCCTTGGCGAGCACCGCGACTTCCTCGCGGATCTGCTGTTCACTCTTGTTACGCCAATGCGCGACCTGTTTTTCGAACGGGCTGCTGTACAGCTCGTTGTCCTGCAACAGCAAACCCAAACCTTTGAACAAAGCGATCATGACGAGCTCCTTCTGGAACGTGCGGCAGCGCATTGGACGACGTTGTGGCACGTCCAGTTCTAGCACTTTCACGGCGCTTGGCAATGGGCAAAGCGCAAAGATCCGGCGTCATTCCTGCCTGAATGGGCAAACTCGCAGCGGATTTGCGCACTGCGGCACGTAAATCACCGGGTAAATAGCCTGCGGACGCCGGTTCCCATGCTGCAGTTGCACAATGCGCGGGCCCAGCGCGACGGTGCCCTCGCCAGCCCCGGCGGTATCACGCAGAATTGACGCATCCGCGCGAAACGCCGGCCCGCTCCGCCCTCGGTACTGTTGATGTCTTCCCTGCTGCGTTCGCTTGCCCGCCCCGCCACTGCCCCGATCCGCCGCTGGGTACTGGGTGCTTTCCCCCGCGGCCAGAGTGGGATCGATTACGACCATCCCCTGGGCGACCCCGGCTGGTTCGGCCCGGACAGCATCACCTGGCGCGTGCACTCGGAATTTCCCGGGATGCTTGCCGGCGGCCTGTGCGCGCTGATGCTGCAGACCCTGCATCCGCTGGCGCTGGCCGGCGTGTACGACCACTCCAATTTCCGCGATGACCTGGTCGGCCGCCTGCGCCGCACCACCGCGTTTGTCGCCGGCACCACGTACGCACCGGCCGCGGAAGTCGAGGCGTTGATCGCCAAGGTGACCCGCATCCACGCGCAGGTGCGCGGGCACACGGCCGACGGCCGCGCGTATTCCGCGGACGATCCCGCCTTGCTGACCTGGGTACACGTGACCGAGGCCTATGGTTTCCTGCAGGGCTGCCGGCGCTATTGCCGCGACGTCCCGGGCGCCATCGCCGATCAGTATTACCGCGAGTACAAGCGCGTGGCCGAAGCACTCGGCGCCACCGATGTGCCGGCGTCGGAAGCGGAGGTCGACGCGTACTTCGCACAACAGCAATCGGCGCTGGTGTTCGATGCGCGCTCGCGCGAGGTGCTGGCGGTGTTGTCCGGCATCCGCTTGCCGGTGCCGATGGCGGGACTGTCGCGCGAGCTGTTCCTGGGTGCCGGCGCGGCGCTGTTGCCGGAATGGGCGACGACGATGCTGGCGCGCACGCCCATGCAACGTGCGCAGTCGCGTGCCTCTGCGGTGATGCTGAAGGGTATGGCGCCACTGTTCCGGCGTGCACTGCAGGATGGCCTGGCGACGCGGGCGTGCACGCGGATGGGCGTTCCTGCCGGCGTGCTTGCTGATTGGCCTTGAAGCGGTGAATCGCGAGTGCCTGTGTCCGATGGTTGGGTCGGGCACGCATAGGCTTCCGGGACCCGCTGCAAGTACGTCCCTGTAAGCTCGAATGCCGCCATCCATGGCGGCATACGGTCCCTCCAGCCTACACGTGCCCGCCCCCTGACAATTGGCCGGTGGCCATGCTGAGATCAAAGGCCAGTAAGCGGAGCTGAGCGGCATCGCGGAGCAGCAGCGCTAAGAGGCAGACTCAGTAGCAGTGCCAACCAGTGGATCAGAGTGGCGATACTAAACAGCTAAACAGCTGAACAGCTGAACAGCTGAACGGCAAAGCGGCACAGAACTGCAGAAGTGCGGTGCAACAAAGCGCGAGCAGCAGAGCGGGAGCAGCAAAGCTGAGCGGCAGAGCACAGCGCAGCAGCAGAGCACAGCGCAGCAGCAGAGCAAAGCAGCAGAGCAAAGCAGCAGAGCAAAGCAGCAGAGCAAAGCAGCAGAGCAAAGCAGCAGAGCAAAGCAGCAGAGCAAAGCAGCAGAGCAAAGCAGCAGAGCGTCACCGTGTTGCTCCACGAAGCCGAGTAGCAAAGCTACAGATCGAAGCGGGCCAGCGAAACAAACCCAATCACTGCCACAGCCGCGGAGCCGGGGACCGCTTTTCCCTTGCGCACCAGCCCATTGTCAAAGGGTGGGCATGGGTGGGGTGGCGGGACCGTATGCCGCCATGGATGGCGGCATACGAGCTTACATGGACGTACTTGCAGCGGGTCCCGACACCCCGCCCAGGCCCGCCCAAGCCAGAGCAGCCGCAAACCCCAGCCGTTGCTCTGCTCCAGCTCTTCAGCTCTTCAGCTCTTCAGCTCTTCAGCTCTGCAGCTCTGAAGCTCTGAAGCTCTACGACAAAAAAAACGGGCGCCGAAGCGCCCGTTCTTTCATCTCAGCAAAACGTGATGAAAAACCTCACCACACCTTGACCCGCTTCTCCGGCGCCAGATACAGCTTCTGGCCTTCCTTCACCTCGAAGGCCGGATACCACGCATCCAGATTGCGCACCGTCAACGCACGGAACTGGCCCGGCGCATGCACGTTCGTCAACAGCGAATTGCGCAGTGCCTGCTCACGCGCCTTGCTGCGCCACGCCTGCGCAAAGCCCAGGAAGAACCGCTGATCCGACGTGAAGCCCTCCAGCGTCTGGCCCGGCTTGCCCTGCAACGACAACTGATACGCATCGTAGGCCGTCGACAGACCCGCCACGTCCGCAATGTTCTCGCCCAGCGTCAAACGACCATTCACCGACACCCCCGGGAACGGACTGTAGCTGCTGAACTGCGCCGCCAGCGCATCACCGGCCGCGTTGAACTTCTTCAGATCTTCCGCCGTCCACCAGTTCTGCAGCTTGCCCGTCTCATCGAACAGCGCACCGGCGTTGTCGAAGCCGTGGCTGATCTCATGGCCGATCACCGCACCGATCGCACCGTAGTTCACCGCATCATCGGCCGCACCATCGAAGAACGGCGGCTGCAGGATCGCAGCCGGGAACACCAGACGGTTTTCTAGCGGCACGTTCATCGCATTGATGGTCTGCGGCAGCATCGCCCACTCGCTGTGGTCCACCGGCTTGCCCAGCTTGGCGATGTTGCGGCGGTACTCGAACAGCTCGGCACGCTCGGCATTGCCCAGCGCGTCATCGCGCTTGATCTCCAGGCCCGTGTAATCGCGCCATGTGTCCGGGTAGCCCATACCCACGGTCAGGCCATCGACCTTGGCTTTGGCACGCGCCTTGGTCTGCGGCGACATCCATTCCAGCGCATCGATGCGCTTGGCGAACGCGGCAATGATGTTCTTGGCCATCTCGTCCGCACGGGCCTTGGTGGCCGGGTCGAAATGACGCTCGACGTACAGCTTGCCGATCGCTTCGCCGACCGCATGGTTGCTGTCATCCACCGCACGCTTCCAGCGCTCGCTCTGCTGCGGGGTGCCGTTGAGCGTGGTGCCGTGGAAGGCGAAGCGCGCATCGGCGAACGACTTGGGCAGGTACGGGGCGGCGCGGTCCAGTGCATGGAAGGCCAGGTAGTCCTTCCAGACCTCCAGCGGCTCGGTCGCGACCAGGCGCGAAATGCCGGCCACGGCCTTGGGCTGCCACACGATGAAGTTCTGCTGGGCGTCCAGGCCGGCCGAGGCCAGGAAAGCGCTCCAGTCCATGCCCGGCGCCTTGGCGCTCAGGTCGGCCTGCTTCCAGGCATTGGCGCCCTTGGCGACGTCGTTGGTGTCTTCCTGGGTGGCGTGGGCCTGGGCGATCTTGGTCTCCAGCGCGAGGATGCGCTGGGCCTTGGCCGCCGGATCGGCGACGCCTGCCAGCTGCAGCACCTGGGCGATATACGCCTGGTACTGCTTGCGGATCTCGGCCATGCGGCCGCCCTGCAGGTAGAAGTCGCGGTCCGGCAGGCCCAGGCCGCCCTGCACCAGGTACGGCGCGGTGCGGTCCGGCTGCAGCAGATCCACCGAGACCCACACACCGAACAGGCGGTCGGTGTAGAAGTTGGTGGCGTTGAGCAGGTCCACATCGGCGCGCAGGGTGCCGCCCAGCGCGGTGGCCAGCGCGGCCTTGTCGCTGATCCCGGCGATGGCGTCCAGCGCTGGTTTGACCGGGGCGGCACCGCGTGACTCGATGCCGGTCTCGTCCATGAAGGCGGCGTAGTAATCGCCGATCAACCTGGTCTCGCCCTCGGCCTTGGTATCGGCCGCGGCGCCTTCGAGGATCGCGCGGGTGTCGGCCAGGGTCTTTTCGGAAATGACGTTGAAGCTGCCGTAGCTGGAACGGTCGGCCGGGATCTCGGTGTTCTTGACCCAGGTGCCGTTGGCGAAGCCGAAGAAGTCATCGCCGGCGGCGATGCTGCGGTCCATGCCGGCGGCGTCGAAGCCGAAACTGCCAAGCTGCGGCTTGGGCGCGGCCGGTTCGGCCGGAGCGGCTTCGGGCGCGGCCGCGGCCGGCGCAGTCGCCTGGCGGTCACAGGCGGCCAGGCTCAGCGACAGGCTGGCGGCAATGGCGAGCATCAGGGTGGGGCGGCGCAGCTTGGACATTGAGCTTCTCTGCAACGGAAACATCCAAGTCTAATCCTGTCCCGGGCGCACGGTTATGCCGGCTTCGGCGGCATCGGGTACCGGATCTGCCCGTCCCCGGATTCACCGAGGTGAACGGCCCGCTGCGGTGCTTCCCGTCCTGCGCGTGCTCGTGCATGCTGGCGCGGCACGGATTCCGCGCGCGCCCCGTCGGCGCCCGCGTGACGATCAAGGCGTCAAGAATCCCGGGCAGCGGCCGCTCAGGTTTGGGGAAACCAGGAAGCGTTTACAGATGAAGTCAGCCTGTCGTTCGGGAAAAGGGTTGCGATGCCCGCGTTGAACCGTGCCCTGGCGCGGCCACTGCGGACCTTCGTATGGCTGGGGGTTTGCCTGGGTGCGCTGCTGGCTGCCGGGCTGGTGGCCACGCTGGTCAATGATGGCCAGCGCCGACAGGAAGCCGCGCAGCGCCAGAGCTCGGCGCTGGCGACCGGTGCCCAGCGCCTGCTGCGGCTGGAGCTGCGCAATCTGGAGCGGGTGATGCAGGGCATTTCCCGGGATGGTGCGCTGCTGTTCCAGCGCGTGCCGGCGCAAGCCCCTGATCTGCTCGACGCCAGCATCACCGGCGCGCTGCAGCGGCATGCCGAACTGCACAGCATCGTGGTGGTCGACCAGTACGGGCGCGCCCTGACCAGTGGCAGCGGCGACCTGCAGCTGCCGCTGTGGGCGGTGGATGACAACCGCGGGCAGGGCAGCCAGGTGTTCCTTGGCCCACCCCAAGCGCTGGATGCCGCGCAGTGGATCCTGCCGCTGGCGCTGCCCATGGGCGGCGACCGCTGGCTGCTGGCACGGCTGCGCACGGCCGAACTGCAGTCGATCATCGGCGGCATGGACACCGGCGATGCCGGGGTGATCTCCATCACTGACCCGCATGGCTATGTGTTGGCGCGCAGTCCGGACCCGGCCGGGGTGGTGGGGCGTCGTTTCGGCCTGGCCAAGCGCGAGCTGCTGCGCCGAGACGCGTTGACGCCGCTGGGGACCGAGATCAGCGCGGTCGATGGCATAGAACGGATTTCCAGCCTCAGCACGCTGGCGCAGTACCCGCTGGCGGTCTACGCCGGGCTGGGCCGGCGCGATGTGCTGGCAGCGTGGTGGCCGTATGTGCAGGCCTCGATCGGCGTCTATCTGCTGTACTGGGCGCTGTTCGGCGCGGTGTATGTGAGCCTGCGCCGTGCCACCCGCGATCAGGACACGCTGAGCGAGGAGCTGCGCACCGGCCATGCCGAACTGCGCATGGCGCACCAGGTTGGCAAGGTCTGCACCTGGTACGTGGATGAGGATGCCTGCCTGTTGCGCTGGTCACCGCTGGCGCGTGAGATTTTCGGCATCGACATCGAGAGCCTGCCGGTCGCCGACTTCTTCGCACGCGTGCACCACGAAGACACCGTACGCATGCAGCAGGCCTTCGACGCCGCATTTGCCGGCAGCGGCGTGCTCGATGAAATGTTCCGCCTGGTGTTGCCCGGGGGCGCGATCCGCTGGGTGTCCGCGCGTGGCCAGCGGGTGGCGGTGGTGGACCGCGAGCGCCGCATGATCGGGGCACTGACCGATGTCAGCGAGCGGGTGGATGCGCTGGCCCGGGTGCAGCAGGCCGAACGACAGTTCCGGCTGCTGTTCGACCGCAACCCGGCGCCGTTCTGGGTGTTCGATCCGGACACGCTGCGCTTCCTGGAAGTCAACGAAGCGGCGGTGCGCCAGTACGGCTACAGCCGCGATGAATTTCTGGCGATGAGCATCCTGGATATCCGCCCGCGCGAAGGCTGGGAGGAGATCCGCGGGGCGATCGCCCAGGCCCGCATCGGCGACGTGCAGGATGCGCAGGTGCGCCTGCACCAGCGCAAGGACGGCACCGTGTTCGAGGTCCGTGCGCATCTGGCCCGGCTGGATTTCGATGGGCGCCAGGCCTGCCTGGTGCTGGCCGAGGATGTCAGCGAGCGCCTGGCCTACGAGCGCGACCTGGCGTATCACGCCACCCACAACCCGGCGACCGGCCTGCTCAATACGCGTGCGCTGGCCGCGCAGCTGGACGAGGAGGGCGGGGCGTACACCATTGCCTACGTGCAGTTCCGTGGCCTGCAGCTGGTCGCCGATACGCTCGGCCGGGAGGTCGGCGACGTGGTGCTGCAGGCGATGGCCAAGCGCCTGGGCGGGCTCGGCGTGCGCTATGGGCTGCTGGCCTTCCAGCCGGCCGAGGATTTCATTTTCGCCATCCGCGACGACCATCAGCGCCAGACCGCGCTGGACACCCTGGTGCAGACCGTCTCCGAGCCGGTGCGCGGGCAGGATTGGCTGCACCAGTTCGAGCCGCGCATTGGCGTGGCGGTCAAGGCCGACGCCGACACCAGCACCGCCGAGCAGGTGATCGGCATGGCCGCGCAGGCCGCGCATGCGGCGCGCGACGAAGGCAACGTGATCGCCTGGTATGACACCACCGTGAGTTCGCGCTTGTCCGAACGCCTGCGCCTGGCTGGGCGCATCCACAGCGCGATCGATACCGAGTTCGAGCTGTACTACCAGCCGATCTGCCACGCAGGCGACAGCAGCCCGGCCGCGCTGGAAGCCCTGCTGCGCTGGCCGCAGGCCGACGGCAGTTTCATTCCACCGGGTGAGTTCATCCAGCTGTGCGAAGACACCGGCCTGATCCTGGCGCTGGGCCGCTGGGTGATCCGCGCCGCCGCGCAGGCACAGCGGCAGCTGGTCGATGCCGGCTGGGACCTGCCGATCGCGGTGAATGTCTCGGCGGTGCAATTCTTCAACAGCGACCTGGTGGCCGAGTTCACCCGTGCCAGCCAGGAGTTCGGGCTGGCCCGCGGTGCGCTGCAGGTCGAGCTGACCGAGAGCAGCCTGATGCGCAAGCCCGGCCAGGCCAAGCAGACCATGCAGCGCCTGCATGAGCAGGGCATCTGCATCTCGCTGGACGACTTCGGTACCGGCTATTCGAACATGTCCTACCTGCAGCATCTGCCGCTGGACATCCTCAAGATCGACCGCAGCTTCGTGGCGGACGTGGAAACCAATCCACGCAATGCCTCCATCTGCCGTGCACTGCTGTCACTGGGGCACAGCATGGGCCTGACCATCATCGCCGAAGGCGTGGAGACCCCCGGGCAGCACCAGTGGTTGGCCGCGCACGGCTGTGACCAGGTGCAGGGCTATCTGCTGGGCCGGCCGATGCCGCTGGCCAGGGTGATCGCGCAGTTGGATGCGGTGGAGGCGTAGTTCGCCGGGCGCTGCCCGGCCGCCGCCACGCGTCATCCGCCCAGCGCTTCCACCAGGTAGTCGATGAAGCTGCGCACCTTCGGCGCCAGATGGCTGCGGCTGGTGTACACCGCATGGATGCCGATGCCCGGCACCGCCCACGCGGGCAGTACCCGTTCCAGTCGACCCTCGGCGATCGCCTCGGCCACCAGGAAGTCCGGCTGCACGATGATGCCCATGCCGGCGATGGCCGCTTCGCGCAGCACGTCGCCATTGTTGGCACGCACACCGCCACGTACCGGCACGGAGACCTCCCCGCGTGGCCCCTGCAGCTGCCACGCATCCCCGCCGCCCCAGTAGCTGTACTGCAGGCATTCGTGCGCGGAGAGATCTTCGGGTTGCTGCGGCCGGCCATGCGCATCCAGATACGCCGGCGCCGCGCACAGGCTGATCTGCGCGTCCGCCAGCTTGCGCGCGATCAGTGCCGGGCCGGGCTGGCGGGTGATGCGGATCGCCACGTCGTAGCCTTCTTCGACCATGTCCACCAGGCGGTCGGACAGCGACAGGTCCAGTTCCACCTGCGGGTAGCGCGCGCGATAGCCGGCCAGCAGTGGGCCCAGCCGGGCGATGCCATAGCTGACCGGCGCGTTGATGCGCAGCCGCCCGGAGGGCTCCAGGGCCTGCGCGCTGATGCCGGCCTCCAGCGCATCGAACTCGGCCAGCAGCCGCACGCACTCGGCGTAATAGGCCGCGCCCGTGCTGGTCGGGCTCACGCGGCGGGTCGTACGGTTGAGCAGCCGGGTCGAGAGGCGCTTTTCCAGCGCCGCGATCTGCCGGGTCACCCCGGCGGTGGACAGGTCCAGGGCCTGAGCGGCGGCACTGAAGCCGTTGCGCTCGACCACGGCGACAAACACACGCATGGCATCCAGAGTGTCCATTGTTTCTCTTTCAGAAATAAACAGCGTCGATGCATCGTATTTATTGGCAAGGCGGCGCGCAATAAGCTCAGGGCCGTCGTAGCGCTACTGGAGTCCGTGATGTCCCGATTGCCCTCCCTGTACATCTCCCATGGCTCGCCGATGACCGCGCTCAACCCCGGTCTGGTCGGTGAGCGCCTGGCGGCCCTGGCCGCGCGCCTGCCGCGACCGCGCGCGATCGTCATGGCCTCGGCGCACTGGCTGACCCATCAACCCGTGGTCGGCGGGCATGGCCAGCCACCGACCATCCATGATTTCGGCGGTTTTCCGCAGGCGCTGTTCGATCTGCAGTACCCGGCACCGGGCGACCCCGCGCTGGCGCAGGAGATCGCGCAGCGGCTGACCGCGGCCGGCCTGCCGACCGCGATCGACCCGCAGCGCGGTCTCGACCACGGTGCCTGGGTGCCGCTGCGCTTTCTGTACCCGCAGGCGGAGATCCCGGTCGTGCCGCTGGCGATCCAGCCGTTGCTTGGGCCGGCCCATCAGTTCGCGCTGGGTCGCGCGCTGGCGCCGCTGCGCGAGCAGGGCGTGCTGGTGATCGGCTCGGGCAGCATCACCCACAACCTGCACGATTGGCGCAGCTACCAGGACGGCAAGGAAGCGCCGTATGTGCGGCCCTTCATCGAGTGGGTGGAGCAGCGCCTGCAGGCCGATGACAGTGCCGCCTTGCTGGACTACCGCCGGCAGGCCCCGTACGCCGTGCAGGCGCACCCCAGCGACGAGCATCTGCAGCCGCTGCACGTCGCGATGGGCGCGGCCGGTGGCGAGGCGCTCGGTGCGCAGCGCATCGATGCCGGGATCGATGCCGGCTTCCTGGCGATGGACATCTATCGCTTCGACGGTGCCGACGTACAGCAGCGCGCCGCATGAGCGCCGTGCTGTCCGCGAACTGAGCCTGGCGCGCCCCGCGCATTCGCGCGGCGGCGCACGTGTGGTACGTTTTTTCCTGTTTCCGGCGCCGGCTGCCTGCAGCCTCCCCCGCGCTGCTTACTGGAAAATGCATGCATACCATTGAAGTCGTCCTGGCGATGCTGGTGGCGGTGGTCGCCAGCGGCTACCTGGTCCGCGTATTGCCGTTGTCGCTGCCGCTGCCGCTGGTACAGATCGGGCTGGGCGCGGTCATTGCGGGGGTGTTCAACCGCGGCCACGCGCTGGAGCCGGAGATGTTCTTCCTGCTGTTCCTGCCGCCGCTGCTGTTCCTGGATGGCTGGCGCATCCCCAAGCAGGGCCTGTTCCGCGATAAAGGCGTGATCCTGGAACTGGCCTTCGGGCTGGTGGTGTTCACCGTCATCGGGGCCGGGTTCCTGATCCACTGGATGATCCCGGTGATGCCGCTGGCGGTGGCGTTCGCCCTGGCCGCGATCATCTCGCCGACCGACCCGGTGGCGGTCAGTTCGATCGCCTCGCGCGCGCCGATCCCCAAGCGGCTGATGCACATCCTGGAAGGCGAGTCGCTGCTCAACGATGCCTCCGGCCTGGTCTGCTTCCGCTTTGCGGTGGCGGCGGTGATGACCGGTTCGTTCTCGCTGGCGACGGCCTCGCTGACGTTCCTGTGGGTGGCGGTGGCCGGGCTGGCGATCGGTGTCGCGGTGACGCTGGGCGTGTCCACCTTCCAGCGCTGGCTGTGGCGGCGCTTCGGCGAGGAGCCGGGCGCGGCGCTGCTGGTCAACCTGTTGATTCCCTTCGCGGCCTACCTGCTGGCCGAAGAGTTCAACGCCTCGGGCATCCTCTCGGCGGTCGCCGCGGGCATCACGATGAGCTATGTGGAACTGAGTGGCCGCGTGTCGGGCAGCATGCGCGTGCAGCGCACTGCCGTGTGGAACATGCTGCAGTTCAGCTTCAACGGCATCATGTTCGTGCTGCTCGGCGAGCAGCTGCCCGGCATCGTGGAGCGCGCGATCAAGACGGTCAGCGAGAGCGGGCACCACAGCGCGTGGTGGCTGCTGGTCTATGTGGTGGTGATCAATCTGGCGCTGGTGCTGCTGCGCCTGGCCTGGGTATGGCTGTCGCTGCGCTGGAGCCTGCTGCGCGCGCGCCATCGTGGCGAGGCCCGGCAGGGCACGTCCTGGCGGATCGTGGTGGCGACCTCGGTGGCTGGCGTGCGCGGGGCGATCACCCTGGCCGGCGTGCTGACGCTGCCGCTGTTCCTGCCCGATGGCAGCGCCTTCCCGGCGCGCGATCTGGTGATCTTCCTGGCCGCGGCGGTGATCCTGATCTCGCTGGTCGGTGCCAGCATCGCGCTGCCCCGCCTGCTCAAAGGGCTGGAACTGCCGGCCGATTCGGGCGAACGCAAGGAAGAGGATCTTGCCCGCAAGCTGGCCGCCAAGGCCGCGCTGGCCGGCGTGGAGCGCACGCGCCAGCAGCTGGTGCAGAACCAGACCACCGAGAACGTGCAGCTCTACAACGACGCCGCCTCACGGGTGAGCCTGCTGTACCAGCGCAACCTGGAGAAGGACGCCGGGCCGGATGCCGATCCGGACAAGGTGAAGCGGATGGAGCAGGGCTACCGCCAACTGCGCACCGCCGGGCTCACCGCCGAGCGCGAAGAACTGTTCCGCCTGACCCGGCGTGGCAAGATCTCCGACGAGATCTCGCGCCGGCTGATCCGCAATCTGGATCTGCTGGAGACGCGGCAACGAGATTGAGGTCGCACCGTGTCACGGGTAGAGCCACCCCATGGGTGGCTGCGCGGACCCATTGAAACCCACGCGTCGGGGACGAAGGGCAGCCACCCATGGGGTGGCTCTACCCCGGCACACGTGGATCAGGCGCCGCCGGCAGACGTGGATCAGGCGTCGCCGGCGCACGTGGATCAGGCGTCCGGCTTCTGATCCAGGAAATAGGCCACCACGGTGCCCTTGATCTTGATCGTCATCGGGTTGCCGCGGCGGTCGCGGGCCTTGCCGGCCTGCACGCGGATCCAGCCTTCGCTGACCGAATACTCTTCAACGTTGTCGCGCTCGACATCGTTGAAACGGATGCCCACGCCGCGCTCCAGCGCAGCTGCATCGTGGAAGGGGCTGGTCGGGTTGATCGCCAGGTGATCGGGAGGGGTATCGCTCATGGTCACAGGATGCTGACGACCACCAAGGCCGCCTTCTGGCGTACAGGATAAACCGCGGCGGGCCCCGCGCCGAATTTCGCTTCCTGCCAACGCCCTTGCACGGCAGAATGCGCCCCTGTCTCCAGGAATACCGGCCATGCCCGACAACAGCGATTATTTCGACTTCGAAGAAGAGGAACGCGATTTCGACGAGGACGATTTCGAGGCGCGGATCTGGAATCTGTTCGTGCTGATCAACCCGGGCGATGAAGAACTGGCCCTGCAGCAGTTCAACCGCTGGCGCGAGGCGCTGCTGGAAAGCGGCGAAGGCATCGATGAGGATGCCGACTGGCTGCCGCCGATGATGGCGGCGATCGCCTGGCAGTCCGGGTTCGAGGTGGAGCGCAGCGATGCCGATGCATTGATGTCGGCGGTGAACGAGCTGTCCGCGCGCTGGAATCTGCAGATCGACTGGGGCGGCGACCTGGACGATGAGGATTTCGCCGCCGAGGTGGATGCCCCGATGCTGATGGCCACCGCCCATGACCGCCTGCGCGAGCACAACTACGCGCTGTGGAGCGTGGATACCGGCAATGACACGCTGGCCGGGTGGGTGGCGCTGAACCGCGATGACGATGCGATGCTGGCGCTGTGCTCGCTGCTGGGCGTGGAAGTGCGGCCGGGCAGCGATCCGTTCTGAGGGCGCGATTGCGGGCTGCGTGTGCCGACCAACGGTCGGCACCTACCTATGGCAGGTACTGCTCACGCGCGTTCGAGATCACGGCTTTGACCAGCGCACGGTCCGTATGCCGTGAGATGGCCTGTGCGCCCAAGGCGATCGCCTGCAGGCGCAACGGGGCGGGCACGTCGTAGTGCGCGCCGCTGCGGCGGTTCTGGAACGCCCGCCGCGGAATCCCGAGCTGCGCCGCCATGGCGTGCAGCTCGGGCAGGGTGTCGGCCATCAGATGCGCCCAGCGCTCGCCGCGCCAGGGATGTACCGCATCGTCGATATAGACCGTCACCGGATCGCCGTGGCTCAGGCCTGCGGCTTGTCGTCGCTGGCGGCCGGGGTGGCGTCGGCGGCGGCATCGGTGCCGGCCTCGTCTGCCACCGGGGCGTCTTCGCTGGCGTCGGCAGCGGTTTCAGCGGTTTCGGCGTCTTCGCCTTCTTCGCCTTCCACGCCTTCAAACTCGGAGACCAGCTGGGTCAGGTACTCGTCGGCGGTCTTGCCTTCGTCGGCGGCCAGGTCGTCGATCAGCTGCTGCAGCTGGCTCGAGTATTCCAGGTTGACCTTGCGGCCTTCCTTTTCCTGGACGTTGGACAGGTGCTTGAGCATCGCCAGCATCGGGACCGGGTTGTCGGCGTTGCCCATGGTCTGGCCGCCAATGGCCAGCAGCCATTCGGTGCCCTGCAGGCCGATCGCAGCGACGACCTGGCCTTCTTCGTTGGTCAGCACGGCATGGTTCTGCACCGGCTGCTGGGCGTTGAGGCGGTTGATCGGACGCTTGGGCTGCTGCTTCTTGCGCTTGTCGCGCTTGGCCTTGGACTGCTTGGACATGGGTGCGGTCTATCTACAAAAGGGAAGACCCATTGTAGTGCCGGCCGCTGGCCGGCTCCACGCATTCCGTGAAGGGCGCATATCCCCGGCCGCTGGCAGGCTCCACGCATTCCGTGAATTCCCTCTGCAGCCGCCGCCGCCGCGCCCCTTAAGGCGCGACAGCCGGCGCAAGCGTCGCCTGGATATCGGCGTCGGCAGCGGTGGGCGACAGCGCCACTTCCTGCCCGGCACCGGCCAGGGCCGCCGCTTCGGCCGCCTTGGTCATCACCACGATGCTGATCCGGCGGTTGATCGGGTTGTCCGGCTGGGTGCGGTCGAACAGCACCGAGGAGGACAGGCCGACCACACGGGTCACCTTGTCTTCGGTCATGCCGCCATCCAGCAGGGCCCGCCGGGCGGCGTTGGCGCGGTCGGCGCTGAGCTCCCAGTTGCTGTAGCCATGGGCCGCGTTGTAGGCAGTGATGTCGGTATGGCCGGTGATGCTGATCCGGTTCGGCACGTGGTTGATGAACTGCGACAGCTCGCGCAGGATCTCGCGCGTATACGGCTTGAGCGAGGCGCTGCCCATGTCGAACATCGGGCGGTTCTGCTTGTCCACGATCTGGATGCGCAGGCCTTCGGGGGTGAGGTCGAGCAGCAGCTGGTCCTTGAACGGCTCCAGCGCCTGGCTCTTGCTGATCGCTTCTTCCAGCTCCTGCTTGAGCGCTTCGAGCTGGCGTTTTTCGCGCTCGCGCTCGTCCTGCTGCGGCACCGGCCTGGAGGCCTGCTGGTTCTGGAAGGGATCGTTGCTGTTGCCGCGCGAGATGTCGGTCGCGCCGCCCAGCTTGATCATCGAGGTGCTGGCGCCGCCCGGGCCGGCCATTCCCGGGGCCGGGGTGGAACTGCTGCCGGCCAGCGGGCTGGGGTTGCGGAAGTACTCGGAGATTGCCGCGCGCTCCGGCTTGCTGGTGGCGGCCATCAGCCACAGCACCAGGAAGAAGGCCATCATCGCGGTCACGAAGTCGGCATAGGCCACTTTCCAGGCGCCGCCATGGTGCGCGGCATGCCCGGCCTTCTTGACCCGGCGGACGATGACGGTGGGTTTGGTCTCGGCCATGGCGCTGCCTTACTTGACCGTCTTGAGGTGCTGTTCGAACTCGCTGAAGCCCGGGCGCACGTTGGACGGCAGGGTCTTGCGGGCGAATTCCAGCGCGATCTTCGGGTTGTAGCCGCGCAGGCAGGCCAGCAGGGCGGTCTTCACCGATTCGTAGATGCGTGCGTCCTGTTCGGCGCGCGCTTCCACGGCCGAGGCCAGCGGGCCGACGAAGCCATAGGCCAGCAGGATGCCCAGGAAGGTGCCGACCAGCGCGCCGGCGACGTGCGCGCCGACTTCCGTGATTTCCCCGCCGATCGAGCCCATGGTGATCACGATGCCCAGCACCGCGGCGACGATGCCGAAGCCGGGCAGGCCGTCGGCGACCTTGTTGAGCACCGCGGCCGGCTGCATCGCCTCGCCGTGGTGCTTCTCCAGCTCCATCTCCAGCAGCGGTTCCAGCTCGTGCGGCTCGATGTTGCTGCCGATCATCAGGCGCAGACAATCGGTGATGAAGTCGACCAGGTGATGGTCGGCCTGCACCTTGGGGTAATTGGCGAAGATGCTGCTCTCGGCCGGGCGCTCGACGTGGTCTTCCAGCGCCATGAAGCCTTCGCGGCGCGCCTTGTTGAGCAGTTCGTAGAGCAGGCTCAGGACGTCGATGTAGTCCTGCTGCTTGTAGCGCGGCCCCTTGAACACGCCCACGGTGGCCTTCAGGGTCTGCTTCACGGTTTTGACCGGGGTGCCGACCAGGAACGCACCCAGCGCCGCACCGCCGATGATCACCAGTTCATAGGGCTGCCACAGCGCGCCGAGTTTGCCGTGCGCCCCCACGTAACCGCCGAGCACGCTGAGGATGACGACGAGAAGTCCAACGATGATGAGCATGGGGCCGACGCGGGAAGGGGATACCTCCATGTCGGCCCCTTCACACCCTTTCTGAAGGGGGGGGTTCGCTCGATGTCACACTTTTGCGGATTCAGGCGGCCGGCTCGGCTTCCGCACCCCCGCGCTGCAACGGATCCGGATAGGCCTGCCCGTTGGGCGTGAACGACAGCGAGACCGAGTTCAGGCAGTGGCGCTCATGGGTCGGCGGCGGGCCATCCGGGAAAACATGGCCGAGATGGCTGTCACACCGCGCACAGACGATCTCGGTGCGGACCATGCCATGGCTGGCGTCGCGGATCTCGCGGACATGCGCCGGGTCGAAGGGCGCGAAGAAGCTCGGCCAGCCGGTGCCGGAGTCGAACTTGGTGCTGGAGCGGAACAGCGGCAGGCCGCACAACCGGCAGCCGTAGACCCCGTCCTGCTTGTTGTCCAGGAAGACCCCGCAGAACGGCGCCTCGGTGCCGTGATGCAGCAGCACGCGCTGCTCATCGGCGCTGAGGCCGGCCACCAAGGCCTGGCGCTGGGAGTCGGTGGGCGGGGAAAGGTCGAAAGCTGTCATAAACATTCCCTATTGATGTGGTACGTAGATTGGGCTGTTGCCTGTAGAGGTTCAAGCCGGGGCATTCATCGTGCTGATACCCATGGCGGCGCATGGTGAAGACCTGAACCGCCGCCGGGAGATCGCCATGTACCGCCCACGTCGCCTCGCCGCTGCCTTGCTGGTGCTGCTGCCGTTGACCGCGGCCGCGCAGATCGGCCCGCCGCCCACGCCCACCGCGACGCGGCCGGTGGTCACGCCGCAGCGCGCGCCACAGCCCCCGGCCGTGCAACCGGTGCCGGTCGACAGCCTGTCCGACAGGATGGCCCCGGTGAAGTCGTCCTCGCAGACCCAGCAGCAGCTGCGCACGCACCCGATCCAAAGCAAAGGCCCCGCGCAGCCCGCACCGCTGCAGGGCCCGGCCGTGCAGAGCAAGGTCTACGACCGCCACGGCCGGATCATTCCGGGGGTCAAGCAGGTAGGCCCGAACCGCGTGCTCGATACCCGCACCGGCCGCTATTACGACGCCGTCCCCAGCGCTGACGGCCAACAGATCAAGCCCTGACTCCCGGGGTGGCAGGCGGGCAACATGAATGGTTTACATCGCCGCCCGCGCAGTCATCCCCGTCAACGCAAGGCCTCACTGTTTTTTCGCCTGTGATTAACCGGATCGGCGCGACCCTGTACCCGCGCCGCAACACAGCGCATCCCCCGAGGTTTTTCGAGAAGAGTGCAATCATGGCTAACCAGCAGAACCGCAGTCCCGGCAAGACGCCGCAGGAGCAGCAGGGCAGTCAGCAACAGAACCAGAAGCCCGGCCAGCAGAACCAGCAGCAGTGGGACCAGCAGAATCAGAAGGGCGGCAAGCAGCAGGACCAGAAGCATCAGGACCAGAAACAGCAGCGCTGATGCGCTTGGCGCAATGAACAAGGGCGGTGCGCACATGCGCGCCGCCTTTTTGCGTTTCAGCCACGCCACTCAGTCACGCGACCGGATCAATCTGGAATCGGCAGGGTCAAGGTCTCCTTGACCTCTTCCATCACGATGTAGCTCTTGGATTCGCGCACGTGCGGCAAGGTCAACAAGGTGCTGCCCAGCAGCTTGCGGTACGAGGCCATCTCGCTGATGCGGGCCTTGAGCAGGTAGTCGAAATCGCCCGAGACCAGATGGCATTCCAGCACATTGGGCAGCTTCAACGCCGCGCGCCGGAACTCTTCAAAGATGTCGCCGGATTTGTAGGCCAGGCTGATCTCCACGAACACCAGCAGGCTGGCCTTGAGGTAATGCGGATCAAGCTTGGCGTAGTAGCCGGTGATGGCCCCGTCGCGCTCCAGCCGGCGGACGCGCTCGGTGCACGGCGTGGTCGACAGCCCGACCCGCTCGCCCAGTTCGGTGAAGGAGATCCGACCCTCGGCCTGCAGGATGCGCAGGATCTTGCGGTCGATCTTGTCCAGTTCACGGGCACGCGTGGCCATCGGCGTCAGCCTCTCAAGGATGTTCGCGAGACAATACCCTGCCTGATGCTGGAAAAACAGGCGAATTGCTTGGTTGCGGCTGACTATACTTCCTCAATTATGGTCCCGGCGTGCTCCTGCGCAGGGAATGATCGGGTTGGAGAGGTGTCATGCGCGTTCTAGTCCTTGGCAGCGGTGTGATCGGCACGACCAGTGCCTGGTACCTGCGGCAGGCCGGGTTTGAAGTCACGGTCGTCGACCGCCAGCCCGGTCCGGCGCTGGAAACCAGTTTCGCCAACGCAGGCCAGCTGTCGTTCGGCTATACCTCGCCGTGGGCAGCGCCCGGCGTGCCGCTCAAGGCCGTCAAGTGGCTGTTCGCCGAGCATGCGCCGCTGGCCATCCGCCCGGGCCTGGACTGGCACCAGTACCGCTGGCTGGCGCAGATGCTGCGCAACTGCACGCATGAGCGCTATGCGATCAACAAGGCGCGCATGGTGCGCATGTCCGAGTACAGCCGCGACTGCCTCAACGAGCTGCGCCGCGAGACCGGCATCGAGTTCGAAGGCCGCGACCTGGGCACCACCCAGTTGTTCCGCACCCAGCAGCAGCTGGACGCCTCGGCGCAGGACATCGAGGTGCTGGCCCAATACGGCGTGCCCTACGAGGTGCTTGATCGCGACGGCATCATCGCCCACGAACCGGCGCTGGCCGGCGTGGCCGACAAGCTGGTCGGCGCGCTGCGCCTGCCGCGCGACCAGACCGGCGATTGCCAGTTGTTCACCCGTCGCCTGGCGCAGATGTGCGTCGATGCCGGGGTGGAGTTCCGCTTCGACCAGGACATCGCCGGCCTGCAGAGCGAGGGCGACCGCATCACCGGTGTACGCATCGATGGCAAGCTGGAAACCGCCGATCACTACGTGGTCGCGCTGGGCAGCTATTCGCCGTCGCTGGTCGCACCGCTGGGCATGCAGCTGCCGGTGTACCCGCTCAAGGGCTACTCGCTGACGCTGCCGATCACCGACCCGGCGATGGCCCCGACCTCGACCATCCTGGATGAAAGCTACAAGGTGGCCGTGACCCGCTTTGACGACCGCATCCGCGTGGGTGGCATGGCCGAAGTGGGCGGGTTCGACCTGTCCCTCTCGCCGCGCCGCCGTGCCACGCTGGAGAAGGTGGTTCGCGATCTGTACCCGGAGGGCGGCGACCTGTCGCGCGCCGAATTCTGGACCGGCCTGCGCCCGGCCACGCCGGACGGCACCCCGGTGGTCGGCGCCACGCCGTACCGCAACCTGTTCCTCAATACCGGCCACGGCACCCTGGGCTGGACCATGGCCTGCGGCTCCGGCCGCTACCTGGCCGACCTGATGGATGCCCGCCAGCCGCAGATCAGCACCGAAGGCCTGGATATTTTCCGCTACACCCACCATGCCGCGTCCGTCCGTCACCGTGAGTCGAGTTCATGCGCCCAGCCCGTGCGTTGATTGACCTGGACGCGCTGCGCAGCAATTACCGGCTGGCACGCGAACTGGGGGGCGGCAAGGCCGTTGCGGTGATCAAGGCCGATGCCTACGGGCACGGTGCGGTGCGCTGCGCCCGCGCGCTGCAGACCGAGGCCGATGCGTTCGGCGTGGCCTGCATCGAGGAAGCGCTGGAACTGCGGGCGGCCGGTATCACCGGCCCGATCCTGCTGCTGGAAGGCTTCTTCGATGCCGACGAACTGCCGCTGATCGTCGAGCACGACCTGTGGTTCGCGGTTGGCGCACCGTGGCAGGTGGAGGCGGTGGCCGCGTTTCCGACCACCGCCACGCTCACCGTGTGGTTGAAGCTGGACAGTGGCATGCATCGCCTGGGCCTGTGGCCGGACGAGTTCCGCGCCGCGCACGCCACGCTCAGTGCGCTGGCGCACGTCGGGCCGATGGTGCTGATGACCCACATGGCGCGTGCCGACGAGCTGGACAGCCCGCGCACCCGTGAGCAGGCCGACGTCTTCGCGGCCGCCATCGAAGGCCTGACCGGGCAGACCAGCCTGTGCAACTCGCCGGCGCTGCTGGGCTGGCCGGAGGTGCGCAGTGACTGGGTGCGCCCAGGCCTGATGCTGTACGGGATCAACCCGATGCCGGCGCACACGGCCCTGACCGAGCGCCTGCGCCCGGTGATGACCATGCGGTCGAAAATCTTTGCCGTGCGCGATATCGCGGTCGGCGAGCCGGTCGGCTATGGCGCGCGCTTCGTCGCGCAGCGGCCGACCCGGGTGGGCGTCGTGGCCCTCGGCTATGCCGATGGCTACCCGCAGTTCGCGCCGAACGGCACCCCGGTGCGCATCGATGGACAGCCCGGCATCGTGATCGGTCGGGTCTCGATGGACATGCTCACCGTGGATCTGACCCACCTGCCGCAGGCCGGCATCGGCAGCACGGTGACGCTGTGGGGCGATGCGCCGCGCATCGAGGCCCTGGCGCCGCTGTGCGGGGTCAGTGCCTACCAGCTGCCGTGTGGCGTGAAGCGGGTGGTGCGCGAGTACGCTGACGGCTGAGCCGCCACCGGCGACGCCGGGTGCATGAAAAAGGCGGCGCTGATGCGCCGCCTTCGTCCTGTCAGAGCCAACGGATCAGGTATTGGCCGTGGCCTCATTGCGCAGATCGCGCCGGATCCAATCATCCAGCAGGCGCTTCTCGTAGCGCAGCGGGTCGGTGTCGCTCTGCCGTCCGATGTTGTGCAGGTAGCCGGTGTCCTGCAGCTTGCGCTCACCTTCGCCGATCACCTGTCCCTGGGCATCCTTCAGGGTGTAGGTCAGGGTCACGCGCGGGGGGTAGATATCGCGCATCACCCGGATGTCGTTGGCGCGCGGGCCGTGCCACGGCTCGTAATCGCCGGCGCGCTTGATGTCGGTGAAGGTCACCTCCAGCGTCTGGCCGGGCTGCAGTGCCTTGCTGGCGGTGGTCTGCACGTATTTGGCCAGCTGCTGTACCCAGTCACCGCGTTCGGCTTCAAAGCGGTTGTTGCTCAGCCGGATCTCGGTGAACTGGGCCGGGTCGGTCCACATCACCTGGACCGGACCCTCCGCCTTGAGCGCGCGCGGGGCCTGCGGGTCGGTCACGGTGCGTGGGGCGGCGGAGGCACTGCCGATGAGCAGCAGGCCGGCCAGGGCGCCGGCGATCAGGGATGTGCGGTTCATGACAACTCCTGGGGCGCGATCACAAGGGGGATCAGGCACCCAGTGTGATCCTGATCCGGGTGAGGGACAATCCACGCGTGTATGCTCCGGCACTGCGGTTGGCGCCAATTCACCCAGGCCGCCCCCGACCCCCGGCGCTTGACGCTGCGAATACGCGCGTTGGCCGATCCTGTCCTCCTCTGTTTCGCCAGTTGCCTCATTGACGCCCTTGCCCAGCCTGCCCACCTCGACGTTGGAACGCGCCTCCTTCCTGGCTTCATCGCCGGATCCGGCCCTGTATCGCACGGTACTTGAACGCCTGAATGCGGGGTTCTGCATCATCGAAGTGATCTTCGACGATGCCGGGGTGGGTGTGGACTACCGGTTTGTCGAGGTCAACGAGGCGTTTTCACGCAATACCGGGCTGAGCAACGTCTGCGGACAGCGGATGAGCAGCCTGCAACCCGGCCATGAATCCGACTGGTACCGCACCTATGGCGAGGTGGCGCGTAGCGGGCAGGCACGGCAGTTCGAGATGGAAGCGCGCGCGCTGAACCGGTGGTACTCGGTGGAAGCGGTCAGCGTGGGCGAGCCGGACGAGCCTCTGGTGGCCGTGGTGTTCTTCGACATCACCAACCGCAAGCACATCGAGGTGGAGCTGGCCGAAAGCGAGGCGCGCTTCAGCGCGCTGGCCGATGGCCTGCCGATGCCGGTCTGGGTGCTGGATGAGCGCGGCCATTCGCGCTTCGTCAACAGTGCCTTCAGCGAGTTTTTTGGAGGCGATGAGCAGCGCGTGCCGGATGATGTCTGGCGTGGCCTGGTGCATCCCGATGATGCTTCGGTGTTCGATTACGAACTGCAGGAGGCGCTGAAATCGCAGCGCTCCATGCATGCACTGGTGCGCGGCCGTCGCGCTGATGGCCAATGGCGCTGGCTGGAAATGAACGCCCGGCCGCGCTTCTCGCGCATGGGCCGTTTCATCGGTCTGGCGGGCAGCAGTCCGGATGTGACCGAGCGCCGCGAGATCGAAATGGCGCGCGAGGAACTGCTGCAGTCCGAACGTGCGGCGCGCAGCGCGGCCGAGAACATGGCGCGGCTGAAGGATGAATTCCTGGCCACGCTCTCGCACGAGCTGCGTACCCCGCTGACCACCATCCTGGGCTGGAGCGAACTGCTGCTGCAGCGAATCGACAACACCAGCCCGATGTACAAGGGCCTGGGCGTGATCGCCAACAGTGCGATGGCGCAGAAGCGGTTGATCTCGGACATGCTGGACCTCAGCAGCATGCTGCTGGGCAAAGTGCAGCTGGAAGTGGAAATGCTGGATCTGCGTGCGCAGCTGGAAGAGGCGATGCGCGCGCAGGAGCTGGTCGCCGAAGGCAAAGCGTTGTCGATGGAGCTGGTGATGCCCGACGAGCCCTGTCTGGTGCTCGGCGATGCCACCCGCCTGCAGCAGGTGCTGTGGAACCTGCTTTCCAACGCGATCAAATTCACCCCGGCCGAGGGGCGCGTGGTGCTGACCCTGGCCGCGGACGGCGGGCACTGGTCGATCAGCGTCACCGATTCCGGCGACGGCATCGCGCCGGAGTTCCTGCGTCATCTGTTCAGCCGGTTCCGCCAGGCGGACGGGACGACCACGCGCCGGCATGGCGGCCTGGGCCTGGGCCTGGCGATCGTGCAGCAGCTGGTGGAGCTGCATGGCGGTGCGGTGGCAGCCAGCAGCGACGGCCATGGCCACGGGGCCACCTTCAACGTGCGCCTGCCGCGCTATCAGCCGCAGGCCGACGGTCGTCCGCTGCGCGAAGTGTTCAGCGGCCCGATCACCGAGCAGATCATCGAGCCGTACCCACTCAAAGGCCTGCACCTGTTGGCTGTGGAAGATCAGCCCGAAGTACTGGAGTATCTCCGGCGGCTGCTGGAAGAGCAGGGCGCCTCGGTCACCACGGCGTCCTCGGCCGGCGAAGCGCTGGCACTGCTCAACGAGAAAGGCCATGACGACATCGATGCGCTGCTGACCGATATCGGCATGCCCGGGATGGACGGTTACGGGCTGGTGCGCACCCTGCGCGACAACATGGGCGTCGAGCCGGAGGCACTGCCTGCGGTCGCGGTGACGGCGCTGGCACGTGCGGACGACCGCAAGCGTGCGTTGGCGTCGGGCTTCCAGGAGCATGTGGCCAAGCCGTATTCGGTGGCGCAGCTGGTAGCCGCTGTACGCGGTGTCCTGGGCGGTACGCGCTGAGTCCTGCGTTGGCGGCGTGTTGACGCCGCCGCGGGCACACTGGGGCGTACGCCACAGGAGTTGCCATGTCCCGCTACGCCCCCCGCATCCATACCGATCCGGCCGCCATCGCGGCGCTGGAGGCCCTGCTGCCACAGCTGCACGGCCAGACCCAGGTCGAACTCACGCTTGAGGATGGCAGCCGCCTGCTGGGCACCGTCGCGGTGCAGCCGACGCTGCAGCAATACCGCGACGCCGAAGAGAACGAAGGCAGCAATGGCCAGCTGCGGTTGGACGATCTGGATACCCCGGTCCAGCAGCACGTGGTGTGGCTGGACCAGATCAAGGCCATCCGGCAGCTGCCCTACCGCGAGTGATCGCGGCGGGCAGGCGCGGGTGGGCGGGGCTCAGTGGGTGAATTCGCTGGGCTCGGCCTCGAAGCGGCGCGCGTAGGCCCGTTCATCGGCGATCCGGGCCACCTCGTCATCGGCCAGGTCCGGGGCGCCATAGACCGCGTAGGCCACGCTGCCATCGGCGGTCTTGCCGACCTGGTGCAGGCGGTAGCGGGAATGGCCGCCGCCGGTGTCTTCGGGGTAATGCACCGGTGGCTGGCTGCCCTCCATGTCCATCTCGCTGTTGTCGACTACGCCACCGACGAACAATGCACGCATGAGCCATCTCCACGGGAAGTGAGGCTCCACCCTGCCGGTTTGGATGTTGTCAGGGCATCAACAGGACGTTGAATAAACGCAAATCCGGGTGGGGCGGGGCGAACCGGTAGAATGGCGGCCTCTTTTCAAGATGTGCCCCCGCATGGCTGCCCAGCACGACGCTCCCCTGGAAACCCTGTTCCTGCCCTTCGCCAGTGGCGCACTGTCCTGGCCGGCCGGCCCCGTGCTGTTCCTGCGCGCCCGCGATGGCGCACCGCTGCGGGAGCATGCCCAGCCGGCGCAGCTGGTCTGCGAGCAGAGCTTCCGCCCGTTCGCCGACGCCCTGGAAGCCAGTGGCTGGACCGTGCGTGACGAGCAGCAGCTGGCCGGCGATGCCACCCGCTACGCCGTGGTGCTGGTGCTGCCGCCGCGCCAGCGCGAGGAAGCCAAGGCCCTGTTCGCCCGTGCGCTGGCCCTGACCGCCCCGGGTGGCATCGTGGTGGCCTGCCAGCACAACAACGAAGGCGCGCGCTCCGGCGAAGGCGACCTGCAGCAGTTGGCCGGCCTCGGCGGCAAGCTGACCAAGAACCACTGCCGTGCCTACTGGACGGCGCCGCTCAACGGCCAGCACGACGCTGCGCTCGCGCAGCGCTGGGCCACCCTGGACGCGCCGCGCGCGATCCTTGGCGGCCGCTTCCAGAGCCGCCCGGGCATCTTCGCCTGGGACCGCATCGACCCGGCTTCCGCGCTGCTGGTCGAGCAGCTGCCGGCCGATCTGGCTGGGCGTGGCGCCGATCTGGGCGCCGGCTTCGGCTATCTCTCGGCCGAAGTGCTGGCGCGCTGCCCGAACGTGACCGCGCTGGACCTGTACGAGGCCGAAGGCCGCGCGCTGGCGCTGGCCCGCGAGAACCTCGCCGCGCTCGGCAAGCCGGCGGCGCTGGCCTATCACTGGCAGGACGTCACCGCCGGGATCGAGGGCGAGTACGACTTCATCGTGACCAACCCGCCGTTCCACACCCCGTCGCGCGCGGATCGCCCCGACATCGGCCAGCGCTTCATCGCCGTGGCCGCGCAGGCGCTGCGCCCGGGCGGCCGGATGTGGCTGGTGGCCAACCGCCACCTGCCGTACGAGCAGATCCTCAATGAGAGCTTCGGCCAGGTCCGCGTGGCTGCCGAGCGCGATGGCTTCAAGCTGATCGAAGCGACCAAGGCCAGCAAGAGCGCCACGCCGGTCCGCACGCCGCGCAGCACCGAGCCGAAGTGGGGCCGCGGAGGCCGCGCATGAAGCTGGTCAAGCTGTTGGCCAACCTGGGCTATGGCAGCCGCAAGCAGGTGCAGGGGATGTTCCGCGCCGGCCTGATCACCGATGCCGAGGGCGAGGTGCTGTACGCCGATGACGCGGTCGCGCATGAGGCGATCCGGGTCGAGGGCGAGCCGCTGGACCCGCCGCAGGGGCTGACCCTGCTGCTGCACAAGCCGCGCGGCTACACCTGTTCGACCAAGGACAAGGGCCGGCTGATCTACGACCTGCTGCCGCCGCGTTACCGCGACCGCGCGCCTGTGCTGTCCTCGGTGGGCCGCCTGGACCGCGACACCAGCGGCATGCTGCTGATGACCGACGACGGCGCGCTGCTGCACCGGATCGTGTCGCCGAAGTCGCGCCTGGACAAGGCCTACGAGGTCACCCTGGCCGAAGATCTGCGCGGCGATGAAACCGCGCGTTTCGCCAGCGGCGGCCTGCTGTTGGAATCGGACGACAAGCCGCTGCTGCCGGCCGAGCTGCACGTGAACGGTCCGCGCCAGGCGCAGCTGGTCCTGCACGAGGGCCGTTACCACCAGGCCCGCCGGATGTTCGCGGCCGTTGGCAACCATGTCGAGGCGCTGCACCGCAGCCGCATCGGTGGGCTCTCGCTGGGCGAGCTGCCTGAAGGTGAGTGGCGCATGCTGGATGCGGCCGATCTCGAGACGCTGTTCAACGTCCCATGACGGCCTTCGCCGCGCTGCCGTTCCTGCCCGACGCCGTCATCTTCGACATGGACGGCCTGATGATCGACAGCGAGCGCGTCTCCATCGCGTGCTGGTCGCAGGCCGCGCAGGAACTGGCACTGCCCTTCCCGGAGGGGTTCTGGCTGCGCATGGTGGGCCTGGGCGACCGCGATTGCGAACGCCTGCTGCTGCAGACGGTGAATGCCGAGCAGGTCGCCGCGCTGTTCGCGCGCTGCCACGACCTGTACGAAGCGCGCACGCAGCAGGGGCTGCCGCTGCGCCCCGGCATCCTGGATATCCTGCAGCTGCTGCACGATCACGGCGTTCCGCGTGCGGTGGCGACCTCCACCCGCCAGCCGCGTGCCTCGCGCAAGCTGGCGGCGGCCGGGCTGCTGCCGTTCTTCGAGGTGGTGGTGACCAGCAGCGATGTGTCGCATCCCAAGCCTGCCCCGGACATCTACCTGCTGGCCGCGCAGAAGCTGGGCAAGGACCCGGCGCGCTGCCTGGCGCTGGAAGACTCCCCGGCCGGTATCCGCGCGGCAGTGGGGGCGGGCATGACGGCGATCCAGGTGCCGGACCTGGTGCATCCGGATGAGGAACTGCGTGCGCTGGGGCATCGCATCGTGGATTCGCTGCTGGATGCACGGCAGTTGTTGGTGCCGCTGCTGCCGGTGACCGGCGCCCGGTAACCAACGGCGTTGCCCGTCTGGACCACGAAAAAGCCCGGCACATGGCCGGGCTTTTTCATGCGGACACAGGCTGCCGTCAGAGGCGGCTGAACACCAGCGCCGCATTCGTGCCGCCAAAGCCGAAGCTGTTGGACATCACGGTGTTCAGCTGTGCCGGCTGCGTCTCGCGCACGATCGGGAAGCCTTCCACCAGCGGGTCCAGCTCGCCGATGTTGGCCGAACCGGCGATGAAGCCATCGCGCATCATCAGCAGGCAGTAGATCGCTTCATGCACGCTTGCCGCACCCAGCGAGTGGCCCGACAGCGCCTTGGTCGAGGACAGCGGCGGGATGCTCTCGCCGAACACTTCGCGCACGGCCTTCAACTCGGTGACGTCGCCCAGCGGGGTCGAGGTGCCATGCGTGTTGAGGTAGTCGATCGGGGCGGTGATGTGCTCCATCGCCATGTTCATGCAGCGCACCGCGCCTTCACCGGACGGGGCGACCATGTCGGCACCGTCGGAGGTGACGCCGTAACCGACCAGCTCGGCATAGATGCGTGCGCCACGGGCCACGGCGTGGTCGTAGTCTTCCAGTACCAGCATGCCGCCGCCGCCGGCGATGACGAAGCCGTCGCGGTCCTTGTCGTACGGGCGCGAGGCCGAGGCCGGCGTGTCGTTGAAGCGGGTCGACAGGGCGCCCATCGCATCGAACATTACGCTCATCGACCAGTGCAGGTCTTCACCGCCACCGGCGAACATCACGTCCTGCGCGCCATGACGGATCAGATCCGCAGCGGCGCCGATGCAATGCGCGGAGGTGGCGCAGGCGGCTGACAGCGAGTAGCTCAGGCCCTTGATCTGGAACGCGGTGGCCAGGCAGGCCGACACGGTGGAGCACATCGTGCGCGGCACCATGTACGGGCCGACCTTGCGCACGCCACGGGCGCGCAGGATGTCGGCCGATTCGACCTGCCACTGGCTGGAGCCGCCGCCGGAGCCGGCGATCAGGCCGGTCCGCGGGTTGGCGACCTGCGCCTCGTCCAGGCCGGCATCGGCGATCGCGTCGCGCATGGCGATGTATGCATACGCCGAGGCATCGCTCATGAAGCGCTTCACCTTGCGGTCGATCTGCGCATCCAGGTCGAGCTCGATGTTGCCGCCGACATGGCTGCGCAGGCCGGCTTCGGCATGATCGGGCAGGTGGCGGATGCCGGCGCGGCCTTCACGCAGTGCGGAGGACACGGTGTCCAGATCGTTGCCCAGGCACGAAGTGATGCCCATTCCGGTAATGACGACGCGACGCATCAGAAGTTCTCAGTGGAAGTGAACAGACCTACACGCAGGTCTTTGGCAGAGTAGATTTCGCGACCGTCCACCAGCATGCGGGCGTCGGACTGTGCCATCACCAGCTTGCGGTTGATGACGCGCGAGATATCGATTTCGTAGGTGACGCGCTTGGCGCTCGGCAGTACCTGGCCGGTGAACTTGACTTCGCCGCAGCCCAGGGCACGGCCACGGCCGGGCGCACCGATCCAGGTCAGGAAGAAGCCGGTCAGCTGCCACATGGCATCCAGGCCAAGGCAACCGGGCATGACCGGGTCGCCGAGGAAGTGGCAGTCGAAGAACCACAGGTCAGGGCGGATATCCAGTTCCGCGCGTACCATGCCTTTGCCATGGGGACCGCCGTCCTCGCGGATATCGGTGATGCGATCGAACATCAGCATCGGATCATTGGGCAGGCGGCCGCTGCCCGGGCCGAACAGTTCACCGCGGGCGCTGGCCAGCAGCTGGTCGCGCGAGAACGCGTTGAGACGAGTCATGGAAAACGCAATCCTGAGGAAGTTGTCATCGGGGTGAGCCGACCACAGGTCGACTGCTCTTGCATGAAGCAAGTGCTCAAGAGTGCATGAGAAAAAGTGATTCAATCAAACGTTTTAACCGTACGCCGCCGTAGTGTTTTCAGGTTCAAAAACGCATGTTGTTGTTATCCAACAACCATACTGCGGCGTGTGGCTGTAATCTTGTTCATCTGAATCCGAGTGCCAACGCCCGTGTCCCGCCCCCGCAAGATCATTCACGTCGACATGGATGCGTTTTACGCGTCCGTGGAGCAGCGTGACGACCCTTCGTTGCGGGGCAAACCGGTGGTGGTGGCGTGGCGGGGCATGCGTTCGGTGGTGTGCGCAGCCTCGTACGAGGCGCGTGTGTTTGGCGTGCGTTCGGCGATGCCTGCGCTGCGCGCGGAGCGGCTGTGTCCGGAGGCGGTGTTCGTGCCGCCGGATTTCGCCCGCTACAAGGCGGTGTCACGCCAGGTACGCGAGATTTTCCTGCGGCATACGGATCTGGTGGAGCCGTTGTCGCTGGATGAGGCGTATCTGGATGTGACCGAGCACAAAGGCGGGATGACGGTGGCGACGGAGATCGCGCAGATCATCCGCGCGCAGATCCGCGAAGAGACGCAGCTGACCGCCTCGGCGGGGATCGCGCCGAACAAGTTCCTGGCGAAGATCGCCTCGGATTGGCGCAAGCCGGATGGGCAGTTCGTGGTGCCGCCGCATCGTATCGAGCAGTTTCTGACGCCGCTGCCGGTGAGTCGTGTGCCGGGCGTGGGCAAGGTGATGGCGGCGAAGCTGGCCGAGCTGGGGGTGGCGACGGTGGGTGATCTGCGTGCGCTGCCGCTGGAGGAACTGGAGGCGCGGTTCGGGACGTTCGGGGGACGGTTGTTCAATCGGGCGCGCGGCGTGGATGAGCGCCCGGTGGAACCGGATCAGCCGGTGCAGTCGATTTCGTCGGAGGATACGTTCGCCGAGGATCTGTTGTTGGAGGATCTGGCGCCGGCGATCGTGCAGTTGGCGGAGAAGACCTGGCTGGCGACGCGCAAGACGGACCGGGTGGGACATACGGTGGTGTTGAAGTTGAAGACGTCGCAGTTCCGGATCATTACGCGGAGTTTTACGCCGGAGTCGCCGCCGGATTCGTTGGAGGAACTGCGCGATATTGCGTTGGGGCTGCGGGCGCGGGTGGAGTTGCCGTTGGAGACGCGGTATCGGTTGGTGGGGGTGGGGTTGGGGGGCTTCCGGGAGCGGGAGGTGGTGCGCCAGCCGGGGTTGTTTGATCACCTGGGTGATGGCTGACGGTTTTTCTGTTTGCGGTGACGGCAACGGCAACGGCAACGGCAAAGGCTGAGGCGCTGGGGTCCGGGTTATTAGGGTTTGGGACGACGCGGGTGGGGTATCGGGACCCGCTGCAAGTACGTCCCTGTAAGCTCGTGTGTTGCCATCCATGGCAACACACGGTCCCGATACCCCACCCGCGTCGTCCCCCCGACACTGGGTCGGTGCGCAGAGGGGAAACGCGTCGTGCGTTTCGAGATTCGCGAATGACGTCTGGTTTCTACGGATGCGTCGTTACGGCCACCGCATTTCACCCTTGGCGACCTTCGCGCTCAGTTCCAGTGAACTCTCGCCCGCCAGATTCGGATAGCGTTTCTTCATCGCGGCAATCAGTGCGTTGGCGTCTTTGCTGCGTGCGGTTTCTTCGTCGAAGGCGCGGATGTAGTCGGCGGTGAAATCCACTGCGCTGATGTCCAAGGCGGCATCGGCTGCGTAGTGGCCGGGGATGACGCGGGCGGGGTTCAGGGTTTTGATCGTGGCCAGTCTCTGCAGCCAGTGGGCGTGCGATTGGGCGCTTTGGGTGTCGGCCATCCAGACGTGTTCGCCGGCGACGATGGGGATGCCGCCTAGGACGGTGTGGAGGGTGGGAATCCACAGGACGGTGCGGTCCGGGGTGGGGCCGGTGAGGCCGATGATCTTGATCGGTTGGCCTTCGAGGGTGAGGGTGTCGCCGTCCAGGGGGGTGGGGATGACGATGCGGCTGGGCTTGGCTGCGCCCATCTGCGGGCCCCAGTAGGCGAGTTTGGCGGCCTGGGTGGCATTGATGTGGGCGACGGTGGAGGGGGTGGCGAGGATGCGGGCGTCGGGGAAGGCGTCCTGCAGCGTGGCCAGGCCGAAGTAGTAGTCGGGGTCGCCGTGGCTGATGTAGATCGTGGTCAGCCGTTTGCCGGAATCGCGGATGCGCTGGACGAGTTGCGCGGCATCGGTGGCGGCGAACTGGGCGTCGACCAGGATGGCGTCGTGGCGGCCGGTGATCAGGGTGGACGCGACCGAAAACAGCGCCTTGTCACCGGGGTGGTAGGGCTGCACCTGCAGCGCGTGGGCTTCGGCGGTGGCCGCAGCGGCGTGGCTGATGGCCGGTGGGCTCATGGCGAGCGCGGTACCGAGCGTCAACGCCAGGGCCAGGGTCGTGCGGGAAACGTTCTGCATTTCAAGAAGTCCTGTGCAGCGCGGCCCCGGCATCACACCGGGGCGGGACGGCCCCGACATGACACCGGGGCCGGTAGAGCCGACCGTTGGTCGGCTGCGTCCAGATCGGCGGCCTGGTCAGTACGCAACCGTGGCGATCTGCCGCACGTATTGCGGGGTTTCGATTTCGCTGACGAAGGCGTCGGCGTAGTCGGCGTAGCTGATCCGGCTGTGGCCGTCATCGCCGACCAGGAAGTTCTTCGCCTGGGTGCGGAAGCCGCCGCGCTGCGGGCCCGGGCCGATTTCGGCGGCGGGGGAGTAGAACGTCCAGTCGAGGTCGTCGACGGCGCGGAGCTGCTTGAGCGTCTCGCGGGCGGCCAGGGCGACCGGCTTATAGGCGTCCGGGAAGCCCTCGGTGTCCACCAGCTGCACACCGGGGGCGACTTCCAGGCTGCCGGCGCCACCGACCATGACGAAGCGGGGAACGCCGGCCTGGCGCGCCGCGGCGACCAGGGCGGCACTGGTGGTGGTCACCGTGGTGGGGGCATCGCCCGGGCGCGGGCCGAAGGCGCTGGCCAGGACGTCATGGCCGGCGATCACAGCGGCCAGGGCATCGATGTCGTCCAGCGCGGCCACGGCCAGCTGCGCGCCGTCCAGTTCCGCCGGGAGGTCAGTCTCACGGCGGACGATGGCGGTGACCTGGTGGCCGCGGGCGAGGGCCTGGCGGGTGATTTCACGGCCGATGTTGCCGGTGGCACCAACGAGAGCGATTTTCATGGGGGACGTCCGTTGAGGAAGGAAGGCCAGCGTATGCCTCTGGAATCGAGCGAAAAACCGCGTATAACGGCCTAATTTGTTGCACGGATCGATCAAATGGACCGGATGACTGCCATGAACGTGTTCGTCGAGGTGGCCGAGCGTGGCAGCCTGACCGCTGCGGCCGAGGCGCTGGAGATGTCGCGGGCGATGGTGACGCGCTATCTGGCCGAGGTGGAGCGCTGGCTGGGGGCGCGTCTGCTGCACCGGACCACGCGCCGGATCAGCCTGACGGGGCCGGGAGAAGCGGCGCTGCTGCGCTTCCGGCAGATGCTGGCGATCGGCGATGAGCTGCGCGGGGAGCTGGCCACGGACAATCCCGAGCCGCATGGCCTGCTGCGGGTCACCGCGAGCGTGTCCTTCGGGCAGAACCATCTGGCGGCGGCGGTGGCCGAGTTCGTCAAACGGCATCCGCTCACACGCGTTGAACTGCTGCTGGTGGATCGGGTGGTCAACCTGGTGGAGGAGCGCGTGGACATCGCCGTGCGCATCTCGCGCGCGATCGACCCGAGCCTGATCGCGCGTCCGCTGGGGCAGTGCCGCTCGGTGCTGTGCGCGGCGCCGTCGTACCTCGCAGAGCGCGGTACGCCGACCACGGCCGACGCACTGGCCGCGCACAACTGCCTGACGCACCACTACGTTGGCAAGAGCGTGTGGCATCTGCAACGCGACGGACGGAAGATCGCGGTGGCGGTGGGGGGCAACATCAGTGCAAACGAAGCGTCGTTGCTGCTGGAAGCGGTGCGTGCCGGTGCGGGCATCGCGATGCTGCCGATGTATCAGATCGCACCGCTGCTGCACGCGGGGGAACTGGTCGCCGTACTGCCGGACCATGAAGTCGAACTGCTGGGCCTGTACGCGGTGTACGCCTCACGCCGGCAGCTGCCGACGATCATGCGCAGCTTCCTGGATTTCCTGGTGGAACGCTTTGCCAGCCCGGCGTTCCTGGCGCAGCTGTAAACGCGGCCCCGGTAGAGCCGACCGTTGGTCGGCTGCACTTGATCCGGCAACCGCGCATCAGCACGCCGTGCACCCGCAACCGCAGCGGGCGCGTGCAGCCGACCAACGGTCGGCTCTACCCGGGCGTGCATCGGCATCACACACGCACCTCCGTACAATGGCGCTTCCCTGCTGTGGAAGTGAGCATTGTCTTGTCGTATCCGTATCCGTTGGTGGTGTTCGATCTGGATGGCACGCTGGTGGACAGCGCGGCCGATATCGCCGAAGCGCTCAACCGCACGCTGCAGGACTGGCAGTTGCCGCGCGTGCCGGAGGCGACGGTGTTGACGTGGATCGGTGATGGCGTGCGGCGGCTCGTTGAGCAGGCGTTTACCGCGGCCGGCAGCGATATCGATCTGGACGAGGTAATGCCCGGTTTCATGCGCCACTACGAGGCGTGCCTGTTACGCAGCCCGCGCCTGTTTGATGGCGTGGCCGAAACGTTGGCTACCTTGCGCAACCGTTCGGTGACGCTGGCGATCTGCACCAACAAGCCGTCCGCACTGGTGGCGCCGCTGCTGCAGCACTTCGGTCTGCAGGACGTGTTCGCACTGGTGCTGGGTGGGGATTCCTTGCCGGAGCGCAAGCCCAGTGGTGCGCCGTTGCGGCATATCGCCGCGCAGTTCGAGGTGGCCGTCGAGGCCGCCTTGATGGTGGGTGATTCGATCACCGATTACCGCGCTGCCGTGGATGCCGGGATGCCGGTGGCGCTGGTGCGCTATGGGTATCCGCGTGGGCTGGATCTGGACACCGTCGAGGCGGTTGCCGTGGTGGATGATCTGCGGGAATTGTTGGCGTTGTAAGGCCTTCGGGCCTGTGCCGACCAACGGTCGGCACCTACCAGGTTCAATGAGTGCCGGCCAACGGTCGGCACCTGCCGAGGATGATGGAGCATGTCGACCCACGGTCGGCACGTGCCGAGGCCGGGACGGCGGCGGTGCCGCCGCCCCGCGCGCTTATTTCGGCTGGTAACGCACGCTCAGTCGATACTCGCGGCCAGGCTGGTTGTACCAGGCGACGGTTTCGTACTCGCGGTCGAAGACGTTGCTGACCCGGCCCAGTACGGACCAATCGCGGGTCAGGGCGTATTCCAGGCGCAGGTCCACGGTGCCGTAGCCCCCCAGGCGCACCGTGTTCGCTGCATCGTCGTAACGCTTGCCGGCGCCGTTGACGGTGAGGCCGGCGCGGACATCACCCACGCGGCGATCGACGTCCAGGCGTGCGGTGTTCTGTGCGCGGCGGGCCAGCCAGTTGTCGAACTGTGCGCTGCCGTCGGTGCGGTTGCGCGGGTCGGTGTGGCTGAGCTGTGCGTTGAGATCGAACCCGGCGACGGTGATCGCACCGGTCAACTCGGCGCCGCGGATGCGGGCTTTCTCGACCTGCGACATCATGAAGGTGGTCGCGTCGTAAGTGATCAGGTCATCGATGCGCGTTTCGTATACGTCCAGGCCCCAGCGCCAGCCATCACCCTGCTGGGCGATGCCGATGTTGGCGCTCTTGGATTTCTCCGGATCCAGGGTCGGCACGCCGCTCCACGGGTCGTAAAGGTCGCTGAAGGTCGGGGCCTTGAACGCGGTGCCGTAGCTGGCGTTGAGGCGGAACCCGCGGCCCAGCTCCAGGCCCCAGCCGAGGCTGCCGGTGGTGTGGTTGCCAAACTGTTCGTTATCGTCGTTGCGCACGCTGGCCTGCAGGTGGTGCGCGCCGAAACGGCCCTGGTACTGCACGAACACGCCGGTGTTGTCGCGGCTGTCGACCAGGTAGCCGGCGCTGCTGCCGTCCAGGTTGTCCTGGCTCCAGTCCACACCGGCGCTCAGCAGCTGGCCGTCAGCGATGCCGATGTCGGCCTGCACCGAGGCACTGTCGCGGTGGGTCTGTGCATTGCCCAGCCAGGTATCCCCGTTGAAGTTGTCCGATTCGTTGTCGGCGCGGCCGACGTTGACCGTCAGGTTGAAGCGCTCGCCCGGCGTGTAGCGCAGCTTGCCGCCGAGTACCTGCTGCAGCGTTTCGGAGTAGTTGTAGTAGCCGTCGTAATGGTTCTCGCCTTCGGCGCGCAGTGCGGTGCCTTCCAGGCTCAACGTGTCCGTCAACGCATAGCCGCCGCGCAGGCTCATGGACAGGTTGCGGTAGCCATCGCGGTCGGGCTCGTCGGCGCCGCAGCCAGCGAAGGGCGACACCGAGCCACGGCAGGCGTTGATGCCATCGGTGTGCTGGTAGGCGATGTCGGTGCCGAACCAGCCACGCTCACCGCTGCCGCCGAAGCCACCGCTGGCCTCGCGCAGGCCGTTGCTGCCACCGCCGAGCTGCAGGTGCGGCGCGAACTGGCCGGCGTTGCGGCGGGTGAAGATCTGGATCACGCCACCGATCGCATCGGCGCCGTACAGGCTGGACTGCGGGCCACGCACGATTTCGATGCGCTCGATCTGCGCCAGCGGCAGGTCCTGGATCATGGCCAGGCCGAGGTCGCCGGTGTTGATGCGCACGCCATCGACCAGCATCAGGGTGTGGGCCGAGTTGGTGCCGCGCAGGAACAGCGAGCTCTGCTTGCCCAGGCCGCCGCTGTTGTTGAGGTTGATGCCGGCACGGCCGCGCAGCAGGTCCTGCAGCGACGGCGCCTGGCTGCGCTCGATCTCGGCGCGGTCGATCACCTGCGCCGGGGAGATGCTGTCCTGCAGGGCGATCGGGGTACGCGTGGCGGTGACCAGCACCTGGTCCAGCGCGGTGGCCTCGTCCTGTGCGGCGGCCACCAGGGGCAGGGTCGACAGCACGGCCAGGGAAAGAACGCGGGTTTGCAGCTTCATCGATGACTCCATGCACCGCGCACGCCCGCGCGGCAAGGGGTGGGGATGATCGCGCTGCAGGGAGGTTCGACGGTGGGCGGGCGCGCGCAGGCGCCTGCTTGCCGCCGCCATGCCCGCCGCATCGCAACCAGTCGTCTTCCAGGCCGGTCTCCGGGCTCGCGGGCCGATGGGGTGCCATCGTGCCAGGCGCCTTCCCATGCCGGAGCACAGTGGCGTGTTGCCTGGTGTTTCCACGCTTACCGTTGCGGGGGCAGCGCCGGAGTGGCGGCGTGGCACAGGGCCTGACGCGTCACCGGCTTCCCGTTTCAACCTGGCGGCATTGCAGCCCCGGGTCACCTGAAAGTGGGCGCAGTCTAAGCCATCGGCCGGGCCCATGGAGCGCACCGGTTAGAATGCGCCTCGCTTTTTCGATGTGATCTCCATGACCCCAACGTGGTTGCAGCACCCCGGCACCGACGCCCGTGACCCGCACTGGCCGGCCGCAGCGGGCAGCAGACGGGGCCGGGCATGATCCTCGATCTGATCCGCCACGCCAGTACCGGCCGCGACGATCATCTTGATGGCCGCACTGATCCAGCGCTGCACGAGGGCGCGACCGACGCCCTGTGCGCGCGTTACGCCGGGCTGCCCTGGCAGCGTGTGCTGTCCTCGCCGCGGCAGCGGGCGCTGTTGAGCGCCGAGGCATTGGCCTTGCCCCACGCGGTGGACGTGGAGGTCGATGAGGAATGGGAAGAACTGGATTTCGGCGACTGGGACGGACTCGCGCTGGAGGCGCTGCCGATGGATGCGCTGTCCGCCTTCCATCTGGACCCGCATGCCAATCCACCGCCGCATGGCGAAAGCTGGGGCCACTTCGAACGCCGCATCGCGCGCGGCCTGCATCGGTTGCTGGATGAGCCCGAGCCGGTCCCGACCCTGATCGTCAGCCATGGCGGACCGCTGCGGATGGTGCTGTCGCAGGTGTGCGGCCTGCCGATGGCGATGTGCTGGGCGCTGCGCATCGATCACGGCACGCGACTGCGCCTGCGCGTGGAGCGCGAGGACGACCGGCTGTGGGGCGAACTGCTGGAGCTGCAGCAGGTATGAGGCGCGCGGCTACCGACGGTGCGTGGGTAGCCGTGGATCAGCGGTTGTCGTCGTCGATCTCGAACGGCGGCGCTTCGTCGCCGTCATCGTCGCGATGCTCCACGGTGCGGTCGTAGACCGGACCGGAGGCAGGCGGCGCCTTCTTCAGCGGCTGGTCGGCGATGATCGCTTCGTACTCGGCCACCAGCACGGTGCGGCGCGCTTCCGGCAGTTCCTGCCAGTGGCAATCCTGCAGCGCACCTTCCAGTGAGTAGAGCAGGTTCAAGCTGGGTTTGAAGCCGGCGCGGCGCACCTTGACGAAGGCACCGACCGCACCGACCGCCACCAGGTCTTCCGGCGTACGCAGACCGACCTGGCGCAGCCATGCTGCGCTCTTCGGGCCGATGTTGCGCAGCTTGGCGGCACTCATCCCAGTGCCTCGACGAACACCGCGGCGATGGCTTCCAGCCCGGCCTGGTCCTCGGCATCGAAGCGTGCCAGCGACGGGCTGTCCAGATCGAACACGCCGACCAGGTCACCGTTGTGGACCAGCGGCACGACCAGTTCAGAGCGCGAGGCAGAGTCGCACGCGATGTGACCCGGGAACGCATCGACGTCTTCGATGCGCTGGGTCACGCGCTGCGAAGCCGCGGCGCCACATACACCCTTGTCGAGTGGAATGCGCACGCAGGCGGGCAGGCCCTGGAACGGGCCGACGACCAGCTCCTTGCCATCGAAGAAGTAGAAGCCGACCCAGTTCAGGTGCGGCAGGGCGTGGTAGACCAGCGCCGACAGGTTGGCCGCATTGGCGATGCGGTCGCGCTCGCCGTGCACCAGGGCGCGGGCCTGGGCCAGCAGCTGGCCGTACTGTTCCGGCTTGCTGCCGGTGAGCGTGGAGGTATCGAACATGGCCGCAGTCTACCAAGCGCGGCGGTTGGTTGCCCCCGGGGCCGGCGGAACGCAGCGGACCGCGCCGCAGCGCTGCCGGGACGGCGGATAATGGCGCGTTTCCGCTCCCGGTCGTCTCCATGTCCCTGCCTGCGCCGCGCCCTGCCGCCCTGTTCGTCACCGGTACCGACACCGGCATCGGCAAGACCTTCAGCAGCTGTGTACTGCTGCATGCCCTGCGCCGCCACGGCGGCACCGCAGTGGGCATGAAGCCGGTCGCCAGTGGCTGCGAGCGCACGCCCGAGGGCCTGCGCAACGAGGATGCCACGGCCCTGCGGGCCGCCAGCAGGCCGATGCCCGCGTATGACGACCTCAACCCGTTCGCGCTCGAGCAGCCACTGGCCCCGGAGATCGCCGCGGCAGAGGCTGGCGTGCAACTGTCGCTGGCGCCGATCGAGGCCGCCTTCGCGCGCCTGCGCGCCAGCGCGGACACGGTGGTGATCGAGGGCGTCGGTGGCTGGCTGGCGCCGCTGTCGGCCACGCTGGACCAGAGTGATCTGGTGGACGCGCTGGCGCTGCCGGTGGTGATGGTGGTCGGGCTGCGGCTGGGCTGCCTCAACCATGCGCGGCTGACCGCCGAGGCGATCGCCGCCCGTGGCGCGCGCTGCATCGGCTGGATTGCCAATGAGGTGGACCCGGGCATGGCGCGCCGCGACGAGAACGTCGCACTGCTCACCGCGCGGCTGCCGATGCCGTGCTGGGGGCGCCTGCCGTATGCGCCGGGTGCGGACCCGGCCCGCCTGGCGGACCGGCTGGTGTTCTGAGCGTCAGCTGCCTGCGCGCACCTGCAGCGCGCTGGCGAGCCGGCCGACCGTGGCAATCGCGCCGGCGAAGCGCTCGTCCAGTTCCTGGCAGCACGACAGGCGCAGGCAATGCCGGTAGCGGGCACCGCGCGAGTACACCTGGCCGGGCATGAACACCACGCCCTCGGCCAAGGCCTGCTCGAACAGCTCCCCGGCATCGATCGCGGGGGGCAGCTCCACCCACAGAAGGAACCCACCGGTCGGCTGGGTGGCCGACGTGCCGGGCGGGAAGTGCTGCGCGATCAGGCCACGCACGTGGCTGACCTGGTCGCTGTAGAGCCGACGCAACCCCCGCAGATGATGCTCGTAGTTGCCGGCCTCCAGGAACGCGGCAACCGCGTCCCCGAGCAGGCGTGATTCGGCGCCGGAAGAATGAAACTTCAGCAGCTGGATATCGGCAGCGAAGCGGCCACCGTCGAGCCAGCCGATGCGGTAGTCCGGTGCGAGCGTTTTGGAGAAGCCGCTGCAGACCATGATCCAGCCATCGCGGTCAAAGCTCTTGGCCAACGGCTCCAGGGGCTCCTTGAACTGCAGTTCGGCGTAGACCGCGTCTTCGATCAACGGCACCTGGTAATGGTTCACCAGCTCGGCCAGGCGCTGCTTGTTCGGCACGGGCATGCTGCCGCCGAGTGGATTGTGCACGGTCGGCATGGCCATGATCGCGGCGATGCCGCCGGCGGCGAGCAGCGCTTCCAGTGCCTCCAGATCGAGGCCGTCCCTCGGATGGGTGGGCAGCTCGATCGCGCGCAGGCCCAGGCTGCGCAGCAGCGGGTAGATGTTGAAATACGAGGGCGCTTCGATCGCGACCGCATCGCCGGGTTGGGTCACCACGCGCAGCGCCAGCTGCAGGGCTTCCATCGCGCCATGGGTGAGCACCAGCCGGTCGGTGGTGGTGTGCAGCCCCAGCCGTGGCCCTCGCTGCACGATCTGCGTCAACAGCCGTGCCGCACCGTTGGGACGTGCGTAGGTCTCCACCGTGGTGGCAGCCCGGCGCAGTACCTGCGCGGTGATGCGGGCCAGCTGCGCACCGGGATAGAAGCGCTTGCCGCGCGGCCCGGCGAAGGCCAGGTCGACGATGCCCGGTTGCTGCTGTGCGGCCAGCACGCGCGCCATCATCGCCTGCTGTGCCGGTGCGGTGGGCGGAGACGGCGCCTGCCGCAGCGACTGCGTCGGTTCGGGCAGACGCGGGCTGACCACGAAGCCGGCCTTGGGCCGCGGCAGCACCAGCCCGGCATCCTCCAGCTGCCGATACGCGGCGATCACCGTGTTGAGGCTGAGGCTGCGCTGTGTCGCCAGGCCGCGCAGCGACGGCAGCCGGGTGCCGACCGGCAAGCGCCCACTGCGGATCGCGTCGGCCATTTCATCGGCCAGGGACTGGTAGAGGTTGGTCGCCATCGGCATCTGCATCCACGGGTATCTGTAACCGTGCGGATGCCAGTCATCTGCATCTGTATCCGCCTCGGGACGCAGCCTACCATGGGCGTGACGACTTCCCTCGCGCACGGCAGAGCGGTGTGTGCCGTGCGTCTTTTCTTCTGGTTCGCCGCGTGATCAGCGCGCCGAAATGGAGGTACTCACCAGGCGCGGCTGCTCGCGGTACAGCGCCGGATACTGCTGCTTCAGCGCGGCCACCTTGGGCAGGTCGTTGATCCGGATATACAGCGATTCCGGATGCAGCGTGAGGTAGTTCTGGTGATAGCCCTCGGCGGCGAAGAACGGCTTGCCACCCTCGACCTGGGTCACCACCGGCGCGGCGTAGGTCCTGGCCTGCTGCAGCTGGGCGATGTAGGCGCGGGTGGCATCGCGCTGCGCGGCGTCGTCGGCATAGACCGCCGAGCGGTACTGGGTGCCGCGGTCCGGGCCCTGCCGGTTGAGCTGGGTCGGATCATGCGCCACCGAGAAGAACACCTGCATCAGCTGGCCATAGCTGACCTGGGCCGGATCGTAGGTGACCTGTACCGCCTCGGCATGGCCGGTACCACCGCCGCCGACGCGCGGGTAGGTGGCGTTCGCCGCACTGCCGCCGATGTAGCCGGAGAGCGCATTGTCCACGCCCTTGATGTGCTGGAACACGCCCTGCACGCCCCAGAAGCAGCCACCGGCGAAGACCACCTGTGCCCGCTTCACACCGGGTTGGCGCAGGTCCGCCTTGCCGGTGGGTGGCGGCATCGCCACGGCGGTGGTGGCTGCGGCGGCGAGCGCCGGTCGATCCAGACCCAGCACCACGCTGGCGGTGAGTGCCGCGATGGCGACAGCGATGCCGCCTGCAACGAGTTTGTCGACTGCGATCTTCATGCGATGGCTCCTCACCCAAACGTAAAGGCGTAGGCGCGCACGCCCGGATCGAGGAACTCGATCTCGAAGGTGCGCTCCTGCACGGCGCCGGACTGGCGGATCAGCTGATACAGACGGTTTTCATCCACGCGGCCGTCGCCGTCGGCGGAGATGTCCCCACCGGCTGCTGCGCCCGGCGCCTGACCGTCGATGCGCACGCGGAACCGGACCGGCTTGCCGTCCTCGCCCGGCGCCAGCACCAGGTGCAGGTCACGTGCATGGAAGCGGAACGCGACACGACCGCCGCGCGTCTCCAGCCGGGCGTCTTCGTTGCCCACGGTCCAGCGTCCAGCCAAGGCCCACTGGTTGTGTTGAAGCGTGGCAGGCACCGTGTAGTCGGCAGGCTGGTCCTGGCGCTGGCCACCGGGCGAGGCGAAGTTCTCGGCACGCGCATGGCCGAGGTAGGTCTCCGGCGATTTGAGGTTGTCCATGTCGGCCTGGCGCGCCACGCCGTTCAGCGTCATCGCTACCGGAGCATCGTCACCGGGCAGGGTGTTGCCCGCCTCGCGCAGCAGCTGGCGGATGATCTGCTCGGACTGCGCATAGTTGCCCTCGCCGAAGTGATGCGCGCGGATCCGGCCCTGCGCATCGATGAAGTAGTGCGCCGGCCAATACTTGTTGTTGAAGCCGCGCCAGATGGCGAAGTCGTTGTCGATCGCGACCGGGTAGGTGACCTTCAGGTCCTTCACCGCCCGCTGCACATTGGCCAGATTGCGCTCGAAGGCGAACTCCGGCGCATGCACACCGATCACCACCAGGCCGTGATCGCGATAGCGCTCGGCCCACTCACGCACGTAGGGCATCGCGCGCAGGCAGTTGATGCAGGAGTAGGTCCAGAAGTCGACCAGTACCACCTTGCCGCGCAACGCCTGCGCATCCAGCGGCGGGCTGTTGAGCCAGCCGGTCGCACCGGCCAGCGAGGGCAGGGTGCCTTCCACCGGCAGCGGCTGCCCGGGGGCACCGGCGGTGCTCATCATCGCCGCACCGGCGGCGGGTTGCTGTGCTGGCAGCACATCGAGCAGGCCCTGTTCCAGCTTGGCGGTGCTGACCGTGGACAGCCGGGTCAGCACGCCGGTATCCCACCCCATCGCGATGGCGACCACCGCCAGCAGCGCCGCGATGCCGAGCCCGCGGCGCACCCACTCCCCCACGCCAAGACGGCGCTTGAGCGCGGCGAACACGCGCCCGCCGATCCAGATCGCCAGCGCCAGCGAGGTCGCCGCGCCCAGTGCATAGGCGAGCAACAGCCCGCTGGTGCCGACACTGGCGCCCTGCAACGCCGCGCCGGTGAGGATCAGGCCGAGGATCGGCCCCGCGCACGGTGCCCACAGCAGGCCGGTGGCGATGCCGATCAGCAGCGAGGTACCCACGCCCCCCCGGCCCGCGTCACTGGCCGCATCGGCCGAGGCGCTCAGCCGCGCCCCCAGCCGCTGGAACGGCGACAGCAGGCGGTCGGCCAGCGCCGGCCACAGCAGCGCCAGCGCGAACACCGCCATCACCACCAGTGCGATCCAGCGCCCGATCTGGTTGGCCTGCGCTACCCATTGGCTGCTCACCGCCGCCAGGCTGGCGACCACGGCGAACATCAACGCCATGCCGATCAGCAGCGGCAGGCCACTGCGCAGGAACGGGCGGTCCGAACGCGCGAACACGAACGGCAGCACCGGCAGGATGCAGGGGCTGAGGATGGTGAGCACGCCACCGAGGTAGGCCAGCACGAGCAGAAGCATGGAGAGGTCCTTCTATGACGCAGGGGAGTGCGGCGCTCAGGCCGCGACGAAAGTCATGGCCACGCCGTTCATGCAGTAGCGCAGCCCGGTGGGGCGCGGGCCGTCATCGAAGACGTGGCCGAGATGACCGCCGCAGCGCCGGCAATGCGCCTCGACACGGACCATGCCCAGAGTGGTGTCGCGGTCTTCGCCGACGGCATCGTGCAGCGGCGCCCAGAAGCTGGGCCAGCCGGTGCCGCTGTCGAACTTGGTGGAGGAGGAGAACAATGGCAGCGCGCAGCCGGCACAGCTGAAGGTGCCTCGCCGATGCTCCTTGTTGAGTGGGCTGCTGAACGGCCGCTCGGTGCTCTGCCGCCGCAACACGCTGTACTGGGCAGGCGTGAGCTGTTCGCGCCACTGCGCATCGGTGCGCATGACCTCGAACTGGCGCGCAGGCGCGGCGGGGGCTGCCGGGGCGGGCCCGCTGCAGGCGGTCAGTCCGAACAGGCCGGCCGCGGCAGCCATGCCACCCATTCCAAGCACATTGCGACGTGTGTAACGCATGGCCGATCTCCGGACACGGGGACGATGCGGCCATGCTGCGCCCGGCCCGGTCAACGAATCCTCACGCAGGGTTAAATTTTCCGTGACACATTCAGGTCGCGATCCGTCGACAATGCCGCCATGCCCTCCTGCCGCCCCCTGAGCCGATGAGCAGTGCCAAGCGCGTCCTGATCGTCGAAGACGATGTCCACATCGCCAACCTGCTGCGCATGCACCTGCGCGATGAAGGCTATGAGGTCACCCATGCCGCCACCGGCGACGAGGGCCTGGCCCTGCTGGAGGCGCAGCCGTGGAGCGCGCTGGTGCTGGACCTGATGCTGCCCGGTGTGGACGGCCTGGAGATCTGCAAGCGCGCCCGTGCGATGACGCGCTACACGCCGATCATCATCACCAGTGCGCGCGCCAGTGAAGTGCACCGCATTCTCGGCCTGGAACTGGGCGCAGACGATTACCTGGCCAAGCCCTTCTCGATGCTGGAACTGGTGGCACGCGTGAAAGCGCTGCTGCGCCGGGTGGAAGCGATGGCCCAGAACGCACGCATCGATGCCGGTGAGATCGAGGTGGCCGGGCTGCGCATCGACCCGGTCGCCCGCACGGCGCTGGTGGAGGGACGACCGCTGGAATTGACTCCGCGCGAGTTCGACCTGCTGTACTTCTTCGCCCGTCATCCCGGCCAGGTGTATTCGCGCATGGACCTGCTCAACCAGGTGTGGGGCTACCAGCACGACGGCTACGAGCACACCGTCAACACCCACATCAACCGCCTGCGCAACAAGATCGAGCGCGATGCGGCCAACCCGCAACGCATCCAGACGGTGTGGGGGCGCGGCTACAAACTGGTCGATGGCCACGAGGGGACAGACACGTGATCCGCCTCACCTTGTCCCAGCGCCTGTCCGCGGTGTTTTTCGCGCTGTTGCTGCTGTGCTGTGGCGCACTGGTCTGGATCCAGATGCGCAGCACCACCGTGCATGAGCAGGAAACCGTGCAGCGCCTCTCACGCGGGCTGGCCGAGCACATCGCGCGCAGCGGCGAGCTGATGGATGGCCGCGGCATGCGCAATGGGGAAGTGCGCGCGCTGTTCGGCAAGCTGATGGCGGTCAACCCGAGCGTGGAGGTGTATCTGCTTGATGACCAGGGCCGCATCCTTGGCCATGATGCGCCCGACGGTCACCTCAAGCGCAGCCGTGTCGATCTGGCGCCTGTGCAGGCGCTGCTGCGCGACGAGCCGTTGCCGATCCTCGGCGATGACCCACGCAGTGCGACCGGCCGCAAGGTTTTCAACGCGGCGCCGCTGTGGGTGCAGGGGCATCAGGCGGGTTACATCTACGTGGTGCTGGTCGGCGAGCAGCGCGAAGCGCTCGCCGCCAATATCGCGGCCAACAGTACGCTGCGTACCACGTTGTGGTCGCTGGCGATCGTCGCCGTGGTGGGCCTGCTGGCCGGCCTGGTCGCGTTCCGCTGGGTGACCCGCCCGCTGCGCCAGCTGACCCGGCGCATCCAGTCCTTCGATGTGGATAGTGCCACCCCGGATGCCGCACCGCCCCCGGCGCCGCTGCGCCCCGGCGAGCGCGACGAGCTGGCCATCCTGCAGCACAGCTTCGGCCACATGGCCCAGCGCCTGGGCGAGCAGTGGCAACAGCTGCGCCAGCAGGATCTGCAGCGGCGCGAACTGGTCGCCAACATCTCCCACGACCTGCGCACACCGTTGTCGTCGCTGCACGGGTATCTGGAAACGCTGGCACTCAAAGACGCCACGCTCAGTGCCGACGAACGCCAGCGTTACCTGTCCATTGCCCTGTCGCAGAGTCACAAGGTCGGGCGCCTGGCCCAGGCGCTGTTCGAGCTGGCCCGGCTGGAGCACGGCGGGGTGGTGCTCGACCGCCAGGCCTTCTCGCTGCCGGATCTGATCCAGGATGTGTTCCAGAAGTTCGAGCTGGCAGCCGAGTCACGCCGGCAGACGCTCGGGGCCGACATCCCGCCCGGCGTGCCGCCGGTGGTCGCGGATCTGGCGTTGATCGAGCGGGTGCTGACCAACCTGCTGGACAACGCCATCCGCCATACGCCGGAAGGTGGCCGTATCACCGTGACCCTGCGCGCGGCCGAGGGCGAGGTGCAGATCAGCGTGGCCGACACGGGCCCCGGCATCGCCCCCGAACGGCGCGACACCCTGTTCACCGCGATGCCGGCACTGGGCAGCCAACGACCGGACAGCGGCGGGCTGGGCCTGTTGATCGTGCATCGCATCCTGCAGCTGCATGGGCGCGATATCCGCCTGCTGGAGAGTCGCGACGGGGCGCTGTTCGTGTTCTCGCTGCCGGCCACGCGCTGAGCAATGCGCCGGGGGCTCAGGCGTGTGGCAGGAGCACCCGAAAGCGCGCGCCGCCGAGCACCGAGTCGCATACATCTGCACTTCCACCATGTTTGGTGGCGATGATGTGGACCAAGGCCAGTCCCAGTCCGAAGCCGTCGGGGTGTCGCTGCAGCTGCACATAAGGCTGAAAGATACGCTCACGGTCGGCTGGGGCCACGCCAGGTCCGTCGTCATCCACGGCGATGACCACCCCCGATCCGGCGGCATGCAGGCTCACGACCACCTGACTGACTGCGTGACGCCGTGCGTTGCCGATCAGGTTGCCCAACGCCAGCATCAATGCGTCGCGGTTGGCGATCAGCGTGCACCGATGAGAAGGCTGGAAGCTCAGTCTCGCGGCGCTGTCGCCGACAGCAGGAAAGCGCTGTTCGAGCGCCTCGAAAAGCCGCCAGACATCCAGCCGGTGTGTGGTGACATGTCGGCTGCGACCGAACTGCGCGTAAGTCACGCCGGCAGAGGCCAACTGCTCCAGCCGCGCGACATCGGTCTTCAGGCCGTTCAGCAGCGCTGCCCCTTCCGGGTCGTCATCGGCGATCTGCATCATGGCCAGCGCGAAGCGCATCCGCGCCAATGGCGTACGCGTTTCGTGGGCGACCGCCTGGGACAGAATCCGTTGCCCTTCCATCGCGCCATGCAGTTGCGTGGCCATGCTGGACAGCGCCTCACGCAGCGGCCGCACGAGATGGGTGCTGACGGCGGGGGCCGCGACGGCCAGCTCACCCTGCTGGATCGCCAGCGCCATGTGCCCGAGCGCATAGACATCGCGCCACAGGCGATACACCAGGAAGTACAGCGGGAACGCGATGGCGATGATGAAGATGCTGATCATCACTGCGGCATCCACGTGCTCGCTGTCGTACAAGGCAAGATCGGCCTGCTCGGGTTCGGAGAAATCGCCCAGTACCAACACGTCGGCCGAGCCAGGAAGTCGCTGATAGCTGAAGTGCCCGTCTGGAGACAGCACCAGCCCACCCTGGTCCAGATGCTGCAGCGACGGAACATCCAGTACGTGCGGCGCCTTGGCCAGCGACATGACCTTCAGCGGGTAGGCGAACTGCATTTGCAGGTGCCGGGTCAGCTGCGGCCAGTCTGTCTGCGGCGTGTCGGCATAGCGTGCGTGCAGAAGGTGGTGGGTGCCTTGCAGTTGTGTGCGGATCTGCTGTTCTTCTCCCTGCTCGGTGAGTGACGCCCACAGATACAGGCCCGAGGCGATCAGCACCAGGTAGGCCAGCACGAAGCCCAGGCAATAGCGCAGGAACAGGCGGAAGTGACCCCTGTGCTGTGCCGGCGTGCGGTGGGGCTGCACCGTCTTCAGCCCCATCCGGCTCGATTGAACAGATAGCCCTTGCCGCGGATGGTCTTGATCCGGCCGGGTACCTCCGCCAGGTCACCGAGCTTGCGACGCAGTCGTGAGATACGGGCATCGATCGAGCGGTCCAGGCCATCGAAACCGATCCCGCGCAGATCGCGCATCAGATCATCGCGGCTGAGGATCGTGCCTGCGCTGTCAGCCAGGCACAGCAACAGATCGAACTCAGCCGTGGTCAATTCGATCCGCTCACCCTGCAACGTCACCTCGCGGGTATCGCGTTCGATGCGAAGTCCCCCGAAGCACAGTGTCGGGCGTGTCTGTCGCTGGCTGCTGGCGCGACGCAGGTGCGCGCGTACGCGCGCCAGCAGGACCCGTGGCTCGATCGGCTTGCCGATGTAATCATCCGCGCCCAGCTCCAGCCCGAGCACCTGATCGATATCATCGGTGCGCGCGCTCAACATGCAGATCACCCCGCTGAAGCGCGGTCGGATCGCGGCACAGACAGCAAAGCCGTCGATACCGGGCAGGGTGACATCCAGCAGCACCACGGCCGGGTCCAGCCCGGGAATGCGCTCCACCGCGCTTTCGCCGCTGAGCTGGTGCACCACGTCGTAGCCATGGCGCGAGAGATAGCCGCTGACCAGAGCGCCGAGACGCTCGTCATCCTCCACCACCACGATGTCGACCATCGCTACCCTGCCTTGTCTTCCTGAGCTGGCGCGATCCTAAGGCAGCACGACGGGGCAGCGAGGTGTGCGCTGAACGTGCCCGTCAGACTGTTCATCCAGAGGCAACTTGTGGGGACTGGTGCGGCGAATCTGCGGTGCAACACGTCGGGCGATGTCGTCATCGGGCGGTCTGAAAGTGTGCCCGCGAAGGCACGAAACACGTGTGTGATTGTCGCGTTCAACCCGCTGTCACGAACCGTTACACAGGGTCTAGAACGGTTGCGCGGGTCACACGTGCGCTGCACTGACAGGGCCCCGCCAACAACCCACCGTGTGCACTCCCAACCACGGAGTCATCCATGTACATCAAACGTTCCCTGATTGCCCTCTCGTTGGCCCTGGTCACCACAACGGCCCACGCCTCTCCTGCGGATCGCGAAGGTCTCTACGTGTACGGTGGCCTCGGCAAGACGCACGCCAACGGGAAGGTCCCCGCTGCCGATGCCGCACCGGGTACCAAGCGCAAGCAGCGCAGCTCCGGCACGAGCTACAGCGTCGGTGCCGGGTACCGGTTCAACCCGTTCCTGGCGGCCGAAGGCTCCTTCGACAACACTGTCGGCAACCGCCGCAGCAAGGATCCGGGCACGGCGAATCTCTCCAGCCGTTCGCTCACCCTGGGGGGCTTGGCCCTGATACCGATCGGTGATCACGTGGAGCTGTTCGGCAAGGTGGCCGTCGGCAGCCGCCAGCAGAGTTTCCTGCCGCCCAAGGGCACGGAGATCAAGACGACTCGGCAGCGCAAATTTGCCACCACGCCCAGCGTCGGCGCCAACGTGTATCTGACCGACGCGCTCGCGTTGCGCGCCGAGTACACGATCCCGATGTCGGCCAACAAGAAGGTCCAACAGGCGGCCGGCGTGGAAAAGATGCGCCTCAATAATTGGTACGTGGGTATGTCCTACGCCTTCTGATCGGCAATGCCATCGCCACCCCGGAGCCGCTGCGGTCGGGGGTGGCGTTTCCGCGATCCTGACAGGAGAAACCTCTGCATGAGTGGTATCTGTGGCGTCGTCGTGCGCCCTGGAAAATGTTCCGCTGGCTTGCCGCAACGCTTGGACGCCATGAGTGCGACGTTGCGCCACGGCGGCCGCGCTCCGTCGACCTGGTACGACGAGCGCCACGGCGTGGCGCTGGCGCGATTGCACAGCGTGGGCGGGACCCAACGGTCACCGCAGCGGTCCGCATGTGGGCGCTATGTGCTGTGTCTGGACGGTACGCTGCATACCCGTACGACCCTGCAGCGCGAGTTTGCGACGTCGGCAGGGGCCGCCGAGGAGGATGCGACGCTGCTGCTGCTCTCGATTGCTGCCCGTGGACTGCAGCGCACGTTGAATGAGTGCGACGGGGACTTCGCGCTGGCCGTATGGGATCGCCAGGAGCACGTACTGTGGCTGGCACGCGATCGGGTCGGTGCGCGGCCGCTGTACTACGGCTGGTGCCGCGGCGATCTGCTGTTCGGCATGGGGCTGGCCTCGCTGCACGGCTATCCCGGCTTTCAGGCGCCGATCAATCGCGATGCGCTGACGCTGCTGCTGCGTTTTGGCTACATTCCCGCGCCGCACAGCATCCAGCAGGGCATCTTCAAAGTGGCCGCCGGGTGCGTGGTCCGGCTTACCTTGGCCGTGCGCGAGGCGGGGGCGCTGGCACACAAGGACCACGCGGGTGGTCGCCGCTATTGGGACGCCCGCGAGGAAATGCGCACGGCGATTGAAGCGCGTGCGCACCTGCCGTTGTCCACCCGTGACGATGCGGTGGAGCGGCTGGAACTGGTGCTGCACCAAGCGGTATCGCGGCGGTCGCCACAGGAGGGCACAGCGGCGGCATTCCTGTCCGGGGGGACCGATTCCTCGTTGGTCACCGCCGTCCTGCAGTCGCAGTCCATGCTGCCGGTCGACACCTTCACGGTCGGCTTCGACGATCCGCGCCACGACGAAGCCGACTGGGCAGATCAGGTCGCCGCCCGGCTCGGGACCCGGCACACCCGTCACATCCTCCGGCGTAGCGAGGCAGAAACCCTCGTGGCGGCGCTACCGGACATCTGGTGCGAGCCCTTTGCCGATGTATCGCAGGTGCCGACACTGCTGGCCAGCATGCTGGTCGCCGGCCGCCATCGTGTGGTGATGACAGGCGATGGCGGGGATGAGTTGTTCCATGGACATACCGCTTATCAACGTGCCATCCGCAATGCAGCGTGGAACGAACGTGTGCCTGCGCCGTTGCGGTGCCTGTTGCGGCGATGGCCTGCGGCCGACCCCGAACGGGCGCGATTGGGCGGCTGGCCCGCGCTGCGTTCGGAACTGAGCGCCGATAGCGTGGAGGCGCACTACCTGTTGCGGGTATCGCGTTGGCGCGATCCGGCGCGGGTGGTACTGCAGACAACCGAGCCGGCGACGGTGTTCACCGATCGCGCGCGCTGGCTGGACGCAGGCGAACCGGCCGATCGGGTGCAGTATCTGGACTTCCTGATGGATCTCGGCAACGGCATCCTGACCAAGATCGATCGGGCCGGGGCAGCCCAGGGGCTGGAAACCCGATCGCCGCTACTGGATCCGGCGGTGGCGCGCTTTGCCTGGTCGTTGCCCGGTGGCCTCACGTTCGCCGATGGCGAACACAAGTGGATTCTCAAGCAGCTGCTGTCGCGGCATCTGCCCGAACGGCTGGTGTACCGGCCCAAGATGGGGTTCGGCCCGCCGGTCGCCGCCTGGCTGGCCGGCCCGCTCTTCCCATGGGCCAATGCGCTGCTGGACGAACAACGGCTGTGCCGCGAGGGCTACTTCGATGCAGCGCTGGTCGGGCGGATATGGACGGAGTTCTGTGAGGGCCGGCGCAAGTGGCACACCCACCTGTGGCCGATCCTGATGTTCCAGGCATGGCTGGAGCGCCATCGGTGCGCCATTGCCTAGGCCTGATCGCCGCCCAAAAAAAGACCCGACAGAGGGAGGGTTCTGTCGGGTCTGGGATTGCGTGGGGGGAGGGACCCACGCAAATTCGATGTTGTCCGGCTCAGCCGCGCGTCTTGCCTGCGCTGGGCGTGGCGGCCGCGAACGGCTGCCGGGCGAGTTCGCCCAAGGCTTCGGAGGCCTTCAGCCCCAGGCCGGCCACTTCCTGGCTGGCGCTGGTCCAACGGGCGAGGTTGTCACGTGCCAGTTGCGCGCCTTTGGGCAGCAGCGACTGCAGCGTGCCGGCATCCTGTGACTGCACGATTTCACCGAAGAACCCGCTGGTGGCGGTGATGTTCTTCTCCAGCGTCTTCAACTGCACCCCGAACATGCTTTCGGCATTTTCCAGCGCGAGCCGGTTGGCACGCGTGGCCGTGGCGGCCAGCTGGCGGGTGTAGTCGCTGAAGGAATCGGTGAACGCGGACGCCATGGTCAGGACGGCTCGAGAACGTTGATGCAATGCAGCATACGCCGAAAATATTGCATTGCAACATTCCATCGCCAGTGGTGGCCCGGTTTTAGTTGAACCGGTTTCCAATCAATGGGTTGCGAAGGCTTGCGGGCGATGATGATGGGGTGGGAGCCGACCAACGGTCGGCTCTACCGCGCGCTGCCGGGTCAGCCGCGGTAGCGGCAGCCGGAGGTGCAGGTTTCGTGCACGGTGACTTCGCTCAGCTCGGGCAGGGCCGGCTTGAGTTCGTCCCAGATCCACATCGCCAGGCGCTCGCTGGTCGGGTTCTCCAGGCCGGGGATGTCGTTGAGGTAGTGGTGGTCCAGACGGTCGTAGATCGGCTGGAAAGCGGCTTTGACGTCGCCGAAATCCATGATCCAGCCGGTCTGCTCGCCGGGCTCGCCTTCCACTTTGAGTTCCACCCGGAAGGAGTGGCCGTGCAGGCGCGCGCACTTGTGGCCCGGCGGCACGTTGGGGAGGTGGTGAGCGGCCTCGAGGGTAAAGACTTTGAAGATTTCCATGGCCGCATTGTAGCGGTGGGCTGGGGCTCCAGTAGGGGGCGGGCGTTAATTGTTGCTAACGAAAACATTTCCATCCGGATGAAGAGATGTTAGTTTCTCTTATATCCGTATGAAGAGATGTTATTGGCCGCGGTTCAGCCAGGCATGGACTACTGCGGAACTTGTCGTCCACCACCCCACTGAAGTTCATGCCCAAGCACACTCTTCTTGTAGCGGCGCTGTCCGTCGCTCTGGCAACGCCTTTGACCGCGTTTGCCGACGCCGCCCCCGATGCCGCCGCCGCCGGCGACAGCAAGACCCTTGCCGCCGTGCGGGTCACCGGGTCCAACATCAAGCGCACCGATACCGAGTCGGCCAACCCGGTGCAGGTGATCGAGCGCCAGCAGCTGGAGGAGACCGGCAAGGCCACCGTCGCCGACCTGCTGCGCTCGATCTCGGCCAACACCGGCAACGCCGCCAACGAAACCACCAACAACGGCTGGGCCTCCGGTTCGGCGGGCATCGGCCTGCGCGGCCTGTCGCAGAAGAACACGCTGGTGCTGCTCAACGGCCGGCGCCTGGCCAACTATGGCTTCCCGGCCGGCGGCCTGTCGGACACCTTCGTCAATCTCAACGCGCTGCCGCTGGTTGCGGTGGAACGCATCGAAGTGCTCAAGGACGGCGCCTCGGCCGTGTACGGTTCGGATGCCGTGGCTGGCGTGGTCAACATCATCACCCGGCAGAATTTCGAAGGTGCCGAACTCGGTGGCAGCCTCGGCACCGCCGACCAGGGCGGGCTGGACGAGCAGAACCTGAAGTTCATCGGCGGCATCGGTGATCTGGACACGGACGGCTACAACATCCTGGTCAGCCTGGAAGGCTACAACCGCGAGCGCCTGGACCAGGACCAGCGCGACCTGACCAAGTCCGGCATCTACACCGACAAGCCCGGCGGCCGCTGGAACGGCTGGTCGGCCAAGGGCGCGCGCTATCTGGTCAATGGCACCTCGGTGCCGATGCTCGATGCCAGCGGCAACTGCCCGGACGGCACCACGCTGGTCGCCAGCGCACCGATCGACGGCCTGGCCGGCAACACCTGCGGCTTCAACCAGGCGCCGTACACCACGCTGATCCCCTCGACCAAGCGCTACCAGGCCTACGTCAACGGCACCTTCCGGGTGAACGACAACGTCGAAGCATTCGGCGAAGTGCTCTACAGCGACATCAAGGGTGTCTCCTGGTTCGGCAGCAGCCCGTTCTTCACCCTGGAAAGCGGCCGCTTCGCGCTCAACGCCGATACCGGCCTGGCCGAACCGGTGTCGTCCAATCTGCCCGCCAGCAGCCCGTACAACCCGTATGGTCGCGCGGTGCCGATCGAGTACACGTTCTTCAACCTCGGCGCGACCATCAAGACCAACCGCTCGCAGGCTTACCGCGGCCTGGTCGGGCTGCGCGGCAGCCTGCAGAACTGGGATTGGGAAGTGGGCGCGTTCGGCGCACGCAGCAGCGAGCGCGAGACCGTCTCCGGCGGCTTTGCCAACCGGTATGCACTGGCCGATGCGCTGGCCTCCGGCAGCTACAACCTGCTCAATCCATCGGCGACCTCGCAGGACGTGCTCAACGCGATCAACATCAGCACGCTGCGCCCGGCCGAGTCGGTGCTGCAGGGCGTGGATGCCAAGATCTCCGGGGCGATCGGCCACACCTGGGCCGGTGAGATCGGGTTCGCCGCCGGTGCCGAATGGCGCCGCGAGAAGCTCGACTCCAACAACCCGTGGCAGATCGATGCGGGCCTGCAGATCCGCCCGGCGATTGCCGAGGTGCATGGTGAGCGCAAGGTCACCGCGGCCTATGCCGAAGTGAACGTGCCGCTGGCCGAGCGTCTGGAACTGCAAGCGGCTGCGCGCGCCGATCACTACAGCGATTTCGGCGATGCGTTCTCGCCCAAGCTGAGCCTGCGCTGGCAGCCGTGGGACATCCTGCTGGTACGCGCCGCCGCCTCCAAGGGCTTCCGCGCGCCGTCGCTGTCGGAGAACTCCAACAGCACCAGCATCGCCTACGGCAGCGTGATCGATCCGCGCGACCCGGACGTGCCGGGCTCGCGCCAGAACCCGACCTTCTTCACCGTCGGCAACAACGATCTCAAGCCGGAGCGTACCAAGAGCTTCAATGCCGGCATCGTGCTCTCGCCGTGGTCCAACACCAGCCTGAGCGTGGATTACTACCGCATCGAGCTGGAAAACCTGGTGGGCACCAACAACACCCAGACCCTGGTCACCGACAACGTGCCGGGTGCGGTCAGCCGCGATGAGCGCGGCAAGCTGCTGGCGGTGTTCAACCGCTACCAGAACCTGAGCGAGCTGAAGACCTCCGGTTTCGATGTCGAGCTGCGTCAGCGCTTCCCGACCGCGCGTGCCGGCGACTTCGGCCTGAGCACCGCCTTCACCCACGTGCGCGACTACAGCCGCCCGACCGTGGTCGGTGGTCCGCTGGTGGATTACGCCGGCAGCAACCTCGGCGCCACCCTGCCCAAGAACAAGGCCACCACCACCTTCGATTGGAGCTACGGCGACTTCCGCACCGCGCTGACCTGGTACTACACCAGTGGCTACGACCAGAAGGCCAGCGCCGCGGCCACTGCCGTGCAGGATCGGGTGGATGGGTACAACCAGTTCGATCTGTACCTGGGCTACACCGGTATCGACAAGCTGACCCTGTACGCGAAGATCCAGAACCTGGCCGATGAGGAGCCGCCGTACGACGCCTCTTTCCCGGGCATCCGCGCGCCGTACGACTTCAGTCAGTACGACCTGCGCGGTCGCTACTTCACGGTCGGCTTCGACTACCGCTTCTGACCTCATCCAGCGCACCGGAGCGTGCGTATCCACAGGGCCGGAAGGAACCGGCCCGTCTTTCGGGGAATCGCTGTGTCTTTGCAACGTCGTCTGCTGTCTCCCATCGCCTGGTTGGCGCTGGTGCTGTCTGTGTTCGCTGCGCCTGCGTCCGCGCAGAGCGCGTACTTCTTCCCGGGCAGTGGTGATTTTGATCCGGCCGTGCCCACGCCCCAGCAGTTTCTCGGCTATGAGATCGGCAGCCGTTACACGCGGCACGATCAGCTGGTGGCCTACTTCAACGAACTGGCCAGGCACTCGGACAAGATCAAGGTGGAAGAGATCGGCCGCAGCTACGAGGGCCGCCCGCTGCTGATCGCCACGGTGACCTCGGCGCAGAACCTGCAGAACCTGGATACGCTGCGCCGCCAGCACGTCACCTTGGCCGATCCGGCGCAGCCGCTCTCGGCCGCCGGCAACAGCCCGGTGGTGGTGTGGCTGGGTTACAGCGTGCACGGCAATGAAACCTCCAGCGGTGAAGCGGCGATGCTGACCGCCTACTACCTGGTCGCCAACCGCAGCGCGGAGACGGCGCAGTGGCTGCAGCAGGCGGTGGTGCTGTTCGATCCGGCGCAGAACCCGGATGGGCGCGACCGCGCGGCAAGCTGGCACAACGCCTATGCCTCCTCGCCTGCCTCGGCCGATCCGGCCGACAAGGAACATGTCGAACCGTTCCCGCAGGGCCGCACCAATCACTACTTCACCGATCTCAACCGCGACTGGCTGGCGCTGACCCAGCAGGACACGCGGCCGAAGATCGCCTATTTCCACCAGTGGTATCCCAACGTCCAGATCGATTTCCACGAGATGGGCAAGGACAGCACCTATTACTTCGAACCGTCACCGGCGAGCATGCACAGCCCGCTGATTCCGGCGGCGTCGTATGACTTCAACAAGACCCTGGCCAAGTACCACGCCCAATCGCTGGATGCACTGGGCTCGCTGTATTACACCGGGGAGAACTTCGACAACTTCTCGCCGGTGTATGGCTCGACCTACCCGGACTTCCACGGTGCGGTCGGCGTGACCGTGGAGCAGGCCAGCTCGCGCGGCCGCGTGCAGGAATCGGTCAACGGCCTGCTGACCTTCGGCTTCACCATCCGCAACCAGGTGGCGACCGGACTGGGCACGGTGCGCGGCGCAGTGACCGAACGCGACGGGCTGCTGAAGCTGCAGAAGGACTTCTTCCAGTCCGCGCTGAAGCAGGCCAACCAGCAGCCGGTGAAGTCCTTCGTGTTCGGCGACGCGGCTGATCCGGGCCTGACCCAGCGGCTGCTGGATCTGCTGCTGCAACACCAGATCACGGTGCAGGCGTTGAGCGCCCCGATCACCGTGGATGGGCTGCGCTTCGAGCCGGGCAGCGCGTACGTCGTCCAGGCCGCGCAGCCGCAGTTCCGCCTCGTGCATTCGATCTTCGCCGACACCCCGCCGATCAAGGGCGATGTGTTCTACGGCAGCACCTCCTATGCGATCGCGCCGGCCTACGGTATCGCCTTCGCCGCAAGCCGCAGCCGGATTGCCGGTGGCGAGCGTGTGGCCAGCGTACCGGCCGCCAACGGTGGCGTGGTTGGCGGCCAGGCGGGCTACGCCTACGTATTCGATTGGCGCGATTACAACGCCAGCCGCGCGCTGTATGCGCTGCAGGCCAAGGGCGTGGTGACCCGCGCAGCCTTCCAGCCGTTCACCGCGGCCACCGTGCAGGGCGAGCAGTCATTCGGCTATGGCAGCGTGGTGGTGCCGGTCGCGGGCCAGCCGCTGGCCGGTGCCGAGCTGCTTGCCGCGGTCGATGCGGTCGCACGCAGCAGTGGCGTGCACATCCAGGCGCTGTCCAGCGGGCAGAGCCGCGGTGGCATCGATCTGGGCAGTGACAGCGTCAAGGCACTGCGCAAGCCGGCGGTGGCGCTGGTGATGGGCGAGGGCGTCAGCGCCACCGAGATCGGCTCGGCGTGGTTCCTGCTGGATCAGCACCTGCAGTTGCCGGCCAGCAAGATCGACCCGGCCCAGTTGGGCAAGATCACCCTGGACCGCTACACCACCATTGTCCTGGCCGGCGGTACCTATGCCGGCGTGGACGCCACCGCCGTGGCGGCGCTCAAGCGCTGGATCAATGCCGGTGGCTCGCTGATCACCTACGGCACGGCCGCGCGCTGGGCGATCGAGCAGAAGCTCAGCGACGAAGTGCTGGGGCCGGAGGAGAAGGCGCCGGACGCAGCGCGGCGCGCGTTCGGTGACCAGCGCGACATCGCGGCGATCGAGCGGGTGAGCGGCAACATCCTCAGCGCGGACGTGGACAACACCCATCCGCTGGGCTTCGGCGTACCGCGTCGGCAGCTGGCGGTGAACAAGGAAAACGGCCTGAGCTTCCAGCCCAGCCGCAACCCGTTCTCTACCGTGGTGCGCATCGACGAGGCGCCGAAGGTCAACGGGTACCTTTCCGAGCGAAACCGCAGCCGCGTCGCCGGTGCCGCGTGGCTGGTGGTCTCGCCGCAGGGGCAGGGCAATGTGGTGCTGTTCGCCGATGATCCGGCGCACCGCAAGTACTGGCACGGCACCGAGCGCCTGCTGTTGAACGCGATCTTCTTCGGCAACCAGCTCAACCCGACCAAGCCGCGCGGCTGACACGCCCACCGGTAGTGCCGGCCGCTGGCCGGCTCCCGACCCCCCACCCACACAGCCGACTCCCCGTCGGCTGTGTTCATTCCGCCCCATCACAGCCCCTGTGAAAATTCCGTATTGCGAATCATTCGCAATACGAATAGGATGGCGCCCGCTCACGCTGGACATGAGCGTCACCGGTACCGTCGCGCCGATCCACGCCAACCCCTCCCGGGTTGCGCATCCGCGTCCTCGAACCGTCACCGTCCTTTCTCCAGGGAACCACCATGAAGATCGTCCCGCTCACCGCTGCCCTGATGGCCCTGGTGCTGGCCCCGGCCGTCCTCGCGCAGCCGGCCAGCAAGACCGCCACCGCCTCGCCGACCGCCGCCGCCTTCCTCGCACAGTTCGCCACCAACGGCACCGACAGCGTCAGCTGGGCCCAGTTCGAGGCCTTCCGCAAACAGCGTTACGCCCAGACCGACCGCAACCACGACGGTCATGTCGACGAACAGGAATACGTCGACGAGTACCTGCAGCGCTTCGACGTGCGTCTGGCCGACGCACGCGCCGGCCACCTGCGCCAGACCGACACCCGCTTCAAAGCGTTGGACCGCGACAACAACGGCGCGATCAGCCGTGCCGAGAACGATGCCGCCGGCGAACGTACCTGGGCCAGCTACGAAACATCCCAGAACGCCACGCAGGAGACGGCCGGGGCGTCTTCGCGCGATCCGTTGAAGATGCCGACGTCGCATACCGCCAACGGCATGCTGGAACTGTACGACCGCAACAAGGACGGCGCGGTCGATCGCGCAGAGTTCGATGCAGTGCGTGCAGCGAGCTTCGCCGCCACCGATACCGACGGCGACGGCACGCTGTCGCTAGCCGAGTACACCGCCGAGTTTGACGGCCGCCTGGACCACCAGCGCCAGCGTGTCCGTGCCGATGCCGAGCGCCAGGCCCGCGTGCGCTTCGCCTCGCTGGACAAGGACGCCGATGGCCACATGACGTTCGCCGAGTACCAGCTCTCGGGCAAGCGCATGTTCGACCGTGCCGACAGCAACGGTGATGGCGTCGTCGATGCGCGCGATCCGGAGCCGGTCGCCGGCGCGCACTCGGCCAACGGCAACCGCTAGCGGCCCGGACGTGCCGTGCACGTCCCACGTATCAGCCAACGATGATTCCGGCGCGCGATTCCCCGCGCGTCCTTGTGCCTCCCAGCCCCGCTCGATCCACTGATCGCCGCAGCCAGGAACGGCCCGCCGCCAACCGCGGCGTTCACGCCATTCCCTACCTCTCCTGCGGAGCTTGATCATGAAGTCGTCCCTCACCCTGCTGGCCATGGCGGTTGCCGCCGGCCTGTCCGTCACCGTGCACGCTGAAACCGTCAACGATGCCAGCACGCTCGATACCGTGCGTGTGCAGGCTGAGCGCGCCAAGAAAACGCGCTCGGCCAACCAGAACGTCACCGTGCTCACTTCGGCCGATCTCGACAGCGAGATGGCCAATACGATGGAAGAGGCGATCCGCTACATCCCCGGTGTCAGCATCGTGGACATGGGCCGTTTCGGCGATAACGGCTTCAACATCCGTGGTCTGGAAAGCGACCGCGTGGCGATCACCGTCGATGGCCTGAGCCTGGGCGAATCGGTGGAAACCGCGCGTTCCTATGAGTTCTTCCGCGGTGGCCGCGGCGATGTGGACATCGATACGCTCAAGAGCCTGGCCGTGATCAAGGGCGCCGATTCGATCAGCGCCGGCAGCGGCGCACTGGGCGGCGCGGTGGTGTTCACCACCAAGGACCCGGCCGACTATCTCAAGGCGAGCGGCAACGATACCCACCTTGGATTCAAGGCGGGGTACTCCGGCGCCAACGACGAAACCATGGGCACGCTGACCGTCGCCAACCGCACCGGCTTCGTCGAATCGATGCTGGTCTACACCCGTCGCGAAGGCCATGAATCCGAGTCGTGGTACGACACCACGAACGATCGCATCGGGGTCGGTCGCCGTACCCCCGATCCGGTCGACAGCACCCGCGACAACCTGCTCGGCAAGCTCGACCTGCAGCTCGACGAGGCCAATACGCTGGGCTTCCTGTACGAGCGTGGCCGCGCCACCAACGACGTGGACAACCTGTCGCGTGTCTATGCACCGGGTTACCTGTCGCGCAAAGGCCATGACACCAACGACCGTGACCGCTACGGGGTGAACTACCAGTGGCGGGCCGACAACGCGCTGTTCGATACCCTGGATGCGCAGGTGGACCGGCAGGTCACCGACAGCCGTGGCATCACCACCATCGTGGCCGGCAGCGGCTGCCCGGGCGGCGCCACGCCGTGCCTGCGCAGCGAGAACCGCTCCACCAAGCAGACCCTGGACCGTGCCGCGGCCGATTTCAGCAAGGTGTTTGCCACCGCAGGCGCACGCCACGACGTGGTCTACGGCCTGGCCTGGCAGCAGCGCGACATTGATTTCACTGCCGTCGACACGCGCTGGAATGCCGCTGGTGCCGTGGCCTCGGTGGAGATCGATCCGCGCCAGGTGCCCAAGACCGACGTCACCGCCTGGAACCTGTACCTGCGCGACAGCGTGCAGCTGCTCGACGAACGCCTGACCCTCAGCGCGGGAGCGCGCTACGACCGTTACGATTACGCGCCGCAGGTGGATGCCACCTTCGTGGACCGCACCGGCACCGTGCGTGATGTGAGCTTCGCCTCGCCGAGCTGGCAGCTGGGCGCGGAATACCGCTTCCTGCCCGATCACGCGCTGTGGGCCCAGGTGGGTCGTGGCTTCCGTGCGCCCACTGTGGCGGACATGTACTCGCCGACCAGCGCCACCCAGGTGATCAACGCGCAGAACGGCCAGCCGCTGCTGCTCAACGACACCGTGTCCAATCCGGACCTGGAGGCGGAAAAGAGCCTGAACCTCGAGTTCGGCTACCGCTGGAGCACGGACCGCGCGCAGCTGGGCCTGTCGGTGTTCCGCGACCGCTACGAGAACTTCATCGAGTACACCAACCTGGTCCAGTCGGTACCAGGTGGTTTCCGCACGACGGCGACCGGTCCGGTGCTGTACTCGCGCAACTACACGATGCCGACCAACGCGGGCGAAGTGACGGTCAAGGGCGCGGAGCTCGAGGGCCGCTGGCAGATCAGTGATGCGTGGTCCTCGCGACTGGCCGCGTCCTACGCCAAAGGCGAGAAGCGCAATGGCGATCCGCTGGAGAGCATCGTGCCGGCCAGCGCCGTGCTCGGCGTGCGCTATGCCCCCTCGCCGGTGTGGAACCTCACCGCCAGCGTGACCCATGCCGTGGCCAAGAAGACCAAGGACGCCTACACCACCGACGCCACCGGCAAGGTCACCACGCCGGCCTTCGTCGACAAGGCCGATGGCTACACCGTGCTGGATCTGTATGGCACCTGGAACGTCACCCCGCAGTGGAAGCTCAGCGCTGGCCTCTACAACCTGACCAACGAGACGTACTACCTCTGGCAGCGCGTGCGCAACGTCAACAAGGGCAGCAACACGCTCTACGGCTACGTCAACGATGAGGGCATCGGCCGCTACAGCGAGCCGGGCCGCAATGCACGGATCACGGTGGCCTACAGCTTCTGAGTCGGGGCGCCGAGCCACAGCCGTACAGGCGCCAACGGCCGGGCCGGTAGTGCCGGCCGCTGGCCGGCGCCAGACAAACAAAAAAAGGGCGACGCAGATGCGTCGCCCTTTCTACGTTTCAGCGATGCCCGAAGGAATCAGCTGGCGCGACCGCCACCGCCACCCTGGCTGCGGCCACCGCCGGCATTGCCACCGCCACGGCGCTGGCCCTGCGGCTGGCCACCGCGCGGTGCACCGCGGCCGGCGCCATCACGCTGACCGCCACCGGCCTTCTTCGGGCCGGCATGGGCGTGGCGCGGGGCCTCGGCGTGCGGGCGACGTGCATGCTTGCGCGGCGAGCGATCGCCACCCGGCAGTTCGGCCTTGCCCGGCGCGCTGTTGCCCCAGCGGATCGGGGTCTGCGGCTCGAAGCCCGGCACGTCGCGGATGTCCATGTCCTTGTCGAGCAGGCGCACGATCTGGCGCAGCAGCTTGGCTTCGTCCTGCGCCACCAGCGAGATCGCCTGGCCGGTCGAGCCGTTACGACCGGTACGGCCGATGCGGTGCACGTAATCCTCGGCCACCATCGGCAGGTCATAGTTGATGACCTTCGGCAGCTCGTTGATGTCGATGCCGCGCGCGGCGATATCGGTGGCCACCAGCACGGTCACGCGGCCGGCCTTGAAATCACCCAGCGCACGCAGGCGCTGGCCCTGGCTCTTGTTGCCGTGGATCGCCGCGGTCTTGATGCCGGACTTGTCCAGGAACATGGCCAGCTTGTCGCAGCCGTGCTTGGTTCGGCCGAACACCAGGGTCTGCTCACGGCTGTCCTGGGCCAGCAGGTGCAGCAGCAGCTCGCGCTTGCGCGGGCCATCGACCGGGTGCACGCGGTGGCTGATGTTCTCGGCAACGGTGTTCTTCGGCGTGACCTGGATCTGCTCCGGGTTGCGCATGAACTCCAGCGCCAGCTGCTTGATGCTCTCTTCGAAGGTCGCCGAGAACAGCAGGGTCTGGCGGTTCTGGCGCGGCAGCTTGGCGAGGATCTTCTTGATCGACGGCAGGAAGCCCATGTCGAGCATGCGGTCGGCTTCGTCCAGCACCAGGATTTCGATGCCGGAAAGGTCGACGCTGCGGCGCTCGATGTGATCGATCAGGCGGCCCGGGCAGGCGACCAGCAGGTCCACGCCACGGCGCAGCACGTCGAACTGGTTGCCCATGCCGACGCCGCCGTAGATGCAGGCGCTCGGGATGCGCAGGTACTTGCTGTAGCCGCGCAGGCTGTCATGCACCTGGGTGGCCAGCTCGCGGGTCGGGGTCAGCACCAGCGCACGCGGGCGGCGCGGGCCATCGACGGCCTGCGGGTTGGTGCCCAGGTGCTGCAGCAGCGGCAGGCCGAACGCGGCGGTCTTGCCGGTACCGGTCTGTGCGCCGGCCAGCAGGTCGCGGCCTTCCAGGGCGAGCGGGATGGCCTGCTCCTGGATCGGGGTGGGGGTTTCGTAGCCCTGCTCGGCCAACGCGCGCAGCAGGAACGGGGCAAGGCCCAAGGATTCAAAAGACATCGGGTGGAAGCTCCAAAGACAAAGTAACGCCAGGCCGAATGGCCGGACGCGAGGCAGATCAATGTGATCGGCTGACTCGGAGCGTTCCCGTAAACCGCGCTGCGAGAATTGGGTGCAGTCGACGCGGTGCGCAGACTGGAATGCATGACGAATGGCGTCGGAGTGGGGGCGGGCGACGGATCGTTTGATCCATATCGCCGGCGATCCCGAAGGGAAACGGACGGCCGCTGCAGACCCGGATAGTCTAACGGATGTTTGAGACCCATACCAAACCCCCCTGTTCAGCTTGGGAGGAGGGGGGCGGAACGGTAGAGCCACGCCATGCGTGGCTGCTCCTGCGCGTAGGCAATGCATTACGGTAAGGCGATGCGGCGGTGCAGCTGGTAGGCCCGTCAACCATTTGATTACACTTGAAACCTATTTTCGCGATCCCGGATACCCACCCATGAAGCTTGGTTCTTTGAAGGAAGGCGGCCGCGACGGCACCCTGATCGTGGTCTCGCGCGATCTGCGCCAGGGCGTGCGCGCCACCGGCATCGCCGCGACCCTGCAGCAGGCCCTGGAAGACTGGAGCCACCTGGCGCCGCGACTGAACGCCCTGTACGAATCGCTGAACGACGGCGACGCCGACGGCGTGTTCGATATCGACCTGCAGGCGCTGGCCGCCCCGCTGCCGCGTTCCTACGAGTTCGTCGACGGCAGCGCCTACCTGCCGCACGTGGCCCGCGTGCGCCGCGCCCGTGGCGCCGAGGTGCCGGAAAGCTTCTACACCGATCCACTGATGTACCAGGCCACCAGTGCCGGCTTTTATGGCCCGCGCGATGCGGTCAAGGTGGTCAGCGAGGAATACGGGATCGACCTGGAAGCCGAGCTGGTGGTGATCACCGACGACGTGCCGATGGCGGTGACGCCCGAGCAGGCCGCCGGCCATATCCAGCTGATCGGCCTGGTCAACGATGTCTCGCTGCGCAACCTGATCCCGGGCGAGCTGGCCAAGGGCTTCGGCTTCCTGCAGTCCAAGCCGCGATCGGCGTTGTCGCCGGTGTTCGTCACCCCCGATGAACTCGGCGAGGCGTGGCAGGACAGCAAGGTCCACCTGCCGCTGGTCACCCACATCAATGGCACCTGGTTTGGCGCGCCGGAAGCGGGTGTGGACATGCAGTTCAACTTCGCCCAGCTGGTCGCGCACGCGGCCAAGACCCGCCCGCTGGGCGCCGGTGCGATCGTCGGCTCGGGCACCATCGCCAACGAAGACACCAGCAAGGGCGCCTCCTGCTTCGCCGAACAGCGCACCGTGGAAACCCTGCGCGACGGCAAGCCGAGCACGCCCTTCATGTCCTTCGGCGACGTGGTGCGGATCGAGATGTTCGATGCGGCCGGCGACAGCATCTTCGGTGCGATCGAGCAGCGCATCGAGCAGGCGGCCAAGCCCTGAGCGCCGCGGCGGAGACCGTCATGGAACCGATCGAACTCTTCAGTTACTGGCGGTCCAGCGCGGCCTACCGCGTGCGTATCGGGCTGAACCTCAAGGGCCTTCCGCACCGGATCACCCCGGTGCACCTGGTCCGCGAGGGCGGTGAGCAGCACAGCGTGGCCTATGCCGCGCTCAACCCGCAGGAACTGGTGCCGACCCTGCGCCATGGCGGCCGGGTCCTGCAGCAGTCGATGGCGATCCTGGAGTACCTCGACGAGGTGTTCCCGGCCACGCCGTTGCTGCCCAGCGACGCCGAGGGCAGGGCGCGCGTGCGTGCGCTGGCCCAACTGGTGGCCTGCGACCTCCACCCGCTCAACAACCTGCGGGTGATGCAGTATCTGGAGCGCACGCTGCAGGCAAGCGCCGAGGCGCGCACGGCGTGGACGCTGCACTGGATGGCGGAGGGCTTGGCGGCGATGGAAACGCTGCTGGCCGATCATCTGGCGACGGGTACGTTCTGCCATGGCGACCAGCCCGGGCTGGCCGATGCCTGCCTGGTGCCGCAGCTGTACAACGCGCACCGGTTCGGCCTGGCGCTGGCGCCGTACCCGACCCTGCAGCGGATCGAGGCGGCGTGCCTGGCGCTGCCGGCCTTCGACGCGGCGCGGCCCGAGCATCAGATCGACGCAGGGTGACGGGTAGGCATCGACTGTTGGTCGATGCGCCTGGCCCATTGCCCCCGCCAACGGTGGGGGCTTTCCCGTCAGAACCCGTGGGTGATCGACGCCGGTGCGCTGTTGGCCGAGAAATCCGCGTACGGATCGTGCTCGCCACTGCCGCCTTCGGACAGCCGGAACTTCAACGCCAGGCCATCGCGCGAATCGGCCGCGCGCAGCGCTTCCTCCTGCTCGATGATGCCGTTCTTGGCCATCCGGAACAGGCACTGGTCGAAGCTCTCCATGCCTTCTTCCAGCGAGGCTTCCATCGCCGCCTTGATCTCGTGCACCTGGCCGCGGCGCAGCAGGTCGCGGATCATCGGCGTATTGATCAGCACTTCGGTGGCCGGCAGGCGGCGCCCGTCCTTGCCCTTGACCAGGCGCTGGGAGACCACCGCGCGCAGGTTCAGCGAGAGGTTCATCAGCACGTTGCGATGTGCACTCTCAGGGAAGAAGTTGAGGATGCGCTCGATGGTCTGGTCGGCGTTGTTGGAGTGCAGGGTAGCCAGGCACAGGTGCCCGGTTTCGGCGAAGGCGATGGCCGCTTCCATCGTTTCCGCATCCAGGATTTCGCCGATCAGGATGACATCGGGCGCTTCGCGCATCGCGTTCTTCAACGCGTCGTGGAAGGTGTGCGTGTCGAGCCCGACCTCGCGCTGGTTCACGATCGACATCTTGTGCTTGTGCAGGTACTCGATCGGGTCCTCGATGGTGAGGATGTGCCCGGTCGTGGTGCTGTTGCGGTGGTCGATCATCGAGGCCAGCGAGGTGGACTTGCCCGAGCCGGTCGAGCCGACCACCAGCACCAGCCCGCGTGGCGTCATGATGACGTCCTTGAGCACCTGCGGCAGGTTGAGCTCTTCGATGCTGGGGATCTTGCTGCGGATCGCACGGATCACCATGCCGACCTCGCCGCGCTGCTTGAATACGTTGACGCGGAAGCGCCCGGCATCGGGCAGGGCAATGGCCATGTTGAGCTCGAGCTCGCGCTCGAACTGCGGGGCCTGGCCTTCATCCATCAACGAGTAGGCGATCTTCTTGACCATCCCGGGCGGCAGCCCGGTATTGCCCAGCGGATAGAGTTTCCCCTCGATCTTGATGTATACCGGTGCTCCGGTCGTCAAGAACATGTCCGACGCGTTCTTTTCGGTCATCAGCTTCAGGAAATAGCCGATATCCATGCGAAATGTTTCCCCAACAATCAGCGGCTTGCCATTGCAAGCGCACCGCAGGCTTCCGACAATGGCCGTGCACACAACTTCTGGCGACGGCACCCCCAATGAAACCTAGCTTCGCACAAATACGACGGGCCCTGTATGTGACGGTGTGCGCATTCGCGCTCTCTGGTGCCGCACAAGCGCAGGATGGCGCCCTGGAGCTGATGCAGGCCCAGCAGGCGGTCGACAAGGCCACCCAGGCCGATGCCGACCAGTACGCCCCGGACCTGATCGCCGTGGCCCGCCAGGGCCTGGAGCAGGCCCAGCGTGCCGCTGGCGACCGCCGCGAGCGCAAGAACGCGCCGATACTGGCCGTTCGCGCCACGGTCGATGCCGACCTGGCCCGCGCCCGCAGCGAAGAAGCCACCGCCACCGCGCAGCTGCAGCTGCGCCGCAATGAAGTCAGCCAGCTGCAGCGCCAGTTGGCCACCGGGGAAGACCGCTGATGATGTCCACCAAGATGCGCATGCCCTGCCTGCTGCTGGCCGCCAGCCTCAGCCTGCCGCTGATGGTCCAGGCCGCCGATGACCCGGCCGTGGCCCAGCTGACCCAGCGTCTGATGGCGATCCAGTCCAACCCGGATGCGGCCCAGCTGGCCGCCTTCGAGCGCTTGCAGGCCCAGCAGGCCGTGGCCGATCTGGCCAAGGCCAAGCGCCGCGACCAGGACCAGGCCCGTTACCTGGCCGAGCGCCGGGTCGAGATCGCCGAGACCAGTGTCCGTGCCGCGCTGGCCCAGCGTGAGGTGGATCAGCTTGAACGCACCCGCAGCGAGCTGCTGATCGAAGCCAGCCGCCGCGATGCCCAGCGTGCCCGCCAGGAAGCCGAGCGCCTGCGCGTGCAGGCCCAGATCCAGGCCGAGGAAAGCGAGCGCCTGCGCCAGGCGGCCGAGCAGGAAGCGCTGGCCCGCCAGGATGCCGAAACCGCGCTGACCAGCGTGGCTGGCAAGCAGACCGCGCGACTGAGCGCCGCCCAGCAGAACGCGGCCAAGCTGGCCCGTGAGGAAGCCGAGCTGGTGGCGGGCAGCAAGCTGCCGGGCTCCAAGTTCGACAGCCGCGGCGAAGTGTTCACCTTCAACGGCGATGCTTTCGCGGCCGGCAAGGGCAGCCTGTCCGGCGGTGCCAAGGGCCAGGCCAAGGCCTTGGCCGAGTACCTGAACATCGGCAAGAAGGGCCGGGTCCGGATCGAGGCGTACGACGCCGCGGCCGGTGTCGGCCAGCAGCGCGCCGAGGCCCTGCGCGATGCGCTCGTGGCGGCTGGTGTCAGTGCCAGCCGGTTGCAGGTCAGCGGCAAGAAGGCCGCCGCGACCAAGGCCCGCTCGGCCGAGGTCATCATCGCGCCCTGATGCCGGACCGGTGCTGCGTCATGCGCAGGGGTCATGACGCAACTGGTTGTTTTTGTTTAATTTTCGTTGTTCTGCGCGTTCAGCCTGAACCCCGCTTAGGCGGGGTCGACGATATCGTTTGAAAGGGTTGAACCGGCCCCGAAGCAAGCGTAGGGTCAGTTGTCCGGGTCGCCTTCCGCGTCCCGGACGATAGGAGGGCCGGCAATGCACCAGCGCCACGAATCACAGCAGTCCGAGGTCCAGTCTCTACTGGCCGCCGCTGCGGGTTCGCAGGTCAGGGTTGTCCGGCACTCCGCCCCAAGCAGCGCCCCGTGCCGTCAGGCCGGGGCGTTCTTGTTTCTGCAGAAGCGATAGGAGGTTCATCATGTTTGAAGGTCAGCCCCAGAGCGATATCGACGCACGGCGCAAGCAGGATCCTGAATTCAAGGCGCTCTACGAACGGCACCAGAAGTTGAACAAGAAGTGCATGGATGCCGAGCTGGGTGTGCTTCCGATAGACAGCCTCACCCTGGGACAGATGAAGCGTGAAAAGCTGCTGGCCAAGCAGAAACTGGAACGGATGTACGCCTCCCCCGTGCACTGACCCCCCTTGCTGCCCTACGTCGCGGGCGGTTCCGGTCTCCTCGTCGACCGGTGCCGTCCGCGCCGCTTGATGAACGCGGCAACCTGACTTTCGCCGCCAACCGTCGGATAATCACCGGTCCGGCCGCATTGCGGCGCGAATCGATGTGATCCGATGGCAATCCACTCCTCCGTACTCGAACTCATTGGCCAGACCCCGATCGTCAAGGCCCAGCGCCTGGATACCGGTGTCTGCGAGCTTTACCTGAAGCTCGAGAGTGCCAATCCCGGAGGATCGATCAAGGACCGCATCGGCCTGTCGATGATCGAAGCCGCCGAGCAGCGTGGCGACCTCAAGCCGGGCGCGACCCTGGTCGAGGGCACCGCCGGCAACACCGGCCTGGGCCTGGCGCTGGTCGCCCAGCAGAAGGGCTACAAGCTGATCCTGGTCGTGCCGGACAAGATGAGCCGCGAGAAGATCTTCAACCTCAAGGCGATGGGCGCCGAAGTGCGCCTGACCCGTTCGGATGTGGCCAAGGGGCACCCCGAGTACTACCAGGACATGGCCAAGCGCGTGGCCGAGGAAACCCCCGGCGCGTACTTCATCAACCAGTTCGGCAATCCGGACAACCCGGCCGCGCATGAGTTCGGCACCGGCCCGGAAATCCTGGCGCAGATGGACGGCGACCTGGACGCGATCGTGTTCGGCTGTGGCAGCTCCGGCACCATGACCGGCCTGTCGCGCGCCTTCTCCACCCTCTCGCCGAAGACCGAACTGGTCCTGGCCGACCCGGTCGGCTCGATCCTCGCCGAGTACATCAATGACGGCGTGCTCAACGACAAGTCGGGCAGCTGGCTGGTGGAAGGCATCGGCGAGGACTTCCTGCCCTCGATCGCCGATTTCAGCCGCGTCACCAAGGCCTACGCGATCAGCGATGCCGAGAGCTTCCATACCGCGCGCGAGCTGCTGGGCAAGGAAGGCATCCTCGGCGGCTCGTCCACCGGTACCTTGCTGGCCGCGGCGCTGAAGTACTGCAAAGAGCAGACCACCCCGAAGAAGGTGCTGGTGCTGGTCTGCGACACCGGCAACAAGTACCTGTCCAAGATGTACAACGACTACTGGATGCTGGACAACGGCTTCCTGGAGCGCCCGCAGAGCGGCGACCTGCGCGACCTGATCCTGCGCCCGTACGGCCAGCGCGATACTGTCGTGATCGGCCCGAACGACCTGCTCACCACCGCCTACCAGCGCATGAAGCTGTACGACGTGTCGCAGCTGCCGGTGATGGACGGCGACCAGCTGGTCGGCATCGTGGATGAAAGCGACGTCCTGCTGCATGTGTACGGCGACGAAGCCCGCTTCCGCGACCCGGTCGCCACCGCGATGGTCAGCAAGCTGGACCGCCTGGACGTGAAATCCCCGATCGAGGCCCTGCTGCCGGTGTTCGACCGTGGCCAGGTCGCCATCGTCATGGATGGCGCCAACTTCCTCGGCCTGATCACCCGCATCGACCTGCTGAACTACCTGCGCCGGCGCGTACAGTAAGCGTCTGTGTCGCAATGAACCCATGTTTATCCGCGTCAACGGCCGATTAAGCCACCGCTGATAGACTTCCGCTCCTTTTGCGGGGCCCCCCATGGGGGCTCCTCTTGCTGGGAAACAACATGTCCGATCACGCTTCTTCCGGGCACGGCGACCGTTCGCTCGCCCTGGCTACCCTGGCCATCCACGGCGGCCAATCGCCGGATCCGAGCACCGGCGCGGTGATGCCGCCGATCTATGCGACCTCCACCTACGCCCAGTCCAGCCCCGGCGAGCACCAGGGCTTCGAGTACTCGCGTACCCACAATCCCACCCGCTTCGCCTACGAGCGTTGCGTGGCCTCCCTGGAAGGCGGTAGCCGCGGTTACGCGTTCGCCTCGGGCATGGCCGCCAGCTCCACGGTGATGGAGCTGCTGGATGCCGGCAGCCACGTGGTGGCGATGGACGACATCTATGGCGGCACCTTCCGCCTGTTCGAGCGCGTGCGTAAGCGCACCGCCGGCCTGCAGTTCAGCTTCGTCGACCTGACCGACCTGGCCGCGTTCGAGGCCTCGATCACCCCGCAGACGAAGATGGTCTGGATCGAGACCCCGACCAACCCGATGCTGAAGATCGTGGACATCGCCGCAGTCGCTGCGATCGCCAAGCGCCACAACCTGCTGGTGGTGGTCGACAACACCTTCGCCTCGCCGATGCTGCAGCGCCCGCTGGAGCAGGGCGCGGACCTGGTCCTGCACTCGGCCACCAAGTACCTCAACGGGCACTCGGACATGGTCGGCGGCATGGTGGTGGTCGGTGACAACGCCGAACTGGCCGAGCAGATGGCCTTCCTGCAGAACTCCATCGGCGCCGTGCAGGGGCCGTTCGACAGCTTCCTGGCCCTGCGCGGCCTGAAGACCCTGCCGCTGCGCATGAAGGCACACTGCGCCAACGCGCTGGCCCTGGCCCAGTGGCTGGAAAAGCACCCGGCCGTCGAGAAGGTCATCTACCCCGGCCTGACCTCGCACCCGCAGCATGAACTGGCGACCCGCCAGATGAATGGCTACGGCGGCATTGTTTCGATCGTGCTCAAGGGCGGTTTCGAGGCGGCCAAGCGTTTCTGCGAGAAGACCGAACTGTTCACCCTGGCCGAGTCGCTGGGGGGCGTGGAAAGCCTGGTCAACCATCCTGCGGTGATGACGCATGCCTCGATCCCGGTGGAACGCCGCGAGAAGCTGGGCATCAGCGATGCGCTGGTGCGGCTGAGCGTGGGGGTTGAGGAGTTGGGGGATCTGCAGGTGGATCTGGAGCGGGCGCTGGGTACCGAGGCCGCTTGAGATGGGCATCCTGTCGGTATTCGGAAAGAACCGCTCGCTTGCCTACGAACTGACCCAGCGTGAAGTGCTGGGCCGGTATCGTGGCGCGAGCTTCGGCCTGTTGTGGTCGTTGATCAGTCCGTTCCTGATGTTGCTGGTCTACACGCTGGCGTTCGGCTTCGTGATGAAGGGGCGCTGGCCAGGCTCGAGTGGTTCGACGACTGATTTCGCGCTGATCCTGTTTGCCGGCTTGACCGTCCATGGGTTTTTTGCCGAGTGCTTCATCCGCGCGCCGCAGTTGATCGTCGGCAATACCGGTTATGTAAAACGCGTGGTGTTCCCGCTGGATATCCTGGTGTGGAGCATGACGTTCTCCGCGCTGTTCCACCTCGCCATGAACATGGTGGTATTGCTGATTCTGTATCTGTGCCTGAAAGGCAATATCCACGCCACTGCGCTGCTGTTGCCGCTGGTGCTGGCGCCCTTGGTGATCCTGACCGTTGGCGTCGGCTGGGCGGTATCAGCGCTGGGCGTGTACCTGCGCGACATCGGGCAGATTGCCGGCGTCGTCGCAACCGCCATGTTGTTCCTTTCCTCGGCGATCATTCCGGTGGAATCGGTGCCGGAGAGTTATCGCATCGTGTTTGAACTGAATCCACTGACCTTCATCATCAACCAGGTGCGTGAAGTGGTGATCTGGGGCCGCCTGCCGGATTGGACAGGACTGGCGATCTACACGGTGATCGCCTGCGTGGTCGCATTCATCGGCCATCGCATTTTCACCAAGCTGCGCGTGGGGTTTGCCGATGTCCTCTGAAGTCACTGCGGCAGAAACCGTCATCGAGGTCCAGGGCGTCGGCAAGGCGTACCACATGTACGAGCGGCCCTCGCATCGCCTGTGGCAGGCGCTGGCCGGCAAGCGCAAGTCGTTCTACAAGGATTTCTGGGCGCTGCGCGGCGTCAGCTTCTCGATCCGCCGCGGCCAGACCGTGGGTATCGTTGGCCGCAACGGGTCGGGCAAGTCGACCCTGCTGCAGATGATCGCCGGCACCTTGAACCCCACCGAAGGCCATATTTCGGTGAAGGGACGGGTCGCCGCCCTGCTGGAACTGGGCAGCGGCTTCAACCCGGAATTCACCGGGCGTGAGAACGTGCTGCTGAACGCGACCATCCTTGGGCTGCGACGCGATCAGATCGAGCAGCGGATGCAGAGCATCCTGGCGTTCGCCGACATCGGCGAGTTCATCGATCAGCCTGTGCGCAGTTACTCCAGTGGCATGTCCGTGCGCCTGGCGTTCGCGGTGATCGCCCACGTGGATGCGGACATCCTGATCATCGATGAGGCGCTTGCGGTCGGTGATGCGTTCTTCTCGCAGAAGTGCATGCGCTTCCTGCGCGAGTTCCAGAAACACGGCACCCTGCTGTTCGTGAGCCACGATGCCGCGGCCGTCACCAACCTCTGCGAGAACGCGGTATGGCTGGAGAACGGCAAGATGCGCCTGGCCGGGACCTCGCAGGAGGTGGTCGAGGCCTACATGACCGAACAGCACGTCGTCGGCCGGCGCGAGGCAGGGTCCGAAGACATCGTCGTGGCGGCGAAGAAGAAGCCCCGCCGGTTGTCGACCGATCATGCCGATTTCCGCCAGGACGCCTTCAATGAAGCGGGCGTGCAGAATCGCATCGCGTTGTTCGAGTTCGATCCGGAGAATGTTGGGCAGGAGTTCGGCGCACAGGGCGCGCGTATCGTCGACGTCCGGCTTACCGACACTGAAGGCAACCGGCTGTCGATGCTTGAAGGCGGAGAGTTGGTCCGGCTGGAACTGCGCGTGGCACTGCAGGAGCCGCTGGAAAACCTGATCGTCGGCTTCTACGTCAAGGATCGGTTGGGCCAGCGCCTGTTTGGTGACAACAGCCACTTCGCCTGCAAGGATCAGCCGGTGTCAGGCGTGGCCGGTGAAACGGTGGTGGGAACCTTCCTGTTCCGCATGCCGATCATGCCGTCCGGGTCATACATGATCGATGCAGCGGTGGCGTCGGGCGATCAGCATGATCACACCCAGCAGCATTGGATTCACGATGCGCTCGAGTTCCGCGCGACAGATGAGACCATGCGGTTCGGCCTGGTTGGCCTGCCGATGCTCTCCATTACTTTGGAAAGTGAGGGCGTCGCCTAGCGTTAATGCTACTGCTACTGCTACTGCTACTGCTACTGCTACTGCTACTGCTATTGCACGGCGCGCTTCAGCGCACGATTCGATATATCTGCTACAGACGCGATTGAAGTCCTCCTTGAGACCCCGGGTTGGATGATCAAATCAATCAGTGCGCGGCGTGAAAATACTAGAGGGAATGAATTGATGGTTTCGGTGAGCGACGAAAATACGGCCGTGGGGATCGATCCCACCATCTCGGTATTCCGGCATGGGGCTATGTTCATGGTGCCGGAGTTCCTGGAGACTTCCGGCTGGCTGGAACATGTACCGTTCGCCTTCTGGCTGATCGAGGCTCACCAGCCGCGTTCGGTCGTCGAGCTGGGCTCGCACCGCGGTATCTCTTACTTCGCCTTCTGCCAGGCAGTCAAAGCGCTCAAGCGACAGACGCGTTGCTATGCCGTAGACACGTGGGAGGGGGATTCCCAAGCCGGTTTCTATGACGATTCCATCTATCAGAGTGTGGTGGAACGCAACGAACGCAGTTATGGAGACTTCTCCACGTTGCTGCGAATGACCTTCGACCAGGCGTTGGATGAAGTTCCCGACGGGTCGGTCGACCTGCTTCACATCGATGGTCTGCATACGTTCGATGCGGTGAAGCACGATTTCACCACTTGGCTCCCGAAGATGTCGCGCCGAGGCGTGGTGATCTTCCACGATACCAATGTACACACGGAAGGTTTCGGTGTGCAGGCGTTCTTCGCACCACTGCGCGAGCGCTACCCGAGCTTCGAGTTCCTCCACGGCAACGGACTGGGCGTGATCGCTGTTGGTGAGGACATCGGTGACTCAATGTCGGCGTTGTTCGCTTGCGCCCATACCTCCGACGCTGAAGAGCGGGTGCAAGGAGCTTTCTCACGGCTGGGGGCGTCTTGCACGGCAACGGTCGTGGCCGACGAAGCTCTGGCAGCAGCACGTGAGCTGACTGCCGCAAAGCAGGATATGTATCGTTGGGCGTTGTCGCTGGAGGAAGACCTGGCGCGTGCCAGGGCCGATTACGCGAGATTGGAGAGTGAGTTCAAAGAGCGGACGCGCTGGGCTCTCGAACTGGATGAGATCGTTCGCAGCGCGGCAGATTCGACTGCGCTGGCGACGGAACGAGAATACCGGCATCTGCAGCAGCATCTGCAGCGCACTCGAGAGCTTGACGAGGAGGTCTCAAAGGCCCGAGCTGATTTGACTACAGAGCATGCGCGCGCCCGTCGTCTCGAGGCCGCGATTGCAATGCTCTGGGAGACGAAGCTGCAGCTCGAGGCGGAGCTGTCCGAGCTGCTGGGCCACGCCCAGAATGATCTGCAGCAGCGCCATCTAGACATCGAACAACTGATGGCGAGGGCCGGGGGGAGCGCGCTTGCCGCCCATGTGTCCGACGGCACACCGAAGCGGCGTGAGCAGGAACTGGCCGATGTCGTTCAACGCTATCGCGGCGAACTCTCGTCGCTGCAGGCCTTCACCAACAGCCTGCTGCAGTCCAAGTCCTGGAAGGTGACCCGGCCACTGCGTTTCTTCTCGCGGGTGGTCCGGGGGGACACCGCTGCCGTTTTCAGTTCGCTGCGTGCCAGCGGCCTTGCCAGGCATAGCCTGCTCGCGCCCCTGGTCCCGACGGTCAAGCGGTTCCTGATGCGCCGCCGTGATGCGGTGGTCGTGCCGGTGGAAGGTCTGGCGCTTGAGCAGGTGCGCAACGACCCCGATACGATTCTTTCGCAGCTCCGCTTCGAGTCAGTCGAGGCGCCGGTGGTCAGCATCGTCATCCCCACCTACGGCAACTACGAACAGAGCCTGGCCTGCATCGCATCGATCGCCCGTGCCGGTGCGGATGTTTCCTTCGAGGTGCTGGTCCTGGAGGATGCTTCCGGCGATCAGGACATCAAGAAGCTCGCCCGGATTCCGGGCCTGCGGTTCCACGATAACCCGACGAACCTCGGCTTCCTGCTGTCATGCAATCAGTCCTTGACCTTGGCCAAGGGCGAGTTCATTTACCTTCTCAACAACGACACCGAAGTGACGCCTGGCTGGCTGGACGCACTGGTGCAGGTCTTCCGGACCCATCCGGACGCCGGCATGGTCGGCTCCAAACTCGTCTATCCGGACGGGCGGCTGCAGGAGGCCGGTGGCATTGTCTGGGCCGACGGCAGTGCCTGGAATTTCGGCCGTCTGGATGTTCCCGGCAGATCGGCGTATTCCTACCTGAAGGAAGTCGACTACGTCTCGGGTGCGTCGATCATGCTGCCGGCGACCTTGTTCCGGACGCTGGGTGGCTTCGATGAGCGCTATGTACCGGCCTACTATGAAGATACCGATCTTGCCTTCCGGATCCGCGAACAGGGATTGAAGGTCTATCTCCAGCCGGCATCGGTTGTCGTCCATTACGAAGGTCTGTCCAGCGGCACCGATGAAACGACCGGCGTGAAGGCGTTCCAGGCGATCAACCGCGAGAAGTTCCTGGCACGCTGGGAAAACACGCTGCGCGACGAACAGTTCCCGAACGCCCAGGATGTGTTCCTGGCGCGCGACCGCTCCCGCAACCGCCGACACGTGCTGGTCGTGGACCATTACGTACCGCAGCCGGACCGCGATGCGGGATCACGGGCGACCTGGCAGGTGATCGAGACCCTCGTCCGCCAAGGGTGCCAGGTGTCGTTCTGGCCCGCCAATGCGTACCAGGACCCGATCTATACCCCGCCGCTGCAACAGCTCGGCGTTGAGGTGCTGTGCGGCTCGGAGTACGTCGGTCGCTTCGACGCATGGCTGACCGAACACGGCAACTACCTTGATGCGGTGGTGCTGAACCGGCCGCATATCTCCGCCGACCTGGTGGGCAGCGTACGCCGGCACAGCCGTGCGAAGGTTGTCTACTACGGGCACGATATCCATCACCTGCGCATGCAGCAGCAGCTGGCGCTGCATCCGGATCGTGAACTCGAAGAAGAGACTCGCCGCTTCCGTGATTTTGAACACGGTCTGTGGAAGCAGGCAGACGTGGTGCTGTATCCATCCACTGATGAAACGGCCCACGTCCGCCGTTGGCTGGCCGAGCATGAGCCGGGTGTCGACATCCGTGCGGAGACCATTCCGCTGTACGCGTATGACCCTGTGCCCGAGGCTGATATGGCCGGGCCGGAGGGCCGCGAGGGCATCCTCTTTGTTGCCGGTTTCGCTCACGCGCCCAACGTCGATGCGGCGTTGTGGTTCGTTCGCGAGGTCCTTCCGCTGGTCCACCGTGAGGTCCCCGGCGTCCGGTTGAGCCTGGTCGGCTCCAATCCGCGGCCGGAGGTCCTGGCGATGGCATCGGCGCATATCGAAGTCACCGGTTACGTCAGCGATCAGGTCCTAACCCAGCGATACCAGCACGCACGCGTCGCGGTGGCCCCGCTGCGTTTCGGCGGTGGTGTGAAGGGGAAAGTGCTGGAAAGCCTGCAGCATGGTCTCCCCTGTGTCACCACCTCGATCGGCATGCAGGGCCTCGGCGCTGCGTCTTCTTTCATGCCGGTAGGTGATGCGGCTGAGGAAATGGCCGCCCATATTGTCAAACTGCTGCGCGATGACGAGGCTTGGCAGCAGGTCTCTGATGCAGAACGGATGTTCATCCGGAGCTTCTACTCGCACGACGCTCTTTGGCGTGTACTGTCCGCAGCCATCGAGCCGCGCTTGTAGCCATTCTGGGCGCATTGGCTGGCCGGGGTATGCGACGTCGCGCTGTGATGGCTGACGATTAGTCAGGAATTGATGTGACAGGAGTAAAAAATGGCATGAACAAGGCGACGCGCAACCTCATGGGTGCGGCGACGGTGGCGGTGATCGTACTGGTGGTTGCTGTCGCAAGGTTCTCGGGCATCGCGATCCTGCATGGTCCGGACGCCGACGACGTGCTTGTACCGATGTACTTCGACATCAGCCGATCGATAGGTGAGCACGGGCTGTTTGCCGGCATGTACGACTCCGGTCTGGTTGCAGGCTTGTCGTACTGGGGCAGCCCGAGTTTTCATCCCTTGTATCCGTTGTATTTCAACTGGCTGGGCAGTGATTCAACGATTCTGGATACGCTGGATCGCCTGAAGCTGGTTTTCTTTCTCCACATGGGAATCTACGGCGTCGGCAGCTATCTGCTCGGGCGTTGCCTGGGCCTGCGGCAGCTGCTGGCAATCTCCGTCGGCCTCGTCGCTCCTTTCCTGCCTGCGTTCCAGAGCGTTGGAGTGTGGCCGCCCATTTCGGCTTCACTGGCATGGTTGCCGTGGATACTGTTCTTCCAGGCGCGGATCTACCAGCGAGGTTGGGCGCCCGTGGCGGCCATCGGCCTTGCGGCCTCGGTGACGCTTCTTATCTATGCACAGCCAGCGCAGAATCTGGTGCTGGCATTCGTTGGCTCGGCAATTGTCGGAGCGGTTTACAGCGTTGTCGTGCTGAGGCAGCGGGGCTGGCAGAAAGCTCACGTCCACCTTCGTCCCATCTATGCGTCACTTGCGTTGGCCGCGGCGGTGATCGTCGTCGCTTGTTACCCCTACCTGTCCGGGGTGATGGACTTCCATAGCGATTCGATCCGGTGGCTGGGTGATGGTCGGGACATCAGCGGAAAGGACAAGCTGCCCCTGTCCGCGTTGACGGCCCATGGGCTGGGGTGGAAGGCTGTTTTTGCACCCTTCGCATTCGCTCATCAGTACAGCATGGTGGTGGGCAACCTTTATCTGGGCGCTCCCATTGCACTGGCCTGTCTGTCCTATCCATGGTTGTTCAGGACGAGGCCGCTGATGACTGCCTTGCTTGCATCAATCGCAATCAGTGCCATCTTCTGCTTTGCTGCGTTCGGCTGGCTGCTGTATCTGTTGCCGATTGCCAACAAGGTGCGCGAAGTAAACTGGTGGTCGCTGTACGTCGTCATGCTGGCTCTTCCGGTGGGTGCGCTGTGTCTGCAGCGGCTTGTCTCGTTGATCCGCCGCAAGCAGCAGCGTCAGTGGATCTGGTGGCCCGAGATCGCGGCAGCGACCATTGTCGTCATGGCCTTGCTGGGTGTGTTGGTCAGTGGCGAGTTCTATTGGCAGATAATCCCCGTGTTGCTGGGCGCTGCGCTGCTGTGGTGGTCGGCCAGCAGAGGTGTCGCGGTCAACAAGGCGCTGCTGAGCTTGGTTGTCATTGTCTCGGCTGCAGTACCGATTGTCGTTGCCAAGACGCCGAGCCTGGGGCAATCGATGATCGTGCGGGGCGAACGGATAGAACAACGGCATTCGATGGCGACGGTGTTCGCAGCCCTGGAGAGTCCGGAGAACTACCGCGTCGCCGTCAGCGAGACGCTGCCTGATTTCAAAATCCTTGGCCACCAGCTGGCCAATCTCGGAGCCCGGGGGATCCGCGGGGACTTGAATCCACAGCGGCGTTCAAAGTTCGAACTGCTTTACTTCCCCAAGCCCGCGGTGGCCCGGTTGTATGGCGTCCGTTACACGGTGGTTGCGGCAGGGACCGAGGGCGCGCTCGCCATTGATGATCGCTACGCGCTCCGCGACGATCCCGCAGCGCTGCCTCGTCTCTTCCTTGCGGAGGGTGGCCTGGCGGTCGTCCCTTCGCCTTCTGCATCGCTTCAGGCAGCGGACGGCGCTCAGGTCGATCACATCTATGCCACCCCCAGGGCGGTGGAGAGACTGGGGGTAGGGCAGACGACGCTCGGCGAAGGGAGATTCTCGGCCCGTCCGGTCGCTGCCTGGCATAACTCGGCTGTGATGTTGCAGGCGATGGTGGAGACCAGTGGTCCCGCCTTGCTGGTGTTGAACGAAGACAGCGACGGCAGGTGGTATGCCATCGTCGATGGCGACGTTCGACCAGGGGTGGCCGTGAATGGCTTCCAGACTGCATTCGCATTGCCGGCGGCGGGGAAGCATAGCGTCATCATCCGCCGACCTGCCGGCTTTGCCGATTACTTTGCCGGGCTGCCCGTGGGTGGACAGCAGTGAACGGTGAGCGCTCGCCGCTTGCTGGATCGGGCGCTCCCGGTCCACTGCAACGCTTCTTCAAGGATCAGCGCGTCCTCTTCCTGATCGTCGGTGGAGCAAATACAGCGTTCAGCACGGCGTTGTTCGCGGGCTTGGTGCTGCTGTTTGGCCCCGGCGTTCCTTCCGTGACCAGCCTGGTGATCGCATGGGTTGTGTCGCTGGTGCTGGTGTTTTTCGTCTATCGCCGTTTGGTGTTCCGGGTATCGGGTCATGCTTGGCGTGACTTCGCCCGCTTCGCCAGTGTCAACCTCGGCAGTCTGATGATCAACATGGCAGCCCTGGCACTCCTCGCGGATGTGCTGGGTCTGCCCCCCATTCCGACACAGATCCTCATCACGGTGGTCGTGGTGATCTTCAATTATGTCGGTCACAAGTATTTCTCGTTCCGGCGACGCCCGGAGCCTGGTTCCAAGGAGGAACGTTGATGACTCCTCGAGTGTCGGTCGTTGTACCTGCCTACAAGAATGCGGACTACCTGCAGCAGACCCTGGATTCAATCCTGGCGCAGGACTATCAGGATTACGAACTGGTCATTGCCGATCATTCATCCGCTGATGGAACCGAGACACTGTTGGCGCAGTATGCCGAGCACCCGCGCGTACGTGTTCTGTCACCGACCCCGCCAGGCGGCGGTGCCAAGGCCAACTGGGACCGGGTAACGCAGGCCGCACGTGGTGAGCTGTTGAAGCTGGTGTGTGGTGACGACCTCATCGCACCGGATGCGCTCAGCAAGCAGGTCGCCGCGCTTGATGCCCACCCTTCTGCGGTGTTCGTCGCCTGTAAGCGAGATCTCATCGACGCGCAGGGAAAGGTGGTGATCGGTGCCCGGGGGCTCGGCACGCTCAATGGCCTGGTCTCGGGCCGTGACGCCGTGCGCGCTTCAGTAATGGCCGGAACAAATCTGTTCGGCGAGCCCGGGTGCGTGATGTTCCGGCGCGAGCTGCTGCCTGCCAGCGGATGGGACAACAGTCACCCCTACCTCATCGATCAGGCAAGCTACACCAGCGTGATGCTGCAGGGAGACATGGTGGCGTTACGCGAAAGCCTGGCCAGCTTCAGGATCAACGCCGGGCAGTGGAGCGTGCGTCTGATGCATGAACAGGCGAATCAGGCTATCGCATTCCACAACGCGTTGGCTGCGGCAGATCCCACTTTGTTGCCAGGCCTGACGCTTCGCGTGGGGAATCTCAAGGCTCGCTTGATGGCCCATGCGCGCCGCTTGACCTATGTCTGGCTGGGTCGCCGAATGCAGGCCGGCTGAGGCCGGCTGCCCGAGGGAAGCCCCTGAGGCATGAGCGGATGACCTGCTTGGTCTCCAGGGGCGCAGTGACGACGTTCCGCCGGCAACGTCAGCGCGGTCAGCTCTCCGGCGCGTCATCCACATTGGCGGTTTCGCCAATGATGTACTGAGGGCGATTATTGATGTTCAGCAGGATTCTGCCGGTGTACTCGCCAATCGCACCCAACGCCAACAACTGCAGACCACCCATGAAGAGGATGGTGATGATCAGCGAGGGCCACCCGACAGCAACCTGAGGGGAGTGCAGTTTCTGCCACAGGACGACGATCGCAAGCAGAAAGGCGATGCACGAGGCCACGATACCTGCGAGGGATACAAACCTCAGCGGAACGATCGAGAAGCTGGTGGCCATCTGCAACCACAGCGAGATGGACTTGCTCAGGCTGTAACCGGACTGCCCATCCCCGCGTGCATGATGCTGCGCGATGACGGTTGCGATGCGTTTGTGGCTGGTGCTTTGGATCAGCAGTCCATCAAGGTAGACGAAAGGACCGTTGTACCTCCGCGCCTCTTCACCGAGTTCGCGGACGAATCCCCGAAACGGAGAGAGGTACAGGCCCTTTGGCTTCTTGAGCAGGCGCGCGGCAACCATGTCGTTGAAGCGGCTGCCGAGCCGCTTCCATAGAGCGTGCTGCTTTTCCGGGAACTGCGCGTAGCACAGGTCTGCGCCTTCACGTAGTTTGGCGACGATCCGAGGAATGTCGGCAGGATCGTGCTGGAGGTCGTCGTCCATCGTCACGATGTATCGGCCGCGCGCTATGCCCAGTCCCGCCATGATCGCATTGTGCTGCCCTGCGTTTCGTCGTAGATCCAAGCCACGCAGCCAAGGGCGTGCCTGGGCCTGCTGCACGATGACGGACCAGGCGTCATCGGGGCCGGCGTCATGCACCAGAATGACTTCAAAGCCGCCGTCCCCAAACGCCGGGAACAGTGTCTCCTCCAGTCTGGCCACCAGGTTCGGCAGGATGCCGGCGCTGCCATAGACAGGTATGACGACGGAGATTTCAGGATTCATGGGGCTGGCCGTAGTACTTGTGGATCACGCGGAGAGGGTAGTCTGGACCAAAATCCAGCCCGATGTCGCGCGCCGTGCGCTCGACCAGCGCGGTATCAATCAGCATCTCCTCGCCCCGGTCCACCGCGATGATCTGCGCGCGGCGTCCAAGCACGGATTCGAACAGGCCGACGATCTCCGTCATCGGCAGCGACCATGGGGAAGCGATCGAGGCCACCTTGGGCACCGGCCCAGCGCCGGAGAGCAGCTGCGCGGCGATGCGGACGACGTCGTCGATATCGATCAGATTGCGGCAGGCGCGTGTCCAGACGGTCAGCGGATCGCCAGCCAGGATGCGGTCTCGCAGGAAGTTGGTGAGCGTGTTCGGATTGCGGGTATGCCCGACCACCTGTGGAAGCCGCAGCACGATACCGGCCGGATGCGCGGCGACCAGCGCTTCCATGGCACGTTTGTGCCGGAAATAGGGCGAGTCCTGCAGCGGGTTGACCACATTGCAGCTGCCGAAATAGACCAGCCGGGTGATGTCGCCGGCCAGGTACTGCGCCAGCATTGCACGCTCGCGTGCGAAGGCGGCCGGGTCTGTTTCGCTGGAGTTGGACACCCCGGAGGCGAAAATGACGGTTCTGGCGTCGTCTGCGAACAGGGGCGCGAATGCACGCGCCACCAGTCCCGAACCGACGATCATCGCAGGTCCCCGTTCGGTAGGCAGTGGCGGAAAGGTACGGGCATATCGAATCACGTCCATGCTGGGCGGCCGGTGGCAGCGCTGCGGCCACCCGGGGGGCTTACCTTACGCGGCCTGGACGGCCCGCGGAAAGAGGCAGGGCGTGAGGGCCGAGGCCATCACGCCCTGCGGGTCGGGCTCAGCCCAGCGCCGCTTCCAGCTCCGGCAGCAGGGTGAACAGATCCCCCACCAGGCCGATATCGGCGATCTCGAAGATCGGCGAATCCGGGTCCTTGTTGATCGCCACGATGGTGCCCGCGTCCTTGATGCCGGTCAGGTGCTGGATGGCACCGCTGATGCCGACGGCCACGTACAGCTCCGGCGAGATGATCTTGCCGGTCTGGCCGACCTGCAGGTCGCTCGGCACATAGCCGGCGTCCACGGCGGCGCGGGAGGCACCGACCGCGGCACCGAGCTTGTCGGCCAGCTGGAAGATCACCTTGAAGTTCTCTTCCGAACCCACGCCACGGCCGCCGGACACTACACGCTTGGCGCTCTGCAGGTCCGGGCGGTCGGTGGCACCGGCGGCGAGGCCGATGAAGCGGGTGTGGCTCGGCAGGGTCGCATCGACGCTGGCCGCTTCCACGCTGGCGCTGCCGCCCTTGGCTGCTTCCGGCCACGAGGCAGCGCGCACGGTGGCGACCACGATCTGGTCGGCCGGCACTTCGACGGTGATGATGGCGTTGCCCGCATAGATCGGGCGCTTGAAGCTGTGGCTGCCTTCGACGGTCATCAGGTCCGAGACCTGGTTGACGCCCAGCAGGGCGGCCACGCACGGCATCAGGTCTTTGCCGAAGGTGGTCGAGGGGCCGAACACGTGGGTGTAGCCGGTGGCCAGCTTCGCGATCTGCGGGGCCAGCACCTGGGCGAGCGCCTGCGCGTTGGCGGCGTTGGCCACGGTCAGTACCTTGGCCACGCCCGCCAGCTGCGCGGCCTCGGCGGCTACGGCGGCCGGATCCGCGGCCAGCACCAGCACGTCGATGCTGGCGCCGCTGATCGCGGCGGCCGCACTTACGGTCTTGGCGGTGGCGGCGTTGAGCTTGCCGTCGTGGTGTTCAGCGACAACGAGGATCTTGGTCATTACAGCAACCCCTTCTGCTTGAGTGCGGCGACCAGTTCGGCCGCGTCCTTGACCATCACGCCCTTGCTGCGCTTGACCGGCGCGGCGTACTGGGTGGTCTTGAAGGTATCGGCGGCGTCCACGCCGAGGTCGGCCAGCTGCAGGGTTTCCAACGGCTTCGCCTTGGCCTTCATGATGTCGGGCAGCTTGATGAAGCGCGGCTCGTTCAGGCGCAGGTCCGTGGTGACCACGGCCGGCAGGTCGACTTCCAGCGTTTCCAGGCCGGCGTCGACTTCACGGGTGACCGTGGCCTTGCCGTCGGCAATGTCCAGCTTGCTCGCGAAGGTCGCCTGCGGGCGGCCCCACAGCGTGGCCAGCATCTGGCCGGTCTGGTTGGCGTCGTCGTCGATGGCCTGCTTGCCCAGGATCACCAGGTCCGGCTGTTCCTTCTCGACCAGCTTGAGCAGGGTGCGGGCAGCGGTCAGCGGCTGGATCGCCTGGTCGGTCACGACATGGATGGCGCGGTTGGCGCCCATGGCCAGGCCGTTGCGCAGGTGCGCCTGGGCATCGGCCGGTGCGATCGTGGCGACCACGACCTCGGTGGCGATGCCCTTGTCGCGCAGGCGCAGCGCTTCTTCCAGCGCGATTTCATCGAACGGGTTGGGGGACAGCTTGACGCCGTCGGTGACCACGCCGGAACCGTCCGGCTTGACCTGAATGCGGACGTTGTAGTCCACCACGCGCTTGTACGCGACGAGGATTTTCATCTGGTGCTGGATCCTTCAATAACGGGAGAACGTCCGGTTCTTTGACTAGCAACCGGTTCGGGGGTGGGACAGCGATTCTAACTGGCCCGGGCCTACCATGCGAATGCGTATGGTGGGGCGACTTTATGGTGCACTGCGGCATCCGTAAGGGTCCGTTTAACTCGAAACGGGTCGAAATCAACGTCGCGTTGTATCCTGTGCAGCTAATCAGGTGGCCGTAAAGTGCGCCTCAGCATGGATACCGAACAGGAGAACGGGTAGTGCCCACATGGCTTGTCACCGGCGGAGCCGGATTCATTGGCGGTAACTTTGTCCTCGAGGCGGTCGCCAAAGGGGTGCGCGTCATCAACCTTGATGCGCTGACCTACGCGGGAAATCTGAAGACGCTTTCATCGCTTGCTGGAAACCCCGACCACGTCTTCGTCGAGGGCGATATCGGCGATGGTGCATTGGTCTCGCGGCTGCTGGCCGAGCACCAGCCCGACGCGGTGCTGAACTTCGCCGCCGAAAGCCACGTGGACCGTTCCATCGACGGCCCGGGCGCGTTCATCCAGACCAACGTGGTCGGCACCCTGGCGCTGCTGGAAGCGGTGCGCGACTACTGGAAGGCACTGCCGGCCGACAAGGGCCAGGCGTTCCGCTTCCTGCACGTCTCCACCGATGAGGTCTACGGCACCCTCGGCGAGACCGGCAAGTTCAGCGAGACCACCCCGTATGCGCCCAACTCGCCGTACTCGGCGTCCAAGGCGGCCTCGGACCATCTGGTGCGCGCGTTCCACCACACCTACGGGCTGCCGGTGCTGACCACCAACTGCTCCAACAACTACGGCCCGTACCACTTCCCCGAGAAGCTGATCCCGCTGGTGATCGCCAAGGCCCTGGCCGGCGAACCGCTGCCGGTCTACGGCGATGGCAAGCAGGTGCGCGACTGGCTGTTCGTCAGCGACCACTGCGAAGCGATCCGCACCGTGCTGGCCAAGGGCCAGGTTGGCGAGACCTACAACGTCGGCGGCAACTCCGAAAAAGAGAACATCGAAGTGGTGCACGCCATCTGCGCGCTGCTCGATGCGCGACGCCCCCGCGAGGATGGCCAGCCGCGCAGCAGCCAGATCACTTACGTCGCCGATCGACCGGGGCATGACCGCCGCTACGCGATCGACGCCTCCAAGTTGAAGGACCAACTGGGCTGGGAGCCGAAGTACACCTTCGAGCAAGGCATCGGCTTCACAGTGGACTGGTACCTGGACAACCAGGACTGGGTCAACGGCGTGCTTGACGGCAGTTACCGTTTGCAGCGCATCGGCACCGTAGCCTGAATCAAGGAAGACATCCAATGACTCAACGCAAAGGCATCATCCTGGCCGGCGGTTCCGGCACGCGGCTGTATCCGATCACCAAAGGCGTCAGCAAGCAGCTGTTACCGGTGTACGACAAGCCGATGATCTATTACCCGCTCAGCGTGCTGATGCTGGCGGGGATCCGTGAAGTACTGATCATCAACACGCCGCACGAGCAGGCCTTGTTCCAGCAGCTCCTGGGCGATGGGTCGCAGTGGGGCATGGACATCCAGTACGCCGCCCAGCCGAGTCCCGACGGGCTGGCGCAGGCTTACCTGATCGGCCGTGAGTTCCTTGACGGCAAGCCGAGCTGCCTGGTGCTCGGCGACAACGTCTTCCACGGCCACGGTCTGACCGACGTGCTGAAGCGGGCTGATGCGCGCGACAGTGGTGCCACGGTGTTCGGATACTGGGTCAACGACCCCGAGCGCTATGGCGTGGCCGAGTTCGACAAGGACGGCAAGGTTGTCGGTCTGGTCGAGAAGCCTGCCGAGCCCCGTTCCAACTACGCGGTGACCGGCCTGTACTTCTACGATGGCAAGGCCAGCGACTACGCGGCCGAACTCAAGCCGTCGCCCCGCGGTGAGCTGGAAATCACCGACCTCAATCAGCGTTACCTGGACGAGGGCGCGCTGCATCTGGAGCCGCTCGGCCGTGGCTACGCGTGGCTGGATACCGGTACGCACCAGTCGCTGCTGGAAGCCTCCAACTTCATCGAGACGATCCAGACCCGCCAGGGCTTGCAGGTCTGCTGCCCGGAAGAAATTGCGTTCGGCCAGGGTTGGATCACCGCTGAACAGCTGGAGGCGCTTGCCGCCCCGTTGATCAAAAACGGCTATGGCCAATATCTCCATAAGCTGGCTGTGCGAGGAGTGGTGCCGTGAAGATTGTCGAAACCAAGCTGCCGGGTTGCGTGGTGATCGAGCCGGCCGTGTTCGGCGACGAGCGCGGCTTCTTCTTCGAGACCTGGAATGCGGCCCGCTTCGGTGAGCATGGACTGCCGACGAAATTCGTACAGAGCAACGTCTCCAGCTCGTCCAAGGGCGTGCTGCGCGGCCTGCACTATCAGTGGCCGCGGCCGCAGGGCAAGCTGGTCAGCGTGCTTGAAGGCGAAGTCTACGACGTGGCGGTGGATATCCGTCGTGGCTCGCCGACCTTCGGCCAGTGGGCCGCCGTGGTGCTGAGCGCGGAGAACAAGAAGCAGTTCTGGATTCCGGAAGGCTTCGCGCATGGTTTCGCCGTGCTGTCCGAACGGGCGATTTTCAGCTACCTCTGCACCGAGGTGTACCTGAAGGACTTCGACGCCGGCGTCCGCTGGAACGATGCCGACATAGCCGTCGACTGGCCGATCAGCGCACCCACGCTGTCGGCCAAGGACGAGTCTGCGCCGTTCCTGAAGGACATCGCCGAGGACCGCCTGCCGGTCTACCAGCCGTGACGATCCTGCTGCTGGGGGCCAATGGCCAGCTTGGCCAGGAACTGCGACGCGCACTGGCCCCGCTGGGTACGATCGTGGCGACCACCCGCAGTGGCGCGCTGCCCGACGGCAGCGCGTGCGAGGTGGCCGACTTCGACCAGCCCGCCTCGCTAACCGCACTGCTGGACCGCGTCCGGCCGGCGCTGGTGGTCAATGCCGCCGCCTACACCGCGGTGGACCGGGCCGAGGACGACCGGGAGGCGGCTTTCCGTGCGAACGCCGAAGCCCCCGGTGTACTGGCGCACTGGTGCGCGCAGGCCGGCGTCCCGTTGGTGCATTACTCCACCGATTACGTGTTCGACGGGCAGGGCACGCGCCCGTACCGGGAAGACGATGCGACCGCCCCGCTGGGCGTGTATGGCGCCAGCAAGCTGGCCGGTGAGCAAGCCATCCGTGCGGCCGGTGGACGCCACCTGATCTTCCGCACCGCGTGGGTATACGCTTCCCACAGCGCCAACTTCCTGCGCACGATGCTGCGGGTGGGGGCGGAGCGCGACGTACTGCGCGTGGTGGCGGATCAGATTGGTACGCCGACGCCGGCAGCGTTGATTGCCGATGTGACCGCGCAGGCGCTGCAGCACGACGGCGCGCTGTCGGGCACGTGGCATCTGACCGCCAAAGGCGAGACCAGCTGGCACGGCTTTGCCGAAGCGATCTTTGCGGACGCGGTAGCAACAGGCGTGCTGCCGCGGGCACCGAACGTCGAGGCGATCACCACGGCCGAGTACCCGACGCCGGCCAAGCGCCCCGCCTATTCGCACCTGGATGTGGCGAAGCTGGAGCAGGACTTCGGCGTCGTGCTGCCACGCTGGCAGGACGGTCTGAAGCGGGTCATCGCGGACTGCTGACCCAGGCGTAGAGCCACGCCATGCGTGGCTGACGTGGTGTCAGGATTCCAGGCAGGGCAGCCACGCATGGCGTGGCTCTACCCGCAATAAAAAAAACCCGGCCTTGGCCGGGTTTTCTGTTTATCTGTCTGGCGTCGATCAGGTACGCCCGTACGTGTCCTCGAACCGCACGATATCGTCCTCGCCCAGATAGCTGCCGGACTGCACTTCGATCAGCTCCAGCGGCAACTTGCCCGGGTTCTTCAGGCGATGGGTCACGCCCAGCGGGATGTACGTGCTCTGGTTCTCGGTGAGCAGCAGCACTTCTTCCCCACGCGTGACTTCGGCGGTACCGCTGACCACGATCCAGTGTTCGGCGCGGTGGTGGTGCATCTGCAGGCTCAGCGTTGCGCCCGGCTTGACCGTGATGCGCTTGACCTGGAAGCGGGCGCCATTGTCGATCGAGTCGTAGGCGCCCCACGGGCGGTATACCTTGCGGTGCCAGGTCGCTTCGGGACGGCCATCGGCCTTGATCCGGGCGACCACCTGCTTGATCTCTTGCATGCGGTCGCTCTTGCCGACCATGACCGCATCATCGGTCTCGACCACGATCACGTCATCCAGGCCGACCAGCGCGATCAGGCGCTCGCCGTAGGCGAAGGTGTTGCGGCAGTCGATCGCGATCACGTCGCCGTGGTGCGCGTTGCCCTCGCCATCCTGTTCGGACACGTCACGCAGCGCGGTCCACGAACCGACGTCGTTCCAGCCGGCATCCAGCGGCACGATCACGGCGTCGGCGGTCTTTTCCATCACCGCGTAGTCGATGGAATCCGACGGCACGGCGGCGAAGGCGTCTTTGTCCAGGCGGGTGAAATCGCTGTCGCGGCGCGCCTGCTGCCAGGCGGTGCGGCTGCCGGCCAGCATGGCGGGATTGAACGTCTCCAGCTCGGCCAGGAAGCGCGAGGCCTTGAACAGGAACATGCCGCTGTTCCAGAAATACTCGCCCGACTGCACGTACGCGCTGGCGGTTTCCGCATCCGGCTTCTCGACAAACCGATCCACGGCGCGTACATCACCGCCGGAGGCGGCCTTGATATAGCCGTAGCCCGTTTCCGGGCCGGTCGGCACGATGCCGAACGTCACCAGCTTGCCGGACTCCGCTGCCGGTACCGCACGCAGTACGGCAGCGCGGAACGCCTGTTCGTCGGCGATTACATGGTCCGACGGCAGCACCAGCAGCAGCGCATCATCACCGTCGCGGGTCGCTTCCAGCGCGGCCACCGCGATCGCCGGGGCGGTGTTGCGGCCAATCGGCTCCAGCAGGATTGCCTGCGGCTGCACGCCCAGCTGCTGCAGCTGCTCGGCGGCGACGAAGCGGTGCTCCTCGTTGGCGACGATCAGCGGCGCGCGGCCGGCGATCGCTGCCACACGCTGCCAGGTGGCCTGCAGCATGGTCTGTTCGCCGGCCAATGCCAGGAACTGCTTGGGGTAGGACTCGCGCGACAGTGGCCACAGGCGGGTGCCGGAGCCGCCGGAAAGGATGACGGGAAGAAGGTTCTGCATGGTGGGGGTACTCGCCTCAGGCGTCCTTGAGCAATTGGGAAATTTCATCGGTGCGTGCGCGCAGCAGCGCTGCGTCGCCGCGGGTTTCAACATTCAGCCGCAGCAGCGGCTCGGTGTTGGAACTGCGCAGGTTGAAGCGCCACTCGCCGAAATCGGCGCTGATGCCATCGGTGTGGTCCAGTGCCGGCGCCTGCGCGGCGTAATGCTCCATCACGCGGGCGACGGAGCGCTTGGCATCGGCGACCTTGAAATTGATCTCGCCGCTGCACGGGAACTTCTGCATGCGCGCTTCGACCAGATCGGCCAGCGAACGGCCGGACTCGGACACCAGCGCGGCGATCAGCAGCCACGGGATCATGCCGGAATCGGCGTAGGCGAACTCGCGGAAATAATGGTGCGCACTCATCTCGCCGCCGTAGACGGCATTTTCCGAGCGCATCTTTTCCTTGATGAACGCGTGGCCGCTCTTGCACAGCACCGGCTGGCCACCGGCTTCCTCGACCATTTCCACCGTGTTCCAGGTCAGGCGCGGGTCGTGCACGATCTTGCCGCCGGGCTGGCGCGCGAGGATCGCCTGGGCAAGCAGACCGACCAGGTAATAGCCTTCGATGAAGCGGCCGTTATGGTCGAAGAAGAAGCAGCGGTCGAAGTCGCCATCCCAGGCGATGCCGAAGTCCGCGCCATGCTCGCGCACGGCCTGCGCGGTGAGCTCGCGGTTTTCCGGCAGCAGCGGATTGGGGATGCCATTCGGGAAGCTGCCATCGGGCTCGTGGCAGATGCGGATGAACTCCAGCGGCAGGTGCGGGGCGAGCAGATCCACGATCGTGCCGGCGCCGCCGTTGCCGGCATTGACGACCAGCTTCAAGGGCTTGAGGGCCTTGGGCTCGATGTAGCTCAGCAGGTGCGCGATGTAGGCGCTCTTGTCCGGATGCGACTGCAGGCCGGCGCTCGGCTCGGTGGCGGGGGCCTGGTCGGCCTCGACCGCATCGGAGATCGCGAACAGGCCGGTATCGGAGCTGATCGGGCGGGCCTGCTCCTTGACCAGCTTCATGCCGTTGTAATCCATCGGATTATGGCTGGCGGTGACCATGACCCCGCCGGCCGCCTTCAGGTGGTCCACCTGGAAATAGACTTCCTCGGTTCCGCACAGCCCGATGTCGAGCACCTCGCGGCCGGCGCCGCGCAGGCCGGCTGCCAGCGCATCCTGCAGGGCCCCGCTGGTGAGGCGGACATCGTGGCCAACCACCACCGTGCCGGGCGACAGCTGCGCCGCCAGGGCCACGCCGATGCGACGGGCCAGATCTTCGTTCAGTTCATCCGGAACCCGGCCGCGGATGTCGTACGCCTTGAATGCGGGGAGCGTCATCTATTCAGTCCTTCTGACAGTCAGCGCACTAGTTTAGCCGCTGCCGTGTATGGGAATCGTTTTCACCGGGGCGGGCCGGGTCAATGCCGGACCCCGGGGGCAGGGAAAGCCCCGGGCAATGGCTACAATGGCCGCTTACATCAACGAGGTGAGGGCGTAGATGAGCAAGTCCCCAGACAACGCCGGGCGACGTGGAAAGCAGTACGCCAGTGCGGCTGAAGCGCTGCAAGGCGCCATCGCCGATGGCCAGACCCTGGCGGTCGGCGGGTTCGGTCTGTGCGGTATTCCCGAGGCCCTGATCGCCGCGCTGCGTGATTCCGGTGCCAAGGATCTGACCGTGATCTCCAACAATGCGGGCGTGGATGGCTTTGGCCTCGGCCAGCTGCTGGCGACCCGCCAGATCCGGAAAATGATCTCGTCCTACGTGGGCGAGAACAAGGAATTCGAGCGCCAGTACCTGGCCGGTGAGCTGGAGCTGGAGTTCAACCCGCAGGGCACCCTGGCCGAGCGCCTGCGTGCCGGCGGTGCCGGCATCCCGGCCTTCTTCACCGCAACCGGCTACGGCACGGTGGTGGCCGAGGGCAAGGAAACCCGCGAATTCGATGGCAAGCACTACGTGATGGAGACCGCGCTGCGCGCCGACGTCGCGCTGGTCAAGGCGTGGAAGGCCGACGAGGCCGGCAACCTGGTGTTCCGCAAGACCGCGCGCAACTTCAACCCGGCCTGCGCGATGGCCGGCAAGCTGTGCATCGTGGAAGTGGAAGAGGTGGTGCCGGTGGGCAGCATCGACCCGGACCAGGTGCATCTGCCGGGCATCTACGTGCACCGCATCGTGCACAACCCGCACCCCGAGAAGCGTATCGAACAGCGTACCGTGCGCCAGGAGGCGAACTGAGATGGCCTGGACCCGCGATGAAATGGCACAGCGCGCCGCGCGCGAACTGACCGACGGTGCCTACGTGAACCTGGGCATTGGCCTGCCGACCCTGGTCGCCAACCACATTCCCGACGGTGTGGATGTCTGGCTGCAGTCCGAAAATGGCCTGCTCGGCATCGGCCCGTTCCCGACCGAGGCCGAGGTCGACGCCGACCTGATCAACGCCGGCAAGCAGACGGTGACCGCACGCGCCGGTGCGAGCTACTTCGGCAGCCACGACAGCTTCGCGATGATCCGAGGCGGCCACATCAACCTGGCCATCCTCGGCGCGATGCAGGTGACCGACAAGGGCGACCTCGCGAACTGGATGGTGCCGGGCAAGATGGTCAAGGGCATGGGCGGGGCGATGGATCTGGTCGCCGGCGTGCAGCGCGTGGTGGTGCTGATGGAGCACACCGCCAAAAGCGGCGAGCACAAGATTCTGCCCGAGTGCAATCTGCCGCTGACCGGTGTCGGCGTGGTGGACCGCATCATCACCGACCTTGCCGTGTTCGATGTCACTGACACGGGCCTGGTGCTGGTCGAGGCGGCCCCGGGCGTGGGTATGGATGAGTTGAAGGAAAAGACCGGCGTGGCCTTCGTCCAAGCCTGATTGCCATCGCTGCCGTGGTGTCCGTTCAACGGGCACCACGCTGGCTCCTGAGGAAGGCCATGGACCTGCATCTGCGCGACGCTGAAGTGAGTTGGCACCGTCACTGGCTCTCCCGCGACACCGCCGACACCCTCCAGCGCACGCTCCGCGACGACGTCCCATGGGAGGTGCACACGATCCGGATGTTCGGCCGCCAGGTCGATTCCCCGCGCCTGAGCTGCTGGATGGGCGACCCGGCCGCGCGCTACCGCTATTCCGGTACCGAATTCGTGCCGCAGCCCTGGCATCCGGCACTGCTGCCGCTGCGCGATCAGCTGGCGGCCTGCTGTGGCCATGCGTTCAACAGCGTGCTGCTCAACCGCTACCGCGATGGCGATGATGGGATGGGCTGGCACAGCGACAACGAGCCCGAACTGGGGCCGGCACCGGTGATCGCGTCATTGAGTCTGGGCGCGGCGCGGCGGTTCCTGCTGCGGCGCCGGGACGACCATGCGAAGAAGGCCGAGGTCCTGCTGGACCATGGCGATCTGCTGGTGATGGGCGGGCAGACCCAGCGCCATTACCAGCATTCGCTGCCGAAGAGCGCCCGGCCGCTGGCCGAGCGCCTGAATCTCACGTTCCGCTGGATCAACGCACCCGGGCAGGGGTGACCGCGCTGCGGGCGTGATCCTGCTCGCCGGTCACCAGCGTCCAGCCCACCACGTTCGTGGTCAGTGTCTGCAGCCCCTGTTCCAGCGCGGCGGTGACCTGGGCGACGTCGGTGCTGCCGACCGGGTTTTCCTGGCGGAAGGTGCGGTCGGCGACCACGCGCTGGTCGATCACGTGGATCAGCTTGGCGTTGACTTCGATCAGCGCGGTCGGCGTAGCCTGGCCGCGGTAGTCGGCTTCGAAGCGGCGCACGTCCATGGCCAGTTTGTAGTCGGCCCGGATGCCGGTGGTGACCCGGGCCACCCCGTTGATGCGGCCGGAATCCTCGAAACCGCGCACCAGCGCGTCATCGAGCATGTCGGTGGCCGGCTGGGCCCAGCTCACGCCCTTGTAGACCTCCAGTTCGGAGGGGGTCGGGCGCACGTTGATGCGCGGGCTGTCGACCACGCGCGCGGCGCTGGGCTTGACCAGCACCAGCTGCCAATCGACGGTCGGCCAGCTCGGGTCGGCCTGGATGCGGACCACGGGCGAATAGATGGTCACCGCGCTGCGCTCGTTGCTGCCCAGCAGCGAGCAGCCGCCAAGCGCGGCGATCAGGGCGATCGGCAGCAGAGGCCGGAACAAGGTCGGGCGGCTCATTTGGGTTCGAACTCCTTGGGTGCGTCGCGGCCGAGCAGATAACGTGCCGGGTTGTTGTCCAGGCGGTCGCTGACCCGGCGCAGGTCGCGGATCAGGCCGCGCAGCTCGGTCAGCGTCGGGCCCAGCTGGGCCAGGCCATCGTTGGCGAAGCTGTTGATCGCGGCGCGGTTCTCGCCAAGGATCGAGTCGGCGTTGCCGGCGGCGGAGTCCAGCTTGCTCAGCGTGGTTTCCAGTTTGTCCAGGATCGGTGGCAGCTGCTGCACCAGATTCTTGTCCAGGCGCTGGATGGTGCCGTTGGTGCTCTTGAGGGTGACGTCCAGGCTGCGTGCGGCATCGCGCGCGCTGAGCAGCAGCGCCTGGGTGCCCTGGTCACGGTCGGCCAGGCCGCCGCTGATGGTTTCCAGGTTGGCCAGGGTCGCGTTGATGCTGGCCACGTTGCGGTCGCTCAGCACCTGGTCCATGCGCTCGACGATGCGGTTGGCCACGTCGGTGATGTTCTGCAGCGCCGACGGCGTGGTCGGGATGATCGGGGCCGGGTCCTTGTTGACCGCGGTCAGCGCGGCGGACTGCGGCGTGCCGCCACTGAGCTGGATGATCGACGGACCGGTCAGGCTGGTGATCGCCAGTTTGGCGCGGGTGTCGGTCTTGACCGGCGTATTGGAGTTCAGCCGGATCCGCGCGACCACCTGGCGCGGATCGTCCGGGACCAGGTTCAACTCGGTGATCGAGCCGACCGCGATGCCGTTGTACTGCACCGGGCTGCCCACCGACAGGCCGGTGACCGCCTCGCGGAACACCACGCGGTATTCCGTCCAGGTGCGGTCGGAGGAGTACTTGGCGGCCCACAGGCCGAAGGCCAGCAGCGCCAGTCCCACCACCAGGGTGAAGGCGCCGATCAGGACGTAATTGGCTTTGGTTTCCATGGCTTACTCGCTCTCGTGCTTTGCATCGCGCGCAGCACGCGCGCGCGGTCCGTGGAAGTACTCCTGGATCCACGGGTGGTCCAGTTGTTCGATCTCGTGCAGCGGGGCATTGGCGACGACCTTCTTGTCGGCCAACACCGCCACCCGGTCACAGATCGCATACAGCGTGTCCAGATCATGTGTGATCAGGAAGACAGTCAGCCCCAGCGCTTCCTGCAGGGTCTTGATCAGGCGGTCGAAGGCGGCCGCGCCGATCGGGTCCAGCCCGGCGGTGGGTTCGTCCAGGAACAGCAGCGGTGGATCCAGCGCCAGCGCCCGGGCCAGGCCGGCGCGCTTGCGCATGCCACCGGACAGCTGCGAGGGCAGCTTGTTGATCGCATCGGCGGGCAGGCCGGCCAGCTTCACCTTGAGCAGGGCCAGTTCGTAATGCCAGCGCTCGGGCAGCTCGCCGTGATGTTCCTTCAACGGCACCTGCACGTTCTCGCCCACGGTCAGCGAGGAGAACAGCGCACCATCCTGGAACAGCACGCCGGTATTGCGTTCGATATGCAGGCGGTTGGCCGGGTCGCTGGAGCGGGCATCGACGCCGAGCACCTCGATCTGACCATCGTCAGGCGTGCGCAGGCCGAGGATGCTGCGCATCAACACCGATTTGCCGGTGCCCGAGCCGCCGACCACGCCGAGGATCTCGCCGCGACGCACATCCAGGTCCAGCCCGTCGTGTACCACCTGCGCACCGAAACGGTTGGTCAGCCCGCGCACGCGGATCAGCAATTCGCCGTCATCGCTGGCGGCAGCGTCGCGGTCAGGGGCCGGCGCGGTGTCGGTGATCATCGGTTACCAGCCCATCTTCATGAACCACAGCGCGGCGAACGCGTCGAGGATGATCACCAGCGAAATGGCCTGCACCACGCTGGAGGTGGTGCGCTCGCCGACCGACTGCGCGGTGCCTTCCACCTTCAGGCCTTCCAGGCAGCCGATCAGGCCGATCACCAGCGCGAACACCGGCGCCTTGGACAGGCCCACCAGCATGTTGCGCACTTCCATGGTGTCGTGCATCCGCGCGATATACATCTGCGGCGGGATATCCAGATCGAACGCACCCACGGTGATGCCACCGGCCAGGCCGGCGACCATCGCGATGAAGGTCAGCAGCGGCAGGGTGATCAGCAGGGCGATCAGCCGCGGCAGCACCAGCAGATCGACCGGGTCCAGGCCCAGCGTCTTCATCGCGTCGATTTCTTCGCGCGCCTTCATCGCACCGATCTGCGCGGTGAACGCACTGGCGGTGCGGCCGGCCAGCACGATCGCGGTCAACAACACGGCGAACTCGCGCAGGAAGGCGATGCTGACCAGTTCGACCACGTAGATCTCGGCGCCGAAGTCGCGCAGGATCGTGGAGCCGAGGAAGGCGATCACCGCACCCACCAGATACGACAGCAGTGCCACCAGCGGCACCGCATCCAGGCCGACCTGTTCCATCTGGGCGACGGTGGCGGTGAGCCGGAAACGGCGCGGTTCCTTGATCAGGCGCGCGCCCTTGACCAGGTTCTCGCCGAGGAAGCTGGCCAGCGCCACGATGTTGTGGCCCATGCCGTGCACGCTGACACCCAGCCGTTCCAGTGCGGCCAGCACGCCGAAGTCGCGCTTGGCCTTGGGCCGGTCGTCGGCGACTTCCTCGATGGTGGAGACCAGCGCACGATGCTCCTCGCGGAACGTCACCGCGTCCTCGCCGAGATCGGCGCGGTGGGCCACGCGCAGCAGCTGCAGCACGCCGGCCGAGTCGAGCAGGGTGATCCCGCTGGCGTCCAGACCGGTCACCTTCTCCGGAAGGCCGCGCAGCACCTCGGCCGCGTCCAGCGCGGTGCGTAAAGTCCAATGACCAGACAACCGGATCAGACCGGGGTCTTGGGCATCCTGCTCGAGATGGGGGGCTTGGTCTGAGGTCATGTAGGCGTCCTGCGCGCAGCATAACCTGTCCGGGTGCATGGCTCGCGTATGCGCCGGACCGGGCTGAACGCGTTGCTCGGCAACACCGGGGGCGTCATGCCGCGATGCGATGCCACCGGGATTCTTCAGGCCGGGGCGTGTTCGGGTAATACTACGGCGCATGTCTGCCGACGCCCCCACCATCGTTGCACCACCGGCCACCTACGCACAGCGCGTGGCCTTCGTTTCGGAAATGGCCGGGCGCCTGCACAGCTATGGCACTACCGCGCAGCGGCTGGAAGCCGCCGTGGTCGCGCTGGCGCAGCGGCTGGACCTGGATTGCGAGCCGTGGTCGAACCCGACCGGCCTGATCCTGAGTTTCAGCGACCCGACCAAGGCGATCGGTTCGTCGGACATCACCCGCGTGATCCGGCTGGCGCCGGGCGAGAACGACCTGCATAAACTCAGCATCGCCGACCAGATCACCGATGCGGTGGCCAACGGCACCATGAGCATCGCGCAGGGGCACACCGCGCTGCGCCAGCTGGACAAGGATCCCGGCCGCTGGGGCAAGATCCGCACCATTCTTTCCTACAGCCTGGGCGCAGCGGGCGTGGCCGGCCTGTGGAAACTGCCGTGGCTGGATATCGCCACCGCCGGCGTGATCGGTCTGCTGATCGGCGTCATGGGCATGTATACCGACCGCCGCCCGGCCACGCGCGAAGCCAACGAAGCGTTGGCGGCCCTGCTGGCCGGCTCGGTGGCGACGCTGGTGGCCTCCTTCATCGGGGCGCTCAACCTCAACACGGTGATCATCGCCTCGCTGGTGGTGCTGCTGCCCGGGATGTCGCTGACCAATGCGGTCAATGAGCTGGCCAGCCAGCACTGGGTCTCCGGCACGGCGCGGTTTGCCGGTGCGGTGACCACGATCCTGAAACTGACGGTGGGCGCGGTGATCGCGGTGACCCTGTCCGGCATCGTCGGGCTGGAACCGCTGGTGCGCGCCTCGCGGCCGCAGGCCGATTGGGTCGAGTGGGGCGCGCTGCTGCTGGCCGCGTTCGCGTTCGCGATGTTGTTCAAGGCCAACCGCCGCGATTTCCCCTGGGTGATGGCGGCGGCCGTCGCCGGCTATGCGATCTCCAAATTCGCGGGCCAGGCGTGGGGCATTCCGGCCGGCATTTTCATGTCCGCGATGCTGCTGACCGCCGCCGGCAATCTGTTTGGCCGGCTGGCGCAGCGCCCGGGCGCGATCATCCGCCTGCCCGGCATCATCATGCTCGTGCCCGGCAGTACCAGCCTGCGCGGCGTGCTGACGCTGGTCCAGCAGCAGGACATGAGCGCCGGCCAGACCGTGCTGATGACCGTGCTCAACGTGGTGATGGCGCTGGTGGCCGGCCTGCTGTTCGGCAATCTGCTGATCCCGGCGCGCAAGAATCTTTGACCCTTCCGGTCACCGCGCGCGCCATCAACGGGTACGAAAACGCCGGCGCGAGGCCGGCGTTTTCATGTGCAGCAGTGACTGACCGGCTTACTTCTTGATCAGGAACTCTTCAACCTTCTTGCCCTTGGCAGTATGCGCAGCCAGCCAGCGCGGCTGCTTGCCACGGCCGGTCCAGGTTTCCTTCGGGTTGGCCGGGTTGCGATACTTCGGAGCGACCTTGCCGAGCTTGCGCACGGCCTTGGCCGGGGCCTTGGTGGCCTTGCTCGCGGCACGGCCACGTGCGGCCGGGGCGGCACCGCCGAACAGTTCTTCCACCGAATAGCCCTGGGCCTTGGCCAGCTTGGTCAGCTGTGCGCGGACCTTGGTGATCGCCGGACGCTTGGCCACGATGGTCTGCTGCTTCTTGGCGTTCTTGATCAGCGCGCCCAGCTCTTTGGCGGACAGGCCGCTCAGGTCGATACTCATCTACTACTCCGCAATATATTAAGGACAGGGTGAGCCGGTCCTTGGCGTCGGAAACAGCATACATTCTCTTTTGCGAAATACACAAACAAACCGGAGTTATTGAAACCGGGTCCGCCATTGAAAAGGCCGGGTTATTCACCCGGCCTTTGTCATTACTTCGTCAATTTTGCCAGCAGCGCGTCCTTGTCGAGGACCTCCGCTTCGGCGGCACTGCGCGCGCGGTACTCGAACGTGCCGGCGGCGACGCCGCGTTCGGACACCACGATCCGGTGCGGGACACCGATCAGTTCCATGTCGGCGAACATCGCGCCCGGGCGCAGGCCGCGGTCATCCAGCGCCACATCCAGGCCGGCGGCCTGCAGCTGCGCAAGCAGCTCGGCGGCGGTGGACGACACGGTCTCGTCCTGCTTCGGATTGATCATGCAGACCACGACCTGCCACGGCGCCATCGCGTCCGGCCAGATAATGCCGGCATCGTCGTGATTCTGTTCGATCGCCGCCGCCACGATGCGCGAAATGCCGATGCCGTAGCAGCCCATCGCCAACACCGCAGCCTTGCCGTTTTCGTCAAGCACGGTCGCATTCAACGCCTGCGCATACTGGCGGCCGAGCTGGAACACATGGCCGACTTCGATGCCGCGCGCGATCTTGAGTTCACCGCCATCGGCGGCACGATCACCGGCCTTGGCGTTGCGGATGTCCGCCACTTCCGGTTCGGGCAGGTCGCGGCCCCAGTTGACGCCGGCGATATGGACACCGGCTTCGTTGGCACCGATGACGAAATCGGCCAGCGCGGCGACGTCGCGGTCGGCCACGATGCGGATCGGCTGGGCCGGATTGAGCGGGCCGAGGAAGCCCGGCTCGCTGCCCAGATGCGTGGCGATCTCCGCCTCGCTGGCCATGCGGTAGCCCTGCAGACCCTCGACCTTGCCCAGCTTGATTTCATTGACGTCGTGATCGCCGCGCACCAGCGCCAGCACGAAGCCGGCCTCGCTCATGATCGCGACCGACTTGACGGTGCGCTCCAGGCCCAGGCCGAGCAGGGCGGCGACGGCTTCGCAGGTCTTCTGCGTGGGCGTATCGATCCTGCGCAGCGCTTCGCTGGCGGCCGGGCGCTCGCCCGGGGCCGCGGCGATGGCCGCTTCCATGTTGGCCGCGTAATCCGAGCCGGTGGAAAACACCAGCGCGTCTTCGCCCGACTCGGCGATCACGTGGAATTCCTGCGAGGCGTCGCCACCGATCGCGCCGGAGTCGGCCTGCACCATGCGGAAATCCAGGCCCAGGCGGGTGAAGATGCGGCTGTAGGCCGACTTCATGTTTTCGTATTCGCGCACCAGGCACGCATCGTGCAGGTGGAAGGAATAGGCATCCTTCATCAGGAATTCGCGCGAGCGCATCACGCCGAAGCGCGGGCGGATCTCATCGCGGAACTTGGTCTGGATCTGGAAGAAATTGACCGGCAGCTGCTTGTAGCTGGACAGCTCCTGGCGCGCGAAGTCAGCGGCAGCCTCTTCCGCGGTCGGGCTGTAGCAGAACACCTGCTCCTTGCGATCCTTGAGCTTCAGCAGCTGCGGGCCGAACTTTTCCCAGCGGCCGGTGGCTTCCCACAGTTCCTTGGGCTGGATGGTCGGAATCTGGAATTCCACCGCGCCGGCCCGCTCCATTTCCTCACGCACGATGCGCTCGACCTTGCGCAGCACGCGCAGGCCCAGCGGCGACCAGGTGTACAGCCCCGAGGCCAGCTTGCGGATCATGCCCGCGCGCAGCATCAAGCGGTGGCTGGTCAGCTCCGCGTCGCTGGGGGTTTCCTTGGTGGTGTGCAGGTGGAACTGGGAGAGGCGCATCGTCGGCTTCGCTGAACGGCAGAAGCCGATATTCTGCCAGTCCGGCCGCCGCGATGGGTGTTGCGGTTGGTTTTGGCCGCCTCGACGGGGCCGGTGGCTCAGGCCTTGGGGGTGCAGTAGGCCTGGATGGCGGCCTCGGCCAGGGTCTTCTGGGCGCTGCGCTGCTCGTCGGTCAGGGCGGTATCGGCCGTGCCGTCGCCATCGGCGTCCTGCATGACCTTGCCCGGCCCGTTGAGCAGGGTGAGATTGCCGCGGGCGTCGGTGCAGGCCTTGTTCTCGGCCGGGGCGGCGGCGGTCTCGCGCGGGAGCGGGTCCCGGTTCTCGACCTGGCGGGCCTCGTACTTCTGCCCGGCCGGTGGCTTCTCCGAATACTGGGTGACGCCGTTGGCATCTTTCCACTTGTAGACAGTGCCGGCGCTGGCCGTGGCGCTGGCGAGCAGCAGCAGGCCGCTCAGACGGGACAGGGCACGCATGGCAACTCCGGGAACGGGGCAGAACCGCGATTGCAGCACCCCGGGCCGGTGCTGGCAAGCTAAACTGGCCGCATGGATCAGATGAAACCCCCGCCGCGCTCGCGCAGCATTTACCTGCTGCCCAACCTGTTCACCACCGCAGGCCTGTTCGCCGGCTTCTACGCGATCATCGCCGCGGCCAACGGCGACTTCGTGAATGCCGCGGTCGCGGTGTTTGTCGCGGCGGTCATGGACGGCCTGGACGGCCGCGTGGCCCGCCTGACCGGCACCAGCAGCGAATTCGGCGTGCAGTACGACTCGCTGGCCGATCTGGTCAGCTTCGGCATGGCCCCGGCCCTGGTGATGTACCACTGGTCGCTGTCCTGGCTGAAGTTCGACGACCCGGTGATGGGCCGCGTCGGCTGGGCGGTCGCCTTCCTGTATGCCGCCTGCGCCGCGCTGCGCCTGGCCCGTTTCAATACCCAGGTCAGCGTGGTCGATAAACGCTGGTTCATCGGCCTGGCCAGCCCGGCCGCCGCGGGCCTGATGATGTCCTTCGTCTGGGCCTTCGCCGATGGCAACCTCGGCTGGGACGGCAACCAGCTGCGCTATGTCGCGCTGGGCGTGACCCTGGTGGCGGCGCTGCTGATGGTGAGCCGGATTCGCTTCTGGAGCTTCAAGGGCAGTGGCGAGAAAGGACCGCGCGCCGATCGCGTGCCGTTCCTGGCGCTGGCCCTGGTGCCGATCGCCATCGCGATCATGGTCATCGATCTGCCGCGCGTGCTGTTCGCGGTAGGCGTGGTGTATGCCTTGTCCGGCCCGTGCTACTGGGCGTGGCAGCGCACCCGCAAGACGGTCGAGCCGAACGCGTGAGCGGGCAGGCGCTGCCGCCATTGTGGTCGCCGGCGCAGCAGTCCTGGCTGCAGGCGATGGGCTATACGGTGTTCGTCGACGGCAGTGTCGAGCCGGAGGCCGCTGCCGTACCTGATGTGCAGCTCAGCGCGGCGCCGCTCGCACAGTCGTCCGTGCCCGTGCCCGTGCCCGTGCGCCAGTCGCGGCCGGCACCGGCGGTGGATGCGCCCGCACCGGTGCGCCGAAGCGCGCCGCGCACGGTCGAAGAAGGCGCGCCGCCGCCCGTTCCGGCGGCCACGCCGGCACGCGCAGGCGGAGGCCGCCGCGCCGCGGTGCGGATGCCCGATCGCCTGCAGATCGCCCTGCTACGCGCCTCCGGCTGCAACCCGGCCGAGCCGGACACCCAGGCCTTGATGGCCAGCTGGAACCTGGATGAACTGCGCAGCAGCGCCGCCGCCAAGCGCGCGTTGTGGCCGCAGCTGCGCGCCCTGCGCAAACGGGGCCGGTCGTGAGTGCGGTGAGCTCGCCGCGGCCGTTGTCGCTGCGCGCGCTGCGCGAAAGCGACCTCAATGCGGTGATGGCCATCGAGGTGCGCGGTTACCCGTATCCGTGGACCCGTGGCATCTTCCAGGACTGCCTGCGTGCCGGTTATCCCGGCCTGGCGATGGAAGAGGACGGCCTGCTGATGGGCTATGGCCTGCTCAGCATCGCCGCCGATGAAGCCCATATCCTCAACATCTGTGTGGACCCGCTGTGCCAGTCCCGTGGCCACGGCCGCTACCTGCTGCGCGCGCTGGTGAAGCTGGCACGCGACCATGGCGCGCACCGCGTGTTCCTGGAAGTGCGCCCGTCCAATACCTCGGCCGTGGCCCTGTACCACAGCGAAGGGTTCAATGAGATCGGCCGCCGGCCGCGCTATTACCCCGCCCGCGACGGGCGCGAGGATGCGCTGGTGATGGCGATCGAGCTGGTCGACGACGACATCCAGGTGATGCCGCCGCTCTGACGTCCCGATGTAGAGCCACCCCATGGGTGGCTGCTGTTCGATCCGGCCCGTACGGGGTGTGGCTGTCGGAGACAGGCGCAGCCACCCATGGGGTGGCTCTACGTGATCCGCAGCACCACTGCCCCGAGCACGATCAGGCCGGCGGCGATCCAGCGCTGGCGGGTGACCCGTTCGTGCAGGATCCAGGCCGAGATCAGGATGCCGAACAGGATCGAGGTTTCGCGCAGCGCGGCGATCATCGCAACCGGCGCGACGGTCATGGCCCACAGCGCCAGGCCGTAGGAGATCAGTGTCCCGAACCCGCCCACGATGCCGTAGGCCCAGTTGCGGCGGGCATAGTCACGCAGCGCGCCGGCGCGGGTGCACAGCGCCCACAGGGGCAGGGGCAGGCCGGAGAGCAGGAACAGCCACAGGGTGTAACTCACCGCGGCGCCCGAGTGGCGCGCGCCCCAGGCATCGACCAAGGTGTAGGTGGCGATGACGCCGGCATTGAGCAACGGCAGCCACAGATGCTGGCGCGAGGTGCCGCGGGTCATGCACAGGATGCCCAGGCAGATCAGCGCGATTCCGCTCCACGCGATCCACGCCAGGCGCTCGCCCAGAAACAGCGTGCTGATCAGCGCCACCAGGATCGGCGCGCAGCCGCGCATCAGCGGGTAGGACGCGCTCATGTCGGTCAATTGGTAGGTACGTGCGACGAGGACGTAATACCCGACCTGGAGCAGGGTCGAGGTCGCCAGCCATGGCCAGCTCTGCGCGGCGGGTGTGGGCATGAACGGCAGCGCGATCGCGGCGATCACCGCCGCCGAGCCGGTGACCAGGATCGTGGTCAGCAGCGTGTCGGTGCCGCGTTTGACGATCGCGTTCCAGCTGGCATGCAGCAGGGCGGCGAACAGCACGATGCAGAAGAGGGACAGCGACATCGTGTCGGCGGTCATTCAATCCGTGGACGAACCCGCATCATGCCGCAGATGGGCAGCCATCGGGCCCGTAACCGCGCGGGCGGGCCCTACCTACGTTATCGGCCCAGGGTAGAGCCACCCCATGGGTGGCTGCACGCCATCCCGCCCCGGAAGGCAGCCACGCATGGCGTGGCTCTACCCGTGCGCTTACAGCTTCGCGCGCTGCGAGCGCAGGCCATCCAGCTGGGCGGTCCATTCGACCAGGCGCACGCGCTCCTGCTCGACCACGGCCGCGGGCACCTTGTCGGTGAACTTGGCCAGCTTGGTCTCGCTCTTTTCCTTCTCCGATTCCACCCGGGCGATTTCCTTGTCCAGGCGCGCGCGTTCGGCGCCCAGATCGACCAGGCCCTCCAGCGGCACCAGCAGGGTGAGATCGCCCACGATCGCAGCGGCGGCCGGCGGCGTGTCGCTGCCGTTGGCCAGCCATTCGATGCGCTCCAGCTTGAGCAGGAACGACAGCGACGAGGTGAAACGGGTCATGCGCGCGCGGTCGTCGTCGTTGCCACCCTGCAGCAGCAGCGGCACCAGCTTGGACGGCGGCACGTTCAACTCGCTGCGCACGCGGCGCAGCGCGTTGACCATCGACTTCAGCCATTCCACGTCGGCTTCGGCGCGGGCGAAATCACCCGCGAACTCCTCGGCGGTCGGGTACGGACGCAGCGAGATGGTGTCGTCGGTGATGCCCAGGCGCGGGGCGACCTGGCGCCACAGCTGCTCGGTGACGAACGGGGTCAGCGGGTGCAGCAGGCGCAGCAGCGCTTCGAGCACGTACAGCAGGGTGTGGCGGGTGCTGTTGGCGTCATCGGCGTCGGCACCGTTGAGGGCCGGCTTGGTCAGTTCCAGGAACCAATCGCAGAACTCGTTCCAGGCGAATTCGTACAGGCACTGCGCCAGCAGATCGAAGCGGTAGTTGGCGTAATGCGTCTGCGCTTCGGCCGAGACCGCGGCCAGGCGTGCCAGAATCCAGCGCTCGGCATCGGTACGCGGCTGCGGCACGCCGGTGAAGCTGCTGCCCTCGGTGTTCATCAGGGTGAAGCGGCTGGCGTTCCACAGCTTGTTGCAGAAGTTCTTGTAGCCCTCGGCGCGGTTCATGTCGAACTTGATATCGCGGCCGTGGGTGGCCAGCGCGGCGATGGTGAAGCGCAGCGCATCGGCACCGTGGGCGATGATGCCCTCGGGGAATTCGCGGCGGGTCGCCTTCTCGATCTTCGGCGCGTCCTTGGGCTTCATCAGGCCGGTGGTGCGCTTGGCGACCAGGTCCTCGATGGAGATGCCATCGATGATGTCCAGCGGGTCGAGCACGTTGCCCTTGGACTTGGACATCTTCTGGCCCTGCGCATCGCGGATCAGGCCGGTGATGTAGACGTCCTTGAACGGAATCTTCCCGGTGAAGCTGTCGGTGGCCATGATCATGCGGGCCACCCAGAAGAAGATGATGTCGAACCCGGTGATCAGCACCGACGACGGCAGGTAGCGCTCGAAACCGCGCGCGTCCATCGCCTGCTCGTTCGGCCAGCCCAGCGTGGAGAACGGCCACAGCTGCGAGGAGAACCAGGTCTCCAGCACGTCGCTGTCCTGGTGCAGGGCGACATCGGCGGCAAGATTGTTCTTCGCGCGTGCTTCGGCTTCGTCGCGGCCGACATAGCAGTTGCCCGCGTCGTCGAACCACGCCGGGATACGGTGCCCCCACCACAGCTGGCGGCTGATGCACCAGTCCTGGATGTTCTCCATCCAGTGGCGGTAGGTGTTGATCCAGTTGGCCGGGACGAACTGGATGCTGCCGTTCTCGACCAGCTCCAGGCCGCGCTTGGCCAGCACGTCCATCTTCACGAACCACTGGTCGGTCAGGTACGGCTCGATCACCTGCTGGGTGCGATCGCCACGCGGCACCTGCAGCTTGTGTGCACGGGTCTCGATCAGGATGCCCAGGTCTTCCAGCTCGGCCAGGATCACCTTGCGCGCCTCGTAACGGTCCAGCCCGCGGTACTTCTCCGGGGCGTTGTCGTTGATCGCCGCCACCGGGGTGAACAGGTTGATCATCGGCAGGTTGTGGCGCAGGCCGACCTGGTAATCGTTGAAATCGTGCGCGGGGGTGACCTTGACCACACCGGTACCGAACTCGCGGTCGACGTAATCATCGGCGATCACCGGGATCTCGCGGTCGGTCAGCGGCAGCTTCACCATTTTGCCGATCAGGTGCGCATAGCGCTCGTCTTCCGGGTGCACCATCACGGCGGTATCGCCGAGCATGGTTTCCGGGCGGGTGGTGGCCACGGTCAGGGTGCCGCTGCCATCGGCCAGCGGGTAGCTGATCGACCACAGGAAGCCGTCTTCCTCCACGCTCTCCACTTCCAGATCGGAGATGGCGGTCTTCAGCACCGGATCCCAGTTGACCAGGCGCTGGCCACGGTAGATCAGGCCCTGCTCGTGCCAGCGCACAAACGCCTCGACCACCGCTTCGGACGGCTGCGGGTCCATGGTGAAGGTGCTGCGCGACCAGTCGCTGGAGGTGCCCAGACGGCGCATCTGGCGCTCGATGGTGTCACCGGACTGCGCCTTCCACTCCCACACCTTCTCGATGAAGCCGTCGCGGCCCAGCGAATCGCGGGTCTCGCCGGTGTTGGCCAGGGCCAGGTTGCGCGACACCACCATCTCGGTGGCGATGCCGGCGTGGTCGGTGCCCACCTGCCACAACGTGTCGTAGCCGCGCATGCGGTGGTAGCGCACCAGCGCATCCATCAGGGTCTGCTGGAAGGCATGGCCCATGTGCAGCGTGCCGGTCACGTTCGGCGGCGGCAGCAGGATGGTGTACGGCTCGCCCTTGCCGGACGGCTTGAAATGGCCGGCCTTCTCCCACGCGTCGTACAGCGCGGTTTCAAAGGTTTTCGGGTCGTAGCTGGAGGCGAGTTGGGTCATGCGGGAACCAGGATCGAATACGGAAAGTGGGGGTGCCGGAAGCTCAGCGCCCGAAGGCGCGGCGGATCTTCTGGTCGGTATGGAACTGTGAGACCGCGTAGGCGGCCCAGATCGCGGCGGGCAGCCAGCCAGACAAGGACAGCCGACTGACAGTCGGCTCTACCTTCGAGACGTTGAGGATGCCTGTGATCGGGCGGCCGATGGTGAAGAAGGCGAACCAGGGAAAGATCAGGGCGATCAACAGGCGCATCAAGGGTCTCCGGGGGCGGCGGCGACCGGACGGGCGCCGCGCGGGTTACATGTCGTACTTGTTCAGGTCAAAGCCCAGCGCCTTGTACTGGCGCCAGCGCTCGCGCAGCGGTTCGCGCGCTTCGGGGTCGGCCGGTACCACTTCCAGCACGCGGTCGCAGGCTGCCAGATAGGGATCGTCGCGCAGGTTGATCACCAGCGGCCGGGCCGGGGCCTCGGTGCCGGGCACGGCGATCAGCACCAGCGCCTCTTCCTCGTCCATGTCTTCGCCGGCGATCTGGTGCGGGATGTAGGCATCGTTGTCGAACGCCCACAGCAGCTCGTCCAGCTCTTCGGCCTGGGCCTGGTCGCGTGCCAGCACCAGGGTGAACAGCCCGGCGTCATTGGCCTTGCGGGCCAGTTCGCAGACCAGGCGCAATGGCTCGGTCAGGAAGCGGGGCTTGGCGATCAGGTAGAAATCAGCACGGGACATGGCAGGGCCTGGAGCGGAGGGAGAACCCGGCGCCAGGCCGGGCGGGACCGCGGCCACCCGCAGGCGGCCGCGATCGGGCAGGGCATCAGGCGCGGGCGACCTGGTCCAGCAGCCACTGGCTCAGCAGGCCGACCGGGCGGCCGGTGGCCATGCCGCGCTTGCCTTCGTCGCTGGCCACGCCGGCGATGTCCAGATGGGCCCAGCGCTGGCCTTCGGCGAAGCGCGACAGGAAACAGCCCGCGGTGATCGCACCGGCCCAGCGGCCGCCAATGTTGTAGATATCGGCGAAGCTGGAATCCAGCATGGGCTGGTACTCGTCCCACAGCGGCAGGCGCCAGGCGCGGTCGAACACGTGCTCACCGGCGGCCAGCAGCTCGTTGGCCAGGTCGTCGTGCTTGGTCATCAGGCCAGCGGTCTGGTGGCCCAGCGCGACCAGGCAGGCACCGGTCAGGGTAGCCACGTCGATCAGCGCGGCCGGCTCGAAGCGCTGCGCGTAGGTCAGCGCGTCGCACAGGATCAGGCGGCCTTCGGCGTCGGTGTTGCCCACTTCGATGGTCTTGCCCGACATCGAGGTGATCACGTCCGAGGGGCGGTAGGCATTGCCGTCGATGGCGTTCTCGACCGCCGGCACCACCACCACCAGGTTCAGCGGCAGCTTGGCCGTGACGGCCGCGACGAAGGTGCCGATGACGTTGGCGCCACCGCACATGTCGTACTTCATCTCTTCGATGCCGCCCTGGGTCTTCAGGTTGACGCCACCGGTATCGAAGGTGATGCCCTTGCCGACCAGCACGTAGGGCTTGGCGTCGCCGCCGTTGTTCCACTTCAGCACCACCAGGTGCGGGCGGTTGGCCGAGCCACGGGCCACGGCCAGCAGCGAGCCCATGCCCAGCGCTTCCATCTGCTGTTCGTCCAGTACCTCCGCTTCGGCGCCTTCATGCGCCTGCGCGAACGCGACCGAGGACTCGGCCAGGTAGGCCGGGGTGCAGACGTTCGGCGGCAGGTTGCCCAGCTCGCGGGCGTACTGCACGCCGGCGGCGATGGCCTGGCCCTGGGCCAGCGCCTGGGGGTCGGTGCCGGCGATGGCCAGCGTGGTCAGGCCCGGTTCGTCGGCCTTCTTCTTGCCCAGCGTGGCGCTGTAGCGGTAGGCGGCGTGGTCGGCGGTGATGATGGCCTGGCGGATGTTCCAGGCGGCATCGCGGCCCTTGACCTCGATCTCGGTCAGGGTGAACAGCGCGTGGTGGTTGACCCCGCTCTTCAGGGCGCGGCTGGCATCGCCGACCGCCTTGAGGTACTGCGGCACGCCGAATTTGGCCGGTTCGCCCAGCCCGACCACCAGCACGCGTGCGGCGGTGACGCCGGGCAGATCGTGCAGCAGGGTCGTGTTACCGGTCTTGCCGCCCACGTCGCCGCGGGCGATCAGGGCCGACAGGCGGCCACCGGACGCGGTGTCCAGGGCCTGTGCCGCCGGGCTCAGGGTCTGGTCGGCATAGGCGCCGACGATGACGCAATCGCACTCGGCCGAGGCCGGTGCTGCGTGGTTCAGGGTGAATTCCAGGGCCATTGATCAGATTCCGTTGGCAAATCCGTACAATCGCGAGCTGTTTACGTCCCGTCAGTAGACTGGGCAGCACCGCGAACGAATCCGAGAGTTTAAACCACCGCCCCATGTCGAAGCTCGATCGCTATCTCCTGCGTGATTTCGTCCAGAGTTTCCTGGCCACCCTGATCGTGTTGCTGGTGGTGAGCGTCGGTGGTGTCCTGGTGGACATCCTCGGCAACATCGCCGACGGCCGCCTGCCTGCCCGCCTGCTGTTCTCACAGCTGGGCCTGCAGTTCATCGTCTATATGCCGCTGATCCTGCCGCTGGCGCTGATGCTGGGCCTGCTGCTGGCCACGGCCCGGCTCTACCGGGACTCGGAAATGGCGGTCATCACCGCCATCGGCGTCGGCCCCAAGCGCCTGCTGCGTCCCCTGCTGATGCTGGTGGTGCCGGTGGTCGGCCTGATCGGGCTGTGCTCGCTGTGGCTGGGCCCCTGGGCCGACCGCACCGGCGAGACAATGATCGACGAGGCCAACCGCAGCGTGGTCATGGCGGGCCTGGAGGCGGGCAAGTTCACCTCCCTGCCCAATGGCGGCGTGGTTTACCTGTCTTCGGTCTCCCCGGACGGCACCCAGCTGGGCAAGGTCTTCCTGCAGCGCCAGAAGGAGGACCGCATCGAAGTGATCTCCGCCGATCACGGCCGGATGTACTTCGAGGGCGCCAAGCAACGCTATCTGGAGCTGGATGACGGCCACCAGGTGGAAGGCCCGGCCAACGGTGCGCTGGACTACAAGCTGATGACCTTCGCCCGCAACGACGTGGCCATGCCTGACGGCGCCGAGACCCGCAAGGACGACGACCCCGAACTGCTGCGCACCACCCAGCTGTTCGGCGATGAGCGCCCCGAGGCCCAGGCGCAGCTGCACTCGCGCATCGCCCCGCCGCTGATCGCGCTGGCCTTCGCCCTGATGACCCTGCCGCTGGCCCGCAGCTCGCCGCGCCAGCAGCGCTACGGCCGGATGATGCTGGCCTTCCTGGCCTATATGGTGGGCATGAACCTGATGTTCATCGGCACCCGCTGGATCGCCGATGGCAAGATTCCCGCCGTGGCGGGCCTGTGGTGGCTGACGCTGCCGTTGCTGGCCCTCGCCCTGTGGATGTATTTCCGCGACGGCAAACTGTCGCGTCCCCGGAGGACCGCATGAACGTGTTGCGCCCGATGCGGTTTGATCTGTACCTGGGCCGCGCCGTGTTCGGCACTGTCCTGCTGACCTGGGCGGTGCTGGTCGGCCTGGACGTGGTGATGGCCTTCTCCGGCGAGTTCAAGGACGTCGGCAAGGGCAGCTACACCCTCGGTCACGCGGCCGCCTGGGTGCTCTACACCGTGCCCCGCCGCGCCTATACCTTCTTCCCGACCGCCGCCGTGATCGGCGCGCTGATGGGCCTGGGCCAGCTGGCTGCCACCTCCGAACTCACTGCACTGCGCGCGCTGGGCCTGTCGCGCAAGCGGCTGAGCGTCTCGGTGGCGATCGCGCTGTCGCTGATGACCGCGGTGATGGTGTTCAGCGGCGAAACGCTGGGCCCGTGGGGCCAGAGCAAGGCCGACGACATCAAGATCAGCGCCAAGTGGGGCAGCAGCCTGAGCGCGGCCCGCTATTCGGGCGTGTGGGCGCGCGAAGGCGACACCTTCCTCAACGCCCAGAGCGGCGACGAGCAGTTGCAGGCCGGCGGGGGCACGCGGCTGATCCTGCACGATGTGCGCCTGTACAAGATCGCCGACGACGGCCGCCTGGCCTCGCTGACCTACGCCACCACCGCCGAACATGGCGCCGATGGCTGGGTATTGAACAAGGTCCGCCGCGACACGTTCGGTGAGCGTTCGGCAACGCGGGAGACGGCCGAATCCGAGCCGTGGAATTCACGCCTGGATGCGGCGGCGCTGGCCAGTGGTATCTCCAAGCCACGCAATCTGACGGCGATGGATCTGCGTACCAGCATCGAGTACCGCAAGCGCAATGGGTTGGATGCGCGCGATTACGAGGATGTGTACTGGAGCCGTTGGTTCTATCCGATCAATGTGTTGGCGTTGTGCCTGGCGGCGGTGCCGTTCGCGTTCGGTTCGCTGCGCAGTGGCGGTATGGGCAAGCGGTTGTTCCTGGGCATTCTGTTCGCGCTGGGCTTCTGGTTGTTGCAGTTGTTCTTCGGGCGCATGGCCGGTGCGTTGAAGTTCGATTACCGGATTGCGTATGCGTTGCCGCCGATCGTGATGATGGTGGTGTCCGGGTTGTTGTTCCGACGGAAGTCGGGCTGATTTTTCTGCTCAAACGCCATACGCCAAAGTCCAGAATCGAAGCCGAAGCCGAAGCCGAAGCCGAAGCCGAAGCGGCCACCATGTGCTCTCGAGCTAGGCGCGACGGGCTCGCCATTCCGGGACCCGCCGCAAGTACGTCCATGTAGGCTCGTGTGCTGCCATCCTTGGCATCACACGGTCCCGGCC
>NZ_JBDJLA010000010.1:0-156357 GCF_039673135.1 Stenotrophomonas sp. TWI1151
CCACCGGGAGTCTGAGGTTGCCGGCCAGCGGCCGGCACTACCGACAACCGCGCGTCGCGCGGCACGAAAAACCGCCCCACCGCGCACTGCGCGGCACGCACAACCGCGGGAGCGCCCCATGTCCCTTGCCGAATTCGCCCTGATCGACCGCATCCGTGCCCGCACCGCCGAGCGCGACGACGTGGTGCTCGGCATCGGCGATGACGCGGCGCTGCTGCAGCCGCGCCCGAACGAACAGCTGGTGGTCACCGCCGACACGCTCAACAGCGGCGTGCATTTCCCGGCCGAGACCATGCCCTTCGACATCGGCTGGAAGACCCTGGCGGTCAATCTGTCCGACCTGGCCGCGATGGGCGCACGCCCGGCCTGGTGCACGCTGGCATTGTCGCTGCCCGACGCGCACCCGGACTGGATCGAATCCTTCGCCGACGGCTTCTTCGCGCTGGCCGACGAACACGCCATCGCGTTGATCGGCGGCGACACCACGCGTGGTCCGCTGTCGCTGTCGGTCACGGCGATGGGGCAGGTGGCACGTGGCCAGGCGCTGCGCCGCGACCGCGCCCAGGTGGGCGATGACATCTGGGTGAGCGGCACACTCGGCGACGCCGCCGGTGCCCTGCAGCTGTGGCAGCGCGGCGAGTTGAACATCGCCACCGCCACCGTGCTGGGTGATTACGAAACACTGCGCCTGCGCCTGCTGCGGCCGACCCCACGGGTGACGCTGGGCCTGCGCCTGCGCGCCTTCGCGCATGCCGCCGTGGATATCTCCGACGGCCTGCTGGCCGACCTGGGCCACATCACCACGCGCAGTGGCGTGCGTGCCGAAGTGGATGCCGACGCCGTGCCGCTGTCACCGGCGCTGCGTGCGGTGCTTGGCCGCGACGCCGCGCGTGCGTGTGCCCTGCGCGGCGGCGACGATTACGAACTGTGCTTCACCGCCGCCGCCGACCAGCGCGAGGCGCTGCATGCCGTAGCCGAATCGCTGCGCCTGCCGCTCACCCGCATCGGCCGCATCGTGGACGGGCAGGGCGTGCAGTGCGAAGGTGAGACTGGCCCGGGCGGTTACCAGCATTTCGCGGAGTGAGTTGAGCAGCCGGGCAGAGCCCGGCTCTACGTAGGTCGTTCAGCCGGCAGAGCCCGGCGCCACGGTCGCGATGCGGGTGTTACGGGATGCTCACGGTCGCCTGCTGGTCCCGCGGCGTGCCGTAGTCGTCCAGCCACTGGAACGTCACCTTCGCCGGCATCGACGCACCCGCCGGCAGCGCATAGCGCACCTGCTGGCCCGGGGCGATCATGTCCACCTCCACCTTGCGGCCGTCCGCCAGCGTCAGCGTGCTCAGGGTGACGTGGTAGGCGGTAGGGTTGGTGACCTGCAAGGCATTGCCCGCACCGGTCCATACCAGCGCAGCCGCGGCATCGCGGGCGTTGCCGGGCAACCCGGCGGGACGGTGAAACAGCTTCACACGCGTGCGCACGGCGAATTGCAGCAGATTCTTGCCTGCGGCATCGGTCGGCTTGGGCGGAATGTCCAGCAGGTTGAAATAGAACACCGATTCGCGGTCGGTTGGCAGCGGTGCCTCCGACGGGCGCGGTGCATAGGTAATGCGATAGGCCTGGCCCTGATGCGCCTGCAGCAGGCGCGGGTCGGCCGGGGTAAGCCGGAACGGCGTGCGCACGTTCTCCGGCCGGGCATGACTGTCACCCGCGTCCACCCACACCTGCACCATGGCCGGCTGGTCGCCACCGTTGCTTGCCTTCACTGTGACGTCGCGACCCTTGCCTGCGTCGTGCACGATGCGGGTGCCTTGCAGCGTAACCGCGGCCAGCGAGGCATGGCTCGCCAGCAGCAGCGTCACCAGGGCGAACGCCCGGGATGTAATGCGCATGTTCATTGCTCACCTGCTCCAGAAGAAAGTGCCGTACCTGCCGCACGTGCGGCAGGTACGGCGAAAGGGCGTTGAGTTACTTGTAGAGCACCACGAAATCACCGGAGGCATCGGCCTTGCCGGCCGTTGCGTCCTGGCCCGGCGAGGCGTACCACGCGCTGTAGTCCAGCTGGCCTTTGCCGTCGGCAGGAATGACCACCCACTGCGTGGGATCTTCACCGATCTTCTGGTGCGCACCGGCGGCGTCGTACAGCGCAACGCCCACGTTCTGCGCGCCGCCCGGAGCGACACCCAGGTTGCCGGTGCTGCCATGCGGCGTGCCGCCAAAGCGCACACCCACCTCCTGGGAACTGCCCGAACCGGAGCAGTCCAGGCCGATGCTGAAGTTCTTCTGGCCGGCACGGGTGTTGGCGTTGACCGACTTCAGGTCGACCTGGCCCATGGCCACGGTGATGGTGCCGCCGGTGGAGTCCACCGCGCAGGTGGAGGTCATCAGCTCGCCGGTGATCTCCAGCTTCTCGGCCATGGCCGACGGTGCGGCCGTGGCAGCCAGCAGGGAAATGATCGCTACATTCAATTTGTTCAACATGATCTGCACTCGGGTTGGAAAATACGAGGAGCGCAGTGTCGTTCCAGACATATCTCGGAACCATGCAATAAGTTGCAAACGATAGGCGGTGTCTTAAATGGCCGCCGTTTGTACAGGTGGCGTTCAATGCACGGCGCACCGTGCCCGCGCGTGACACCTATAGGGAATCCGCCGCATTTCAAAAACTGCAGATCGGGTGACGCTGAAAATGAATGCGCTTGAAACTTAGATAGGCAAAATCTCTCTAGTTCCAAGGGTTGCATTGAGCATTGCAACTAATTGCATGGGATGACGCGCGGTAGACCCCTACGCTGCGACCCCTCATCCACAGGGCGATGTCGGTTTCAGCCGACGTCGAATGATCGTCGCCATGAATGCATGCTCGCCAGTCTTCGCTCCGCCTCGTCGTCGCACGCGCCACTGCCTGGCAACGGCTATCGCCGTCTCGCTGGCATTGGGTATGGTCGCGCCAAGCCGGGCCGATCCGCTCGACGGCCTGCAGTTCAGCGAAGGGTTCCTGATCGGCGGCGAGGCCATCGACCTGCAGCGCTACGCGCAGGGCAATCCGATGGCGCCAGGCGTGTACCCGCTGGACCTGGTGGTCAACGGGGCGTTCCGCGAAAGCCGCGACATCACCTTCGTGCCGGGCGAACAGGGCGCCGTGCCGTGCCTGCCGGTGGCACTGGTGCGCGAACTGGGTCTGAAGGATGCCTACCTGACGCCACTGGGTGATGATGCGTCGGCCTGTGTCGACCTGGTGGCCATCGTGCCGGGCGCCACGGTCAGCTTCGACAGCGGCGCGTTGCAGCTGCTGGTGACGGTTCCGCAGGCCGCACAGGTCAGCACCGCGCGTGGCTACGTGGCACCGGCGCAGCGCGACTATGGCGTCACGGCAGGATTCTTCGACTACAACGTCAACCACAATCGCAGCCAAGGGCAGGACAACACCTACGCCAGCGTCAATGCGGGCATCAATCTGGGTGCCTGGCGGTTGCGCCATCGCGCGTCGTTCAGCCAGGGCACGCACGGTTCGCGACACGATGTGATCAGCAGCCACCTGCAGCGCGACCTGCCGTGGCTCAACAGCCAGCTGCTGATCGGCCAAAGCAACACCGGCGGCGAGTTGTTTGAAAGCGTGGCCTTCAGCGGTGCACGCGTGGCCACCGACGAGCGCATGCTGCCCGATTCGCTGCGCGGCTTCGCCCCGGTGGTGCAGGGCATTGCCGAGGGCAACGCGGTGGTCACCATCCGCCAGAACGGCCATGTCATCCATGAGGTGACCGTCGCGCCGGGGCCGTTCTCCATCGAGGATCTGTACCCCACCAACTTCGGCGGCGACCTGGACGTGACTGTCACCGAAGCGGACGGCCGGACCCAGCGCTTCAAGGTCAGCTTCTCGGCCGTGCCGCAGGCGCTGCGCCCCGGCGCGAGCCGCTTCAGCGCCACCGCCGGTGAACTGCGCGCCTCCCGTCGCGGCGGCGAGGACCTGCGCTTTGCCGAAGGCACCTACGCACGCGGAATCAACAACCGCTTCACCGCATTGGGCGGCGTACAGGCCAGTGAAGGTTTCCAGGCGGCATTGGTCGGCGGTGCGGTGAACACGCCGATCGGCGCGTTCGGTGCCGACATCACCCATTCGCGCGCACGCCTGAGCAACGGCGAGCAGGTGACCGGCAACAGTGTGCGGCTCAACTTCCAGCGCTATGTTGCCGCCACCGGCACCAACTTCGGCCTGGCCGCGCACCGCTACAGCACGCAGGGCTATCTCACCCTGACCGACTTCGCCGACGCACGCAGCGACGACTGGGGCTATGGCCGCCGTGCGCGCCAGCGCTACCAGGTGAACTTCTCGCAGCGAGTGGGCGAGCGCAGCACGCTGTCGCTGAGCGGGGGCCATGTGAGCTACTGGGACAGCGCCGACCGCCAGAACGATTTCCAGCTGCGCTTCCAGAGCACCTGGGGCCGCGCCAACTACGGCATCTCCGCGATGCGCTACCAGTTGGGCAACGGCCGCCAGGACACCCGCTATGCATTCAACGTGAGCGTGCCGCTGGGCCGCAGCCCGAGTGCGCCGCGCCTGAGCAGCCAGGTCGGGCAGTCCGCTGCCGGTCACCAGGCGCAGCTGGGCATCAACGGCACGCTGGGTGAGGACCGCGCACTGAGTTACAGCCTGTCGGCCAGCGATGCCAGCAACGGCCAGCGCAGTACCAGTGCCTACACCACCTACCAGGGCGGACGTGGCACCTTCAGCGCGGGGTATACCCGTTCCGGCGACTACAGCGCGGTGTCGGCCAGCGCGGCCGGCAGCGTGGTGCTGCATGGCGGCGGCGTCAACCTCGGCGCCCCGGTGGGCGACGGCTTTGCGTTGATCCAGGCCGAGGGTGCGCATGGGGCAAAGGTCGGGTACGGAAGCGATACCCGGGTGGCGCGCAATGGCTATGCGTTGCTGCCGCACGTCAGCCCCTACCGCTGGAACCAGATCGACCTGGACCCGTCCGGCCTGCCGCTGGATGTGGAACTGCTGCAGACCTCGCAGCGTGTCGCCCCCACCGCCGGCAGCATCGTGCGGGTGGCCTTCAACGCCAAGCGCGAGCGCACGCTGTTCATCGATGCCACCGACGCGCTGGGCCAGCCCCTGCCGTTCGCCGCCCGCGTTGAAGACGAGGCCGGCCGCGCATTCGGTGCGGTCGGGCAGGGCGGGGTGATCCAGTTGCGCGGCGCGCCGGCGCAGGGCGCCCTGATCGTCGACCCCGACGGCGCGCAGCGCTGCCGCCTGGAATACACCACCCCCGATGCCCCCGATGCCTACGGCCTGTCGTGGAGCCCGGCGGTCTGCACCCCGCTGCCTGCGCCCAGCCCGGGTCTGCAGGCCGCACTGGAAGCGCCTGGCGAATCCTCGTTTTGAGTTCCCTTTCCTCTCTCTATCTGGAGTTCCGCATGCACCTGTTCAACCGCATCACCCTGTGCACCGCCCTGCTGGCCGCCGCGCCGCTGGCCGTGGCTGACACCAAGACCCTCACCATCACCGGCCGGGTGCTGCCCGGCACCTGCACGCTCACCGCCGCGCCGATCGCCCTGGACCCGGTCAAGGCCAGCGACCTCACCCCCGGCGCGGACAGCCAGATCAAGGCCGGCGCGCTGGAGTTCAATGGCTGCGTGGGCGTGAGCAAGGCGGTGCTGTCCTTCGCCGGCACCGCGGCCGATGGCGATGCCGAGCGCTGGAAGAACACCGCCGCCGCCGACGCGGCCAGCGGCGTCTCGATCTCGCTGTTGTCGGGCACCACCGGCAACACCTATCTGAAAGACGGCGACACCGGCATCGATGTGCCGGTGACCGGCGACACCGCGCGCTACGACCTGCGCGCGGCGTACCACGCGCCGACCGGTTCTTCGCTGAGTGCCGGCGATGTGTCCACTGAGATCGTGGTTACTGCTGACTACGAGTGAGTGATGGCCGTACGCGCGCGATGTGCGCCGGCCACTGGCTATCTGCTGAAATGGAGATCGTTGTATGTCTGTCCTTGTCCGCACCTCATCTACCGGGGTATCGACGCGCATGTCGCTCCCCGCGAAACTGTTCACTTCACTGGCACTCCTGCTGACCGCTGGCGCCGCCGTTGCCTGTGAGCAATACTCGGCGAAGCCGGACGTGCTGCTCGACACCGTCTATACGTCTGCTCCGACTGGACCCAATGTCTTCATGGCTGAGGAGCGAGGCCGGGTTGCCTATCAAAAATGCGCGCTGCCCGGTGGCATCGTTTCGGTCTTCGTGCGCCTGGAGGTTCCTGGCTTGACCTACGTCGGGGACATCCAGTACGAAGGTCGTACCTACGCATCCTATGCCACTGCCACCGACTCAGCGCTGCTTGCCTTCGATACCTTCTCGAACTTCCTTGATCGCAGGCCCGTGCGTTTGGGCGAGGAACTGGAGCTGCCGTATGAAACCTTTCCAGGAGACGTCGCGCAGAACACCATCAACTACACGGCGCTGGTCTTCTCGCGCGGCGGGCGCATGCGCACGTCCAGCGTGCGGACCGGGCAGGTGTCGCTGCGATCGCCGGCACACCCTGAGCTTGATGTGACATCGGCCTACTATCTCGCGCCCCAGTTCCCGGCCGTGACCTGTCCGCTGCAGGATGTCTCGGAAACGCTTCAGGATGTCCAGTGGGCAGAGTTGCCCACGCCGGGCAGCACTGCCAAGGAGAAGCCGGTGGCGGTCCGCCTGAGTTGCGGCACGGATGCGCCGCGCGCGCAGATCACCCTGACCGATGCTGGCGACCCGACAAATTCGGGAAGCCAACTGACACCCACGGCTGATTCAGATGCCAAAGGTGTGCGGGTGCAGCTCCTGCAAGCGGGGAGTGAAGTGAACTTCGGACGTATCTGGAATTTCGAACCGGGTGTTGGCGGAACGCATGACATTGCATTCACCGCTCGCTACATCCGGACCGATGAGCCGTTGATGCCTGGTCTGATCAAGGGGGAGGCGGTGCTCAATGTCGACTACTGGTAAGGCCGTGTAGCTCGCCCGTGCAGATGATGCGCGCGCGGCAATTTCCTGCAGGTACCCGAATGTTGGCGATTCTGCAACAAATTGGATGGCATGGCACAGCGGCAACGGCGAGGATGGTCCGATCTTCGCTGAGGCGCCAGCATGAAACTTGAGCCCATTCGTTCCACACGTTTCTCTCCACCACGCCGAACCCACGTGCCCCGCGCACCAGACGTGGACAACGGCGGCAACAAACAGGTTTTGCGTGGCCCACTCCGGCTGGCGGCCGCGCTCCTTGCCGGTGCGCTGATGATCTCAGGGACGGCAGCAGCATGCGAGCACTACACGGCGTATCCCGACGTTGTGCTCGATTCGTTCTATGCATCTGCTCCGACACAACCTCGGATTTTCATGGATCAGGAGCGCGGGCGCTTGGCAATGAGGAAGTGTTCGTTCCCCGGAGGGCCGAGTCCTGTCATCGTGCGTCTGGACATCCCGGGATTTACCTATGTGGGTGAACTGCAGTACGAGGGCAGAACGTATGCGTCCTACGCCACCTCGGCCGATTCGGCGCTGCTGGCCTTTGACGTGTACTGGAATGCTCTCGACCGCAGGCCGCTGCGCTTGGGTGAGGAGATGGAAATGATGTACGAAACGCGCCGGCGATGGCCTGCAATACACCGTCAGCTACACGGCGCTGGTGTTCTCGCGCGGCGGACAGATGCGCTCGTCCAGTGTCCGCACCGGAGTCGTCTCGCTGCGGTCGCCGATGTACCCTGGCTTGGACAGCAGTGCGTACTACTATCTTGCGCCTGCTTTCAGCCCTGATCTGCAGGGAATACGCACCGGCGGTAGCGGCGAGGGAGAATCGACTTCCGCCGGGGAAAATTCATGACGCTTGCCACGGTTCGTCCCGCGCGCCTCTGCCTGTTGTGGGCAACCGTCACGGCCAGTGCGCCGGTGCTGGCCTGCACCGCTGTCAATGCAATGCAGCATGAGCTGTGGGGCGACCGTGGCATCGCCCAGGAATCCACAGCCGACGTACTACTGGATGGGCCGCTGTCAGCGCCAACGGTGTCCCGTTTCACCGGCTGCTCGCCAGGTGCTCGCATACCGGTCCTCATCCGCCCGTCGATGCCAGGACTGACCTACATCCGTGACGTCTTCTGGTCGGGTCAGTGGTACCCGGCCTACGCGTTCAGCGCGTCATCGCCGTTGATTGCGTTCCGCGTGCTGCGGCTTCCTTCGGCCGGCGGCAACCAACCGGTCCCGCTACGAATCGACCAGTCGACAGAGACCACGATCGAAACCGGATTCGGCCGTGTCGCCGAGCCAATGCTGGGTGTGGTTCTGTTTTCACGCGGCGGGGTGATGACGGAGGTGCCAGCGTTCGGCGGCAGTGTGGAATTCTCGTTGAGAGACAATCCTGCCGTATTGCTGCGATACACCGTGGAGCTGAAGATCCGTCTGCCACACCTGCCCTGCACGGCAAGCGACGCTGCGCTCGTGCTGGATCCGGCGCAGGCTGTGGATCTGTCCACACCAGGTGCCACCACAGGAACCCGCCCGCTGGAGGTCGTTGTGAACTGCAGGTCGGCGGGTACGCCGTTGAACCTCACCGTGGCCGATATCCATGGCGACAGCGGCGAGCCCGGGCAACTGGTTCCCACCACCGATTCGGTGGCCCGGGGGGTGCGTCTGCGCCTGCTGAGAGCGGGGGCACCCGTGCGGTTTTCCAGCCGCTGGCGGCATGGCCTTTCCGCGGCCGGTCAACAGCGTATTCCCTTTGAGGTCCAGTACATCCGTACGGACGCTGCCTTGGTGCCCGGGCGCCTGCAAGGCGAAGCAACGCTGACCCTCGACCATCGTTGAGACGGGAATGCCCATATTGCTGTAGCGGCTCATGCCGCCTGCAGTTGCACATCACATACTGGGCAGACCGCGGCAGGCCATATCGCATGGTGATCCACCGCATCAATGCAATCGATAGATATTTGCATTTGCAACTAATTGCATGGCCACCCAGGTGGTCAGTGCACAGACTGTGCGCTCTCCAACGCGAGCTGCGTCATGCCCCGCTTCCTCATTGCCCTGCTGTTGTCCACGCTCTGCTTGCCGGCCGCCGCCGCGACACCGCAGATCAGCGTCGGGCCGCTGTTCGACTACCTGGAACCCACCCACAGCAACCTGCTCAAGCGCATCCGCAACACCGGTGACGCCACGGCCTACGTGCGCGTGGAAGTGACCCAGATGCACTTCGATGCGGAAGGACAGGCCAGTGAAACGCCGGTGGACGGCGCGGCGTTGGTACGCAACGCCCCTGGCGCGCACGGTGTCATCGCCAGCCCCAGCCGCCTGATCATTGCCGGCAACGGCCAACAGGCCACGCGCCTGGTCTATCGCGGCGCACGTGACCAGGAACGTTATTACCGGTTGCGCTTCATCCCGGTGGCACCCAGTGCAGAGGAATTCTCGCTCAGCGAAGAACAGGCGCAGGAAGCGGCGGAATTGAACGCGTCCATCCGCATGTTCACCGGGTACGGCACGATCCTGTTCATCGCGCCGGAACACGCGCACTACGACACCCGCCTGCAGGATGGCCGCGTGTACAACCACGGCAACGCCACCGTGGTGCTGGACAACCTTCGCCAGTGCGAGCGCGCCCGCCCGGACACCTGCACGCCCGGCATCATCGTCCACGTCCGGCCCGGGCGCTCCTACGCGCTGCAACTGGCCGACGGCCAGTTCACCCGCTACGACCTGAAGGAGGGCGACAGCCAGCGCGGTATCGATTCGCGCCGCTGACCGTTCCGTTCCTCCCGCTGTTCATGCCCCATCGGGTCCGCCAGGCACCCGCCGGGGGTGCTGTGCCCATGTCCTGGCGTCTTGTATCCATCCACTCTTCCTGGAGCAACACCATGTCCTTGAAAACCTACGCGTTGGCGGCCGCCACCGCCGCGCTGCTGGCCCCGGCGCTCAGCCACGCCGCCATCGAAACCAAGTCGATTACCGTCAACGTAACGGCCGATGTCCCCAACACCGCCGGTCTGCAGGTGTCCACGCCCGATGGCTGGGAAGGCCTGCCGCAGAACCTGCCGTGGGACACCGCGCGCCAGGTGTTGGGTGAGCTGACCGGTCGCGTCATCAACGTCAAGTCGTCGGCCGCCATCACCGCCTACCTGTCGGCCCCGGCGCAGATGGCATCCGCTGCCGATGTCGTGAACCTGGTGGTGAAGCTGGACAACGTGACCGTGCCGGCCACATCCGCATCGAAGATCACCGTCGCCAATGCGGCGCAGGCCGCGGCTGGCAAGTCGGTGGCGTTTGCGGTCGCCCCGACCGTGCCGGCCGGTGGCTACAAGCCGGGCAGCTATGGCGGCCAGTTCCACATGATCTTCGAGAGCGATATCGCCGATCCCTGAGCCCTGCAGGCGTTCCCTGCCGCATCCACCGATGCGGCAGGGAGGCCGGAGAACGCACCATGTTTCCCAGGCGCCCTCGCGCATGCCCGCCCTTGGCCCGGTTGACCGTCGCCATCGGTGCCATTGTCGTTGCCGCGTCCTCGCAGGCCGGGGGCCTGGCACCGGATGAGCTGCCCAGCCTTCTGGAACAGCGCGAGCACATGCCGGCGGAGTTCCGTGCGCATCTGTTCGGCAACCCGCTGACCGTGCGCGTGGAGCTCGATGGTCACTACCTCGGCGATGCCGAGGTAGTGCTGCACGAAGACAACCGCATGCAGCTGATCGGCTTTGGCGAAAGCCATGACAGCCCGTGGCCGCACACAGAACGCGTGCGCTGGGCCGAGCAGCTGTCCGAGCCGATCGCGCTGGGCGTGTGCAGCCCGCACTGCCGCGGCCTGGCCGCGGTGCATTACAGCCTGGCCAACTCCCTGCTCAGCCTGCTTACCCCGGCGGGACCGCAGGCCGAAGGCCGCCATATCGCGCTGCCGGACGCCGGCAGCCATGGCCTGATCGTACGCAACAGCCTGACCGTGCACGGTGGCCAGGATCAGCCCACCACGGCGCGCTACAGCGCCGAACTGCGGGGCAGTGTCGGCCACTGGAGCACGGTGGGCGGCTACCAGTATTACGCCCAGCCTGGCAGCCGTGAGCATTATCTCAGTGCGTTGTACGCACAGCGCGAGCTGGGGGACCACTTCGTTCGCGCGGGCTACTTCCTGCCCACCTTCGAGGGCATCATCCGGCAGCCGCGGGCGCCGGGGACGCAGAATGACACCGCCCTCGGCCTGATGCTGGGGTCGTCGGACGTGCTGCTGGCCGATACGCGCAGCCCCAGTGTCTACCCGGTCTATGTCACCGCCAGCCGCGAAGGCGTGGTGGAGATTTTTCGCGACGGCAACCTGCTGTCCACCCAGGCAGTGAAGCCGGGCATCCAGGAAATCGACACGCGGCGCCTGCCCGGCGGCATCTACGACGTCGAGTTGCGGGTGATCGAAGAGGGCCGTGAGGCATCGCGGGAAACCGCTTCGATCCACAAGCCCAGCCGCTGGCAGGACCCGTCGCGCCGCTGGCGCTACAGCGTCTTTGCGGGCCAGCAGCGTGGCCTGCTCGACAGTGGCCGTTCAACCCGCAACGGCAAGGTCACCGCCGGTGCGGTGGTCAATTACCTGGTGCATCCGCGCGCGGTAGCCGGGGCCACCGTTCAGCAGGTCGACCAGCGCCCGGGCGCGGGCATCTCCATGGACTGGCAGGCCAGCGACCGGTTCAGCACCTACACCAATATCTATACTTCCCGCGATGCCGGCCGTGGCATGGATTTGCAGGGGTTGTATCGCTACCGCGCCGGTTCGGTTGTCGCCAACCATGCACGCAGCTGGGCCGAGCAACGCCAGCGTGTTGTGCCCGGCCATGGCGCACCGCCTCACTGGCAATCCCACGGTGGCTGGCAGGACACCACGGCGGTGTCCATCACCCACCGCTTCAGTCACCGCGACAATGCCAGCCTGCGCGTGGCACGTAGCGCAGGCTTCACCCGCGGCACCGGCATTGATGTCTCCTACGGCCGTCGCGAAACACTGTTCGGCACGCAGGATGTGAACTGGCGCGTGTCGGCGTACGACCGCCCGGGCAGCCGGTTCACCCAGTACCGCCGCCAGCGCGGCATCGACCTCACCGTCAGTGTGTCGCTGGGCAGCGAACGCCGCAGCTACAGCGGCAGCCTGGGCAGCCGCACGGGCGAGGCCAACCGCCGCGACACCTATGTGACGGCCGCGGCGACCCAGCGCGTGGACGGTGCCGTGCTGCAAAGCGTGAATGGGCAGGTGAGCGTCGAGCGCGGTGGCGTGGGTGCCGGCGCCGGCGCCTACCTGCACAGTCCACTGTTCGAGGGCGACGTGCAGTTGTACCGCGGTGCCGAATCCGGGCACATCACCGGCACGGCCAACCTGGACAGCACCGTGGTGCTTGGGGGAGGCCGGGTTGCCGTGTTGGGGCAGGGCCGCAGCGGCAGCGTGGACACGGGCCTGATCGTGGATGTGCGCAGCGACTATCCCGATATCACGCTGCGTGCCGACGACAGCCGCGGTGGCGGTGTGGTGCTGCGGCCCGGCCGGAACTTCGTACCGGTCACGGCCTACCGTGCCGGCCACGTGCAGTTCGATTTCGACGGCCGCCATGCGCCGGCGGCGGCCCTGCAACCGGCTGCGGTCAACTACCACCTCAACAAGGGCGGGGTCCTGTACGCCACCATGGATGTGCTGCGCACCTTCACCGTGATGGGCCAGGTGCGCGATGGCGATGGCAACGGCGTGCGCGGCGTGCAGGTAATCAACCATGCCGGGCGCAGCGTCAGCCAGGAAGACGGCTTCTTCACCCTCGAACTGAGTGCACGTGCGCCAGTGGTGGAGCTGCGTTACCCGAATCTGGTCAGCTGCGTGCTGACCATGGAAGAAGGGCAGCATCCCCGCGAGGGCGATGTCCTGATGGTGGGCAGCATTGGTTGCCCGCGCCCGCTGGCGGGCCCGTGAACCCATTTCCGAGGAGATCCCGTGACCGCTGATGAACGTTCCATCGCCGATGCCGGCGCGTGCTGGCCCATTGCGTGGATGCTGGGGCTGTTGATGGGGCTGCTTGTGCCCGCAGAGGCAGCCGAGTTGAACATCACCGCCGAATTCCGTCCCTCCGCACTGGATCCCACCCATAACCGGTTCGTCAATACGACGCCCCAGTCCGGCTACTGTGCGCAGCATGCGAACTTCTGCAGGGCAGGCGATTTCACCATCAATACCGGGGTGAACGTAGCGCAGCGCCGATTGTTCGGCGGCGGCGATGATCCGCGCGAAAAATGGTATCTGGCCGTCGATGGGAACTGGCGGGACGTGGTTGTCCGCAACGCGAACCATCATGAGCTGAACGCGCGAATCCGCGTGTTCCTGGTTGGCATGCAGTGGGGGTTGCCATCTGACGGTACGGCGCCCGGTGCCAACGGCGCCGCAACCGGCGGCTGTAGGGGTCGACTCGGTGTGGGCTCAGGGCGCTTTTATCGCTATGCCTGGGACGTCGCAGACGCAAATGTCGTCTGCGTCCGCTCACCGAGAGCGGCCACCGACCGGGTGGCGTCCTACTTGAATTTCTCCATCGGTTACCACCTTGAAACACCCAACCCGCTGCAGGCCCAGGACGGCCAGTACACCGGCAGCGTCACCTACACCGTGGGCAATGGGCAGCAGATTGATCTGGGCCAGGGCGACTACTCGGATTCGGAGCTGACGTTGCAGTTGCTGCTGAACGTAGCCCACGACTTCAAGGTAGCGTTTCCCGCCGAATCGCCGCGCGTACAGCTGGCGCCGGAGGGTGGCTGGTCGCGCTGGGTCGACCACGGGCTGCCGCCCGCGCGCCTGCGCCAGGCGCTGCCATTCCAGCTGACGACGTCAATGGACTTCAGCATGAAGCTGCGCTGCGAACATGCGGCGGGTAGCCGCTGTGGCATCCGCAACCACGCCGATGACGTGGTGGTGCCGGTGGATGTCGACGTGACGCTGCCCGGCATGACCAACCTGCGTGATGGCCGGCCGGCGCAGTACACCGCGCTGTCGCCGGACGACGGGCAGGCACCACGCTTCACCCCGGACGGCTACCTGATGCAGCGGCGCTCGACGCTTCGTTTTACCGCCGAGGGTGATGCGGTGACCGAGATGCTGCGGACGCCCGGCTCACACTGGTCCGGCGACATCACCGTGGTCTTTGACGCCAATCCCTGAGCACACCAGACGACGGTCGCTGACGAAGCCCGGCGCGTGCGTCAGAGCGTCGTCGCGGTGCCCATGCGCGTGCTCACGTCCGGCATATCATCAGGCAAGCGCAACAACGCGCGATCAAACGGCGCACATGGTCTTGCGGTATCGCTGCGGCGCGTTCAAAGCGCTGGACCTATCGGCAACGCCGTGTCGTGCTACCCGCACCCCGGCGCCGATTGCACGCAACCCATACCGCAGCGTAACGACGACGCGTGCTGTCGCGTTTGCCCTTTGAACCGAATCCCACCTTGCCTTGATGCTGTGGTCCACCTTACTTCGGCTGCCCACATGCGCACGTCTGGATGCTCCCACAATCCCGCCATTGACGGCATGCGCGCGCTCGCCGTGCTGGCCGTCATCGTCTTCCATGTCGATGCCCTGCTGCTGCCGGGCGGCTTCACCGGTGTGGATCTGTTCTTCGTCATTTCAGGCTTCGTGATCAGCCAGTCCCTGGCTGCACGGGGTGACACGCCACCGGGCACGTTGCTGCTCGATTTCTACCGTCGCCGCGTGCTGCGCCTGTTGCCCGCGCTGCTGCTGATGCTGGTGGTCACGTTCGTGCTGTCGGCGTTGCTGATTCCGCGGGCATGGCGCAATGAACAGTTCGACCAGACCGGCATGGCCGCGCTGCTTGGCCTGAGCAATATCGTGCTGGCGGGGCAACAGGACAGCTACTTCTCGCCCGGTGTGGACCTCAATCCGTTCCTGCATACCTGGACATTGGGCGTGGAGGAACAGTTCTACCTGGTCTTTCCCGTGCTGTTCATCGCCTGGTTGCGCGGTCGCCAGCGCTTCCCTTCGTTGCGCTGGCTGCTTCCGGTCGTGTCGCTGGTGTCTCTGGTGTTGGCGGCATGGCAAAGCCGCGTTGCGCCCACTACTGCCTTCTATCTGCTGCCGGCGCGCTTCTGGGAACTGGCCGCTGGCGCGCTGCTGTATCAATGGATGACGGCCCGTGGCGGCGCGCCGCGCGGACGTTGGCTGGCATGGCCAGGGGTGGCGCTGTTGGGCGCAGGCGTGGTGCTGGCACCGTCGCTGCCGCTGCCATTCCCGGGGGTGGCCCTCACGGTGATCGGCACGCTGATGCTGCTTGCCGCGGTGTCCACCCAGGGTGCCGCCACGACCGGGTACGCGCGAATGCTGTCATGGGAGCCGTTGACCTACCTGGGCCGCATCTCGTACTCGCTCTACCTCTGGCATTGGCCGCTGCTGGTCCTGCTGCGTTGGACCTACGGCCTTCAGGGGGCTGTGCTGTGGCTGTACCCGATCCTGCTTCTGCTGGTGGCCTCGGCGTCCTACCGCTGGGTGGAAGTGCCGCTGCGCCGCGCCCCCGCGCTGGCTGCAAAGGCCCCCGCCAGGGTGCTCGCGATGGCGGTGCCGGTGGTGGCCGGCGCCGCGTTGCTGGCCTGGAGCATGGTGAACTTCCACGAGCAGATATCGCTCAGCAGCACCCGCGACGGCTACGCGTGGCAGGCACGCAAGTACCCGGCATGGCGGCCGCTTGACCCGGTGAACGCGCCCGGGCTGGCCGGCCGCCGCCTGTTCGTCGCCGGTGACTCGCATGCCGCCGCGTATCGCACCCTGACGTCGATGGTGGCGCGGCAGACCGGCATGGAGGTGCGCCAGGACGATCAGGGTGGGTGCGGCATCGTCAATCTGCTGCGCGCGGCCCCGGCCGACTGCCGGTCCTTCGCCGAGCGGGCGCTGTCCCGCATCGAGGCGCAGGCGCGACCGGGCGACATCGTGCTGCTGGCATCGCTGCGCATGCCCGAGCTGCGTGGCCGCGACTGGGGCAATGGCGATGCGGTGGTGTTCCAGCAGATGCTGGCAGAGCGCACGCCGTCCGATGCCGCCGCTGCGCGCGCCGAGGCGGAGGGGGTGCTGGACCGGCTGCAGCGGCTGGGCGTGCACGTGGTGGTGGATGCGCCGTTGCCGCTGTTCAAGGCGGGGGCGTATCGCTGCACGGACAGATTCAACCGGATGAATCCGGCCTGCGCCGGCGGGCTGGACATGGCGCGGGCCGACCTGGAGCTGCTGCGTGCACCGCAGCTGGAACTGCTGGCCGCGCTGAGCGACCGCTATCCGTCGTTGCACGTCTGGGATCCGCTACCGCTGTTGTGTGGTGCGCAGACGTGTTCGGCCATGGACGGTGACCAGCCGCTGTTCTTCGACAACGATCACCTGAGCGGTCACGGCAACCGCGTACTGCTGCCGGATTTCCGCACCACGCTGATCGACATCACCCAGCGCGGACCACGCACCGTAGAGCCGGGCTCTGCCCGGTTGCCGTAGAGCGGGGCGCCATCCGGCTGCCATCCGCGCCCGCGGCATGAACCCGCATCACCCCGGCGGCAGCACCTTGCCCGGGTTGAGGATGCCGTCCGGATCCAGCGCGTGCTTGATCGCCCGCATCGCCGCCAGCGTGGCGGGGGAGAAGGCCTGGGCCATGAAATCGCGCTTGGCCAGCCCGATGCCGTGCTCACCGGACAACGTGCCGCCGAGCGCCAAGGTCAGTTCAAAGATCTTCGGCAGCGCGGCATGCGCGCGTGCGTTCTCGTCGGCGTCGTCGGGGTGGTACAGGATGTTGACGTGCAGGTTGCCGTTGCCCGCATGGCCGAAGGTGACGATGGTCAGCGTGTACTCGCGCGCCAGCGCCTGCACGCCGGCCACCAGGTCCGGAATACGCGACACCGGCACCACCACGTCTTCGTTGATCTTGCCCGGGGCGATGCTGCGCAGCGCAGGCGACAGCGCCTTGCGCGCGGCCCAGAGTTTCTCGCGTGCGGCCCCTTCCATCGCCACGTCCAGCGCCAGCAGGCCGTCGCCCTCGGCAGCGGTGGCCAGTGCCTGCAGCAGGTAGGGCAGGGTGTCGTGGTCGCCGTCGGCTTCCACCAGCAGCATCGCACCGGCCTCGGGCACGTCGGCGCCATTGCGACGCAGCAGCGCCAGGCTGCGCGCGTCCATGAATTCCAGCCGCGTGGGCACCACCGGTTGTGCCATCAGGCGCGACACGGCTGCGGCGGCGGCATCCGCATCGCGGTACAGCACGCGCAACCCGGCCTGGGCGACCGGCAGCGGGGTGAGCTTGAGCGTGGCTTCCACGATCAGCGCCAGGGTGCCTTCGCTGCCGACCAGCAGGTGGGTGAGGTCGTAGCCGGTGGCGTCCTTGGTGTAAGCGCCGCCGCAGTGGATGAGGTCGCCTGCGCCGGTGACCGCCACCAGGCCGAGCACGTTGTCGCGGCTGGTGCCGTACTTCACGGCGCGCGGGCCACCGGCATTGCACGCCAGGTTGCCGCCGATGCTGCAGATGTCGGCGCTGGACGGGTCCGGTGCCCAGAACAGGCCGTGCGGCATCAGCGCCTGCTGCAGGTCGCCGTTGAGCACGCCCGGTTCGACCACCGCGCAGCGGTTGCCGGGCTGGATGGCGAGGATGCGCGCCATGCGCGCGAACGACAGCACGATGCTGCCGTTGACCGGTACCGCCGCGCCGGTGGTGCCGGTGCCCGCGCCGCGCGCCACCACGGCCACATGGTGCGTGCGGCAGGCGCGGACCAGCGCCACCACCTGCTCGCGGTCACGCGGAAACGCCACGCCGAGCGGCAGCTGGCTGCGCCAGGAGTTGTCCTGCGCATGGGCGGCCAGTGCCGCGTCATCGGTGCGCCACCCATCGTCGCCCAGCAGCGCATGCACGGTGGACAGGAAGGCGGCGGGCAGGGCGGGGGTGGTCGACATCAGGCGTTCCGGGAATTCACAGGGGCGCGTTGGATCAGCCTCCAGCCGATCACGGCGGCGGCCAGCGGCAACCACACCCAACGCACTTCAGACACAACGGTGGCCAGCCCGCGCGCGCTGAAGAACTGCCCGGCGAATGGCGACACACGGATCGGGCGCCACGGCGCGAACAACCGCTCGCCACTCCATGGCCACCACAGGGCAACCCCGAGACCGCCGGAGGTGAACGCGTCCAGCAGCGGGTGCGACAGGGCACTGATGCCAACGAATGCGGCGGCCTGCACTGCACTGGCGCGCAGGCGCGTATGCAGCAGGGCAGCGAGCACGGCCAGCACCGCGGCAAACACGATCGAATGACTGGCCCCGCGGTGGCCGAAGCTGTCGGCGTAGGGAATGTGCAGCGCGAAGGCCAGCACATCCGCGTCGGGCAGCATCGCCGCGACCACGCCAGCGGCCAGCAACGGGGTGGCGATGCGGCCGCGATCCGCGGCGCACCACAGCGCCAGCGGAATGGCGGCGTGGGTGAAGATGGAGGGCATCAGCAGTCGTCCAGCCGGAACGCGTCGCGCAGCCAGTTCAGCTGCGGGGGCTCGCCACTGGCTTCAACCACGTCGAAGCGGCAGGGCTGCTCGGCCAGCCAGGGATGGGACTGCAGAAACAGCTGCGCGGCGATCACCAGCTTGCGTCGCTTGCGCATGTCCACCGAAGCCGCGCCGCCGCCGAAGCGGGCAGTGGCGCGGTAGCGCACTTCCACGAACACGACGACATCGCCGTCGCGCATGATCAGGTCGATCTCGCCCCGGCGATACCGCGCGTTGGTGGTGACCGGGCGCAGCTCGGCCTGACGGAGATGGTGCTGCGCGGCGGCTTCCACCGCCGCACCGCGTACCGCGCGCCCGGTGGGCACGTGGCTCAGTTGCTGCTGGCGATCGGCATCGGCCGGCCGCCGCTGAAGGTCGACCATGCCGGCACCCGCAGTACGTTGCCGTTGCTGTCCAGGAACAGGGTGCCGGTGGCGCCGGCCAGGCCGCCTTCCGTCGCGACCTTGTCCAGGTAGGCGCTGATCTTCCAGGCATCGAAACCGAACGCGAACAGGCGACCGGAGGCACCACGCGCCGAGGGCAGGATCTGCCCGGCCGTGGAGGCGGCCGGCAGGCCGGGCACGCCACGCACGTTCCAGGCTTCGTTCGGATAGACGATGCCGTCCAGCGCCATGTCTTCTTCCGGCTTGCCGGCACCGACGGTCAGCTGCGAGGTGCCGACGCGGCTGGCGCCACCGGCACCCGCCAGCGCCAGCTGCGGGGTCAGTGCACGCGCCTGCGGCGCCTTCACTGCCAGCAACACACCGTCGATGGCGCCGGCCGCACGCACCTGCGCGCCAATGTCGCCGACCGTGTCGCTGACGCCGATGGTGGCCACCACCTGACCACCGCGCTGCGCGAAGCGCTCACGGAAGGCGGCGGCGGCACGGCGACCGTTGTCATCATTGCTGTGGATCACCAGCACCTTGCTGCGCTCGCGGCCGCGCAGGTACTCGGCGGCGATGATGCCGTCGTCTTCCGGGGCCAGCGAGAAACCGGCGCTGCCCGCCGGCGGGGTGTCCTTGCCGCGGTTCAGGGCCAGCACCGGCACCGGCAGTTCGCGGCGGCCGAACACGGCATCCACTTCATCGCGGCCGAGCGGGCCGACGATGAAATCGGCACCGGCGGTCACCGCCTTGTCGTAGGCGGCCACGGCACCGGCGGCGGTACCGGCGGTGTCGATGAACTGGATGTCCGGACGGCGGCGGGTTTCACCGTAGTAACCGCTGAGCAGGCCATCGCGGACCGGCTGCGCGGCGGTGGCCAGGCGGCCACTGAGCGGCAGCAGCACGGCCATCTTCACGGGCGGACGATAGCCATCGCTCATCGCCGGCGGGCGCTTGCTGGTATCGAACTGCGAGGCGCCTTCGCGATCGAACGGACGCGGCAGCGGCAGGCCACGGGCGATCAGCGCACGGCCGGCGAAGTTGTACAGCGGCTCGTTGGCCGGCAGTGCCGCCGCGCGGGCGCGCAGGGTGGCATCGTCCAGCGTGCCAAGCAGGCCGGCGATGGCCTGCTGGTTGTCGCTGCGCGCCTTACCGGAGAGCGCGGCGTGCGCACGGGCGCGCTCAAGCGCGGCGCCGAGGTTGTCGCCGGTGGCCTGCAGTGCGTTGGCGCGCGCCAACTGCCAGCGGGTACGCAGCGAGGGGGTGACCGCGTCGGCCGATTCTTTCAGTGCGGCCAGCGCCTGTGCCGGCTGCTTGTCGGCCAGCGCGAGTTCGGCCGTGGTCAGCTGGTAGCGCTGGAGGCTGGCGCCGCTGAGCTGGCGCGCAGTGACCTGGGCCAGCAGCGTGCGGGCGCGGGTGGCATCGCCGGCTTCGTGCCAGGCAAAGGCGGCATCGGCCAGGGCGGCGCTGCGGGCACTGCCGCGCAGGGTGTTGGCCAGGGCTTCCAGCTGGACCGCCGCATCGCGCGGCTTGCCCTGCTCGATCAGCGCCAGGGCCTGGCTCTGGGCCGGCGAATCCGGCGCACTGGTGAAGCTGGTCGTGGCGCAGCCGGCAAGCAGCATCAGCGACAACGAAAGGGCGGAGATCCGTACGACGGGCTTGTTCATGATCAGGTCCATTCGATGGGGGCAGCGGCCGTGGCCGGGGAACGGTACGATTCTACCCTTGACCACGGAAGAGCCGCTGATGAGTGCTGTCCCCACGCTGTATGTCGTTGCCACCCCGATCGGCAACCTCGCCGATCTGACACCGCGCGCGCAGGACGTGCTGCGTTCGGTGGCCGCGATCTGCGCCGAGGACACCCGCCGCAGCGGCCAGCTGCTGGCCCACTTCGGCATCCAGCAGCCGTTGGTGGCGCTGCATGACCACAATGAAGAAGCGTTGTCGCAGCGGATCGTGGCGCGCCTGTTGGCCGGGGAGTCGCTGGCACTGGTCAGTGATGCCGGTACCCCGCTGGTCAGCGACCCGGGCTACCGGCTGGTGCGCGCCGCGCGGGAAGCCGGGATCAAGGTCAGCCCGATTCCCGGTGCCTGTGCGGCGATCGCGGCGCTCAGCGTGGCCGGCCTGCCCAGCGATCGCTTCACCTTCGAGGGCTTCCTGCCGGCCAAGGCCTCCGGCCGCCGCGAGCGGCTCCATGCGCTGGCCGGTGAAACCCGCACGCTGGTGTTCTACGAATCCTCGCACCGGATCACCGAATCGCTGGCGGACATGGTCGCCGCGTTCGGGCCCGAGCGGCCCGCGGTGCTGGCGCGTGAGCTGACCAAGCTGTTTGAGACCGTGCTGGATGGTGATCTGGCCTCGCTGCTGCAGCAGGTCGAGGCGGACGACAACCAGCGCAAGGGCGAATTCGTGGTGATGGTGCAGGGCGCGGCCGACGATGAGGAGGCTCAGTTGGCCGCCGGCCGCCGCATGTACGCCAAGCTCAGCGAACACCTCCCGCCGTCCACCGCAGCCAAGCTCGCCGCCGAACTCACCGGTGCCCCCAGAAAAGCCCTGTACGGCGGTTGATCGGCCGGTCGCGCCACCCCACGGGTGGCTGCACGCGGTGCCAGAGAAGGTAGAGCCACCCCATGGGTGGCTGCACGCGGTGCCAGAACGTGAGGCAGCCACCCATGGGGTGGCTCTACCGCGCGTGCAGATTGAATGCCGGCCCACGCCAACCGTCTGGAGGCACAGCCCCCTTTAGTAAAGGGGGCGCGGCGAAAGGAATCGCAGGAGCGATTCCTAACGTTGAATCGCAACGGCCCGGAGGGCGCCCGCCAGGACGGCGGGCGTACAGCCGCGGGGAATTGGGCGCTGGTGGCCCGGGGGCCAAGGTTTGCGCTGCAAACCTTGGGGATTTTTTCGTCATGACGAAAAAAGCGGCGGAGCCGGCCGATAAGCCGGGTTTTGTCGTGGACAGTCATTCCTCTAGGCGCTACGTCACCGCAGCGCTCAAGCAACCTACCCGGACCCGACGCGGGCCACGCCATTAGGTCCCTATTTGGTCTTGCTCCAGGTGGGGTTTGCCGTGCCGGTCTGTTGCCAGACTCGCGGTGCGCTCTTACCGCACCATTTCACCCTTACCGGCTTCCCGAAGGAAACGTAGGCGGTATCTTTCTGTTGCACTTTCCGTCGGCTTGCGCCGCCCAGGCGTTACCTGGCACCTTGCCCTATGGAGCCCGGACTTTCCTCGGCATCCGCAAGGGATGACGCGACTGTCTGGCCGACTCCGCCGCGCGCATTGTCCCACATCCCGGCATGCGGAGGGCGGGCGATCACCCCGGTGTTCGATACTGCCCGGCCGAGATGAACTGCGCGAAGCGTTCGCACCACACCACCACGGTGGTGAATTCCTCGACATCCACGCCCGGTGGCACATCGACCAGGAATCGGTTGAAGGTCTTCACCTCGCCGATCCGCACGGCATCGGTCTTGATCCGTTCAAAGCCGGCCTTGGTATCGACGAACTCGCGGGTCAGATACACCTTGTAGTCGGGCCCCGGGGCGATCTTGCCGGTGAACGCGACCTGGGTGGCGCTCACGCTCAGTGCGCCGTCGGCCCAGTGCAGCGCGTCGCTGCCTTTCTGGTCGCGGTGGAAGGTGGCGTGGTAGCGGGCCTGTCCCATCGCGTCCTGTACCTGTTGCACCGGCGGATCGTCGGGGGCGGTCAGGATCGGCAGGAAGTACACGCCCAGGCCGAAGCCCACGCCAAGGACCAGCAGATGGCTGGCCAATAGAAAGAGGATGCGTCGCATGCAGGTCTCGGGTCCGAAGAGGGCGCGGCGAAGGTGCCGTCCGCCTCATCCTCGTCGCGGGGTGTCCGGGGTCAAGCCACGGCCGATGCCGGCGCCGGCCGTGGCCGGCGCCCGCCCGGGTCCAGCCCGGCGTCATGGCCTGAAATCCGTTGCGGCGCAACGCGTTAAACTTCGGTGAACACCTTCAATCGCGGCTGAAGTGCCCCGTCGCACACCGGCGAAAACGGGCTCGTCGCGTCATATCCCCGCAGCCGGCGCCGTAACCGCCAGCCGCGTATCGCCGATGCAGCTGCCGTCCGGCCCGAACCGGCGCTCGTGGATGAAACCCTGGCCGTCGGCATCCAGCGCGATCAGCGTGCTGGCGCGGGTGCCGTACTCCGGGCTGCGGATGAACGCTGCGCTCAGCCAGCGCTCGCGTTCGAGGCCGATGCCGGTGTCGGGCAGGGCGCTGTCGTCGGCCCGGGTTTCATCGGCCAGCGCCGCCCACAGCGGGCCCAGGTCGTCGCTGCCGCTGGTGATCCAGCCCTGCAGGGCGGCGTTCAAGCGCTCCGTCTTGGGCCACGGGGCATCCAGCGGCCCGTTGGACATGCCATGGACGCCGGGCGCCAACGCCTGCCGGCCCGCCGGGTGGTTGCCCAGGAACTGGCAGCTGTTGCGATCGGCCAGCAGCAGGTTGAACGGGGCGAAGTCGGCGGCGCGGGCGGTCAGCCCATCGGCGAAGCGGGCGGCCGGGGCGGTGTCACGCAGGTAGTCGGCTACCAGGGCCCCGCGTGAGGGGCCGGTCTGCCGGGCCAGCGGGTCGCGCACGTTGGTCACCACCGCCATCCGTCCGTCCGCACCGATCCCGGCCCAGGTCCCGCCCGAGCGCAGGTCGCGGCCTGCGGCCACCCCGTCATCCGGAGGGGGCCACCGGGCCAGGGCGGCGGTCGGCCGCGCGTGGAACTCATCGCGGTTACCGACCATCACCAACTGCCAGCGGGGGTGGGTTTTCCAGGCAAGGGCGAGCAGACACATGCCTCACATTGTGCCGGTTCTGCGCAGGGCGGAGGCGATGGCGGCCGGGTCAGGACTGAATACGGGGCGATGTTTCACGCGGCCTCCACAGGCCTGAACTTCGGCGAAATCTCAAAAAATGAGACGAAACAGCAACTTGTGGATAAGCCTTGAACAAGTCTCTAAACATTGCTGCAAGCCCTTGATGTTCAAAGTGATTTCCCCTTCGCAAAGTTGTTGACAACCCAATCGGCACTGCTAAGGTGGGCATCAGAGGGGAAACCGGGTTTTTTGTGGTTTTTCGTGGTTCAATGTTTCACCAGGCGAAGGAAAGGTGAAAACGTCGTGTTTCAAGGCGAGACGGCCATCACTGTTGACGACAAAGGGCGCATGGCGGTTCCGACCGCGCATCGCGACCTTGTCGCGCGTGTGAGCAACAACCGTCTGGTCCTGACCTACAACCCGTTCGAGTCCGGCTGTCTGTGGCTGTACGCCGAACAGGAATGGGAACGCGTCCGTGATGACGTCATGTCCAAGCCCAACACACAGCGCGTCGTGCGCCTCCTGCAACAGAAGCTGGTCGGTTCGGCCGCGCATCTGGAGCTGGACGGCAACGGCCGCATCAGTATTCCCGCCAGCCACCGTGGTGCCGTTGGCATTGAAAAGAAGGCGGTGCTGCTCGGTATGGGCGACAAATTCGAATTGTGGAGCGAGCAGGCTCATCGCGCGTTGATCCAGCAGACGTTGTCTGACGAGGATCTCGGCGATGGGTTGCTCGACCTGAAGTTGTGAGCCGGGGTGCCCGGATGCGCGGAGCAGCGCAGGCCGGTCACCTTCCGGTGTCGCAGTCGCCGGCAGGCCACCTGCCGGTCCTGTACACGCAGGTCCTGGATGGCCTGAAGGTGATCGAAAACGGCGTGTATCTCGATGGCACGTTCGGTCGTGGCGGTCACGCCAGGGGCGTGCTCGAGCAACTCGGTCCGGGAGGCCGACTGCTGGTCATGGACAAGGATCCGGAGGCGATTGCGGTAGCCGAGCGTGATTTCGCGCCGGACCCGCGCGTCTCGATCTTCCGTGGCAGCTTTGCTGATCTGCTGCACTGGGATGCCACCGCGCAGGGCCTGGATGGCGTGCTGTTCGACCTGGGCGTGTCCTCGCCCCAGCTGGATGTCGCCGAGCGCGGTTTCAGCTTCGGCAAGGACGGCCCGCTGGACATGCGCATGGACCCGGATAGCGGTGAAAGTGCGGCGCAGTGGCTCAACCGCGTTGAAGAGCGCGAGTTGATGGACGTGCTGTGGACCTACGGCGAAGAACGCCAGGGCCGCCGCATCGCCAAGGCCATCGTCGCCCGCCGCGACAAGCAACCCTTCACCCGCACCGCCGAGCTGGCGGAGGTGATCGCCTCGGTGATGCCGCGTGGCAAGGACAAGATCCACCCGGCCACGCGCAGCTTCCAGGCGATCCGCATCCATATCAACCGCGAACTGGCCGACCTCGAGGCGGGCCTGGAGGCGGCGATGGCGCGGCTCAAGCCCGGTGGCCGGCTGGCGGTGATCAGCTTCCATTCGCTGGAAGACCGCATCGTCAAACAGTTCATGAACCGCTACGCCAAGGCACCGCCGAGCAACCGCCGGTTGCCCGAGCTGGCTGCCTTCGTGCCGACGCTGGACCTGCACGGTGGCGCCATCAAGGCCGAAGACGACGAGCTGGCGGTCAATCCGCGCTCGCGCAGTGCCGTGCTGCGCGTCGCCGAAAAGCGTGAGGTGGCCGGATGAGCCGCCTGCTGTTGATCGTGCTGCTGGCCTGCACCGTCGCCTCGGCGATCGGTGTGGTGTTCATGCGCCATCGCCACCGCCAGACCTTCGTGGAGCTGTCCCGGGTCGAGCGTGCGCGCGATGAGATCAACATCGAGTTCGGTCGCCTGCAGCTTGAGCAGGCCACCCTGGCCGAGGCGACCCGGGTCGACCGCGTCGCCCGCGAGCGCCTGGGCATGAAGTTCCCCGAAGCGGCCGATGTCGTGGTGATCCGGCCATGAACAAGTCCGGCCGCAACCGTGCGCGCAACAGCTTCAACCTCCGCCAGCGCCTGAAGTGGGTGGGGCTGGCGCTGGGCCTGTGCTCGGTCTCGCTGGTCGGCCGCGCCGCCTACGTGCAGATCATCAACAGCGAGTTCTACCAGCGCCAGGGCGAAGCTCGTTACCTGCGCGAACTGCCGATCAACACCTCGCGCGGCATGATCACCGACCGCAATGGCGAGCCGGTCGCGGTGTCCACCCCGGTCGCCTCGATCTGGGTCAACCCGCAGGAACTGCTGCGCTCGCCCGACCGTATCCCCGAGCTGGCGACCGCGCTGGGCATGCCGCTGGATGAGCTGACCTCCAAGCTTTCGCAGAAGGCCGATAAAGAATTCATGTATCTGCGCCGCCGGATCAATCCGGACGACGCGGAAAAAGTGGTCGCGATGAAGATCCCGGGCGTGGCCTCGCAGCGCGAGTTCCGCCGCTTCTACCCGCAGGGTGAGGCGATGGCGCACGTGCTCGGCTTCACCAACATCGACGACCGCGGCCAGGAAGGGCTGGAGCTGGCCTTCGACGAATGGCTGCGCGGCAAGGCCGGCGCCAAGCGTGTGATCCGCAACCGCAAGGGCGACACGGTGGAGAGCGATCTGCTGCGTGCCGCCGAGCCGGGCAAGGACCTCACTCTCAGCATCGACCGCCGCATCCAGTTCCTGGCCTTCAAGGAGCTGCGCAACGCGCTGATCGAAAACAAGGCCGCGGGCGGCTCGATGGTGATCATGGATGTGGCCACCGGCGAGATCCTGGCCATGGTCAACCTGCCGACCTACAACCCCAATGCCGTGGGTGGCGCTGCGCCGGACACCCGCCGCAACCGCGCGGTGACCGATCTGGTCGAGCCGGGTTCGACCATGAAGCCGCTGACCATCGCCTCGGCGCTGCAGTCCGGCGTGGTCACCAAAGACACCACGGTGGACACCAACCCGGGCTACATGGCGCTGGGCCGCTACACGATCAAGGACGTGCCGCGGAACAATGGCGTGCTCAACGTCACCGGCGTGATCACCCGCAGCTCGAACATCGGCGCGGCCAAGATCGCCGCCAAGATGCCGGACCAGGTCTTCTACGACCACATTCACAGCTTCGGTTATGGCGTCGCCCCGCACAGCGGCTTCCCGGGCGAATCGGCCGGCGTGCTGCCGCGCCCGGCGCGCTGGAGTGGTCCGTCCAAGACCACCATGTCCTATGGCTACGGCCTGAATGTCAGCCCGCTGCAGATCGCGACCGCCTACTCGGCGCTGGGCAACGGCGGCAAGCTGATCGCGCCGACCTTCGTCAAGGGCCAGCGCAACGAAGGCAAGCAGATCATCGACGAGAAGATCGCCAAGGAAGTCGTGGCGATGATGGAAACCGTGGTCACCCAGGGCGGCGCCAAGCAGGCGGCGGTGCTGGGTTACCACGTGGCCGGCAAGACCGGCACCGCCCGCAAGGCCGGCCCCGGCGGTTACGAGCGTGGCCATTACAACGCGCTGTTCGCCGGCGTGGTGCCCGCCACCAACCCGCGCTTCGCCACGGTGATCGTCATCAACGACCCGCAGGGCGGCAAGTATTACGGCGGCCTGGTCTCCGCACCGGTGTTCCACAACGTCATGGAAGGCGCGCTGCGCCTGATGGACGTGCCGCCGGATGACATCGAGTCGTGGCTGGCCGCCCAGCAGTCCGGAAAGATGGGCCACTCGGCCTCGGTGCTGCCGATGCCGCCGCCGGAAACGGTGATCGCGCCCGATGCCGCCGCAGAATTCGATGCCGCGCTGCCCAGCGCGCACGCCACAGTGCCGCCCGCGCAGGGAGGCACGCAATGAGCCAGATGATGTTGCTGTCGCAGTTGCTTCCCGATGTGGTGCTGAGCCACGACCCGACCATCACCGGCCTGGTGCTGGACAGCCGCGCGGTGCGCCCGGGCAATGCCTTCGTGGCGATCGCCGGCTTCGGCGCGCACGGGCTGGGCTTTGTCGATCAGGCCCGCGCCAATGGCGCCGGGGCGATCCTGTTCGACCCGCCGGCCCCGGCCGAGCTGCCGGCCCCGGCCGATGCGATTGCCGTGCCGGGCCTGCGCCACCGCATGGGCGCGATGGCCGATCAGTTCCACGGCCACCCCTCGCGCGCGATGACGATGGTCGGCGTGACCGGCACCAACGGTAAAACGTCCACCGTGCAGTTGCTGGCCCAGGCCTGGCACCTGCTCGGCACCCGCAGCGGCAGTATCGGCACGTTGGGCGTCGGACTGTATGGCGACGTGGTGCCGACCGGCTTCACCACGCCGCTGGTGCTGCAGATGCATGAGGTGCTGGCGCAGCTGCGCGACGGGGGTGCCCAGGCCGTGGCGATGGAAGTCAGCTCGCACGCGCTTGATCAGGGCCGCGTGGATGCCGTGCATTACGACGTGGCGGTGTTCACCAATCTCACCCGCGACCATCTCGACTATCACGGCGACATGGCGCAGTACGGCGCGGCCAAGGCCAGGCTGTTCCACCGCGACGGGCTCAAGGCCGCCGTGGTCAACCTCGATGACAGCTTCGGCAGCGAACTGCTGCGCACTGTCGGTGAGAGCGTCCGCCCGATCGGCGTGAGCTCGCGCGGTGCCGCGCAGGCCACCGTACGCGCTGATTCGCTCACCCTGGACGGTCGCGGCATCGCCTTCGATCTGGTCGTGGACGGTCAGCGCCATCCGGTGCAGTCGCCGCTGCTCGGCCGCTTCAACGTGGACAACCTGCTGGCCGTGGCCGGTGCGCTGCATGCGCTGGATCACGCCCCGGCCGCGATCGCCGCGCTGCTCTCGCAGCTGCAGCCGATCGCCGGGCGCATGAACCGCCTGGGCGGCGAGGGTGGCCTGCCCACCGTCGTGGTCGATTACGCGCACACCCCGGATGCGCTGGAACAGGCACTGACCAGCGTGCAGGGCCATCTGGCCGGGCGCCTGATCTGCGTGTTCGGCTGCGGCGGCGAGCGCGATACCGGCAAGCGCCCGCAGATGGCCGCCATCGCGGAGCAACATGCCGACGTGGTGATCGTCACCGACGACAATCCACGCGGCGAAGACGGCGACGTGATCGTGGCCGACATCCTCAAGGGATTTGACGCACCCGCTGCCGTCACTGTGCAGCGCGACCGCGCCGCCGCGATTGCCACCGCGATCGGCCAGGCCGGCGCGGGCGATATCGTGCTGATCGCCGGCAAGGGCCACGAGCCCTATCAGGAGATCCACGGGGTCCAGCACGCCTTCGATGACACCGAGGTGGCCGGCCGTGTGCTGGCCGCGCGCGCGGGGGTGACTACATGAAGCGCACCCCGCTGTCGCTGATCGCCCACTGGGCCGGTGGCGAGATCCATGGCGAAGACACCGCCATCGATGCCATCAGCAATGACACCCGTACGCTCGCGCCCGGCAGCCTGTATGTGGCGCTGCGGGGCGAGCGTTTCGATGGCCATGACTTCGCGGCCGACGCGCTGGCACGCGGTGCCTCGGCGATGCTGGTCGAACGCCTGCTTGATGTCGCCCTGCCGCAGATCGTGGTCGCCGACAGCGAACACGCCCTGGGCCGCATCGCCGCCGGCATGCAGCGTGACCGCGACACCGCGGTCTTCGCCATCACCGGCAGCAACGGCAAGACCAGCGTCAAGAGCCTGCTGCTGGCGATCCTGGAACAGGTGGCACGTGACGACCGCAAGGTGGTCTACGCCAACCCCGGCAACCGCAACAACGAGATCGGCCTGCCGCTGGCAGTGCTCGATGCGCCGGAAGATGCCGACTACGCCGTCTACGAGATGGGCGCCGGCAAGCCGGGCGACATCGCCTACCTCACCGAGATCGTGCGCCCGCACTACGCGCTGGTGAACAACATCGCCCCGGCGCATCTGGAACGCATGGGCAGCCTGCAGGGCGTGGCCACCACCAAGGGCGCGATCTACGCGGCGCTGCCGTCCGATGGCGTGGCCGTGATCAATGCCGATGACGCCTTCGGGATCTGGTTCGAACAGCACATCGTCGGCCAGCCGCCGCGTTGCCGCGTGCTGCGCTACGGCCTGGAGCACACCGCCGATGTCACCGCGCGTGCGATCCGCCCGGCCGCGCAGGGCAGCCAGTTCGTGCTGTCCACGCCCGCGGGCGACGCCGAGATCACGCTGGGCCTGCCGGGCCGGCACAACATCAGCAATGCGCTGGCCGCCGCCTCGCTGGCGCTGGCCGCGGGCATTGCGGTGGCGCAGATCGCTGCCGGCCTGGCCCGCGCCGAGCCGGTGCCGGGCCGCCAGATCGCGCACCAGCTGCCCAGCGGCGCGGTGCTGATCGATGACAGTTACAACGCCAACCCGGGTTCGCTCGCCGCCGCCATCGATGCCCTGGCTGCCTCGAAGGACGAGGGCTGGCTGGTACTGGGCGACATGCGCGAGCTCGGCCCGGACGGCGAGGCGCTGCATGCCCAGGCTGGCCGCCGCGCCTGCGATGCCGGCCTGAAGCGGCTGTACACGCTCGGCCCGCTGAGCGCCGCCGCCTCGACCGCCTTCGGTGAAGGCGGCCAACAGTTCCAGAGTCACCAGGCCCTGGCCGCCGCGCTCGCCACCGAACTGCATGCCGGCGTGCGCTGCCTGGTCAAGGGCTCGCGTGGCAGCGCCATGGACACGATCGTCAAAGCGCTGCTCGCGCAAGGAGAGGAAACCCCCAATGTTGCTTGAACTGGCCCGATGGCTGCAGCAGTTGGAGAGCCTGTTCGGGCTGTTCGGCTACCTGACCCTGCGCGGCATCCTCGCGGCGCTGACCGCCCTGTTCCTGTCGCTGTGGCTCGGCCCGGCGATGATCCGCAAGCTGGCCCAGTTCAAGGGCGGCCAGCCGATCCGTACGGATGGTCCGCAGACCCATTTCGCCAAGGCCGGCACGCCGACCATGGGCGGCTCGCTGATCCTGCTGACGATCACGCTGTCGGTGCTGCTGTGGGCCGACCTGCGCAACCGTTACGTCTGGCTGGTGCTGGCGGTGATGCTGTGCTTTGGCGCGATCGGCTGGTACGACGACTGGATCAAGATCGTCCGCCGCGACCCGAACGGCCTGAAGTCGCGCTGGAAATACCTGCTGCAGTCGATCTTCGGTCTGGCGGCCGGTCTGTTCCTGTTCTACACCGCCGATGTGCCGGCGGCGATGACGTTCTACATCCCGATGTTCAAATCGATCGCGCTGCCGCTGGCCGGCATCAGCTTCGTGGCCATCGCGTATTTCTGGATCGTCGGATTCTCCAACGCGGTCAACCTGACCGACGGCCTGGACGGGTTGGCGATCATGCCGACGGTGCTGGTCGCCTGCGCCCTGGGCGTGTTCGCCTATGCCTCGGGCAACGTGGTGTTCTCCAGCTACCTGCAGATCCCGCAGATTCCGGGCGCTGGTGAGCTGGTCATCATCTGCGCGGCGATCGCCGGCGCAGGCCTGGGCTTCCTCTGGTTCAACACCTATCCGGCCATGGTCTTCATGGGCGACATCGGCGCGCTGGCGCTGGGTGCGGTGCTGGGCACGATCGCGGTGATCACCCGCCAGGAGCTGGTGCTGGTGGTGATGGGCGGCGTGTTCGTGATCGAGACGCTGTCGGTGATGATCCAGGTCGCCTCGTTCAAGCTGACCGGCAAGCGCGTATTCCGCATGGCACCGATCCACCACCACTTCGAACTGAAGGGCTGGCCGGAGCCGCGCGTGATCGTGCGCTTCTGGATCATCTCGGTCGTGCTGGTGCTGATCGGCCTGGCCACGTTGAAGGTCCGCTGATGAACGACCTGTCGCGCCAGGCAACCCGCCTTGAAGCCATCGGAGGCCACTTCGACAAGTGGCTGCTGGGCGCGATCATCGCGCTCACCGGGCTGGGCGTGGTGATGGTCGCGTCGAGCTCGATCGCGCTGATGAGCAGCCCGTTCTATTACCTCAACCGCCACCTGATCTTCCTGGCGGTGGGTATCGGCCTGGCAATCATCGCTATGCGCACCGAGCTCAAGAGCATCGAGCAGTACAACCAGATCCTGCTGCTGGGCTGCTTCGCGCTGCTGGTGGTGGTGTTCATCCCAGGCCTGGGCAGCAGCGTCAACGGTGCCCGCCGCTGGATCAACCTGGGTATTTCCAAGTTCCAGACCGTCGAAGCGGTGAAGGTGCTCTACATCGTGTGGCTGTCCAGCTACCTGGTCCGCTTCCGCGATGAGGTCAACGCCACCTGGCCGGCAATGCTCAAGCCGCTGGGCGTGGCCGGCGCGCTGGTGGTGCTGTTGCTGCTGCAGCCGGACTTCGGCTCGTCCACGCTGCTGCTGGCGATCACCGCCGGCATGCTGGTGCTGGGCGGGGTCAACATGCCGCGCATGTCCATGCCGGTGATCATCGGCATGGTCGGCATGAGCGCGCTGGCGATCATCGAACCGTACCGCATGCGCCGCATCACCTCCTTCCTGGACCCGTGGGCCGATCAGCAGGGCGACGGTTACCAGCTGTCCAACGCGCTGATGGCCGTGGGCCGTGGCGAGTGGACCGGCGTGGGCCTGGGCAACTCGGTGCAGAAGCTCTATTACCTGCCCGAAGCGCATACCGATTTCATCTTCTCGGTCACCGCCGAGGAGCTGGGCTTCCTTGGCACCTGCCTGATCATTTCGCTGTATGCGCTGCTGGTCGGCCGCACCTTCTGGCTGGGCATGCGCTGCGTGGAAATGAAGCGCCACTTCTCCGGCTACATCGCCTTCGGCATCGGCCTGTGGATCAGCATGCAGAGCTTCGTCTCGATCGGGGTCAACCTCGGCATCCTGCCGACCAAGGGCCTGACCCTGCCGCTGATTTCCTCGGGCGGCTCGAGTGTGCTGATGACCTGCGTGGCGATGGGCCTGCTGCTGCGCGTCTCCTATGAACTGGACCGCGCCGAGCGCCGCCAGGCCGTGCGCATGGGCGCCGACCAGGAAGGCCCGCTGCCGGGCGACGTGCCCAAGGCCGACAGCGCCAGCGCGGTCGCCGCGGCGATGCAGGACAGCGGCAACCGCGATGCCGCACCGCGCGACAGCGCCACCCGTGGCACCAGCCGCATGCAGCAACGCATCGAACCGACGCTGGGGAGGATGGGATGAGCACGCCTCGCCTCGATCCGTCCCAGCGCCCGGTCATGATCATGGCCGGCGGTACCGGTGGGCACATCTTCCCCGGCCTGGCCGTGGCCAAGGTGCTGCGCGAACGCGGCGTGCCGGTCACCTGGCTCGGTGCCGATGGCGCGATGGAAACGCGCCTGGTGCCGCAGCACGATATCCACATCGATACGCTCGCCATCGGTGGCCTGCGCGGCAAGGGCAAGCTGGCCCTGATCGGCGCACCGCTGCGGCTGCTGCGCGCGATCCGCGCGGCCGGCTTCCTGATCCGCGATCGCCAGCCGCGGGCGGTGATCGCCTTCGGTGGCTTCGCCTCCGGCCCCGGCGGTATCGCCGCGCGCCTGCATGGCCTGCCGTTGCTGGTGCACGAACAGAACCGCGCACCGGGCATGACCAACCGCGTGCTGTCGCGCTTCGCGCGCCGCGTGCTGGCCGGTTTCCCGGGAAGCTTCGCCAAGCGTGAGGAAGCGGTCGGCAACCCGGTGCGCGCCGAGATCGCCGCGATCACGCCGCCCGAGCTGCGCCTGGCCAACCGTCAGGGCCCGCTGCGCCTGCTGGTCCTCGGTGGCAGCCAGGGGGCACGCGTGCTCAACAATGCGGTGCCCAAGGCACTGGCTGCGCTGGGCGCCGGCCTGCCGGTGCAGGTGCGCCACCAGAGCGGCGAGAAGCTGCATGCCGAGGCGCTGCAGGCGTATGCCGATGCCAGCGTGCAGGCAAGCGTGGAACCCTTCATTGCCGATATGGCCGAGGCGTTCGCCTGGGCCGATCTGGTGGTGTGCCGCTCCGGCGCCTCCACCCTGGCCGAGCTGTGCGCGGTCGGCGTGGGCAGCGTGCTGGTGCCGTTCGCCGCGGCCGTCGACGATCACCAGACCCGCAATGCGGAGTATCTGGTCGAGCGCGGCGCCGCTGTGTTGCTGAAGCAGGATGAAACGCTGGCGACGCAGCTGGAAGGCGTGTTGCGCGATTTGTCCGAAAATTCCGCCCGACGCATGCAGATGGCCAATGCCGCGCGTGCCCTGGCCAAGGTCGATGCCGCTGAGCGCATCGCCGACATCATTCTCGAGGAATCCAAATGAACACCGCTACGCGCGCCAGCCTGGCGCGAGGCCGCGCATGATCCGCCGCCTCCACGACACCAACGACCTGGTACGCGCGTTCCCGCGCGTGCACTTCGTCGGCATCGGCGGCACCGGCATGAGCGGCATCGCCGAAGTGATGCTGACGCTGGGCTATGAAGTGTCCGGCTCGGACAATGCCGACAACGCCGCGACCCGCCGCCTGGCCGGCCTGGGTGCGCGCGTGATGCGCGGCCACTCGGCCGCCAATGTGCTCGGTACCGACTGCGTGGTCGTCTCCAGCGCGATCCGCGATGACAACCCGGAGTTGATGGAAGCACGCAGCCAGCGCATTCCGATCATGCCGCGCGCGGCGATGCTGGCCGAACTGATGCGCTTCCGCCGCGGCATCGCGGTGGCCGGCACGCACGGCAAGACCACCACCACCAGCCTGACCGCCGCGGTGCTGAGCGAAGGCGGGCTGGACCCGACCTTCGTGATCGGCGGCCAGCTGCTCGCCGCCGGTGCCAACGCCAAGCTCGGCGGTGGCCAGTGGCTGGTGGCCGAAGCCGACGAGAGCGATGGCAGCTTCCTGCGCCTGAACCCGCTGGTTTCGGTGATCACCAACATCGATTCGGACCACCTGGAAAACTACGGCAACGATTTCGCCCGCGTCCAGGCCGCGTTCGCCGAGTTCCTGCAGCGCCTGCCGTTCTACGGGCTGGCGGTGCTGTGCATCGACGATCCGGAAGTGGCCGCATTGGCTGCGCAGACGCCACGCCATGTCATGAGCTATGGCATGAGCAGCAACGCCGACGTGCGCGCCGAGGACGTGGTCCAGGACGGCCCGCGCATGCATTTCACCCTGCGCCTGCCGGAAGGCAGCAGCCACCCGGTGACGCTGGCCCTGCCGGGCGCGCACAACGTGCTCAACGCGCTGGCCGCCGCGGCCGTGGGCTGGCAGCTGGGCGTGGCCCCGGACGCGATCGCGCGTGCGCTGGAGAGCTTTGCCGGCATCGGCCGCCGCTTCAATGACCTGGGCATCGTCACCACGCACACCGGCGCCAAGGTCCGCGTGATCGACGACTACGGCCACCACCCGCGTGAGCTGGCCGCCGTGTTCGCCGCTGCCCGCGGCGGCTGGCCGAGCCAGCGCCTGGTCGTGGCGTTCCAGCCGCACCGTTACAGCCGTACCCGCGATCAGTTCGATGCCTTTGCCGCCGTGCTGTCCGAAGTGGATGCGCTGGTGCTGAGCGAGGTGTACCCGGCCGGCGAAGCGCCGATCCCGGGGGCCGATTCGCGTTCGCTGGCCCGCGCCATCCGTGCGCGCGGCCGCAGCGAGCCGGTCGTGGTCGGCAACGCCGCCGAACTGGCGCACGTGCTGCCTGACGTGCTGCAGGACGGTGACCTGCTGCTGATGATGGGGGCCGGCGACATCGGCTACATCGCCCAGCAGATCGCCGGCGAAGGTTTCCAGGAGACCCCGGCGGCATGAACGCGCTGACCTTCCCGCCGCTGCGCCTCACCGACCCGGCCATGTTCGGCCGCGTCGCCGTGCTGCTGGGTGGCACCTCCAGCGAGCGCAACGTCTCGCTGGATTCCGGCCGCAACGTGATCGAAGCGCTGCGCGCGCGCGGCGTCGATGCGATCGCGGTCGACGGCATCCCAGCCCTGGCGCTGGCGCTGGTCGAGAAGCGCTTCGACCGCGTGTTCAACATCCTCCACGGCCATAACGGCGGTGGCGAGGACGGCATCGTGCAGGGCCTGATGGAAGCCTTCGGCGTGCCCTACACCGGCTCGGACGTGCTGGGCTCGGCGTTGAGCATGGACAAGATCCGCACCAAGCAGGTGTGGCTGTCGCACGGCCTGCCGACCCCGCGCTTCATCGCGCTGGACCAGGCCTCCGATGTCCACGCCGCCGCGGCCGAGCTCGGCCTGCCGGTGGTGGTCAAGCCGGCCAACGAAGGCTCCAGCGTCGGCATCAGCCGCGTGGTGGAAGCGGCCGGGCTGGATGAGGCGGTCGCGCTGGCGGTGCGCTATGACGGCCAGCTGCTGATGGAGCAGATGGTGGTCGGTGATGAGTTGACCGTGGCGATCCTGGGCGACCAGGCGCTGCCGTCGATCCGCATCGTGCCCAAGGGCCAGTGGTACGACTACAACGCCAAGTACATCGCCGAGGACACCCAGTACCTGTGCCCGGGCCTGGAGGGCGAGGATGAAATCGAGATCCGCCGCCTCGCACTGGCCGCGTTCCGCGCCGCCGGTTGCCGTGGCTGGGGCCGGGTGGACGTGATGCGCGACCGCAGCAGCGGCCGCTTCTACCTGTTGGAAGTGAACACCGCGCCGGGCATGACCAGCCATTCGCTGGTGCCCAAATCGGCCAGCCAGGCCGGGATCGGCTTTGAAGAGCTGGTCTGGCGCGTGCTGGAACAGACCCTGCCGGGTCACGCAGCACAGGAGCACAGCCACGCATGAACGCGGTGCTGCGCATCTTCGTCTGGTTGCTGGCCCTGTCGGTCGTGGCACTGCCCGTAGTGGCGGTGCTCAACGGCTGGGTCGGTGCCGAGCGGTGGCCGTTGGCCAAGCTGCGCGTGCACGGTGAGTTCAAGCGGGTCCCGGCCGAACAGCTGCAGCAGGTCGTGTTGCCGTACGCGAAGTCCGGCTTCTTCGCGGTCAAGCTGCAGGATGCCCAGGACGCCATCGAAACACTGCCGTGGGTGGAAAGCGCGCAGGTCCGCAAGCAGTGGCCGGACGTGCTGGAAATCACCCTGGTCGAGCACAAGCCGTTCGCGCGCTGGGGCCACGACCGCCTGCTTTCCGAGCAGGGCAAGCTCTTCGCCACGCCGAAGAAGCTGCAGGACCTGGAGCTGCCCGACCTGGACGGGCCGGACAGCCAGACTGAAGAAGTCGTGGCGCTCTACAACGATGCGCGCGCGCTGTTCGCGCCGGCCGGGGTGGACGTCAAGCGGGTCACCATGGACGCACGCGGCAGCTGGTCGCTGGTGCTGAGCAATGGCACCGAAGTGGTGGTGGGCCGCGACGATGCCCGCTCGCGCCTGCAGCGGTTCGTGCGCGTACTGCCACAGCTGGCCAACCAGGCGGCGCCGATCGAGCGCGCCGACCTCCGATACACCAATGGTTTCACGCTGAGCTGGGGTACCCCGGCTCCGGCCGCACCGGCCACGCCGGCCACTGTGGCGCACAGGACGCAGGACAGGACATGAATCGCAAGGGTGACAAATCACTGATCGTTGGTCTGGATATCGGCACCTCCAAGGTGGTGGCGCTGGTCGGCGAGTATTCGCCGGGCAATCCGATCGAGGTCATCGGCATCGGCTCGCACGAATCGCGCGGTCTCAAGCGCGGCGTGGTGGTGGATATCGAATCGACCGTGCAGTCCATCCAGCGTGCGGTCGAAGAGGCCGAGCTGATGGCCGGGTGCGAAATCCGCTCGGTGTATGCCTCGATCTCCGGCAACCACGTGCAGTGCAAGAACTCGCCCGGCATCGTGCCGATCCGCGACGGCGAAGTGACCTGGGGCGACCTGGATCGCGTGCTGGATGCGGCCAAGGCGGTGGCGATCCCGGCCGACCAGAAGATCCTGCATGCGATCCCGCGCGAGTACGTGCTGGACGATTCGCAGGAAGGCATCCGCAACCCGGTCGGCATGACCGGCGTGCGCCTGGAAGTGCATGCCCACCTGGTGGTGTGTGCACAGTCGGCGGCGGCCAACATCTCCAAGTGCGTGCAGCGCTGCGGCCTGCAGGTCGATGACCTGGTGCTCTCTTCGCTGGCCTCCAGCGTGGCCGTGCTGACCGCCGACGAGCGCGAGCTGGGCGTGGTGCTGGTCGACATGGGTGCCGGCACCACCGACCTGGCCGTGTTCGTGCAGGGCGCGATCTGCCACACCGCCTCGCTGCCGATCGCTGGCGACCACGTCACCAACGACATCGCGCACATGCTGCGCACGCCGACGCCGGAAGCCGAGCAGATCAAGGTGCGCTATGCCTGCGCCCTGGCCCAGCTGGCCACCGCCGAGGAAAGCATCCAGGTACCCAGCGTCGGCGATCGTCCGCCGCGCCGGATGCCACGCCACGCACTCGCCCAGGCAGTGCAGGGCCGTTACGAAGAGATCTTCGAGATGGTGCAGGCCGAACTGCGCCGCTCCGGTTTCGAGGAGCTGGTGCGCGCCGGCATGGTGCTTACCGGCGGTGCCTCGAAGATGGAAGGCGTGGTCGAACTGGCCGAGGAAATGCTGCAGATGCCGGTGCGCGTGGGCATTCCGCAGCACGTCACCGGGCTGGGCGAAGTGGTGGGCAACCCGGTGCATGCCACCGGCGTGGGCCTGCTGCTGATGGGCAGCCAGATCGAACACCCGCGTCGCCCGTCGCTGCCCACCGGCCGCGCCGGCAGCATGTTCAAGAAACTCAAAACCTGGTTCCGCGGCGAGTTCTGACGCGGCCCGCGGTAGAGCCGACCGTTGGTCGGCTGCATCACCTGCACCCCCGCACCACTGCAACGCAACGCACCACCGCAACACGGCAGCACCGGCAACACACAACCCACACAGCCGCAACGGCAACATGACGCGCGAAAGGCAGGAGGCCTGACCGCCCATGCCACCGAAAGCGGATACAACGAGGACACGGACATGGCGCATTTCGAACTGATTGAAAAGATGGCACCCAATGCGGTGATCAAGGTGATCGGCGTGGGCGGCGGCGGCGGTAACGCCGTGGCGCACATGGTCAGCACCAGTGTGGACGGCGTGGAATTCATCACCGCCAACACCGACTCGCAGGCGATAAAGAACTGCGGTGCCAAGCTGCAGCTGCAGCTGGGTACCAACGTCACCAAGGGCCTGGGCGCAGGCGCGAACCCGGAAGTCGGCCGCCAGGCCGCGCTGGAAGACCGCGAGCGCATCATGGACGCCCTGCAGGGTGCGGACATGGTGTTCATCACCGCCGGCATGGGCGGCGGTACCGGCACCGGTGCAGCCCCGGTCGTGGCCCAGCTGGCCAAGGAGATGGGCATCCTGACCGTCGCCGTGGTCACCAAGCCGTTCCCGTTCGAAGGCCGTCGCCGCATGCAGGTCGCGCTGAAGGGCATCGAGGAACTGAGCCAGCATTGCGACTCGCTGATCACCATCCCGAACGAAAAGCTGATCACCGTGCTGGGCCGCAACGCCACCATGATCCAGGCCTTCCGTGCCGCCAACGACGTCCTCCAGGGCGCCGTGCAGGGCATCGCCGACCTGATCGTGCGTCCGGGCCTGATCAACGTCGACTTCGCCGACGTGCGCACCGTCATGTCCGAAATGGGCCTGGCGATGATGGGCACCGGCACCGCGCGTGGCGATGACCGCGCCCAGGCCGCTGCCGAAGCCGCCATCCAGAACCCGCTGCTGGACGATGTGAACCTGGCCGGTGCCAACGGCATCCTGGTCAACATCACCGCCGGCGCCGACTTCACGATGGCCGAGTTCGACGAGATCGGCCGCACCATCGATGGCTTCGCCTCCGAAGATGCCACCGTGGTCGTGGGTACGGTACTGGATCCGGACATGCAGGACGAAGTCCGCGTGACCGTGGTCGCCACCGGCCTGAACCGTGCCGTCACCGCCAAGACCCAGCGTCCGGGCGAGCGCGCACCGATCAAGCTGGTCCGCAACGCCACCACCGGCCAGCCGGAGTTCGGCGAGTTCGACAACGGCGGCGATGCGGTTTCCAAGGCCGTGGGCGGAATGGGCATGGGCATGGGCCTGCGTCGTCCGAGCGCCGACACCGTGGCCCCGTCGGCCCCGAGCGCGTCGGGTCCGGCTGCTGCTGAACTGCCGAACGATTACCTGGACATCCCGGCGTTCCTGCGCCGCCAGGCGGACTGAGTACTGCGTGCCGGGGCCTTGTCCTCCCCGGTAAGCACCTCCATGTCCCATGCTGCCGGGCCAGGATCGGCCCGGCAGTCTGACCGCCGTCGTGCATCGCGCACGTCCGGGCAGTGCTGTCGACGCACCACGGTTCACGGAAGGGACAGCGGTAGTGCGTGTTATTCTTGTTTGTCACAGCCGCGCTGACCGCGCGCTTTCTGGTCCTGCCCCCCGATGATTCCGCAACGCACCCTCAAGAACACGATCCGCGCCACCGGCGTTGGCCTTCACAGTGGTGACAAGGTCTACATGACCCTGCGCCCGGCCCCGGTCAACCACGGCATCGTCTTCCGTCGCGTCGATATGGACCCGGTGGTGGAAGTGCCCGCGCGTGCGGACCTGGTCACCGAAGTCACGCTGTGCACCGGCCTGACCTATCACGAGGCCAAGATCCAGACCGTCGAACACCTGATGTCGGCCCTGGCCGGCCTGGGTGTGGACAACATCATCGTGGAACTGTCCTCGGCCGAGCTGCCGATCATGGACGGTTCCTCCGGCCCGTTCGTCTTCCTGCTGCAGTCGGCGGGCATCGCCGAGCAGGACGCGCCGAAACGCTTCATCCGCATTCTCAAGACGGTGGAAGTCACCGAGGGCGACAAGGTCGCCCGCTTCGAGCCGTACGAAGGCTACAAGCTCGGTTTCACCATCCAGTTCAACCACCCGATGATCCCGGCCAAGCAGTCGCGGGCGGAAATCGACTTCTCGACCCTGGCCTACACCAAGGAAATCTCGCGCGCCCGGACCTTCGGCTTCATGCGGGATCTGGAGTACATGCGCGAGCGCAACCTGGGCCTGGGCGGTTCGATGGACAACGCCATCGTGCTCGACGAGTTCCGCGTGCTCAACGACGACGGCCTGCGCTACGCCGATGAGTTCGTGCGCCACAAGATCCTCGACGCGATCGGCGATCTGTATCTGGCCGGCGGCCAGGTGCTGGGCGCGTACGAAGGCTTCAAGTCGGGCCACGCGCTCAACAACAAGCTGGTGCGCGCGTTGCTGGCCGATGCCACGGCGTGGGAGTGGGTCAGCTACGACTCGCCTGCCGCCACGGCGCCGGTGGTTTACGGGCTGCCGGCGTACGCCTGAGCCGTCATCGCGTAAGTCATTGATATGAAACAAAATAGAACGGCGCCTGGGGCGCCGTTTCTGTTTCCTGCGGTCCAGGCCGATGGAAGGCGGCGTGATCTTGACGTCAATGAACCGTAGGGGTGCACAGCGCACAGATTTGTGAACCTCATCAAGGTTTCTGCCGAATTTAACGATAATTTAATAAAACACTAACGACTGGCGGCACTGACGCCGCTACAGTGCAGACCGGCTCCCAGCCAAAGTTCACGTGATCGTGACGCGGCCGGGAAGGGGCGGGATGCCCCGATGGCTTCACGATTTGGAGGAATCCACATCGCGCAGACAAGCCAACGCGTCGCGTAGCCCTTTGTGCGTGGCGGCTGAAACAGCGTGGGGGCCATTCCTGTTGTCGACCGCTGGGGAGCGTGGGGGAGGGGCAGATGCTGTTTTGACGGTCACCTTGGTGACCTTCAGCCCGATGGACCGGGCCGCGTCGATCAACTGTGCTTCGGCAAGCCGGACCTTGGCATGCCACACGGGAGATTCGACGAGAAAAACGAGGTGCTCGCCGTTTACATTCGCCAGCCGGCAACGGGTGGCCAGTGCAGGCGGCAAATGGGGGCGCAATTGACGGTCCAGCGCGTCGAGCCACAAGGCACGACGCAGCGGGTTACCGGCTTTGTCCGCCATGACCGCATCCAGCGCCGGCTTCGGCGTGGATGGGGAACGGGCACTGGATTTCGGCTCAGACATGAAAACTCACTGATGGCATTCAAAAAGATCGTAATCAAAACGCGTGAAGGACAGGCCAAGACGCCGCTGGCGCGTTTGCGTTTCTACTTCGAAGATTCCCCCCGGGCCCTGCTGGGCAGTGTGCTGGGGGTGGGCTGCCTGATCGGCTTCGGTGCCGGTATCGGTGGCAGCATGTTCAACGATTCCCGGCTCCACGCCAAGGTCGCACAGCAGGAACGCGAGCTGGCGCAGGCCCAGAAGGACGCTCAGACCCAGGTCAACGCGCTGGCTGCGCGGATGGGCGAGCTGCAGGCGCAGGCCACCCGTCTCAATGCCCTGGGCGAACGACTCACCCAGATGGGCAAACTGGAAGACGGCGAATTCGACTTCAACGAGACCCCCGGCCTCGGTGAAGGTGAGCCCGGCCCGACCCAGGACATCCCGGTCAGCGCGGTCAACGCCGACTTACAGGTGCTGGAGCAGCGCTTTGCTGCTTCAGGCCGCCAGCTGTCGGTGATGGAATCGCTGATGTTCGACCACCAGCTCGAACAGAACGCGGTGCCCTCGCGCATGCCGATCCGCAATACCTACATCACCTCCAACTTCGGCACCCGCAGCGATCCGTTCGGTCGTGGTGCGGCCACCCACAAGGGCATGGATTTCCACGCCAAGGTCGGTGACCCGGTGATGTCGGTGGCCGACGGCGTGGTCAGCTTTGCCGGTGTGAAGGGCGGCTACGGCAACGTGGTCGATGTGGACCATGGCAACGGCTATGTGACCCGCTATGCGCATAATTCGCGCCTGGTGGTGAAGCCGGGCGATCTGGTCCGGGCCGGCCAGGAAGTGGCCAAGGCCGGTTCCACGGGCCGTTCCACCGGTGCCCACGTGCACTTCGAGGTCTGGGAACGCGGCCAGGTGGTCAATCCGCGCAAGTTCCTCGGTGATGGCGGCAACACCCCGGTCGGCCGCGTTTCGCGGGGCTGATCACGGTAATGAACTTGAACGGGGGTGCTTGAAACGCCGGACCCCCGTCCCAAGCTACAATGGGTGTTGCCATAGACAGGGCGCAGTGCGCCCTGTTTCGTTTGCGGCGTGCGCATCCCCTGGGGAGAGCGCCGCCGTTGGGGCGTCTCATTCCAACCGGTTCCTTCAATGATCAACAGCCTGCTTACCCGCGTCTTCGGCAGTCGTAATGAACGACAGCTGCGCCAGCTCAACCGCATCGTCGCCAAGATCAATGCGTTGGAGCCGGAAATCGAAAAGCTCTCCGACGAGCAGCTCAAGGCCAAGACCCCGGAGTTCAAGCAGCGCATCGCTGACGGTGAGGCCCTGGACAAGGTGCTTCCCGAAGCGTTCGCGGTCTGCCGTGAAGCCAGCCGCCGTGTGCTGGGCATGCGCCATTACGATGTGCAGCTGATCGGCGGCATGGTCCTGCACCTGGGCAAGATCGCCGAAATGCGCACCGGTGAAGGCAAGACCCTGGTCGCCACGCTGCCGGTGTATCTGAACGCGCTGGAAGGCAAGGGCGTCCACGTGGTCACCGTGAACGACTACCTGGCCCGCCGTGACTCGGCGCAGATGGGCAAGCTCTACAACTGGCTGGGCATGAGGGTGGGCGTGGTCTACCCGGGCATGCCGCACGGCGACAAGCGCGAGGCGTATGCCAGCGACATCACCTACGGCACCAACAACGAATTCGGCTTCGATTACCTGCGCGACAACATGGCGCTGTCCCGTGCGGACCGCTACCAGCGCGGCCTGCATTACGCGATCGTCGATGAAGTCGACTCGATCCTGATCGATGAAGCCCGCACCCCGCTGATCATTTCCGGCCCGGCCGATGATTCCCCGGAGCTGTACATCCGTGTCAACCGCGTCGTCCCGCACCTGATCAAGCAGGAGGCCGAGGAGGGCGAGGGCGATTTCTGGGTCGATGAGAAGGGCAAGCAGGTCCATCTGTCCGAAGCGGGCATGGAGCATGCCGAGGCACTGCTGGTCGAAGCCGGCATCCTCAACGCCGAGACCGAAGGCCTCTACGCCGCGCAGAACCTGACCGTGGTGCACCACCTCAACGCGGCGCTGCGTGCGCATGCGATCTATCAGCGCGACGTGGATTACATCGTGCGCGATGGTGAAGTGGTGATCGTGGATGAATTCACCGGCCGTACCCTGGCCGGTCGCCGCTGGTCCGATGGCCTGCACCAGGCGGTGGAAGCGAAGGAAGGCGTGCCGGTCCAGCGCGAGAACCAGACGCTGGCGAGCATCACCTTCCAGAACCTGTTCCGCATGTACAAGAAGCTGTCCGGCATGACCGGTACGGCCGATACGGAAGCCTACGAATTCCAGAGCATCTACAACCTGGAAGTGGTGGTGATCCCGACCAACCGCCCGACCATCCGCAAGGACGGTTCGGACCAGGTGTTCCTCAACCGCAACGGCAAGTTCAACGCGGTGCTGGCCGATATCCAGGCCTGCAACGAGCGCGGCCAGCCGGTGCTGGTGGGTACCACCTCGATCGAAACCTCGGAGATGCTGTCCGAGCATCTGCGCAAGGCCGGTGTGCACCACGAAGTGCTCAACGCCAAGCAGCATGACCGCGAAGCGACGATCATCGCCAACGCCGGCATGCCGGGCGCGGTGACCATCGCCACCAACATGGCCGGCCGTGGTACCGACATCGTGCTGGGCGGTTCGCTGGAAGCGCAGCTGCATGAGCTGGGCGAAGAGGCGACGCCGGAACAGCGCGCCCAGGTCAAGGCCGAGTGGCAGGTCCGTCACGATGCGGTCAAGGCGGCCGGTGGCCTGCACATCGTCGGCACCGAGCGCCATGAGTCGCGCCGTATCGATAACCAGCTGCGTGGCCGTTCGGGCCGCCAGGGCGATCCGGGTTCGTCCCGCTTCTACCTGTCGCTGGAAGACAACCTGATGCGCATCTTCGCCTCGGACTGGGTCCAGAAGGCGATGCGCATGATGGGCATGAAGGAAGACGACGTCATCGAGGATCGCCTGGTCAGCCGCCAGATCGAAAAGGCGCAGCGCAAGGTCGAAGCGCACAACTTCGATATCCGCAAGAACCTGCTGGACTTCGACGACGTCAACAACGATCAGCGCAAGGTGATCTACAGCCAGCGCGATGAGCTGCTGGATGCGGAGTCGGTGAAGGACAACGTGGATGGCATCCGTGGCGATGTGATCTTCGACGTGGTGGCGCGCTTCGTGCCGCCGAACTCGATCGACGAGCAGTGGGACCTGCAGGGTCTGGAAGCAACGCTGGCGTCGGACTTCGGCATCGACATGTCGCTGACCGACCTGGTCAAGGCACACGAAGAGCTGGATGCCGAGGGCATCGCCGAGAAGGTGCAGGCCAAGGTCGACGAGCACTTCGCGGCGAAGGAAGCCGGCGTGGGTGACGAGACCATGCGCGCGCTGGAGAAGCACGTGATGCTGACCGTGCTGGACCAGAGCTGGAAGGAGCATCTGGCGCGCATGGACTACCTGCGCCAGGGCATCTACCTGCGCGGTTATGCGCAGAAGCAGCCGAAGCAGGAATACAAGAAGGAAGCCTTCGAACTGTTCTCGGAGATGCTGGAGAACGTGAAGCGCGAAGTTGTGACGTTGCTGGCGCGCGTGCGTATCCGCAGCGAAGAGGAAGTGGCGGCACTGGAGCAGGCCGAGCGCCAGCAGGCGGAGGCCCGTCTGCTGCAGTCGCAGTTCCAGCATCAGGACGCGGGCGGTTACGGTGCGGACGAAGAGGCCGCGCAGGTGGAGGCGGCGCAGAACGGCGTGCCGCAGGTCACCCGCGATGAGCCGAAGGTCGGCCGCAATGACCCGTGCCCGTGCGGCAGCGGCAAGAAGTACAAGCACTGCCATGGTCAGCTGAGCTGATCGGTTGATCGGAAGTGCTGAAGAAGCCCCGCCTTGTGCGGGGCTTTTTTTTGGTTCTTCTTCCATCCGCGTGGCAGGTATGTGGTGCGCGTTGACCCTTCCAGGCACGGCGGTCGCTGCGGGGCCCTTACGCTCGCGGCAGCTCCGAGCGGAGACGCCACCACGAGCCACAACGAGCCCCTACAACTACCCGCAGGGGCATTGCGTCACGGGCCCCGGTTTGGGCATCCTCGGGGTATGTCATCTCCCCTTCGTTCGATCCATGTCGTGGCCGGCGTCATCACCGATGCCCGTGGCCGCATCCTGCTCAACCGTCGTACCGAGAACCGCGATATGGCCGGCCTGTGGGAATTCCCGGGCGGCAAGCGGGAGCCCGGCGAGACCTCCGAGGAGGCGCTGGTGCGGGAGCTGCGCGAGGAGCTGGGGATCGAGGCCGAGGTCGGTGAGTGGATCATGGACGTGCCGCAGATCTATCCGGACAAGCGGCTGCGGCTGGAGGTGCGCCGGATCCAGAGCTGGAAGGGCTCGCCGCGGGGCCGCGAGGGACAGGCGATCACCTGGGTGGCGCCGGACAAGCTGCACCGGTATTCGATGCCGCCGGCCGATCTACCGGTGGTGGCGGCGCTGCGGCAGCCGGACCGCTATCTGATCACGCCGGAGCCGGAGGGGGAGGAGGACAGCCTCCACCAGGCCTGGCTGGGGCGGCTGGCGCAGGCGCTGGAAAGCGGGGTGCGCCGGGTGCAGCTGCGTACGCCGTCCAGTCCGGCACGGGTGGCCTTGGCCGAGCGGGTGATCCAGCAGCATGGGCCGCGCACGCAGTGGCTGGTCAACCGGGATATCGACCTGGCCGGTCGGTTGGGGGTCGGGGTGCATCTGGGCAGTGAGCAGCTGCTGGCGCTGGACGCGCGGCCGCTGCCGGTGGGTCAGCTGGTGGCCGCGTCCTGCCACGATCTGGCGCAGCTGCAGGCGGCGCAGCGATTGGGCTGCGACTTCGCGGTGCTGGGGCCGGTGCAGGCGACGGCCAGCCACCCGGGGGCGGCACCGCTGGGCTGGGCGGCGTTCGAGGCGCTGCGCGAGCAGGTGTCGTTGCCGCTGTATGCGCTCGGCGGGATGACCCCCGGTGATATCGAGGAGGCGCGCCGCCACGGGGCGCAGGGCATTGCGGCGATCCGATCGCTGTGGCCGGCTACAGCGTGATCCAGAAGCAGCCGTACTGACGGCGCAGGCCGAATACGGTCCTGGCCGGGGTGGCGGTGCTGCCGAGGGTCTGTTCAATACGCAGGCCGACCGGGCGCGGTCGTGCCGGTGCCTCCGTCGTGCCCACGGCGACGAGCCCGGGGGCGAGCGGCACCGGGGCGGCATCCGGGTAGACCGGGGCGATGTCGACCAAGGGGCGCTGCACGACGGATTCCAGACGACCGATGATCTGGTTCGCCGTGGCGTTGGAGACGTTGCTCCACAGGTAGATCGAGGACAGCCGGTTCACGTCCTGCGCGCTGACCGCGTCGCGGATCTGCCCGGTCAGTTCACTGAGCCGGCGCGCGCAGCCGGCGCGGTAGATGCCGGTGTTGCCGACGCTCGCGGTGCGCCGCGGGAGTCGTGAGGTGGCACCCAGTGCATCGCAGCGGCGGTCGGTGAAGACGGTTTCGCCCTGCGCGTTGGTGCAGCGGTTCACGCGCTGCGGTGCCTGCGCCAGGGCAGGCGGCGAGGGCAGGCACAGTGCACACAGCAGGAGCCACACGAGCGGTTTCATCGCAGCAGCGTAGCGGCGTGGGTGTTATCTGCAAGCGATGCGTGGCGGCCTCAGCCGCGCAGCAGTTTCAGGACCTGGGTGGTCGGCTTGGCCAGGTTGAGCGTGTAGAAGTGCAGGCCCGGCGCACCGCCAGCGACCAGGCGTTCGCACAGGCTGGCGACGACCTCCGCACCGAACGCGCGGACCGAGTCGGCATCGTCGCCGTAGGCCTGCATGCGCTTGCCGATCCAGCGCGGAATCTCGGCACCGCACTGCTCGGAGAAGCGGCGCAGCTGGCTGAAATTCGAGATCGGCATGATGCCCGGGACGATCGGTACGGTGACCCCCAGCTTGCGCACCGCATCGACGAAGTGGAAGTAGGCATCGGCGTTGAAGAAGTACTGGGTGATCGCCGCATCGGCACCGGCGTCGATCTTGGTCTTGAAGTGCTTCAGGTCCAGCAGCGCGTCGTTGGCCTGCGGGTGGGTCTCCGGATACGCGCCCACTTCGATGCGGAACGCATCGCCATGCTCGGCGCGGATGAAGCTGATCAGTTCGGAGGCATACCGCAGGTCGCCGGGGTGGCCCATGCCCGAGGGCAGGTCGCCGCGCAGGGCGACGATGCGGCGGCAGCCGATCGCGCGGTACAGCTTGAGCAGTTCGCGGATTTCCTCGCGGCTGCCCCCGACGCAGGACAGGTGCGGGGCGGCTTCGAAACCATGGTGCTGCTTGAGGTGGCGCACGGTTTCGGAGGTATAGCTGAGGGTTGAGCCGCCGGCACCGAACGTACACGACACGTATTCCGGCGCGAACACCTTGAGCTTGGCCGCGGTCCGGTCCAGCTGGGCGCGCTGCTCGTCGGTCTTGGGCGGATAGAACTCGAAGCTGATGGCGGTCATGGCGGGGGTGCGTCGACGGGTGTGGTTCAATCATATCTCTTCATCGCGATGAATGTGAGGTGCTTCGATGTGCCGTGCACGCCGGGCCGGGTACAGTGAGCGCTGATCTTCCGGAGCAATCGCCATGCAGATTCTCGTGACCGGTGGCACCGGCTTCATCGGCAGCCGCCTGTGCGCGCGCCTGCTGGCCGAGGGCCATGACCCCATCGTCCTCACCCGGCGGCCTGGCCGGAACCCGCAGAAGGGCGTGCGCAGCGTTGCAGCGCTGGAGGAGGTCGGTCCGGTCCAGGCGGTGGTCAACCTGGCGGGCGAGCCGTTGATGGACGGCCGCTGGAGTGATGAACGCAAGCAGGCGTTGCGCGATTCCCGGATCGGCACGACGCAGGCGCTGCTGGCCTGGATGGCCGCGCTGCCCGAACGGCCGAAGGTGCTGGTGTCCGGCTCGGCGATCGGTTGGTACGGCCCCCGCGACAGCGCACCGCTGGATGAGACCGCCTCGCCGGGGCACGACTTCGCCGCGATGCTGTGCCGGCAGTGGGAGGCCGAGGCGTTCAAGGCCGAGGACCTCGGCGTGCGCACCTGCGTGCTGCGGACCGGCATCGTGCTCGACCGTGAGGGCGGCGCACTGCAGAAGATGCTGCCACCGTTCCGGATGGGGCTCGGCGGGCCGATGGGCGATGGGCGGCAGTGGATGAGCTGGATCCATCGCGAGGACCTGGTCGGGATGATCCTGTGGCTGCTCACCACCGACCGGGCACGCGGCGCCTACAACGGCACCGCGCCCGGCACGGTCACCAACCGGACCTTCGCCACCACGCTGGGCGAGGTGCTGCATCGTCCAGCACGACTGACCACCCCGGCGTTCGCGTTGAAACTGGGCTTCGGGGAAATGAGCGGGCTGCTGCTGACCGGGCAGAACGTGCAGCCGGCGCACGCCTTGGCGGAGGGGTTTGTCTTCCAGTATCCGTCGCTGCCTGAAGCGTTGCAGGCGATCGTGGGTGCGCCGGATCGCTGAGGCGGGGATGTTCATCCGCCACTGCCGACCGCTCATCGTCTGTCTGCCGCCGCTGCTCATGTAATCGCCCCGGCGGCGACGTCCCGCGGCAGTCTTCATGCTCACCCAGCAGGAGCCTGCCATGTCGACCGTCCGTCCCCGCCGCCTCTACTCCATCGCCCCGTTGGCCGCGCTCGCGCTGACCGCATGGGCCACCTTGGTCAGTCCCGCGCATGCCGCCACCGAGCATTTCCAGGATCTGCAGGTCGAGGTGATCGGCAGCGGCCGGCCGGTGCTGATGATCCCGGGCCTCAACAGCGGTGCGCAGGTCTGGCGCGAGACCTGCGCCGCGCTGCAGCCACAGGTGCAATGCCACTTGATACAGCTGCCCGGCTTTGCTGGTGCGCCTGCGGTGGTCAGCGATGACTTTCTGAGCGCCATGCGTGACCGCCTGCTGGCCTACAGCGCGGACCGCAAGCTCGATCATCCGGCCGTGATCGGCCACAGCCTCGGTGGTGTGCTGGCGCTGCAGATGGCGATCGCGGCGCCGCAGAAGATCGGGCCACTGGTGATCGTCGATGCCCTGCCGTATTTCGGCGCGGTCCAGAATCCGGCCGCGACGCCGGCCACGCTCAAGCCGATGGCCGAGCAGATGCGGGCCGGCATGCTCGCCGCCGACGCCACGCAGTACGCGGCGCAGACCGACGCCGCCGTCGCCAACATGGCGCACGCCCCCGAACAGGTTGCGACCTTGAAGCTGTGGGGACGCGACAGTGACCGCGCCACCACCGCCAACGCGATGTACTCGATGACGATGACCGACCTGCGCCAGCCGATCGCCGGCATCACGGCCCCGGTGCTGGTGCTGGGCGCGTGGGCGGCCTATCAGCCGTTCGGTGCGACCGAAGCCAGTACGCGGCAGGTATTCGCCACCCAGTACGCCGCGCTGCCCGGCGTGCGGATCGAGATGAGCCGCGCCGGCTACCACTTCCTGATGTGGGATGATCCGCGCTGGCTGCAGACGCAGATCCGGGGCTTCCTTGATCTGCCTGCAGCGCCCTGATCGAGGCCGGCGTGGAGACGATGAGCGAGAAGCGGACAGCACGCGATACCGGTTTCTGGTGGGCGAATGCGGGTCTATGGTCCTGCTACCTGGGCTTGAGCCTCGGCATGGGCATCGCTTACCGCGGCAACTGGTCCGGCGGGACCCTGATCTACGTAATGGTCGCGCTTGGTCTGTTCGCCGGCAGCGCAGCGATTCGCGCCTGGGCGCTTCGTCATGCCTGGTTGCAGCGCGATCTGCTGGGAATCACGTGGCGGATGACGCTGGCCGTGGTGATCGTCGCGGCCGCCATCCAGCTCGCTACCGCGGCTGTGCTGTTGCCCGCGGTGGCCTGGGAGTGGGTGAAGCTGCCGGGGCAACGCGCCTATTACAGGCCGATCGACATCTTCAACTATTGGCTCAGCACCGCCATCGTTCTGAGCGTGTGGTGCGCACTGTGGACCGGTCGCCGCGCGCTGCAGCGTGCGCGCCACAGCGAGATGGCGCAGCTGCGCGCCGAAGCGCAGCGGGCGACGCTGGAGCACCAGGCGCTGCGTGCGCGGCTCAATCCCCACTTCGTGTTCAATGCGCTCAACAACCTGCGCGCCCTGATCAATGAAGACCCGGCGCGTGCACGCGACATGGTCACCCATCTCTCCAGCACGTTGCGGCACGCCCTGGTGCATACCGACGGGGGCTGGGTCACTTTGGCCGAGGAGTGGCGCGTGGTACAGGACTACCTGGCGGTGGAGGCGATCCACTACGAGGACCGCTTGCGCGTTCACACCGACATCGAGCCGGCCGCGCTGTCCGCACGGCTGCCGCCGATGGCGCTGCAGCTGCTGGTGGAAAATGCGATCAAGCACGGCATCGCCGTCCATCCCGGCGGCGGTGAGCTGACGATCCGCGTGCGCCTCGATGGCGGCCGGCTGCGGGTGGCGGTGGACAATCCCGCCGCGCACGACGCCAGCAGCGAAGGCCACGGCATCGGGCTGGCCTATCTGCGCGCGCAGCTGGGCATCGACGCGGCGCCCTCTTCATCCAGCCGGGGCACGTTCCTGCTGGAGCGACAGGGTGAGCGCATGCTGGCCCGCCTGGAGGTGCAGCAATGAGCGCCTTACTGCGGGTGTTGATCGTGGACGATGCGCGACTGGCGCGCCGCGAGCTGCGTACCCTGCTGGCGGCGATCCCGTGGGTGGTGTGTGTCGGCGAGGCCGACGACGTGCCCGCGGCCCGCGAGGCGATCCTGCGCGAGCAGCCCGATCTGGTGTTGCTCGATGTGCAGATGCCCTCGGGCGAGGGCTTCGATGTGCTCGAGGCTCTGGAGACGGTGCCGATGGTGGTGTTCGTCACCGCTTACGACCAGTACGCGGTGCGCGCCTTCGAAACCAACGCGCTCGACTACCTGGTCAAGCCGGTGGAGGCAGGCCGCCTGCAGGCGGCGCTGGAACGCGGCCGGGAGCGCCTCTCGGCACCGGCCGCCCCCACTGCGGCGGACAGCGTGCGCGATGCGCTGGGTGCCGAGGATCAGGTGTTCCTGCGCGATGGGGAGCGCTGCTGGTTCGTGGCGCTCGGGGAGATCCGCAAGGTCGTGGTTGACGGCAACTACGCGCGGCTGTGGTTCCGCGACCAGAACGCGGTGCTGGCACGCAGCCTCAGCACGCTGGAGGCACGGCTGTCGCCGGCGCTGTTCTTCCGCGCCAACCGCAACACCCTGGTCAATCTGCGACGTGTGCGTGCGATCGAACCGTCCCTCGGCGATGGCTACGACCTGACCCTGGATGATGGCAGCCAGGTGGAGGTGTCGCGGCGGCAGGCCCGCGAGCTGCGTGAGCGGCTGGCGCTGTAGGGCACGCGCCGCACGCGTTACCCTGTGGGGATCTCCACCGCCTGATTGTGCCCATGTCCATCGTTCTCACTGCGTTCGCCCGTCCCCGCCTGTTCCCGCGCGTCCCACGCGGCAACACCATCCAGGACTGCACCGCCGAGCAGTTCAAACAGCACCTCAACACGCATGCGCCGTTCAAGGTGCTCGATGGCTACGCGCCGTTCTGCAAACTGCATGTGTACGAAAACTGGACCTCCACGCGCTGCCTGACCGTGCCGATCACGGAGGGCAACCGCCACCAGCTGCGCAGTGGCTACGAGGCGCGCAACCGCGAGGAACTGCCGGTGCTGGTGCGCTGGTTCGAAGGCGTGGAATCGCCGCGCGCGAACTACCTGGTGGTGATCCTGTACAGCGCCGAGCAGTTGGCCAAAGAGGGCTCACCCATCGATGCGGAGTGGGGCATCGTCGGCTGCATCTACACCGCCGAACCGGAGGAAGTGCCGATGGCCCCGATCACCATGATGCGCAACGCATTGGGCGTGGAAGAGGGTGGCTCGGGCGTGCCGCTGGATCGCGAGGCGTATCAGCGCGCCGTGACGTTCTGGGACCGCAACGCCAACTGGCGGCCCTGAGGCGCTGGAGCCGCAGCGATGGCACGTTGATCGAAGACGACGGGTAGTGCCGGCCGGTGGCCGGCTCCTCAGTCTGTCTGACGCATGAGGCAAGCGTCACGGGGAGCCGGCCAGCGGCCGGCACTACCGGTCAACGCGGTTTGCCGACGCTCGCGTAGCTGCCGCCGGTGAGCTGCAGCAGATCGGCCGGTGCCAGCGCCACCTCCAGCCCGCGCCGGCCGGCGCTGACATGCAGCGTCGGTAGCGCCTGCGCGCTGGCATCGAGGAAGGTGCGGTGCTTTTTCTTTTGCCCCAGCGGGCTGATCCCGCCGACCAGGTAACCGGTGGCGCGCTGTGCCTGCTCGACCTGTGCCATCTCGCACTTCCTGCAGCCGGCTGTTTCGGCGAGCGCCTTCAGGTCAAGGGTGCCGCTCACCGGCACGATCGCCACCAGCAGCTCGTGCTTCTCGGTACTGGCCAGCAGCGTCTTGAATACCTGCGCTGGATCCAGGCCGAGCTGCTGCACTGCCTCGCCACCGTAGGAGTCGGCGGCGGCGTCATGGTGATAGGACAGCACGCTGTGCGCGATGCCGGATTGCTTCAGCAGGTTGATGGCGGGCGTCATGGCGGCATCCTAGCGCGACGAGTAATGCTGAGCTGGCCAAATCAATTGGTTCACTCAACGAGCGGGGTCTAATCATTTCTCCGGCCAAACGGCTTCATCTTTGTCAGATCGTCAAAATAACGACTATGGCTCAGCTTCAGATCAGACATGTCGTTGGCCTCAAGGACGACAACTTCATCGCCATCTTGATGTCCCAGCATCTGAATTTCGACTGCTAGCTTCTCGCTAGAAGCAGAGCTTCTGTCGGTGAATTCAGACAGTCTCACTACTGTTCTCAGTTTGCGATTGTAGTGGACGAGGTAAAACATTATTAAATTCCTCTCAATTTATCGCTGCCGAGTAAGCGCGATACCTGACGCATAGACGTATCAAATCTCTTCTTGGCGTCCGCTTTCTCCTCGCGGAGTGCCTTCCAGACGCTGTTCGGTACAGCGGCCTTCCTTGCGCTGTTAAATCGCACTGTTGCTTTCGCGTAATCTTCGTTTGCTCTTTCTGCTACTTCGAAGGACTCTGCTAAGAAAAGTAAGTGCTCCTGAAGGTCGGGAGGGCCGCCCCCATACTTCACTTCCTGGCCATGAATATCGGCCATCTTCTCTGAGATGCTGGCCCAGAAGTTCTGGATCATCGTCCTGATCTGAACTTCAACAATTCTGCCGCCGTGCTTTACCAAGACGTGAATGGCTCTGTAACCATGGCTTGAATCGATGGTCCGATCCACGATTCTGATGTCTAGGAACCACTGGCGAAGGCTGTCAGTAACCCGTCTTTGCTCCATTGTGGAAGCAACGACAACTCGACATCCGGCGATGTCCTGAATCTGGGCTAGCCTTGAACTGCTCCTGCGAAGCTTCTCAATAATCGACAACGTAGACTTAAACCGTCCTGTGACTGAAAGATATAGCTTCTCTTGAAGAATGCGGACGACATAGTTGTAGGAGGGGATGAACTCGGATCTGTATTCTTCAAGTTCGGTAAGGGTCGATGCATCGTCGTAACCCCCTCTTAGCAGGTCACCCAACTTAGTGACGCGACTATTGCTCAGCAAGGCACCTCTCTCCTAAAGCTGGCAGGGCTGCCGTGGCAGCCCTGCGGTTCTCACGCCGATCAGTAGCGGTAATGCTCCGGCTTGAACGGACCTTCCACCGGCACGCCGATGTAATCGGCCTGTTCCTGGCTCAGGGTGGTCAGCTTCACGCCGATCTTTTCCAGATGCAGGCGCGCCACTTCTTCGTCCAGCTTCTTCGGCAGCAGGTATACCTTCTTCTCGTAGCTGTCCTTGTTCGCCCACAGGTCGATCTGCGCGAGCGTCTGGTTGGCGAACGAGTTGGACATCACGAAGCTCGGGTGGCCGGTCGCGCAGCCCAGGTTGACCAGACGGCCATCGGCCAGCAGGAAGATCGCATTGCCGTTGTCGAAGATGTACTTGTCGACCTGCGGCTTGATGTTGATCTTCTGCACGCCGGCCAGCGCGTTCAGCGCATCGACCTGGATCTCGTTGTCGAAGTGGCCGATGTTGCAGACGATGGCCTGGTCCTTCATCGCGCTCAGGTGCTCGATGCGGATGATGTCCTTGTTGCCGGTGGTGGTGACGTAGATGTCGCCACGGCCCAGGGTGGATTCGAGGGTGTTGACCTCGAAGCCTTCCATCGCGGCCTGCAGGGCGCAGATCGGATCGATCTCGGTGACCACGACGCGCGCGCCGTAGGCGCGTAGCGACGCGGCGCAGCCCTTGCCCACGTCACCGTAGCCGCACACCACGGCGACCTTGCCGGCCAGCATCACGTCCATCGCGCGCTTGAGGCCATCGGCCAGCGACTCGCGGCAGCCGTACAGGTTGTCGAACTTGCTCTTGGTGACCGAGTCGTTGACGTTGATCGCCGGGATCAGCAGGGTGCCGGCCTGGGCCAGCTGGTACAGGCGGTGCACGCCGGTGGTGGTCTCTTCGGAGACACCCTTCCAGTCCTTGACCACGCGGGCCCAGTAACCCGGGCGCTCCTTGGCGACGCGCTTGAGCAGGTTCTTGATGACCTGCTCTTCGTGCGAGGCGGCCTTCTCGTTGACCCAGTCGCTGCCGTTTTCGAGCTCATAGCCCTTGTGGATCAGCAGGGTCACGTCACCGCCATCGTCCACCACCAGCTCCGGGCCGGTCAGGGTGCCGTCGGGCAGGGTGAAGGTCAGTGCGTCCAGGGTGCAGTCCCAGTATTCCTCCAGCGACTCGCCCTTCCAGGCGAACACCGGGGTGCCCGACTTGGCAATCGCCGCCGCCGCGTGGTCCTGGGTCGAGAAGATGTTGCACGAGGCCCAGCGCACGTCCGCGCCGATGTCCTTCAGGGTCTCGATCAGCACCGCGGTCTGGATGGTCATGTGCAGCGAGCCGGTCACGCGCACGCCCTTCAGCGGCAGGGTGGCGGCGTGCTTGCGACGGATCGACATCAGGCCCGGCATTTCATGCTCGGCGATGTCCAGCTCCTTGCGGCCCCAATCGGCCAGGGAGATATCGGCAATCTTGTAATCGCCTTCGGTGGAGAAGGTCTTGGCAACAGCGTTCATTCAAAGCTCCGGTGTAATGACGAGTCGATACTCGTGTTCGCCGGGCGCCGTTGGAACCAATCCTGGCCACCGAGCCTGGCCGCCCCCGGAGAAGGTCCGGAACGGTCGCAGCGCCCCTCGGTGGAGGGTCACCCATTATATCGCGGCCGGTTGCATTGGCATGAATCGGTCCCTGCCCCCAACCATCGGCAGGGGGGCGATCGGCGCGCGGCTGTTAAGGTCGGGGGTTCGTATCAGCACAGGCACACACCATGACACGCACCCCCGGTCGACGCGCTCCACAGTGGCGCCATACCTTGATCCTCGGACTGGCCCTGCTGGCGGTGCCGCCGTTGGCGCTGGCCGCCGCCCCGGCCGCGAAGACCACTGCGCCGACCGCAGCCGCCGCCAAGGGCGATCAGGGCGGCTACGAGCTACCGTCGCCGGCCCTGCAGGCCGTGGTCGATGCGCCGCGTGCCCCGACCCTGAGCCTGTCCCCGCGCCGTGACCTGGCCGCGCTGCTGCAGACACCGCCGCTGCCGTCGATCAACGACGTGGCCCAGCCCGAACTGAAGCTGGCCGGCCTGCGCATCAACCCGGCCACGCATTCGGCCAGCCGCTTCAGCTTCGCCGACAAGCTGTGGCTGATGAGCGTCGCCGATGGCAAGGAGCGCCAGATCAGCGGGTTGCCGCAGCCGTTGTCGATCGCCACCTTTGCCTGGTCGCCGGACCAGAAGTACATCGCCTTCAACCAGGTGCAAGCGGTCACCCGCACCAATGAGCTGTGGATCGTCGATGTCGAGGCCGGTTCGGCGCGCCGCCTGGTCGGTGATCTGAACACCGTGATGGGCGATGGCTACAGCTGGCAGCCCGACAGCCGCGGCCTGCTGGTGATGCAGCAGCTCAAGGGGCAGGGTGCGGCACCGGCCGCCGGCGGCATCCCGACCGGCCCTGCGATCCAGCAGACCGAGGCCGACGCCGGTGTGCGCACGATCCGTACCTACCAGGACATGCTCAAGAACGAGGCCGATGCCCGCCTCTTCGACTACTACGCCAGCGCGCAGCCGGCCAAGGTCGCGCTCAACGGCGTGACCACGCCGCTGTCCACCGGTGGGGTGTACTGGGATGTCACCCTCTCCCCGGATGGCCGTTACCTGCTGAGCGAGCGGGTGGTGCGTCCGTATTCCTATCTGGTGCCGGCCAGCGCGTTCGCGCGTCGCATCGAAGTGCTGTCCGCCGTGGACGGCAAGCTCGAACACACCGTCGCCGACCTGCCGTTGAAGGAAGGCCTGCCGACCGGCAACGATGCGGTGGCCACCGGCGTGCGCCGGATCGACTGGCGCGCCGATGCACCGGCGACCCTGGTCTGGGCCGAAGCGCAGGACGGCGGCGACCCGAACCGCGAGGCCAAGGTGCGCGATGCGGTGCTGATGCAGGCCGCCCCCTTCGATAAGCCGCCGGTGACGCTGGCGCAGCTGGGCAGCCGTTACGCGGGCATCCAGTGGGGCCGTGGCGATCTGGCGCTGCTCAACGAATCGTGGTGGAAGAACCGCGAGGTCAAGCAGTGGCGGATCGCGCCGGACCAGCCGGAGAAGGCGGCGGAACTGCTGTCGGCGCGTTCCTCCCAGGACCGCTACAACGACCCGGGCCGCCCGGGCCTGGTGCGCGACGTCAACGGTCGCTCGCGCCTGCAGGTCAGCGCCGATGGCCGCAGCATCTTCCTGTACGGGCTGGGCGCCTCGCCGGAAGGCGACCGTCCGTTCGTGGATCGCCTTGATCTGGACAGCAAGCAGACCACCCGCCTGTTCCACTCGCAGGCGCCGTCCTACGCCGCGCCGGTGGCGCTGCTTGACCAGGAAGGCACCTCGCTGCTGCTGACCCGTGAATCGCCCGACGAGCCGGCCAACTTCTACGTGCAGTCGCTGGCCGATGCCACCGCCGCACCGAAGGCGTTGACCCACTTCCAGCACCCGCTGCCGCAGCTGCGTGGGGTGAGCAAGGAGCAGATCCGCTACAAGCGCAACGATGGCGTCGACCTGACCGCCACGCTGATGCTGCCGCCGGGCTACAACGCGAAGAAGGACGGTCCGTTGCCGCTGCTGATGTGGGCCTATCCGGGCGAGTTCAAGACGGCCGAGGCCGCCAGCCAGGTCACCGATTCCCCGTACCGCTTCAACGCGATCAGCTACTGGGGCCCGCAGGCGTTCCTGGCCAAGGGCTACGCGGTGCTGGTCAGCCCCTCGATGCCGATCATCGGCGAGGGCGACAAGGAGCCGAACGACACCTACCTGCCGCAGCTGATCGCCAATGCCGAGGCGGCCGTGAATGAAGTGGTGCGGCGTGGCGTGACCGACCGTGAGCACATCGCGATCGGTGGCCACTCCTACGGTGCGTTCATGACCGCCAACCTGCTCGCGCATACCCGCCTGTTCAAGGCCGGCATCGCGCGCAGCGGTGCGTACAACCGCACGCTGACCCCGTTCGGCTTCCAGGCCGAAGAGCGCAACTACTGGCAGGCGCAGGACGTCTACCAGAAGATGTCGCCGTTCAACTATGCCGACAAGATCAAGGACCCGATCCTCTTCATCCACGGCGTGGACGACAACAATTCCGGCACGTTCCCGATCCAGAGCGAGCGCATGTTCGCCGCGGTGAAGGGGCTGGGCGGTACCTCGCGCCTGGTGATGCTGCCCAACGAATCGCATGCTTACCGCGCGCGCGAATCGATCATGACCATGCTGGCCGAAAGCGAGCGGTGGCTGGAGCAGACCGTAGGCGAGGGCAAGCCGGTCAAGAAGAAGCGCTGATCGGCCCTGGCCGGCACCCATCGTGATGGGGCCGGCCACGATCCGATGCGGATCCTGGTCGTTGATGCCGGCCGTTGGCCGGTACGGAAAATGACAGGTAGGTACCGGCCGTTGGCCGGTACGGAAAATGACAGGTAGGTACCGGCCGTTGGCCGGTACGAAAAATGACGGGTGGGTACCGGCCGTTGCCGGTACGAAAAATGATGGGTAGGTACCGGCCGTTGGCCGGTACGAAAAATGATCGGCAAGCGCCGGCCAGCGGCCGGCACTACCAGATGTAACTATTTGCGCGACGCAGCAACGACGCGATTGTGGGTTAGGCTTGAGCGGATTCCGTTCCCGAGGCCAGTGCGTCGCAGATGAACGAGTACCGTAGCAGCATCGTTTTTGCCACTCCCGATATTCCCCTGCGTGACGATGTACGCCGACTCGGCGCACTGGTCGGCGACCTGCTCGCCGAGCAGGTCTCCACGCAGTTTTTCGATGATGTGGAACAGGTGCGTACGCGCGCCATCGCCCGCCGCGAAAGCGACGCCCCGCTGTCCGACCTCAACGATGCCCTGACCGGCCTGCCGCCCGAGCGCGCCGAAGCGATGGTGCGTGCGTTCAGCACCTACTTCCAGGTGGTGAACATCGCCGAGCGCGTGCACCGCATCCGACGTCGCCGTGACTACCAGCGTGCCGGTACGGCCACACCGCAGCCGGATGGCCTGCAGGACGCACTGGTCAATCTCAAAGCGCAGGGCGTGACCCTGGCCGAGCTTGCCGAGTGGCTGCCGCGCATCGATATCGAGCCGGTGTTCACCGCGCATCCGACCGAAGCGGTCCGCCGTGCGCTGCTGGAAAAAGAGCAGTTGATGGTTGCCAGCCTGGTCGACAACCTCGACGGCCAGCGCACGCCGGGTGAAGCCGCCGCCGACGCGGCACGTTTCCGCATGGCCCTGACGGCGTCGTGGCAGACCACCGATTCCTCGCCTGTGCGCCCGACCGTGGACGACGAGCGGGAGCATGTCGGCTTCTACCTGGTGCAGGTGCTGTACCGGGTGATTCCGGTGCTGTACGAATCGCTGCAGCAGGCGCTGCTGGATACCTACGGCGAGGAACTGCCGCTGCCGCGCCTGCTGCGCTTCGGCACGTGGGTGGGCGGCGACATGGATGGCAATCCGAACGTGGACGCCGGCACCATCCGCAACACGCTCGATGCGCAGCGCCAGGCCGTACTCGGCCGCTACCAGAAAGACCTGCTGCAGCTGGCCAGCCTGCTCAGCCAGTCCACCGAGCGGGTGGCGGTCAGCGATGCGCTGCAGGCACGTGTGGAGCAGTACAAGGTGCTGCTGCCCAAGGTCACCTCGCGGCCGCGACATGCCGACATGCCCTACCGCCTGCTCAACGACCGCATGCGCGCACGCGTGCAGGCGACGATGGACGATGCGGAAGGCGCCTACGCGTCGCCGCAGGAACTCACCGACGACATCGAGCTGATCCTGCGCAGCCTGCACGACAACAAGGGCGACCACGCGGGCGGTTTCGCGGTGCGCCGCCTGCTGTGGCGGGTGCGTACCTTTGGCTTCCATCTGGCACGGTTGGACGTGCGCCAGGAGTCCAGCGTGCACGGCCGCGCGCTCGCCAGTGTGCTGGATGGGCAGGACGCCTGGGACGCCGCCGACGCGGTCACCCGCGCCGCGCGCCTGGCCCCGTTCGCCAGTGGCGAGCAGGCGCTGCCGGCGAGCGATGAGGAGGGCGGTGAGCGGCTGGATGCAGTGTTCGCGGCACTGGCCGATGCACGCCGGCGACACGGTGCCGATGCGCTGGGCAGCTACATCATCTCGATGGCGCACGACCGCAGCGATGTGCTCGCCGTACTCGCGCTGGCGCGCCGCGGCGGCCTGGTGGATGACGCCGGCGCGGTGCCGCTGGACATCGCGCCGTTGTTCGAAACCGTGGATGACCTCAAGCGCGGTACCGACACCCTGCGCGATCTGCTGGCCGACCCGGTCTACCGCACGCACCTGGCCTCGCGCGGTGATGTGCAGATGGTGATGCTCGGCTATTCGGACAGTGGCAAGGACGGTGGTATCGCGGCCTCGCGCTGGGGGCTGCAGCGCGCCCAGGTGGAACTGCTGGACGTCGCCGCCGAGAACGACATCCGGCTGACCTTCTTCCACGGCCGTGGCGGCTCGATCAGCCGCGGGGGTGGCAAGACCACGCACGCCGTGGATGCCTCGCCGCGCGGCAGCATCGACGGCCGTCTGCGCGTGACCGAGCAGGGCGAAGTGATCCATCGCAAGTACGGCATCCGTGCACTGGCGCTGCGCTCGCTGGAGCAGTCCACCGGTGCGGTGCTGCGCTCCAGCCTGCGCCCGCGCGCAGCGGAACCGCGCGAGGAACAGTGGCGCCCGGTGATGGACCTGATCGCGCAGAAGAGTGCGGAGGCGTACCGCGCCTTCGTCGGCCAGAAAGACTTCATGCAGTACTTCCGCCTGGCCACGCCGATCGACGTCATCGAGCGGATGACCTTGGGCTCACGCCCTTCGCGCCGGCTGGGCGAGGATGCCGCACTGACCAACCTGCGCGCGATTCCATGGGTGTTTGCGTGGAGCCAGGCGCGTGCCGTTATCCCGGGCTGGTATGGCGTCGGCAGTGGCCTGCAGGCGGCGATCGATGCCGGTCACGAAGGCCTCCTGAAAGAGATGGCGCGCGACTGGCCGTTCTTCAGCACCTTCCTGGACGACATCGCGATGGTGCTGTCCAAGGGCGACCTGACCATCGCCGAACAGTTCTCGCAGTTGTCCGGTGCGTTGCATGGCCGCTTCTTCCCGCAGATCCAGGGCGAGCTTGAGCTCACCTCACAGTGGATCCTGGCATTGACCGGGCAGGACGCACTGCTGCAGCACGACCAGCGCCTGGCGCTGTCGATCCGCCTGCGTAATCCCTACATCGATCCGATCAGCGTGCTGCAGGTGGACCTGCTGCGCCGCTGGCGGGAGAGCGGGGGCGAAGACGACGATGTGCTGCGCGCGCTGGTGGCGTGCGTGAACGGTGTTTCGCAGGGCGTACAGAACACCGGATAGGCCACGCCGGGTAGTGCCGGCCGCTGGCCGGCAGCGCGCGCCATATGGCAGGTATCGACCAACGGTCGATACCTGGCCGGTAGGCCATGACCGTTGGTCATGGCCCAGGGCTCAGACCCGCTCGACCAGATCGCCCGGTGCAGGCGGATTGGATGCCAGCAGCTCCAGGTGGCGCTGCTCCATCTCTTCGCGCAGCTGGCGGCGGATCAACGCGGCGGCATGCCGGCGGCGTTCGTCGGCGGTCTCCAGCACCAGCGGCGGCACCGGGGTCGGCTTGCCGTCGTCGTCCACCGCGACCATGGTGAAGAAGCAGCTGTTGGCGTGGCGCACGCTGCGCTTGAGGATGTCCTCGGCCACCACCTTGACCCCGATCTCCATCGAGGAGGTGCCGGTGTAGTTCACCGAGGCCAGGAAGGTGACCAGCTCGCCGACCGCGATCGGCTGGCGGAACATCACCTGGTCCACCGACAGGGTGACCACGTAGCTGCCGGCATAGCGGCTGGCGCAGGCATAGGCGACCTGGTCGAGCAGGCGCAGCACGGCACCGCCGTGCACCTTGCCGGAGAAATTGGCCATGTCCGGCGACATCAGCACCGTCATGGACAGCTGGTTGGATTTGAATTCGGGCATGGACAGAGTGTAGCGCCGGTTGCCCGCCCGGTAGAGCCGACCGTTGGTCGGCTGGGCTTGCCACGCGCGCCGATGGGCAGAGTGCCGCACATACGACGACGGGCCGCTTTCGCGACCCGTCGTTTGTTTCGATCATTGCCGCGCTGCGCGCGGCCAGCCGACCAACGGTCGGCTCTACCCGTAAGAAAAGGGCCGCTTTCGCGGCCCATTTCTTACTTCAACTTCGCATCCGCGCGCAGGGCGGCGGCGCGATCGGTCTTCTCCCAGGAGAAGGCGGTCGCGTTGACGGTTTCGCCAGCAGCGTTGAGGTAGCTGAAGTCCTTCGGCTTGCGGCCGAAGTGACCGTAGGCCGCAGTCTGCTGGTACATCGGGTGGATCAGGTCCAGCATCTGGATGATGCCGTACGGGCGCAGGTCGAAATGCTTGCGGATCAGCTTTTCGATCTTGTCATCGCTGATCTTGCCGGTGCCGAAGGTGGTGACCGAGATCGAGGTCGGCTCGGCCACGCCGATGGCGTAGGAGACCTGCACTTCGCAACGGTCGGCCAGGCCGGCAGCCACGACGTTCTTGGCGACGTAACGGGCCGCGTAAGCCGCCGAACGGTCGACCTTGGACGGATCCTTGCCCGAGAACGCACCACCCCCGTGACGGGCCCAGCCGCCGTAGGTGTCGACGATGATCTTGCGGCCGGTCAGGCCGCAGTCGCCCACCGGGCCGCCGATCTCGAACTTGCCGGTCGGGTTGATGTGGAACTTGGTGCCCTTGTGCAGCCACTTGGCCGGCAGCACCGGCTTGATGATCTCTTCGCGGACGGCCTCGATGAGGTCCTTCTGCTTCACGCCCGGGGCGTGCTGGGTCGACAGCACCACCGCGTCGATGGCCGAGACGGCACCGTTTTCATAGCGCAGGGTGACCTGGCTCTTGGCATCCGGGCGCAGCCAGGACAGCGGCGAATTCTTCTTCTTGCGGATCTTGGCCTGCTGCTCGACCAGGCGGTGCGACAGGTGGATCGCGGCCGGCATGTAGCTGTCGGTCTCGTTGGTGGCATAGCCGAACATCAGGCCCTGGTCGCCAGCGCCCATTTCTTCGGGCTTCTTACGGTCCACGCCCTGGGCGATGTGCGGCGACTGCTTGCCGATCAGGTTCAGCACGCCGCAGGTCGCGCCATCGAAGCCGACGTCGGAGCTGTCGTAGCCGATGTCCAGGATCACCTTGCGGGTCAAGGCTTCCAGGTCGATCCAGGCGCTGGTGGTGATTTCACCGGCGACGATGGCCACGCCAGTCTTGACCATGGTTTCGCAGGCCACGCGCGCACGCTTGTCCTGGGTCAGGATCGCGTCCAGCACCGCATCGGAGATCTGGTCGGCAATCTTGTCCGGATGGCCTTCGGAGACCGATTCGGAGGTGAACAGGTAGCTGGACATCAGGCGTAATATCCTTTGATTCGGATGGAAAGATGGCCGCGAATGATACACGGCAAGTCGCGCACTTGCATTGTGCGTCAGCACGGGTTGCCCGTGGTTAAGCCCGCGTGCCCGTCGCAGGGCCCGGTGTGACGGGATTGGGGCCCAGGGTCGCCGCCCAGTGTTCCACGAGCGTGACAAATGGCCTGCCGCCTGTGCCGATGGGCGGGCGCCCGGATGCTCCCGAGGCCGGGGCGTGTCACCCGCCCGTCGTCAAACCGCCATCGGGCTGTCGCCGGGGCCGTGCAGGCTTCGGCGCATCCGGCCGCCGGACCTGAGGAGCACGCCATGCACGCATTCGAGCAGCGCGACGCGCGGGAGGCCGCCCCACGGCCCGTGACGACCCTGGCGCCCCATCGGCGGGCCGTCTTCCTGTCTGACGTGCACCTGGGCTCACGCCACTGCCATGCCGCCGAACTGGCCCGGTTCCTGGCCGAGCTGCGCTGCGAACGGCTGTATCTGGTGGGCGACATCATCGACCTGTGGTGGATGGCGCACCGCCGGGCCGCCTGGCGGCCGGCCCACAGCGAGGTGATCCAGGCGCTGCACGCGCTGCAGCGCACCGGCACCGAGATCATCTACATCCCGGGCAACCACGATGCCTCGCTGCGCAAGGTCTGCGGGCTGATGCTGCCGGCCATGCAGGTGCGGCGCCGGGCAATCCATGTGACCGCCGACGGGCGCCGGCTGCTGGTCGTGCACGGCGATGACTACGACGGTGTCACCCACTTCGGCGGCCTGCAGGAACAGTTCGGGGACTGGCTGTACTACCGCATCCTCACCGGCAACCACCTGCTCAATGCCGCGCGACGACGGCTCGGCCAGCGCTACTGGTCGCTCTCCGAATTCCTCAAGAAGCGCAGCGGCGCGGCCGAGCGTTACATCGAGCGCTTCGTCCAGGCCGGGCTTGAGGATGTGCGGCGGCGCGGTCTGGATGGCATCGTCTGCGGGCATATCCACCGTGCCGCGCTGGTCGAGCGCGACGGGCTGATCTATGCCAACGACGGTGACTGGGTGGAAAGCCTGACCGCGTTGGCCGAAGACCCGGATGGGAGCCTGCGGCTGCTGGATCACACCGGGCAGACCCTGGTGGCGCTGCCCGGCAGCGCCGAATTGGCCAGAGCGGCCTGAGCAGAACGGCAGAGGCGCATGGCCAGTCCCGGCTGCTAGCATCGGCCGATGGACTCCTTTACCCAGATCGTTCTCGGCGGCGCGGTCGCCGCCGCCATCGCCCCGGCTGGCCATCGCCGCGCGGCCCTGTTGGCCGGTGCCGCACTCGGCACCCTGCCGGACCTGGATGCGCTGGTACTGGCCTTCACTGCTGCCGATCCCGTGGCGCTGATGGTCGAGCACCGCAGCTACAGTCACTCGCTGCTGGTGCTGCCGTGGGTGGCTGCGCTGATCTGGTGGCTGTTCAAACGGTTCGGTCACGGCCGCGTGGCGCAGGCGCCGGGGCGCTGGTTCTGGGCGATCCTGCTGGCGCTGATCACCCATCCGCTGCTGGATGCCTTCACCGTCTACGGCACCCAGCTGTGGTGGCCGTTCACCCCGCACCCGACGATGTGGGCCAGCGTCTTCATCATCGACCCGCTGTATACCGTGTGGCTGCTGCTCGCCTGCGCGGTGGCATGGTTCGCGCGGGCGCGTCCGCTGGCGCAGAAAGCGCTGGTGGCCGGGCTGGTGCTAAGCAGTGGTTACCTGGGCTGGTCGTTGCTGGCCAAGCACATCGTCGATCGCGACGCCGATCGCGCGCTGGCGGCGATGGGGCTGGGCGATGCGCCGCGCTTCTCGGTGGCGATGCCGTTCAACACGCTGCTCTGGCAGGTGGTGGCGATGACGCCCAACGGCTACGTGATCGGCGAACGCTCGCTGATCGCCGACCGCGGCCCGATGACCTTCGAGGGCCATCCCTCCAACGTGCAGGCCCTGCGCCAGGCGGCCGAGCTGCCGGCCGTGCAGCGGCTGAACTGGTTCAACCGCGGCTTCATGCGTGCCCAGGTGGTCGATGGCGAACTGCGGCTCAGCGATCTGCGCATGGGCCTGGAGCCGGACTACACCTTCACCTTCGCGGTTGCGCGGGCGGAAGGCGATGGCTGGGCCGGGATCACACCGCGACAGCTGCGCCCGGCGTATGAAGGGGAGCAGGGCAGGACGATGCTGAAGCGCCGGTTCGCGGCCCTGTGGCAGCGCATCTGGCATGCGCCGCCGAGCACCGACGTGATCGCACCGAAGGCAGGTTGGACGGAGGCACCGTGACCGAACGGTTTGAAATGGAGATCAATGGCACGCGCTACACGCGGCTGGCCGATGTACCGCCGGAATACCGCGCGCTGTTGCTGGATGTGACCCCGGGCCGCTCGGCCGAGCAGCCGGCGGTGCCGTTGCGCGAGATCCTGCACAAGGCCAAGGCGCAGCCGGACCGCGCGCGCCAGCAGCAGGTGCTGCTGGACGAGCTGCGCAAGGTCGATCCCGAGCGCGCGCGACGCATGCAGAACAAGCTCACCGAGCGCAGCCAGCGGCCGGCCACCGGTACCCTGGAAGTGGGCAGCACGCCCACCGCACGCCCGCGCGAAGGGGCCCGCAACACCGCCGGTGGCAGCACGGTGGCCCCGGGGGACCGGGGCGGACTGGGCATCTGGTTGCTGCTGGCCGCCGCGGTCGTGGTGACCGTGATCGCCTGGGCGACGCGGTAGGTCCGCGACGCGGTCAGTACACGGTCGCGCGGGCCTGCACGAAGGAGAAGAAGAACACCGCGTTGGGGTCGTTCTGGACCAGGCTGAACTCGCGGCGCATGCCGTCCACCGTTTCCTGGTCGACCAGCCCGGCCTCCAGCAGCGGATCGGCGGCCGACAACAGCAGCTGCTCCCAGAACGCGATCATGGTCTTGCGACGGGCCGGTTCGCGGTTGTCCAGGTGGATGGTCTTGATCTCGGTGTGCACATCGCGGAAGCCACCGGCCAGCAGCAGGTTGCCGAGCTTGGCACCGACGAACGGATCGCCCCCGTGGTCGTACTGGAAATCGTTGAAGGCCATCCAGTAGCGCCAGATATGCGGCGAGTACGGATCGAGCAGGAACGAGGCGTTCATCACTTCGGTGACATACACCGGCGAACCCGGCACCAGCACACGGCGCACCTCGTTGAGCACCCGCGCCGGTGACGGCACATGCTCCAGCACCCAGCACAGGAAGGCCGAATCGAACTCGCGCGCGCCGAACGGCAGGTTGCCGGCATCGGCCTGCAGCAGCGTGTAGCGCTCGCGGCACCACGGCGTCCTGGCCAGATTGGTGGCTGCGGTGGCCAGCTGCGCCTCGCTCAGGTCCACGCCGGTGACATGCAGTTCCGGGAACCGCCGCAGCAGGATGTCCGTCTGTGCCCCGACGCCGCTGCCGACTTCCAGCAGGCGCGTGGCGCCGCCGTAATCGATGCCGCTGAAGATGCTCGATTCGAACAGGCGCGACTGGGTGACCAGGCGGTGCTGCTCGGTATCGGAGAAGCCGTGGAGATAGGTCGGTGCAGTGATGGGCGGGGTCATGGCGAAGGCTCAGGCAGCGGACGACAACGACTCGCCGGCGGCGAGGGCGTCGAAATATTCGGTGGTCAGGGCGACCTGGCTGGCCGCATCCTCGGCGCGGTTGACCACCGCACGGAAGGCGGCGTTTTCCGGCCGGTCCTTGGCGTACCAGCCCAGGTGCTTGCGCGCGATGCGCACGCCCTGCTGCTCGCCATAGAAATCATGCAGCGCATGCAGGTGGCCCAGCAGCAGGTCGCGTACCTCGGCGACCGACGGCGGCGCCAGCAGCGCGCCGGTGGCCAGGTAATGCGCCACCTCGCGGAAGATCCACGGGCGGCCCTGGGCGGCGCGACCGATCATCACCGCGTCCACGCCGGTCTGCTTGAGCACCTGCGCGGCCTTCTGCGGTGAATCGATGTCGCCGTTGGCGATCACCGGAATGCGCAGCGCGGCCTTGATCGCGGCGATGGTCTCGTACTCGGCGGTGCCGGTGTAGTGCTGGTCGCGGGTACGCCCGTGCACGGCCAGCGCGGCGATGCCGCTGTCTTCGGCGATGCGCGCGATCAGCGGGCCATTGCGATGGTCGCAATCCCAGCCGGTGCGGATTTTCAGGGTGACCGGCACGTCCACCGCGTTGACCACTGCGGTCAGGATGCGCGCGACCAGATCCTCATCGCGCATCAGCGCCGAACCGGCCCAGGCGTTGCACACCTTCTTGGCCGGGCAGCCCATGTTGATGTCGATGATCTGCGCACCGTGGTCCACGTTGTAGCGCGCCGCCTCGGCCAGCTGCTGCGGCTCGGTCCCGGCGATCTGCACGCTGATCGGGTCCGGCTCGCCGGCATGGTCCATGCGGTGGAGCGATTTGCGGGTGTTCCAGAAGCGCGGATCGGAAATGGTCATCTCCGAGGCAGCCAAGCCCGCACCCAGCTGTTTGCACAGCAGGCGGAAGGGCTTGTCGGTGACACCGGCCATCGGCGCCAGCACCACGTTGGGCTGGATGTTGTAGGGGCCAATCTGCATGTGCGCATTGTAGTGCCGGCCGCTGGCCGGCAACCACGCAGGCACCGGTACCTGTTCAGGCCGATCCGGAAGGGCCTGATGCGCTCCGGTCATGAGCATATGCTTGACGATTGCTTCCGCCGCCCCCAGCGGCGGCTGATGCTGGCGGGTTACCGGTTACCGGTTACGCGCGAATAGGTGCCGACCAACGGTTGCGCTCAGGGCGCCGGACCACACGCATAGGCCAGCACCGCCAGATGCCGCTGCGGGTCGAGCCCGAGCAGGGCCAGCACGGCGGCGTCCTCGAACGCGCCGATCGCGCAGCCGGCGGCGTTCATCGCCGCCACTTGCTCCCCCAGTGCGCCCAGCCAGACCCCGGCCTCGATCAATACGAAGCGGCCACCGCGCTCGCCGTACTTGGCCAGCGTGCCGGCCGGTTCGGCGATCAGGAACAGCACGGCCGCCGGGCGCTCGGGCCAATCCACGCCGAGCAGCCTGGACAGCGCCGGCCATGCGGGGCAGGGCCCCACCGGCACCAGTGCATGCCCGATCGGGTCGTACCAATGGATGCCCGGCTCTGCGGCGATCGCGTCATCGGTGCCGTACAGCGCGGCATACGCCTGGATCGGGTATTTGGCACCGCCGGACGGCAGGCGCCGCGTGTCACTGTCGCCGGGCCGGGCCCGCAGCGGGGCCAGCACGCGCCCCAGTTCCTGCGCGCCCCAGCGTGCGTTGCCGAAGCGGCGGCCACTGTGGCGCTGCGCCAGGGCGTCACCCGGCTGTACCGGGTCCGGCAGGGCGATGCCGGCGGCCGCATGCAACGGGCGGGGTGGCGACCCGGGGCGTGCGGCATCTTCGGCGATACGCGTGCGCATCACCTCGGCGCGCGCGGGATTGAGCTCGCCGTTGTGCCAGAACAGATGGAACAGCGGGGCATCGTGCCAGGGGGAGGGCGGTGACGGCATGCGGTCCTCGTGCATCAGCCCAATGGATGCGGGAAGGAATTGGGAAACGCGCCGCTGTGCGGCACGCCGGGATACCGCCACGCCACATCCTGGCAGCGGCCACCAAGGAACGGTGCACGCTCGTCGGCATGCAGGCCACTGAGCTGCGGCGACAGCACGCGCATCACCCGCAGGCCGGCCGCGGCCACATCGGTGGTGGTCAACTCGCGGAAGTACAGCGCGATGCCGGCACGGCCGAGCCGACGCCGCAGCATGTCCAGCTCGGCAATCGCGCGCGGCGCGGCGGGGAGGACCGCGGCGCCCGGCGGGGGCAGCGTCAAGGTGCTGTCCTCCGCCGCCCGCAGCAGCGGCAGCTGCGGCCACAGCGCCGGGCGCAGGGTGTAGAACGCGGCATGTTCGTCGAAGCTGCGCAGCGCGGCCGGTTCACGCGGAAGCCGCGCGTTTTCGCGGCTACACAGATGCGCGGCGAAGGTCAGCGCCTGCTGCCATTCCAGCAGCGCCTTGTGCAGCGCCTCGCCCGGATCGGCGCGGCAGGCGATGCCGAGGACGTAACGGGGGCGGCCTTCGAACGGAATGCCGCCGGCGACCGCGATCACCGGGTGCGGGTTCCAGTGCTGGGTCAGGTCGAAGGCCTGCAGTTCGCCCCCGCGCGCGTCCGCGAATGCCTGCCATTGGGTCGGCAGGGCGATCCGCCGGCCGGCCACGCCATTGAGCCAGGTCACCGCCAGCGCATCGCGCTCCAGCAGCTCCTGGGCCGCGCGCAGCAGCGCCAGCCAGGCCCCATCGCGGCCATCCCGCCAGGCCGCCAGACCACTGGACGTCGACGGCAATCGCGCCTGGCCGCTGCGCGGCCCCAGTCCGACCAGTTCCTGCGGCACCCAGGCCACCCGGTTGTCATCCAGTGCATGCACCGCGGCGAACAGATCGTCGTCGCGTTCGGGCATCGGCCATGGAAAACCCGGCGTTGCGCGTTGTCGGGCCGAGAACAGCGCGAAGGCCGATTCGTCCAGGCGTTGTGCGGGCGTCAGCGCATCGCGGCGACGCACCTCCAGGCCCGCCTGCGCCGCCGCCAGTCGCTCCAGGGCTTCGGCAACCGCGCCATCGGCGGCCGCATCGGCCTCCAGCGCGACCGCGCCAGAGACGCCCTGCCAGGGATTGGCCGGATCGGCCGGGGTGGCGGCATTGTGTACGCGCCGTCCCTCGAACAAGGGCCCGGTGGCATCGCAGGGGTTGGCCTCGATCGGCTGTGCCGGGCGCACCAGACCGCAGCGCGGACGCGCCGCGCCATGCAGCAGGTGCGACGACAGCGTGGGCGTTTCCAGCGCCGCCTGCACGGCGGCGCGGCTCATTTCAACACGCTCAGCCAGAGCATCATCTCGAGCGCGCCGACGGCGAACAGGCCCAGCAGCAGCCCGATGGCGATACCGATGCCGCGCCCGAGCGAACGCCCCGTGCGTTCGTAGACGAGGGCATAGATGCCCAGATACAGCCCCACGGCGACGAACAGCCCGAATATCGGGTTGGCGGTGCTCATGAAAATGCCACCGCCGATCGCGGCCAGCGGCAAGGCGAACAGCCCGAGCAACACCCGACTGGTGCGGCTCAATCCGGCCACCGGCACGACAGCGACGGGGGTGTCCGGACGGTCCGGCGTCGCAGCGCTGATCGGTGTCTGCGGCAACGCAGGTGGCTGGGGGGGGAGGTCCGTACCGGTGTCGACGCTGGCGACCGTGGCGTGTGCGTCGCTGCTGACGGCCGCAGTTGTTACGGGGTCCAGCTTGCCAAGCACCACCGCCGACAGCACCGAGGTGCCGAGCAGGGTGACGATGCAGGAACTGCAGGTGGTCGACGTCGAGCCGCCGCCTGCCGCGGCAAGGTCCTGGCGTGAGGCACTGGCATCGAACTGGGTCGGCAGGCGATACATGAGGTCACTCCATTGACCGGGGCGGAAACGCCCGGCGCGTGGCGCACATTATCACGGGCGCCCGGTGTCCCAAGGCAAGGACAGCGGTGGTGGCAGTGAGGCTTCGCCACCCTGGCAGGCGGGGCACCACGGCAGCCGCAGCACCCGGTCGCGTTCGCCGTGCAGGCGCTGCAGGTCGAGCCAGACGCTGCGTTCGAGATAGCCCAGCAACAGCGGCGGCTGATCCAGCAAGGGGGCGACCAGCGCCGCGATCCGGGCCGGTTGCGCTGCGACCGCCGGCATTGCCGGCACGGGTGCTTCGCCCCAGCGGCGCAGCACCCGGTTGCCCAGGCAATACACGCAGGCGCTCTGGCCGGGCACTACATAGGGGCCCAGCGCGAGCGTGTGGTGATAGCTGAGGTCGAGCAGCAGATGCGGTTGTACCGGCATCTGTGTGCGGTAGCGGGCCAAGGCCTGTTCCCAGCCCAGCCCGTGCCGGACCAGCACGAGGAGGTCGGCATCCGCGATGGCATCTACGCGCTGCAGATCCGCGCTGGCATGCCGGTCGAAGGCGTCGGCCAACCCGGGCAGCGGTTCGCCGAGCCAGTCGATTGCGTAGCGCTTCACTCTGCGCGCGGCGCGCCGCGGCACCAGCACACCGAGACGTATCAACTGGCGGGCCGCCGGGCCGCACTCGGCATCGTCCTGCAGGATCGCCAGGGTGTCGTTTTCCCAGTGGCCGAGGATCCGCTCGATGACCGTCGGGGTGTCGGCCTCATCGACGACATACAGTTCGTCGGCGCCACCGGACACCAGCAGCAGCGGGCGCTGCGCATGGGTCTGCGAAAACAGCGCCCAGGCCGGATTGCGCGTCCAGCGCGGTTCGCCCACGTGCGGGCCGGCGTGTTCCTGACTGCCTGCTGCTGCCACTGCGTACAGTCCGTGTATCCGCGAAAACGCAAGGATAGCGGCAAACAGGCGGGCCACGTTCTGCTAGGGTGCGCGCGTGCCCACGCCGCCTGTTGCCACCGCGTCCGTCCTCCAGCCGCCCTGGCGCGAGGCGATGCTGTGGATGCTGCTGCTCGGCGCCATGTTCATCCACGGCTACAGCTGGACCAACCACTGGGCCGCCAGCCAAGCCCAGACCTATAGCCTGCACGGTCGCTGGGACGAGGCGATTCCGTTCTGGGCGTGGACGATCTGGCCGTACCTGGCCCTGAACCTGCTGTACCCGCTGACGTTCTTCCTCTGCCCGACCCGATCGGCCCTGCGCCGCCATGCGCTGGCCATCGCGCTGGTGCAGGCCGCCTGCATGCTCGCCTTCGTGTGCTGGCCGACCGGCAACGTGCGTGTTTTGCCCCAGCCGGATGGCGTGAGCGGGCTGTTGTTCGCACAGCTGCGCGCGTTCGAGGCGCCGTTCAACATGGCGCCGTCGCTGCACGCCGCGGTATTGGTGGTGGTCTGGCAGGCATGGCGGCAGTGGCTGCAGGCCGATGCGACGGCACTGCGCTGGCTGTGGCACGGCGCCTGTGGGCTGATCCTGCTCTCGACGCTCACCACCTGGCAGCACGATCTGCTGGACGTGCTTGCCGGACTCCTGGTGGGCGCGCTGGCGCTGTGGATCACGCGGCCCCGACGCTTGCGGTAGGCCTGGCGCATCGTACCCACCAACGGTGGGGACTGCCGCTTCCAAAAAAAAAGGCCAGCGCGAACGCTGGCCTCTTGGTATCCACACCGGTGACGCTTACTTGTTTTCGGCGTCGGCCGGGGTGAAGTGCGGCATCGCCGCGGCGGCGCCTTCCTTCTCGGTCGAACGACCGGCGAACTGATTGGCGAAACGCACGTGGCGGGCAAACGCCGCCTCCGGGTCCTGCGCGATCGAGGCGACCAGGGCGCCGTTGAACGCATCGCCTGCACCGGTGGTGTCCAGCACCTGCACCTGCTCGGCGCCCACGCGGTAGTACGGCTGCGTGTCGCCACGCAGGTTTTCTTCTGCGTGCGACACGAATACACCGACCGAACCCAACGTCACCACCACGGTGCCGTTGCCGACCAGCTTGCGGCACAGCGCATGCAGGCTGGCGCCATCCAGCGCGGCGACGTCGTTGGCATCCACGCGCTCGCCGACATGACGGCCGAGCAGGGCAGCGAACTCGGTCTCGTTCGGGGTCAGCACATCGGCCAGCTTGAGCAGGCCGATGCTGGAGGGTGCATCGGCAGGCGCCACGTTGAGCACGGTGGTGGCACCGGCTTCACGCGCGATCGCCAGGGCGGCCTCGATGGTTTCCACCGGCGATTCCAGCTGCGCCAGCACCACCTTGGCACCGGCCAGCAGCGCGCGCTGCTGTTCGACGAAGTCCAGGCTCAGCGCGGCGTTGGCCCCCGGGCCGATCACGATGGTGTTGCGGCCCCGGCTGTCGACATAGATACCGCCGGTGCCGGTCGGCTCGCTGCTGGCTTCGGCGGTCAGCGCAAAGCCATCCTGCTCGGCCAGGCCGCGCGCCATCGCACCGCCGGCGTCATCGCCCAGCGCGCACAGGAACGTGGTCGGCGCGCCGGCACGGCGGGCGGCCACGGCCTGGTTGAAGCCCTTGCCGCCGGGACCGGTGCTGTAGCGGCCGGCGATGGTCGCACCCGGGGCCGGGAGCGACTCACAACGCCAGACATGATCCACATTGAAGGAACCGATTACGACGACACTGCTACTCATAAAGACTGTTTCTCAGGGAACGGATATCAGCTGAAATGCGTCAGCACGCCGGCGATGGTCGCCGTCATGAAGGTGGCAATGGTACCGCCGAGCACGGCACGCAGGCCGAACTTGGCCAGATCGTGGCGACGCTCTGGCGCCAGCCCACCAATACCACCGATCTGGATCGCGATGGAGCTGAAGTTGGCAAAACCGCACAGCGCGTAGGTGGCGACCAGGCGACCCTCGGCCGACAGCACCGTGCCCGGCACCTCGCCTCGGATGATCTTGGCCAGCTCCGAATACGCCACGAACTCGTTGATCACCACCTTCTGGCCGATCAGCGAGCCCACCGTGGTGGCATCGGCCCACGGGGTGCCGATCACCCAGGCGATCGGGGCCAGCAGGAAGCCGAACAGCGTGGACAGGTCGGTCGGGCGGCCGATGAGCGCGGCCAGGCCGGTGATGTCACCCAGCCAGGTCAGGGGCGCGTTGATCAGGGCGATCAGGGCGATGAAGGCCAGCAGCATCGCACCGATGTTCAGCGCCAGCTTGAGGCCGTCGCCGGCGCCGGCGGCAGCCGCGTCGATGATGTTGCTGGAGGTCTTCTCCACTTCCATCTTGACCGTGCCGCGGGTCAGCGGGGTACCGGTCTCGGGCACCAGCAGCTTGGCCACCACCAGGGTCGCCGGGGCCGCCATGATGCTCGCGGCCAGCAGATGCTTGGCGTAGAAGGCCTGTTCGACCGGATCGCCGGCACCGAGCATGCCCACATACGCGGCCAGCACGCCGCCGGCAATGTGCGCCATGCCGCCGATCATCATGGTGATCAGCTCGGACTGGGTCATCTTGGCGATGTACGGGCGTACCGTCAGCGGCGCTTCGGTCTGGCCGATGAACACGCTGGCGCAGACGCTGGTGGTTTCCGCACCGGACACACGCATGATCTTGGTGATCGCCCAGGCCATGCCGCGCACGATCATCTGCATCACGTTGAGGTGGTACATGACCCCCATCAGCGCCGAGAAGAAGATGATGGTCGGCAGCACCTGGAAGGCGAAGATGAAACCGAACTGGCTGGTGTCCATCAGGCTGCCGAAGATGAAGCCCGAGCCGGCGTTGACGAACTCCAGGATCTTGACGAAGCCCTTGCCCAGCGCGTCGAACACATCACGGCCACCCGGGACCAGCAGCACCACCGCCGCGAACGCGATCTGCAGTGCGATACCGGTGACGACCAGGCGCCAGTCGACAGCCCGCTTGTTGTTCGAGAACAACCAGGCAATGCCGATCAGCACTGCCAACCCGAACAGGCCGAAGCCAATCCTGCCCAAACCTTCGACCATGAGACTTCCCTTGGGGCGCCGCGAAAAACGGGAAGCCTAGAGCAGCGGCAGGGGCGGGGCAAGGAAAAGCAGCGTCCGCGAGCCGATCGGTCGTGATCGGGCCTGTATCGGCAAGGCATGGCCCGGTTTCCGTGCGGCGTGTCACGGGGCGTGAGACCGCCGCCGCGGCAAGGCGCGCGGAACTGCGCCGCCCCGCTCTACACTTACCGGCATCGATCCGGCCCGGTCGCGGGCCCGCAGCAGGAGAACCACATGCTCTATCGCCGTCTTGGCTCCACCGGCCTGAAGCTCTCGGCCCTGTCCTTCGGGGCCTGGGTGACCTTCGGCGACCAGATCGGCCGCGATGAGGCCCGCAAGCTGATCGCCACCGCCTGGGATGCCGGGGTCAATTTCTTCGACAACGCCGAAGGCTATGCCCGCGGCCGCGCCGAGCAGGTGATGGGCGATGTGATCGCCGACCTGCGCCTGCCGCGCGATGGCTTCTGCGTCTCCAGCAAGGTGTTCTTCGGCGCCGTCGACGACCCGCGCCCTACCCAGCACGGGCTGTCGCGAAAGCATGTCACCGACGCCTGCCACGCCGCGCTCAAGCGCCTGCGGGTGGAGTACCTGGACCTTTACTATTGCCATCGCCCGGATCCGGATACCCCGATCGCCGAGACCGTGCAGGCCATGGATACCCTGATCCGCCAGGGCAAGGTGCTGTACTGGGGCACGTCGGAATGGTCGGCCGCGCAGATCCAGGAGGCGGTAGACATCGCCCGCGCGCGCAACCTGCATGCGCCCTCGATGGAACAGCCGCAGTACAACCTGCTGCACCGCGAGCGGGTGGAGCGCGAATACGCGCCGCTGTATGCCGAGGCTGGCCTGGGCACCACCATCTGGTCGCCGCTGGCCTCGGGCCTGCTGACCGGCAAGTACAACGCCGGCGTGGACCCGCAGTCGCGGCTGGGCCAGGAACAGCTGGGCTGGCTGAAGGCGCAGGTGCTCGACGATGGCAGCGTCCGCATGGAGCGGGTGCGGCGCTACACCGCACTGGCCGCGCAGCTGGGCGTCTCGCCGGCGCAGCTGGCGATCGCCTGGTGCCTGCGCAATCCGAATGTGTCCAGCGTGATCCTCGGCGCCAGCCGGGTCAGCCAGCTGGAAGAGAACCTGGGCGCACTGGCGCTGTTCGAGCAGCTCGATGAGAGCGTCTGGCAGCAGGTGGAAGCGGTCTTTGCCTGATTGCGTCTGTCGGGATCCGGAGAGCCGGCCAGCGGCCGACACTACCGCTGCTGCGGCGGCGGCAGACAGAAGCGGGGTCGCTACGCAGAACGGAGCAGGGTGTTTGCAACAGGCGCCGTCCCTCCAGGGTAGTGCCGGCCGCTGGCCGGCTCTGCAGTTCACCCGACGGGCGACCACGCACAGATGGCGATTGATAAAGGCTATCGAAGTTGGGTAGTCGATCATTAATGCCATCTATCAAAGTGAGAATGGTTGTTGATTGTCAACTGAGAATCATTATCATTTGACTCGCCCCTCGCAACGAGTCCAGACGATGAACACTCAAGCTGCTGTACTGCTGCGCCCCGAAACGCTGACCCTCCGCGACCGTCCGGTCCGCGTGGTCCCGCCGGAAGAAGTGATCGACAGCGAAGCCCTGCTCAAGGGGCGCCGCGAAATCCTGATCCAGCACGGCGATCGTTTCTATCGCCTGCGTCATACCAGCAACGACAAGCTGATCCTGACCAAGTAACGGCCGTTCCTCCCCCAGCTCTCTCCCCCTCGACACTCCGCCGTCGACTCCGGTCCACGGCGTGGGTCGAGGGTCTCCCCTCGCAACCGTCGATTGCAGGTAGACCGCCATGAGCCGTGCCCTTTCCGTCGGCCGCCCACCGGGCCGCCATCCCATCGCTGGCCTGCCATCGGCCGCGCAACTGGCCTCGCTGGGTACCGTGCTGTGCCTGTACCGCCCGGACAGCAGTGAACTCGGTGGCTGGAAACACGCGGTCTCCGCGCATGCCTGCCAGGGCATGGACAGCGAAGGCATCCGCGAAAGCCTCTGCTTCGTCGACGCCCGCGGCCGCTGCTGCTGGCGCCTGTATCTGCTGCCCGACAGCGATTTCCTCGCGTGGGATCGCCTCGTGTCCGCGTTTCCCGCACGGCCCGAAACGGTCAACGACGCCGGTGTCGCCGAGCGCCTGTGGCGACGCCTCGCCGTGCGCCTGGGCAACGACGCGTGGCGCATGTGCGCGCTGCGCCTGCAGGTCGGCGAAGGCCGCGAACTCGCCGCCAGCCTGGCCTCCTTGTCCGCGCTGGGCGCCAGCACCGCGCGCCGGATCGGCACCGTGGAAGGCGCCGAAGGCGAGCTCTGGGTCGACGACGGCTGCTGCGCCAGCGCGGCCCGCCGCAGCGGACCATGGGCGGCCGGCGGCATGCCGGTGATCCAGCTGTAATGACGCCCGCGCTCGCCCTGGCAGGGCTGCTGCTCGCGCTCACCGCCAGCGCGCATGCCACACCGGCCGACCCCGCACGCGACCGCGCCAGCATCCTGGCGATGCAGGGCGAATACATCGTCGACTTCGCCTTCGACGAAACCGTGCTGCTCCAGCCCGGCTACGAACGCGCGCCGGCCGTGCGCACCGGCGGCAACGAAGTGGTGATCGTGGTCGAAGACACCCCAACGCGGGTGGTGCTGCAGCACCTGCTGGTCGACGCCAAGAGCGGCCACGTCACCAAGCACTGGCGCCAGGACTGGGTCTACCAGGCACCGACCCGGTTCGAGTTCACTGCCGACCAGACCTGGCAGGTGCGCCCCATTCCCACGGCGCTCACCACCGGTGCCTGGACCCAATGCGTCTACGAAGTCAGCGACGCACCGCGCTACTGCGGCACCGGCGCCTGGCGCTACGACAACGGTATCGCCGCGTGGACCAGCGACCTCAGCTGGCGCCCCCTGCCGCGCCGCGAATACACCCGCCGCAGCGACTACAACGCCCTGGCCGTGATCAACCGGCACACGCGCACGCCCAACGGGTGGACCCACGAGCAGTTCAACACCAAGATCCAGCGGCGCCCCGACGGCGCGCAGACACCGATCGCGCGCGAATTCGGCTTCAACGATTACAACAAAACCACCGAGGTGGACTTCACCCCCGCCTACGCCTACTGGACCGCCACCGCGGGCTACTGGGCGAAGGTGCGCCAGCGTTGGAACAGCTTCCTCGGCAACGCACCGGGCGTGCACCTGAAAACCAAACCCGACGGCATGGCCATGATCATCCCGCTGTTCACCCAGGCCCAGGACATCCAGGACGGCAAGACCGTGGCGGACACCGAGATCGATGCCGTCTTCCAGCAGTGGGTGGAAAAAGCACCGCCAGAACGCGCGCGCTGATACAGCCGCAACCGGCGGCGCTCGCGTCCATCGCCGAACGTCGAAGCAGCACTATGCCCCATCAATGGTGGTGGTAACTGCACGCCAACGGTAGACCCGCCGCTCGCCCATCCGCCCAAGGCCATCCATCGGGAAGGATGGCGGGTAGTCCTGCCCAGGACCGTCAGGGCGCCAAGGATGGCGCCCACGAGCCCCCAGGGACGGGTTTACGGCGCGTCCTGGGCAGGGCTGGCCGCCAGCCTTCAGGCCATGAACACCAAGACGCCGTCGCTTTTGCTTTCGCTTTCAATGCAACGGCGCCCCAACTCACGCCTCCCGAAGCGCCAACGCCGGCGGCGTATGCAGAATCCGCCGCGTGCCCCACCAGCCGGCCAGCATGCTCAACAGCACACCCAACCCACCGCCCACCAACAACGGTCCCCACGGCGGGCTCAGCGTCAACTCGAACACCTGCCGCGCCACCACCGTGCCCAGCAGCGCCGCCGCGCCCACCGCCAACAACGCCGACAACAGCCCCAGCGCACCAAACTCCACCAGCACCGCACCGCGCAGCTGACGGCGCGTTGCCCCCAGCGTACGCAGCACCGCACTGTCGTAGCGCCGCTCACCAGCCGTCGCCTGCAACGCCGCCAGCAACACCAGCAGCCCGGCCAGCAGACTGAAGCCCATCACCAGCTGCACCGCCTGGCTCACCCGATCCACCACCTCGCGCACCCGCTCCAGGATGCCGTCGATATCCAACAGTGAAATGTTCGGGTACGCCCGGGTCAGCCCGGCCAGCGCCGGTGCCTGCGCGCGTGGCAGATGGAAGGCGGTAATCAGGTTGTACGGCGCATCGGCAACCGCGCCTTCGTTGAGCAGCAGGAAGAAGTTGACCCGGAACGAATCCCAGTCCGCCTTGCGGATGCTGGTGATCGTGAAACTGCGCTCCTGATCGCCCATCTGCAGCGTCACCGTGTCGCCCAGCGTCATCCCGTAACGCTCGGCCCAGCCCTGCTCGATCGAGGCCTCGGCCGCGGTGCTGCCCGCCTTCCAGAACGTCCCGCTGAGCAGCGTATTGGCCGGCGGGAAATCATGCCGCCACGAAAAATTGACCGGCCGGTTGGCATCGTCTTCCTCGTTGCTGTTGTCCTCGCGCGCCTGCCGCTGCGGCGGCCGGTCGTTGACCGCGAGCAGGCGGCCGGTACTGAACGGCTCGATGCCCGGCGCGACCACCCCGAGCCCACCCAACGTGGCCAGCACCGCATCGCGCTGCTCGGGCTGGATGTTCATCAGGAAGTAGTTCGGTGTATCGGTCGGCAGGCGATCGCGCCACTGCGCCAACAGCCCCGGACCGATCACCGACAGCAGCAGCAGCGAACACAGCGACAGCGACAGGCCGACCAGCTGCATCACCGCCAGCCCGCGGCGTCGCGTCAACGAAGCCAGGCCCAGCTTCCAGCGCCCGCGCAGGCGCGGCTGCAGCCCACGCAGCAGCCACAGCAGCAGCGCGCCGAGCGCACCGGCCAGTGCCGCCAGCGCGGCCAGCCCGCCGAGCACCCACGTCGCCAGTTTCACATCGCCGGTGGCCTGCATGGTGAGCGCCACGGTGGCCGCCAATGCGGCGGCATAGACCAGCATCGAACTCGGCGGCAGCGCGGCGAAGCTGCGGTTGAGCACGCGCATCGGCGGCACGCTGCGCAGGCGCAGCAGCGGCGGCAGACCAAAGCCCAGCAGCAGCACCAGCCCGATGCCGGCTCCACTCAGTGCCGGCGTGGCCTGCGGCAGGGGCAGGCGGTTCGGAATCAACCCGCCCAGTGCCTGCACCAGCCCGGCCTGGGCAGCCATGCCCAGCCCGATACCGACCAGGCAGGCCGGTATCGCCAGCATCACCAGCTGCAGCGCCATCGCGGTGAGGATGTCGCGCTGGCGCGCCCCCAGGCAGCGCAGGATCGCGACCTGGTCGATGCGTCGCATCGCGAAGCGGTTGGCCGCCAGTGCGGTGGCGACACCGGCCAGCAACACCGCCAGCAACGCGGCCAGCGACAGGAAGCGCCCGGCCAGATCGAACGCGCCGCGTACACCGCGCTGGGCATCGGCGATGCCGACAATGCGGTAGCCCTTGGCCTGCGGCGTGAGCCATTCGCGGAAGGCCTCGATCTGCCCCGGCGCACCGGCGAACATCATCCGGTACGACGCGCGGCTGCCCGGCCCCAGCAGGCCGGCGCGATCCACATCGATGCGGTTCACCAGCAGCGGCGGCGACAGTTGCATCAGCTCACCGGAGGTATCCGGCTCGGCCTGCAGCACGCGGGTCACGGTCAACGTGCCCGCGCCGAATTCCAGTGCATCGCCCACCTGCAGGCCAAGCGCCTGCATCAGGCGGGGATCGGCATACGCTTGGCCCGGTGGCGGCGTTCCTGCCGTTTCGCTGGCGCTGTCATGCAGCGTGCGGCTGACCCGCAGTTCACCGCGCAGCGGGTAGCCATCGGCGACCGCCTTGATGTTGGCCATCTGGCTGTCATCGCCATGGAACAGCACGCTGGGGAAGCTGACCATGCGCGTGTTGGCCAAGCCGCGCTCGCGCGCCGCGTCGGCGAAGGTCTGCGGGATGTCCTCACGGCCGCTCAGGCCCAGATCACCGCCAAGCATCTCCGCCGCGCTGCCGGTCAGTGCCAGGGTCACGCGGTTGACCAATGTCCCGACGGCGGTCATCACCGCCACGCCCAACACCAGTGCGGCGAACACGGTCAGCAGATCGCCGGCCAGGAATTCGCGGCGCAGCGCACGCGCCGCATGGCGCACGACATTCATGCGCCTGCGCCGGCAACGGTGTCGGCCAGGCGGCCACCGTCGAGCTGGTAGATGCGCTCGCAGCGCTGCGCCAGGCGCAGGTCATGGGTGACCAGCACCAGGGTGGTATCGCTGGTGGCGTTGAGCGCGAACAGCAGGTCGCTGATCTGCTGCCCGGTGGCCTGGTCCAGGCTGCCGGTCGGCTCATCGGCGAACAGGATGCGCGGCCGCGCCACGAACGCACGGGCCAGCGCCACCCGCTGCTGTTCGCCACCGGAAAGCTGGCGCGGGTAGTGACGCGCACGATGGCCCAGGCCGACCTGTTCCAAGACCTCGCGCACCCGCGCGGGATCTTCGCGGCCGGCCAGTTCCAGCGGCAGCGCGATGTTCTCTTCGGCGGTCAGTGCCGGCAGCAGGTGGAAGCTCTGGAACACGAAGCCGACCTCGCGTGCGCGCAGCTGCGCGCGGGCTTCCTCATCGAGCGTGTTGAGCGCGGCGCCGGCCAGCGCGATGGTGCCGTGGCTGGGCAGGTCCAGGCCGGCGAGCAGGCCGAGCAGGGTGGTCTTGCCCGAACCTGAAGCGCCGACGATCGCCACGCTCTCGCCTTCATGGACGGTCATGTCAATGTTGTCCAGTATGTGGACTTCACCCTCCGGGCCACGTGCGGACTTGCCCACGTTGTGGGCGGCGATGGCGACGGGCGCGCTGCGGGGGGACAGGCTGTCGATGAGGATTCTCCAATGAACCAAGCAAGTGGAATGGGCCGCGTGGCCTCGATGGGCTGGCTGCTGGCAGGGTTGCTGCTGATGCCGATGCTGGCCTGTGCCAAAGCTCCGGACACCCGTGCGGCGGTGCTGGTGGTCGGCGACAGCCTCAGTGCCGCCCACAATATCCCGGCCGCGTCGGGCTGGGTAAACCTGCTTCAGCAGCGGGTCAAACAACAGATCAAGGCGCCGCCGGCGATCATCAACGCCAGCATCAGCGGCGAGACGACCGCCGGCGCGCTGACCCGCCTGCCAGGGCTGCTGGAGAAGCATCGGCCGTCCGTGGTGGTGATCGAACTGGGCGGCAACGATGCGCTGCGCGGACTGACCCCGGCGCAACTGCAGGGCAACCTGGAAAAGATGATCGTGGCCAGCCAGAAGGCGGGCGCCAAGGTGCTGCTGCTGGGTATCGATGTGCCGCCCAACTACGGCCCAGCCTACCGCCAGCGCCTGCGCCAGACCTACGCGGCGCTGGCCAAGCAGTACGACGTGCCGCTGCTGCCGTTCCTGCTCGAAGGGGTGGCCTTGAAGCCGAACCTGATGCAGGCCGACGGGCTGCACCCCACCGCAGCTGCGCAGCCGCAGGTGCTGGACAACGTCTGGCCGCTGCTCAAACCCCTGCTTTGATCGGTGTGTGAGGAACTTCACACCGCGTCCACTGGCGATGCGGCATGTTTCACAAAGCTGAAGAAAGAGGGAATCCCATGCGTCAGACAAAGGAGACCTCCGGCCTGGTGCTGGTGGTCGAAGACAACCGTAATATTTCCGAGATGATCGGCGAGTACCTGGAAGGGCGCGGCTTCGAAGTCGACTACGCCCAGGATGGGCTGGACGGTTATCGTCTGGCGGCCGAGAACAGCTACGACGTGGTCGTGCTGGACCTGATGCTGCCGCGTCTGGACGGCATCGAAGTCTGTCGCCGCCTGCGCAACGACGCGCGCAAGTCCACGCCGGTGCTGATGCTGACCGCGCGCGACACGCTGGACGACAAGCTCACCGGCCTGGGGTTCGGCGCCGATGACTACCTGACCAAGCCGTTCGCGATCCAGGAACTGGAAGCCCGTCTGCGCGCGCTGATCCGTCGCGAGCGTCGCCAGGTCGGCTCGGAAGTGCTCAAGGTCGCCGACCTCGTGCTCGATCCGGTCAGTATGCGCGCGACGCGTGCCGGCACCGAACTGCAGCTCTCGCCGATCGGCCTGCGCCTGCTGACGATCCTCATGCGCGAATCGCCGCGTGTGGTGACCCGCCAGGAAATCGAACGCGAGATCTGGGGCAATGGTCTGCCCGACTCGGACACCCTGCGCAGCCATCTGTACAACCTGCGCAAGATCATCGACAAGCCGTTCGACCGCCCGCTGCTGCACACCGTGCAGAGCGCCGGTTACCGTATTGCCGATATCGCCCAGCCGATGAGCTGATGGGCGGTCGATCGCCGCTCGGCCGCCTGCGGGCGGCATGAGCGATCCGATCCTCCGGTACCCTCTGGAGCATGACGGCCCGGCATCTGCCGGGCCGTTGTCATGGTTTGCACGATGGACTCACGGCAAGCTTTCCTATAATCGCCGCGAACCGCCCTGGACCCCGTAATGCCGCACGGTCTGCCGCGCAAGATCCGCATCGTCTTCATCCTCCAAGCCGTGCTCGCCAGCCTGGGCATCCTGCTGGGCGCCTGGCTGGTGTCGTTGGTGATCAAGCACAGCCTGGTCAGCAGCGCGCTGCAGGAAGAGGCCGGCTACTACTGGCAACTGCACGAGGCCTCGCCGGTGCAGCCGCCGCCCAATACCCAGAACATCCGCGGTTACCTGCTCGAGACCGGGCAGTCGCCGCTGAGCCTGCCGGCCAACCTGCGCACGCTCGCCCCCGGCTTCCATGAGCTCAAGGACGACGACCAGCTGGTGCTGGTCGATGCGCGTCCGGAAGGCCGCCTGTATCTGGTGTTCCTGCGTTCGCGCGCGGAGATGCTGGCGTTCTGGTTCGGCGTCGTGCCGGTGCTGCTGACCCTGCTGGCCGTCTACGGCGCCTCGTGGATCACCTATCGCGCCTCCAAACGCCTGGTATCCCCGGTGAACTGGCTGGCCCGGCGCGTCTCGCGATGGGACCCCGGGCATCCGGAAGCGGCCGATCTGGCCCCGGCCAAGCTGCCGGCCGACATGCAGGGCGAGACCCGCCAGCTGGCCGCGGCGCTGCACTCGCTGGCCACCAAGGTCACCGCGCACGTCGCGCGCGAGCGCAACTTCACCCGCGATGCCAGCCATGAGCTGCGCACCCCGCTGACCGTGATCCGGGTGGCCAGCGACATGGCGCTGGGCGACCAGGACATGACCCCGCGCCTGCGCCGCGGCCTGCAGCGCATCCAGCGCGCCGGGCGTGACATGGAAGCGGTGATCGATGCCTTCCTGATCCTCGCCCGCGAGGCCGATGTCGAGCCGCAGGTCGAGCTGTTCGACGTCAACGAGATCGTCCGCTACGAGGTCGACAACGCCCGCGAGCTGATTGCCGGGCGGCCCGTGGAGATCCACCTGCACAGCCATGGCCCGGTGATGCTGCACGCGCCGCCGCGGGTGCTGCAGGTGGTGGTCAGCAACCTGCTGCGCAATGCCTGCAGCTATACCGACGAAGGCCGGATCGACGTCGATGTCGAAGACGATCGCGTGGTCGTGCGCGATACCGGCATCGGGATGTCCGCCGAAGCACTCGGGCGTGCGTTCGAGCCGTTCTATCGTGCCGAGCCCAGCCGTCCACAGGGCACCGGGCTGGGGCTGTCGATCGTGCGCCGGCTGTGCGACCGCTTCGGCTGGAAGATCGCCCTGACCAGCGAGCCCGGGCAGGGTACCCAGGCCACGATCCACTACCGCTGAGTCGGGGAGGCGCTGCGCCTCCCCGCGTGGCTCAGTGGCACTGCACCTTGGGCGCCAGCGCCTTGCGCCAGATCGCATAGCCGTCCGGCGTCATGTGCAGCATGTCCTCGCGGAACAGCGCGGCGCGCGGCTGGCCGTCGGCACCGAGCATCGGCGTGTAGACATCGGTGTAGCCGGTGTTGGGCAGCGAGGCCAGCGCCGTCTGGATCAAGCCGTTGGCTTCCACCACCGCGGGCAGCAGGTTCGCGCGCGAGGGGCTGGGCTTGATCGAGATGATTTCCACCGTGGTCTTGGGCAGGTCGCGGTGCACGCGCTTGACGAAGGCCACCACGTCGTCGCGGACCTGGGCCGGGCTGCGGCCGCTGTTGAGGTCGTTGTCGCCAGCGTAGAAGAACACCTTGCACGGCGCATACGGGATCACGATGCGGTCGGCGTACCAGGTGCTGTCACGCACTTCCGAGCCGCCGAAGCCGCGGTTGAACACCGGCTGGCCCGGAAAATCGGTGGCCAGGCTCTCCCACATGCGGATCGAGGAGCTGCCGATGAACTCGATGCCCCCGCGCGGGGGCGGGTTGGTCGCGTCCTGGGCCGCGAACTGCGCCATGTCGCCGGCCCAGGCCACGTTGGAGACCTGGGTGGGCACCTGCGGCGCAGCGGGGGCCGGGGTACGGGCCAACGCGGGCAGGGCGGCGCCCAGGGCAAGGGCGAGCAGAAGGGGGCGGGCACGGCGATGCAGCATGGGCAACTCCTGGGGTGGGGCACCCGCTCGGGTGCCCGGACGGGCAGGCGTCCATCATAAAAGCTGCCGCCACGCCGCGCTTTACCACGGACGGGCGTTGGCCGCCTTCGACAATGGCTTGGCCGGCTTATGGCAAAATGAGGGATTGCCTGCCCCATTCAGCGATGCCCATGACTGTCTGCCGTGTGCTGTTCCTGCCGTTCCGGCCTGCGTTGCCGACCGGGGCACCTGCCCATGGCGGATGAAATCGGCCACCTGCCGCGCGGCCCCAAGCGCATCTTCAAGGCCGCGGTCTGGTCCTGGCAGGGGCTGCGTGCGGCCTGGCTGCACGAGTCCTCGTTCCGGCTGGAGGTCTACCTGCTGATCGTGCTCGCCCCGTCGGCGCTCTGGCTCGGCCAGACCCCGGTGGAGCGTGCGCTGATGATCGGCTCGGTGCTGCTGGTGCTGGCCATGGAACTGGCCAACTCGGCGATCGAGGCGGTGATCGAGCGCTACGGCGCGGAGTTCCACGAGCTCGCCGGACGTGCCAAGGACATGGGCTCGGCCGCGGTCTTCGTGCTGATGATGAACGTACTGGTGTGCTGGGTCCTGATCCTGCTGCCGCAGATCCTCTGACGTAACACTTCTGACGCGTTACGCGCGTCATCCCCCCTGTAAGGATGGAAGTCCATGTTCCTTGAGTTGTTGTCCGACCCCAATGTCTGGTTGACCCTGTTTACGCTGAGCGCGCTGGAAATCGTGCTGGGCATCGACAACCTGGTCTTCATCTCGATCGCGGTGAGCAAGCTGCCCGAGGCGCGCCGTCCGTTCGCGCGCAAGCTCGGCATCGCGGTGGCCTGCATCACCCGCATCCTGCTGCTGGTCTCGCTGGCCTATCTGGCCCACATGGAAGCCAACCTGTTCACCATCGCCGGCATGGGCATCTCCATCCGCGACCTGGTGCTGATCCTCGGTGGCCTGTTCCTGATCATCAAGGGCACCATGGAGATCCGCGAGCTGATCACCGGCGGCGAAGACGAAGACCCGACCACCACCAAGGCCTCGGCCGTGTTCGGCATGGTGATCGCGCAGATCGCCGTGATCGACATCGTGTTCTCGCTGGACTCGGTGATCACCGCCGTGGGCATCGCCGACCACATCCCGGTGATGGTCGCCGCGATCCTGCTGTCGGTCGCCGTGATGCTGCTGGCCGCCAACCCGCTGGGCCGCTTCATCGATGCCAACCCGACCGTGAAGATGCTGGCCCTGGCCTTCATCCTGCTGATCGGCGTGGTGCTCATCCTGGATGGCCTGAGCGTGCACGTGCCCAAGCCCTACATCTACGCCGCGATGGGCTTCTCGGTGCTGGTGGAATGGCTGAACCTGCTGATGCGCCGTCGCGCCGTGGCACACAACGTGCCGGGTGCCGGCAACTGGTAAATACCGACCGTTGGTCGGTACCCACATCCGCTTTACCCAAGACGTGGCATGCTCCGGATCCCGTTCATCGAGATCCGGAGCCGGCCATGCGATCGTTCTCCCGTTTGTTGTGCCTGGCCGTGCTGGCCTCCCTGTTGTCCGGCTGTGGCTACAACGCCATCCAGCAGAAGGATGAGCAGGTCAAGGCCGGTTGGGCCGAGGTGCTCAACCAGTACAAGCGCCGCGCCGATCTGATCCCCAACCTGGTGCAGACCGTGGAAGGCTATGCCAACCAGGAACGCCAGGTGCTGACCGATGTCACCAACGCCCGTGCGCGCGTGGGGCAGGTCAACGTCAATGCCGACGACGCCGACTCCCTGAAGCAGTTCCAGCAGGCCCAGGGCGAACTGAGCGGTGCGCTGTCACGCCTGCTGGTGGTCACCGAGAACTACCCGAACCTGAAATCCGACCAGGGTTTCCGCGATCTGCAGGCGCAGCTGGAAGGCACCGAGAACCGCATCACCGTGGCGCGCGGCCGCTATATCCAGATGGTGCAGGACTACAACACCTACATCCGCCAGTTCCCGCAGGTGATCACCGCCAAGCTGTTCGGCTATGCGACCAAGCCGAACTTCACGGTGGAGAACGAGGCGCAGATCTCGCAGCCGCCGGCGGTCAAGTTCGGTTCGCAGGAACCGGCGCCGGCGCCCGCGCCGCAGCCGCCCGCCCCGCAGCAGCAGCCACAGCCGGCGAACTGAGCCCGTGACCACGCGCCTGCTGCGTTGCCTGCTGCTGCTCTGCCTGGCGCTGGCGCTGCCGGCCTGGGCGCAGACCCAGGCGGCCATCCCGCCGATGTCCTCGCCGGTGGTGGACACCACCGGCACATTGGACGCAGCGCAGATCCAGGCCCTGCAAGCGCAGGCGTTGGCGTTGCAGCAGCGCAAGGGCAGCCAGCTGCAGATCCTGATGGTGCCGACCACCGCGCCGGAAACCATCGAGCAGTACACCCAGCGGGTGTTCGAGCAGTGGTCCATCGGCCGCAAGGGCGTGGATGACGGCGTGCTGCTGGTGGTGGCCAAGGACGATCGCCGGGTCCGCATCGAGCCGGGCTACGGCCTGGAAGGCGCGATCCCGGATGCGATCGCCAACCGGGTGATCCAGGAGTACCTGGCCCCGCGGTTCCGCAGCAACGACTACGCCGGTGGCCTCACCGACGCCAGCGCCGCGCTGGTCAAGCTGATCGACGGCGAGGCGCTGCCCGCGCCGGTCAGCACGCATCGCGCCCAGGACACCCCGGCGGGTGGTAACTGGACGATGGCGCTGGGCATCGGCCTGTTTGCCGGTCTGTTCCTGCGCGGGATGCTGGGCTGGCTGCCGCGACCGCTGCGCGCGCTGGCGAGCGGTGCCGGGGCCGGGGTGGCGGCGTTCCTGTTCACCTCGCTGGTGGTCGCCAGTGGCGCCGCCGCCGTGGTGGGCCTGCTGGTCGGCCTGACGTCGGCCGGCCGCGGCGGCGTGTTCGCGCGCAGTGGCGGCTGGGGTGGGGGTGGCTGGGGCGGTGGCGGGTTCGGTGGCGGCGGTGGTGGCTTCGGCGGCGGTGGAGGCGGCTGGGGCGGCGGGGGTGGACGTTCGGGAGGCGGTGGCGCCTCGGGAGGCTGGTGATGCGCTGGCTCCGGCATGTGTTCTCCCCGTCGGTGCGGCGCGCCTTCCCACCCGCACAGCTGCAGGCGATCACCGAGGCGATCACCGCCGGCGAGCGCCGCCACGGTGGCCAGGTCATGTTCGCGGTGGAAGCGGATCTGCCGCTGGCCGCGTTGTGGCAGGGCATCACCGCACAGCAACGCGCCGGGCAGGCCTTCGCCCAGCTGCGCACCTGGGATACCGAACACAACAATGGCGTGCTGATCTACCTGCTGCTGGCCGACCATGCGATCGAGCTGGTCGCCGATCGCGGCCTGCGCGGCCGGATCGGTGAGGCGCAGTGGCGGGCCATCTGCGCGCACATGCAGCAGCGGCTGCGCGAGGGTGCGCTGCAGGAGGCCGTGCTGCTGGCGATCGAAGAGGTTTCGGACCTGCTGGCCGGGCACTATCCGCCCGTTCCGGGGTCACAGGATGACGGCCTGCCGGACACGCCGCAGATCCTGGGCTGAAGCCCGGCAATCGCGCGGTCGGGGGCCGCCGCGAGGCCGCTCCCGGGCGGCGCTAGAATATCGGCATCCCTGCAAGGCGCCCTTCATGATCTATTTCCACGACATCGACCCCATCGCCATCTCGCTCGGGCCGATCAAGGTGCATTGGTACGGCATCATGTACCTGCTCGGCTTCACTGCGGCCTGGTGGCTGGGGCGCAAGCGGATCGCGGCCGGGCGCCTGCCCGGGGTCGATGCCAACGGCTTCTCCGACCTGCTGTTCTACGCGATGCTCGGCGTGGTCGTCGGTGGCCGCGTGGGCTACATGCTGTTCTACGCCACCTCCGAATTCCTGCACAACCCGCTGCTGCTGTTCAAGGTGTGGGACGGCGGCATGAGCTTCCACGGTGGCCTGCTCGGCGTGCTGTTCGCCGCGTGGTGGTGGTCGCGCAAGCATCGCCTGCACCTGTTCGACACGATCGATTTCATGGCACCGCTGGTCCCGTTGGGCCTGGGCTTCGGCCGCATCGGCAACTTCATCGGCGCCGAGCTGTGGGGCAAGTACACCGATGGCAGCTGGGGCGTCGTGTTCCCGAGCGGCCTGCCGGCACCGTTGAACGCGCTGGATCTGGCCACGCTGAAGGCCGAGTTCGCCACCGGCGCGCTCAACCCGTACGCCCGCCATCCCTCGCAGCTGTATGAAGCGCTGCTGGAAGGCCTGGTGATGTTCGTGGTGCTGTGGGCCGTGTCGGCCAAGCCGCGCCACCGCTACGTCATCGCCGGCCTGTTCGCGCTGATGTATGGCATCTTCCGCTTCGCGGTCGAGTTCGTGCGCATGCCCGACAACGGCGTCTACCTCGCCTTCGACTGGTTCACCCGGGGCCAGTTGCTGAGCTTGCCGCTGGTGGTGTTCGGCCTGGTGCTGCTGGTGCTGTCGCGCCGCGCGCCGGTGCTGCAGCCGGTGCTGCCGGTCGCCGCCCAAGGAGCCAAGGCATGAAGGCCTATCTGGAACTGCTTGAGCATGTACTGGAGCACGGCACGGAGAAATCCGACCGCACCGGTACCGGCACGCGCAGCGTGTTCGGCTGGCAGATGCGCTTCAACCTCAATGACGGCTTCCCGCTGGTCACCACCAAGAAGCTGCACCTGCGCTCGATCATCCACGAGCTGCTGTGGTTCCTGAAGGGCGATACCAACATCGGGTACCTCAAGGACAACCAGGTGCGGATCTGGGACGAGTGGGCCGATGCCAACGGCGACCTCGGCCCGATCTACGGCAAGCAATGGCGCAGCTGGGCCACTGCCGATGGCGGCGCGATCGACCAGATGCAGTGGCTGGTGGACGAGATCAAGCGCAACCCCGATTCGCGGCGGCTGGTGGTCAGCGCCTGGAACGTGGGCGAGCTGTCGCAGATGGCCTTGATGCCGTGCCACAACCTGTTCCAGTTCTACGTGGTGGACGGCAAACTCAGCTGCCAGCTCTACCAGCGCAGCGGCGACATCTTCCTCGGCGTGCCGTTCAACATCGCCAGCTATGCGCTGCTGACCCACATGGTGGCGCAGGCAACGGGGCTGGGTGTCGGCGATTTCGTGCACACCCTGGGTGATGCGCACCTGTACTCGAACCACTTCGAGCAGGCCCGGCAACAGCTCGCGCGTGAGCCGCGCGCGCTGCCGACACTGTGGTTGAACCCCGAGGTGACCGATCTGTTCGGTTTCCAGTTCGATGACATCCGCATCGATGGTTACGACCCGCATCCGGCGATCAAGGCCCCGGTGGCGGTGTGAGCGGCACGCGCATGAAGCTCTCGCTGATCGCCGCGCTTGACCGCGACCACGGCATCGGCCGTGACAACGACCTGCCGTGGAAGCTGCCCGATGATCTCAAGCGCTTCAAGGCGCTGACCGTCGGCAAGCCGATCCTGATGGGGCGCAGGACCGCGCAGTCGCTCGGCCGTGCCTTGCCGGGCCGGTTGAACCTGGTGCTGACCCGCAGCGGGCAGGTGCCGTTCGACGGCATGCAGGCGGTGGCCTCGATCGAGCAGGCGCTGCAGGCCGCGGCGGACACCGACGCGGAAGAACTGTGCGTGATCGGCGGCGGTGAGATCTATCGCCTGGCCATGGCCCAGGCCACCGATCTGCACCTGACCTGGGTACAGACAACGGTACCGGCCGATACCCACTTCCCGCCGGTCGATCCGGCGCTGTGGGTGGAAGTGGCGCGCGAACACCACGCGGCCGACGAGCGGCACGCGTACGCGTTCGATTTCGTGGATTACCGCCGGGCCTGAGCACGCGCTGCAGGCAGGCCGGTCGCACTGACCGGCCTGCGGCTCATTCGGCGTCGCTGGTGATGTCGTTGTTCTGCGGCTGCGGCTGCTGCTGTTGCCGCGGCTGCTGCTCGGCGTTCTGCGCGGGCTTCGCACCACCGCCCTGTCGGCCCTGGCCGCCCCGGCCACGGTCGCGCCCCTGGCCTTGACCCTGACGCGGTGGACGCCCGTTCGGCGGCGCCCCCTCGGCGGCCGGCCGGCGTGCCGGCGGACGCGGCGCGGAGACCGGCTTGGGCACATCGCGGCCCGGCACCTGCACCACGCGCAGTTCTTCAGTATCCAACTGCAGTGCGGTGAGCTTGCCTCCCCAGACCGCGCCGGTATCGATCGCGTGCACGCCCTGGGTGATGGTCAGGCCGAGGGCGGACCAGTGCCCGCAGACGATCTTCAGATCGCGCTCGGCGCGGCCCGGCACTTCGAACCAGGGATACAGCCCCTGTTCCTGGGTGCCCGGCGTGCCCTTGTCCTCGATCCCGATCCGACCCCGCGGCGTGCAGTAACGCATGCGCGTGAACAGGTTGATGATCGCGCGCGAGCGGTCGTAGCCGGCCAGGCCGGGTGACCAGCTCGGCTTGTCGCCGTACATGTTGCGGAACAGCTTGCGGTAGCCGCTGCCGTGCAGCTGCTGCTCGACCTCGCGGGCGTGTTTCTCGGCCAGCTGGGTGGTCCACTTCGGGGCCAGCCCGGCGTGGATCATCATCCAGCCCAGCTCACGGTCCACGTGGGCCAGCTTCTGCAGGCGCAGCCACTCCAGCAGTTCGTCGCGGTCCTCGGCCTGCACGATCCGCAGCAGGTCCGGGTTGACCTTGCGCTGCTCTTCCTCGGTGCGGGCACCGACGGCAAGCAGGGACAGGTCATGGTTGCCCAGCACGATCACGCTGCTCTCGCGCAGCGAATGGACCAGGCGCAGGGTTTCCAGCGATTGCCCGCCGCGGTTGACCAGGTCGCCGCAGAACCACAGTTTGTCGACCGCAGGGTCGAACTTGATTTTTTCCAGCAACCGCTGGGTGACGTCGTAGCAGCCCTGCAGGTCGCCGATGGCCCAGACACTCATGCGTGCGCCTCCATCAGTGCAGTGTGCGCGGAACGGTCAGGACGAACGGCGCGATGGGGGCGGCGAACTCGGTGCCGTCATCGGCCACCATGTCGTAGTGCCCCTGCATCGTGCCGTGCTCGGTCTCCAGCATGACACCGGAGGTGTAACGGAAGTCTTCACCGGGGCGCAGCCGTGGCTGCTCGCCGATCACCCCATCGCCGTCGACATGCTCGATGCGGCCATTGGCATCGGTGATCCGCCAGTGGCGGGCCACCAGCCGTGCCGCGACGCGGCCCCGGTTGAGGATGCGGATCGTATAGGCGAACGCGTAGCGGCCGTCCTCCGGGGTGGACTGGTCATCGAGGAAGCGGGGGGCGACCTCGACGGAGATCGCGTAGTTTGCAGCGTCGTTCATGCAGGCAGTTTAGTGAATGTTGTGCACGATGAGATGAGTGCTGCCCAAGCTGGCAGCGCCCCCGTCATGGATGTCAGGCGGTTCTACGTGCGCGCGGCCGGTGCTGGCCACGAGGTGGCGCGCTCAACCCTGCGGCGCGTCAGCCTCGTACGGGACGTTGGCCAGCGCGATGAACTGCGCCACGTCCAGCTGCTCGGCGCGGGCGTCGCTGCGCACGCCAGCCGCTTCGAACTGCTCGGGCGTGCACACGTTCTGCAGGGCATTGCGCAGGGTCTTGCGACGCTGCCCGAAGGCGGCCTTGACCACGTGGGCGAAGCGCTTGCGGTCCAGGATGCCGACCGTGGCCGGATCCCGCGGGACCAGCCGCACCACCGCCGAATCGACCTTCGGCGGCGGACGGAACGCACCCGGTGGCACCACGAACAGCGAGGTGACCTTGCAGAACGCCTGCAGCATCACGCTCAGCCGGCCATACACCTTGCTGCCCGGATCGGCGGCCATGCGGTCGACCACTTCCTTCTGCAGCATGAAGTGCATGTCGGTGATCACCGCCGCGTGGTCCAGCGCATGGAACAGGATCGGCGAGGAGATGTTGTAGGGGAGGTTGCCGACCAGGCGGATCGGGCTGCCTGCGGCCAGCTCGGTGAAGTCCACCTGCAGCACGTCGCGGTGGATGATGGTCATCTCGCCCAGCGGTTCGGCGGCGGCGGCCAGCGGGCCGACCAGATCCCGATCGAACTCGATCACGGTCAGCTTCGGGTGGCGACGCAGCAGCGGCAGGGTGATCGCGCCCTGGCCCGGGCCGATCTCGACCAGGCGGTCGCCGTCTTTCGGGCTGACCGCCAGCACGATCTTGTCGATGTAGCTGCGGTCGGCGAGGAAGTGCTGGCCGAGCTGCTTCTTGGCGGGGCCGGAGAAACCGGGCGCGCCGGAGGAGGAATACGAAGAAGTCATGACACCAGTGTACGTTGGCGCGCCAGCCGGGCACACAGCGCGGTGGCAGCGAGGAGGCTGGAAGGGTCGGCCACGCCGCGGCCGGCCAGATCCAGGGCGGTGCCATGGTCGACCGCGACGCGCGGGTAGGGCAGGCCCAGGGTGATGTTGACGGCCTGCTCGAAGCCGCTGTACTTGAGCACCGGCAGGCCCTGGTCGTGGTACATGGCCAGCACCGTGTCGAACCCGGCCAGCTTGGCCGGCAGGAAGGCGGTGTCGGCCGGCAGCGGGCCGACCAGGTCCATGCCCCGGGTGCGCAGGCGCTCCAGCAGGGGGATGATCAGGTCGAGCTCTTCGCGGCCCAGGTGGCCGTCTTCGCCAGCGTGCGGGTTCAGCCCGAGCACGGCGATGCGCGGCGAGGCCAGGCCGAAATCGCGCTGCAGGGCGTCGTGGACGATCTGCAGGGTCAGCGCCAGCCCGTCAGGGGTGATCGCATCGGCCACGGCGCGCAAGGGCAGGTGGGTGGTGGCCAGGGCGACCCGGACAATGTCATTGGCGAGCATCATCACCACCGGGGTGCGGGCCTGGTCGGCCAGCAGTTCGGTCGTGCCGCTGTAGGCGATGCCGCCCTCGTTGATGACCGCCTTGTGCACCGGGCCGGTGACCACGCCGGCCAGTTCACCGGTCAGGCAGGCCTGCCCGGCCTGTCGCAGCGCGCCGATCACCGCCCCGGCGTTGGCTGGATCCGGCGTGCCGAAACGGGAGGGCACCGCATTGGGCACCACGCGCAACGGCAGATCGCCCGGCTGGCGGGCGATGGTGTCTTCAGGCAGGAGCTGCAGCGGCAGCGACAGCGCAGCGGCGGCAGCCTGCAGCGTGTCCGGGTCGGCGAAGGCCAGCAGCCGGCAATCGGTGCGCGGCTGCTGGATCAGACGGAGGCAGAGCTCCGGGCCGATCCCCGCCGGCTCGCCCGGTACCAGCGCGAGCTGCGGGAGCATGGATCAGGACTGCGGCGGCGTGGTCGCCGCGGCACCCGGGGCATAACCGCGCATATCCACGTAGGCTTCGCCACGCAGTTCCTGCAGGAAGCGGTTGTACTCTTCCTCCAGCTTGCGGCGGCCGATCGTTTCACGGATCTGGGCGCGCTGGTTGTCGGTGGTGGCATCGGTCTGGCGCGTGGCGACGCGCTGGACGATGTGCCAGCCGGCATCGGTACGGAACGGCTGGCTCACGCCGCCGTCGGTGATGCCTTCAACCTGCTTGCCGAAGTCCGGGCCGAAGGCATCGGCCGGGAACCAGCCCAGATCGCCGCCCTGGCCCTTGCTGTTGTTGTCTTCCGAGGATTCCTTGGCCACTGCATCGAACTCGGCGCCGCCGGCGATGCGGGCGCGCAGGGTGTCGATCTTGGCCTTGGCCGCGGCATTGTCCTGCTGGTCGGTGATGCGGACCAGGATATGACGGGCGTGGTACTCGGTGATGGTGTGACCGCCGTCAGCGGCCGCGCTGGCATCACGCACCTCGACCAGCTTCAGCAGCTGGAAACCACTGGGGCCACGCAGCGGGCCGACCACGTCGCCGGACTTCATCTCTTTCATCATCTGCGCGAAGGCATTCGGGATTTCATCCAGCGAACGCCAGCCCAGGTCGCCGCCTTCCAGCGCGTTGGGACTGTCCGAATAACGGACGGCGGCCGCGTTGAAGTCGAGCTCGCCCTTGTCCAGCAGCGCCTTGACGCCATCGGCCTTCTTCTGGCCGGTGGTGATCTGCTCGGCGGTGGCGCCTTCCGGCAGGCCGATCAGGATGTGGGCCAGGTGGTACTGGGTGCCCACGGTGGCCTGCTGCTTGAGCGCGCCATCCACTTCGCCTTCGCTGACGGTGATGCGGCTCTGCGCGAAGCTCTGGCGCAGGCGCTGGACGGTGATCTCGTCACGCACCGAATTGCGGAAATCGTTGAAATCCAAGCCATCGCTGGCCAGACGCTGGCGCAGGGCATCCAGGGTGGAACCGTTCTGCTGGGCGATGGCGTTGATGGCCTGGTTCAGTTCCTGATCGCTGACCTTGATGCCGCTGCTCTCGGCACGCGCCACCTGCAGCTTCACCAGCACCAGACGCTCGAGCACCTGGCGGCTGAGCACGTCATCAGGCGGCAGCTGGTTTTCACGACCGGCGTACTGGGCCTTGATGTTCTGGACGGCGCGGTCCAGTTCGCTCTGCAGCACGACGTCCTCATCGACGATCGCCGCGATGCGGTCCAGCGGCTGACTCTGCTGGGCCAGCACCTGCAACGGGGCCGTCGCGGAGGAGACCGCCAGCAGGGAGGCGAGGAGTACGGGAAGGGTCTTGGTCATGGGATCTGATTCGGATCGTAGTCGTCGCGGGCTGCACCGGTGTTGCTGGGCGGCACCAGATAGAGGTCGTCTCGGTAGTACCCGAGAATAGCACGGCGCAAGGTGCGGTCCGTGTTCTGGCCGATGGAGCTCAGGCCCTTGAGCACGAACTCGATCTGGAAGGAGTTGTTCAGTTCACCCTCGCGATTGCGCACGTAGCGGCGGGCGATGGCGCGAACGGCCAGACAGCAGCTGTCCCACTGCACGCCACCGATGATTTCCAGCGGGGCGCGGTCCTGGATGGAGTAGTAATAGCGTCCGACCAGGCTCCAGCGCTCGTTCAGCGGGTAGAGGAAGGACAGGTCGGCCTGCTCCAGCAGCGTCCGGTCGCGGCGGGTCGCCGTGGTCGAGGCCTGTGGATTCAAGCGGCTGCGGTAGGTCAGGTTGACGATGCCGTCGTTGGACATGAGGTAGCGCGCGCGTACGCTGGCCAGATCCTCACGCTTGTACTTGGGATCCCACTGATAGGTGGCACCCAAGGTCCAGCGGTCGTTGATCATGTAGTTCGTATCGGCGATCCAGGCCGACTTGCCCTGCTCGACCGGCGTTTCACTGCTGTTGAGCGTGACCCGGGAATCATCGAAGTACAGGATCTGGCCGATGCTGCCCGAGAAGCGCTCCTTGCCGGTGTCCTGGTCGATGAAGCGGGTGCTCACCGCCATGGTCAGCTGGTTGGCGTCGTTCTGGCGATCGGCGCCGGAGTAGCGCGAGTCGCGGAACAGCTGGCCCCAGCTGAAGGTGAAGTCACGCGTATCGAACACCGGCAGGTCGCTCTGGTCGCGGTAGGGCGTACGCAGATAGAACAGGCGCGGTTCCAGCGTGTGCAGGAAGCGCGTGTCGCCGATGGTGGTTTCCCGATCGAAGAACAGGCCCGCGTCGATGGTGCCGATCGGCAGGCTGCGGCTCGGCGAGGTGTTGCCGCGCAATTGGTCGGGGGTCGCGGTAGCCGGGTCGATGCCGGCGGCGATCAGATTCTGCCGACGGATGTCATCGGCCAACCCGCGTTCCAAATCGTACCCGGTGTAGCGGTAGGCCAGGGTCGGGGTGACGTACCAGGCCGCGCCGCTGAACGGCATCGAGACATACGGTTTCACATCCAGTCGCGAGCCGCCGTCCATGCTGCGTGACACACCGGTGCGCTCGTATTCCTGGTCCGCGCCGAACTTCTCGTGCACGTCCAGGTGCGTGAAGTTCACCGCTTCGGCATACACGCCGGTTTCCAGCCACGGCAGCAGCGGCTTGTCCCAGTTGACGAACAGGCGCGGCTGGCGCGCGTACGGCAGGGACGCTTCGGTCAGGGTGTAATCGGTGAGCTGCCAATAGTCGGCCATCAGGCCGCCGGTCCAGTTCTCACCGGTGCCGTAGATGCCGATCTGGCTCTGCAGGTTGGAGGTGGTCACGCCGAGCAGCCGGTTGGAGAAATCCTCCAGATAGCGCTCGTCGCTGACCCAGGCCAGGCTCGCACGGGCCTGCCAGTTGGCGTTGATGTTGTGGTACCCGCTGAACTCCACGCGGCCGCGATCCTTGTCGCGCAGCTTGTCGTTGGGCAGGTAGGCGGTCAGCAGCTCGCCGCGGCCGCCGTCGTAGAGATAGCGGAATTCGTTGTCGAGCATGAAACCGCGCTTGCTCATGTAGCGCGGCATCAGGGTGTCGTCGAAGTTCGGCGCCAGGTTCAGATAGATCGGCTGGGTGTAGTCGAAGCCGTTGCGGCCGGACAGCCCCACCTGCGGGTAAAGCAGGCCGGTCTGGCGGCGGTCATCGATCGGGAACTTGAAGTACGGCGCCCACAGCACCGGAACCTTGCCGATGCGCAGCACGGCATTGCGCGCGGTACCGAAGCCGGCGTCGTTATCGACCTCGATCTGCGGTGCCGAGAGCTTCCACACCGGCTGCGAGGGATCGCAGGTGGTGTAGGTGGAGCGGTGCATCTGGCCCACCGCGCCCTGCAGATCGATCGACTCGGCGCCACCGTTGCCCCGGCGGGACACCAGTTGGTACTGGATGTCGGAGATTTTGTGGGTGTCGCTTTCCTGATTGCCTTCGGCGCGCTTGGCCTTCATCCGGATCGAGGAGTCCTGATAGCGGACGTTGCCCTCGGCGATGTAGTTGCCGCTTTCGGTGTCGAAGCTCAGGTTGTCGGTGCCCAGGAACTGGTCGCCGCGCTTGAGCGCGACATTGCCCTGGTAGTTGGGTACCACGGAGGTACCGGTCAGTTGGTCGCCTTCGATGTCCGTCGGCTGCTGGTCACGCGTCGCGGCCGCGGCTTTGTCAGCCTTGGGCGCATCGTCGAACACGGGCAGCACGTCGGTCACCGGGCACAGGCCCCAGTTCACCGGCTTGTCGTCGGCCAGGGCCGGCAGGCAGATGGCGATACTGAGGGGGAGGGGCAGCAGGCGGAGGGCTCGGCGCACGCGGTATCGGATTCGGGCGAAAACGGATCGTAGCTTGCCCCATCCCTTGCATAGGGGCAATGAAGGTCCCGCCCACGCAGGGGGCCGGGTTCATTCCAAGGCCCGGTCCGCGCGGTTCAGCGCAGCTGGCCGACGTGGGCCACGCTGCACTCGGCCAAGGCCTGCAGGTCGTATCCGCCCTCGAGCATCGACACGATCCGCCCGGCGCCGTGGCGGCGGGCGAGCCCGCGCAGCTCGGCGGTGATCCAGGCGAAATCCTCCGTTTCCAGCATCAGGTCGGCCTGCGGGTCGCGCATGTGCGCATCGAAGCCGGCCGAGATCAGCAGCAGCTGCGGGCGGAAATCATCAATGGCCGGCAGCATTTCGTCGGCCCAGGTGTTGCGGAAGCGGAAGCCGCCACTGCCCGGGGGCAGCAGGATGTTCATCAGATTGCCGGCCCCGCGGTCGCGGCGGAGGCCGGAATTGGGGAACAGACCGGCCTGGTGGGTGCTGTAGTAGGCCACCCCGGGATCGGCGATGAAGATGTCCTGGGTGCCGTTGCCGTGGTGCACGTCGAAATCGACGATGGCGATCCGCTCCAGTCCATAGCGGTCGCGGGCGTAGGCCGCGGCGATGGCGATGTTGTTGAACAGGCAGAAGCCCATCGCCGTGTTGGCGCTGGCATGGTGGCCCGGCGGGCGCACCGCGCAGAACGCGACCGGGTCCTGGCCGAGCATCACCGCATCGACCGCCGCCACGCCGGCACCGGCCGCATGCAGGGCCGCACTGGCCGAGCCGGGCGAGGTCATGGTGTCCATGTCGATCAGGCGCAGCGGCTCGGTCTGCGGCTTGAGGACCAGATCGATCAGTTCGCTGTCATGGACCCGGGCCAGCTCGCCGAGCTTGGCCGGCGGCGCCTCCCGCCAGTCCAGCTGGTCCGGATAGGCCGTCTTGAGCGCATCGAGCACTCCCTGCAGGCGCGCCGGGCATTCGGGGTGGCCGCGGCCGGGATCGTGTTGCAGACAGGCGGGGTGGGTGAAAACCAGCATGCGGGCAGGATATCCGGGTGGGGCGGCAGGGCCGCTCAGGCGTGGCGGCGCTCGTGGCGCCAGAGCACCTCGCCGTGGCCGTCGGCGCGGGCCAGCACGCGCGCGAGCACGAACAGCAGGTCCGACAGGCGGTTGAGGTAGTGCAGTGCTTCCGGGCGGACCGTCTCGCGGCGCGCCAGCGTGACCGTCTCGCGCTCGGCGCGGCGCACGATGGTGCGGGCCAGATGGCAGCGCGCCGCCGCTTCGCCACCGGCCGGCAGGATGAACTCCTTCAACACCGGCAGATCGGCGTTGTAGTGGTCCAACTGCAGCTCCAGCGCCTCGATGTCGGCGGCGTGGATGGCGGCATGGCCGGGGATGCACAGCTCGCCGCCCAGATCGAACAGCTGGTGCTGGATCACCGTCAGCAGCGCGCGGATGTCGTCGGGCAGCGGTGCCGCGAGCAGCACCCCGAGCGCCGAGTTGGCCTCATCGACGGTGCCGTAGGCGGCGACGCGGGCGTCGTCCTTGGCCACGCGGCTGCCATCGCCCAGCCCGGTACTGCCATCGTCACCGGTGCGCGTATAGATACGGGAAAGGCGGTTACCCATCGGCGAGCCCGGCCGCGCTCAGTGCAGCACGTCGCGGCGCGCCTGCAGCAGCTTGCCGACCTGTTCGGTCGCCAGCTGCAGGGCGGCGGCCAGGCCGACGTAGACCGCGGCGGTGCGCAGGTAGGGCAGGAACCAGTCGCTGTAGTTCTTCGCCCAGCCACCGAGGGTGGGGGCGGCCACGCTGTCACTGGTCCAGTAGAAGCCGCCCTGGGCGAACAGATGACAGACCGCCACCGCCGCGACCAGCAACAGCGCGCCCTTGCCCAGCGCGGCCCAGTGGGCGCCGTGATAGCCGCCGCGCAGCAGCATGCCACCGCCCCACATCGCGAAGTACGCCGGCAGCAGCATCCAGTAGCCCGGCGAGACGCAGTAGTGCTGCCAGAAATCCAGGCCGCTGCGGCGGATCACGATCCAGTCGACCACTACCGCCAGCGCCATCAGCAGCGGGAACGCCCAGCGGGTCCACTGGCGCAGGTAGAAGCCGCCGATGAAGAACACCGCCCAGGAGGCATCCGGAATCGCCGCGAAATGGTTGACCCGCGTGGCCGCCATCAACAGCACGAGCACGGACAGGACAAAGGCGCGTTGGGCAGTGGAGGTCATGGCGGTGACGGGTGAGGGCAGGCATTCATTCTAGCGCCTGCTGCGGCAGGCCGCCGCACGCCGCCGGAACGGACGAACCCTTATCATGGCGGGCATGAGTGAACGACATGATGTAGTGATCGTAGGTGGCGGGCTGGTCGGTGCCAGCCTGGCCATCGCCCTGGACCGTGCCGGCCGCGATGTCGGCCTGGTCGAGGCGTCGCCGCCGGGCACGCTGCCGGCGGTCTTCGACCAGCGCAACCTCAGCTTTGCTGCGGCCACCGTCAACGCGCTGACCGCGCTGGGCGTGATGCAGAAGCTGGCCGCTGCGCCGGGCGCGATCACCCGTATCCATGTCAGCCGTGCCGGCGATTTCGGCCGGGTGCAGATGGAGGCCGCGCAGTACCAGCGCCCGTGGTTCGGCCAGGTGGTCGTGGCCCGCGATTTTGGCCAGGCGCTGGAGGCGCGGCTGGAGACGCTGACCCGCCTGACCCGCTATCGTCCGGCCCGGTTCGTGCGCCTGGGCGCCACGGTGGACGGGTACCGCGAGGTGTTCATTGCCGATGACCGAGGTGAGCGCTGCCTGTTGGCCCGCCTGGTCGTGGGTGCCGATGGGACCCGCAGTGGCGTGCGCGACGCGCTGGGCATCGGCGTGGACGAACACGATTTCCAACAGACCCTGTTCGTGTCGCGGGTGCGTGCCGCACGTGCGCCGGATGGCACCGCGTACGAGCGCTTCACCGACAGCGGCCCGACCGCGTTGCTGCCGCGTGGCGACCGTCACTTCGGTGCGGTGCACGGCGTTGCCCGCGAGCAGGCCGAGGCGGTGATGGCGCTGGACGATGCGGCGTGGGTGAGCCGCCTGCAGGGTGCGATCGGCTGGCGTGCCGGCCGGTTGCTGGAGAGCGGGCCGCGCAGCGCATATCCGTTGATCCAGGTGCTGTCGCGCGCGTTGGTCGGCGAGCGTGCCGTCCTGCTTGGCAATGCCGCGCAGACCATCCATCCGCTGGGCGCACAGGGCTTCAACCTGGGCCTGCGCGATGCGCTGACCCTGGCCGAACTGGTCGCCGAGGCCGACGATGCCGGCAGCGATGCACTGCTGCGCGAACACGTGGCACGACGTCAGGAAGACCGCGAGCAGACCATCGCCTTCTCCGGCGGGCTGGCACGCCTGACCAGCAACCCGGCACCGCTGATGCGGCCGCTGCGTTCGCTCGGGTTGCTGGCGGCACAGGCCACGCCGATGCAGTCGATGCTGGTCGGTGGCGCGATGGGCTTCCGCGGCCAGGTGCCGGCGCTGTGCCGCGGAGCGGGCCTGTGAGCCGGCGTCCGCAGGACGTGGTGGTGGTCGGTGGCGGTGTGGTCGGCGCGGCCTGTGCCTTGGCCTTGGCCGATGCCGGGTTGTCGGTGACGTTGGTGGAAGGCCGCGAGCCCGCCGCCTGGCAACCGCAGCAACCGGATCTGCGCGTGTATGCGTTCGCGCCGGACAACGCCCAGCTGCTGGCCGCGCTCGGCGTGTGGCCGGCGGTGACCGCCGCGCGTGCCTGTGCCTACCGCCGCATGCGGGTCTGGGATGCGGCCGGCGGCGGCGAACTGCGCTTCGACGCCGATACGCTCGGCCGCGAACAACTGGGCTGGATCGTCGAGAACGATCTGCTGGTGGACCGCCTGTGGGCGGCGCTGCCGGGGGCCGGCGTGCAGCTGTGCTGCCCGGCGCGGGTGGAAGCACTCGAGCAGGACGCCAACGGGGTGCGCCTGCGCCTGGACGACGGCCGTCGGCTCGACGCCTCGCTCGCGGTCGCCGCCGACGGGGCCGAATCCACCCTGCGCCGTCTGGCCGGGCTGGAGGTGACCCGCCAGGATTACGGCCAGCGTGGCGTGGTTGCCTACGTGGATACCGAAAAGAACAATGAAGCCACCGCGTGGCAGCGCTTCCTGGTGACCGGCCCGCTGGCGGTCCTGCCGATCAGCGCGCAGCGCAGTTCGATCGTGTGGACGCTGCCCGAGGCCGAGGCCGAGGCCGAGCGCGTGCTGGCACTCGACGAGGCCGCCTTCGGCCGTGAGCTCACCCATGCCTTTGCCGGGCGGCTGGGGGCGATGACCCTGGCCTCCAAGCGCGCGGCCTTCCCGCTGCGCCGCCAGTTGGCGACCGGCTACGTCGCCGGCCGCGTGCTCGCGCTCGGTGATGCGGCGCATGTGGTGCATCCGTTGGCCGGGCAGGGTGTCAATCTCGGCCTGCGCGATGTCGCCGCGCTGCGGACGATGGTGCTGGCGGCACAGCAGCGCCGCCAGGAGTGGATGTCACCGCACCGCCTGCAGCGCTGGGCACGCGAACGCCGCAGTGAGAACACCGTCGCTGCGTACAGCTTCGATGCGATCAACACGGTGTTCTCCAATGATGAGATGCACCTGACCCTGGCGCGCGGTCGCGCGCTGGGCTGCGCCGGCAAGCTGCCGCCGCTGGTATCGATGTTCTGGAAGCGCGCGGCGGGGGGGTGAGCGGCACGCTCAGTCGATCAGCCAGCCGGCCAGATCGGCGCGGTCCAGCGTGCCGCGCCGCTTCACGTCCAGCGCGTTGAATTCATCGGCCAGCGTCGGGTTGGCCTGCGCCTCGGCGCGGCTGATGAAGCCGTCGCCGTCGACATCCAGCGCCGCGAACGCGATGCGGTACTGACCCACCACGCTCACCGGCTGCACCGAACGCACCGTCACCGCGGCTTCGCCGGCCGGTGCGGCCAGCGTCACCTGATGGGTCACCTCACCCTGCGAGAGCGGCTGCGCGCGCACGCTGGCCGGCACCTCGCGCAGCGGTTCGCTGACGGCTGGCGATGGGGTGTGGACCTGGGCCAGCGCGAGCGTGGGCAGCAGGGACACCAGGGACAGCAGCAGGGTGAGGCGGGATCGGCGTCGCATGGAAACTCCGTACATGACGTGGGGCGCCGGGTACCCGGCGCGTGCTTCGATCATTGTCGCGCGTTGCGCGGCCAGCCGGGCATGGCCCGGCGCTACCGGTGCTGCGCCTGGGTCAGCGCAGCGGCGAAGCCAGCACCGTGATTTCTTCGCGGTCGTGATACAGCTGCTTGGCGCGCAGGTGCAGCGGTTTGCCGGCCTGTTCCTGGAACAGCTCCAGACACAGGCGGGTTTCATCCCAGCGCTTTTTCATCGGCAGCTTGAGGTTGAAGATCGCGTGCTTGCACCAGCCCTCGCGGAACCAGGTGGCCATGCGCTCGGCCACGCGGCGCGGCTGTTCGACCATGTCGCAGACCATCCAGTCCAGCGGGGTCTCCGGCTGCCAGTGGAAGCCGTCGGCGCGCAGGTGCTCCACCAGGCCGGTCTCCAGCACGTGCTCGCGCAACGGGCCGTTGTCCACGCTGATCACCTTCACGTGCTGGCGGGTCAACACCCACGTCCAGCCACCCGGTGCAGCGCCCAGATCGGCCGCGCGCATGCCCGGCTTGACCAGCAGCTCGCGCTCGTCCGGCGTCATCAGGGTGAGCAGGGCTTCATCCAGCTTCAGCGCCGAGCGCGAAGGCGCATCGGGCAGCAGCTTCAGGCGCGGGATGCCCAGCGGCCACGGCGCGCTGTCGCGGGTATCGGCCACGCACACAAACGCATGACGACCATCGACGAACACGATGTGCAGGCGCGGCAGGCCGGTGTTCGGCTTGTCGGTCAGCAGGCCGGCCTTGCGCAGCGCCGGGCGCAGTGCGTTGCCGAACGCGCGGGCCAGCCCAGCCAGCGGCTTGCCTTCGTCCGAGTCCGGATGCTCGACCCACATGTCGCCGAAGCGTTGCTGCCCCTGAAGCGCGGCAATGATCGGGGTGATGCGGTCGGCGGCATCGAGCTGCGGCAGCTCGGCCAGCACCTGCAGTTTCTGCCGGGCGAAGATCAGCGAACGCCAGGACAAGGCCTTGGACAGCGCCGCGCCCTCCTCGGTGACGAACACCACGTAGCCGTCATTGCGCTGGGTGCGCGCATAGCCGGCCACGTTGGCATACGCCGCCCGCTCGGAGAGCTCGGCGGCCAGTTCCGGTTCAAAGCCCTGGCGGCACAGACACAGCAGGCCGCTCATCGCATCGCGCCTGAAGCGCGGATATCAGTAATGGGCACCGTTGATCTCTCCGTACTGGCGCAGGACCGCGCGCGCGGCGTCGCGCTCGATGTCGCGCACGACCTCGATGCCACGTTTGTTGAGTTCGCCGATCCAGTCCGCCGGCAGCGGACCCTCGTCGAACGGGGTGAGTTCTTCCACGTCCTGTGCGCTGGCACCGATCAGCAGCCGATCGATACCGGCCCAGATGGTGGCGCCGTAGCACTGGCAGCACGGCTGGGAGGAGGTCGCCAGGGTGATCGGCGACAGCACATCGTTCAGGCGCGGGGTCTGCAGGCGCTGCTGGGCCAGCATGTAGGCCATGTTCTCGGCATGCGCCAGCGAGGTCGTATGCGGGACCACGCGGTTCACGCCGGCGGCGATCACACGATGGTCCGGCCCAAACACCACGGCGCCGAAGGGGCCACCGGTCTGCGCCTCGACATTCAGGCGCGACAGTTCGATCGCCAGCGCGACCTTGTCGGCATCCTCGGGATAGACACGGCCCAGATCGATCTGGTCGTGGATCCAGGCGGGCAGGGTGAGATGGACTTGCGCGTACAGCATCGGGACATGAACCTCTTCAAAGATGGAGCAGCGGCAGTGTATCGGGCCGCGCGTAGGGACGCCGTGCCCGCGCTGAACGCGGCCACGCGCACGCCGGCGCAGGGCTGCGCCGGTCGCAGGGGAGCTGGAGCGCAGGCCCTGCCATGGCAGGGTCGCGCAGGTGACATCAGGCGGCCGGTGCCCGGCACCGGCCACAGCCAGCTTACGCCGACCAGGTATCGCGCAGGGTCACGCTGCGGTTGAACACCGGCGTGGCTGCGGTGTGATCGCGGCGATCGGCGACGAAATAGCCGGTCCGCTCGAACTGGAACGACTGTTCCGGCGCAGCGGTGGCCGCGGCCGGTTCGACATAGCCGGTTACGGTGCGGCGCGAGTCCGGGTTGAGGTAATCGCGGTAGGTCTTGCCCTCGGACTCATCGTCCGGGTTGGCCACCGAGAACAGGCGGTCGTACAGGCGGATCTCGGCCGGTACCGCGTGCACGGCGCTGACCCAATGGATGGTGCCCTTGACCTTGCGGTTGGCGCCTTCCATGCCCGGGCGCGATTCCGGGTCCAGCCAGCCACGCAGCTCGGTGATGGTGCCCTCGGCGTCCTTGATGACCTCATCGCAGCGGATGATGCCGGCCCCGCGCAGGCGCACTTCGCCGCCCGGCACCAGGCGCTTCCAGCCCTTGGGCGGGATCTCGGCGAAGTCCTCGCGTTCGATCCACAGTTCGCGTGCGAACGGCACCTCGCGGGTCCCGAACGCCTCGTCCTTGGGGTGATTGGAGAAAGTCAGGGTTTCTTCGTGACCGTCGGGCAGGTTGGTCAGCACCAGCTTGACCGGATCCACCACGGCCATGCGGCGCGCGGCGGCACTGTCGAGGTCTTCGCGCAGCGCGCCTTCGAGCACGCTGAAATCGATCAGCGAGTTCTGCTTGCTGATGCCCACGCGCTCGGCGAACAGGCGCATCGCGGCCGGGGTATAGCCACGACGACGCAGGCCCTGCAGGGTCGGCATGCGCGGATCTTCCCAGCCATCCACCAGCTGCTCGGTGACCAGCGCCATCAGCTTGCGCTTGCTCATCACCGTGTAGTTGATGTTCAACCGCGAGAATTCGATCTGGCGCGGCTTGGCGGCTTCACGCGGCAGGCCGCGATCGACCAGCGGCTGGGTCAGCGCATCGTGGTGGGCGAAATCGACGTTGTCCACGCACCAGTCGTACAGCGGGCGGTGGTCTTCGAACTCCAGCGTGCACAGCGAATGGGTGATGCCTTCGATGGAATCGCCCAGCGCATGCGCGAAGTCGTACATCGGGTAGATCGGCCACGCAGTGCCGGTGTTCTGGTGCTCGACATGCTTGATCCGGTACAGCGCCGGGTCGCGCAGGTTGATGTTGCCGCTGGCCATGTCGATCTTGGCGCGCAGGGTACGTGCACCATCCGGGAACTCGCCCGCGCGCATGCGGCGGAACAGATCCAGGTTTTCTTCGACGCTGCGCTCGCGGAACGGCGACGGGCGGCCCGGCTCGGTCAGGGTGCCGCGGTAGGCGCGCACTTCCTCGGCCGACAGGTCGCACACATAGGCCTTGCCATCGGTGATCAGCTTCTGCGCGGCCAGGTAATAGGCATCGAAGTAATCCGAGGCATGGCGCAGCTCGTTCCACTCAAAGCCCAGCCAGCGCACATCGTCCTGGATCGCGGCCACGTACTCCGGATCTTCCTTGGCCGGGTTGGTGTCGTCGAAGCGCAGGTTGCACACACCGTTGAACTCACCGGCGATGCCGAAGTTCAGGCAGATCGACTTGGCGTGGCCGATATGCAGGTAGCCGTTGGGCTCGGGCGGGAAGCGCGTCTTGATCGCGGCATGCTTGCCGGCGGCCAGGTCCTCGCGGACGATCTGACGGATGAAATCCCGTTTTTCCTGGGTTTCCGGAAGGGCGTCGGTGGGGGCGGCGGTAGACTCGGACATGATGCGCGGTCGCAGTTAAAAGGCAGAAAGACCAACAGTTTAGCCTGTCGGGGGACGCGCCACCGCATTCGCGCTGTCGCCCCACGTTTTGCTGCGCAAACCGCGGGCCCCATCTCACCATCACCCAGACCCCCGCGCCTTCGGCGCCGCCCCCTGACTCAGGGGGCTCCCCTCCAGACGCATTCGGTAGTGCCGGCCGCTGGTCGGCTCCTCATGACCTGGCAAAGATTCGGTAGTGCCGGCCGCTGGCCGGCGCTGCACAGTGCCGGCGATATCCGGAGCCGGCCAGCGGCCGGCACGACCGGATCCGCCGGCGCCTGGAAGATGACCGCCGCGGGTCGGGACGCCTTCAGCCCCCGGGCGTATGCTGGGCCCATGCCCTCCGGAGCCCACCCATGCACGTGATCTACCAGGCCGACAACCTGTTCGACGCCCATCTGGTCAAACACGCCCTGGAGGACGCCGGCATCCCCGCCTTCGTCTTCGGTGAATCGCTGCTGGGGGGCATGGGCGAGCTCCCGCTGTTCGGCGTCCTGCGCGTGTGCGTCCCCGATCTGGCCCGTCCCGAAGCGGAAGACATCGTTGCCCAACTGGACTTGGGCGCGGCCCCGGACGACCCCATATTCGACGGAGACGAAAGCGCCGGCCTGTTGCCGGCCTAGGAGAACGCCATGTTGGGTATTGGAAACGGTCTGTTGGGCATCGGCGCCTTCAAGCAGCGCCTGCCGCGCCCGGAAGAAGCGTTGCCGGGCCGCGACCAGCCCCTGCCGCTGCTGCACAACCAGCATTACGTCAACAGCCACCCGCTGAAAGACAGCTTCACCGGCCTGGCGCGCATCCGCTTCGCCATGGGTTGTTTCTGGGGCGCGGAGCGCAAATTCTGGACCATCCCCGGCGTCTACTCGACCTCGGTCGGTTACGCCGGCGGCGTCACCCCGAACCCCACCTACGAAGAAGTCTGCTCCGGCCTCACCGGGCACACCGAAATCGTCGAGGTCGTCTACGACCCCGCCATCGTCCCGCTTGAGCGCCTCCTCCAGGTCTTCTGGGAAAGTCACGACCCCACCCAGGGCATGCGCCAGGGCAACGACACCGGCACCCAGTACCGCTCCGCGATCCACGCCACCACCCAGGCCCAGCACGACGCTGCCCTGGCCAGCCGCGACGCCTACCAGCAGCGCCTCAACGACAGCGGCTACGGTGCCATCACCACCGAGCTCGTCTTCCCCGCGCCCGCGTACTACTACGCCGAGGACTACCACCAGCAGTACCTCGCCAAGAACCCCAACGGCTACTGCGGCATCGGCGGCACCGGCGTCAGCTGCCCCATCGGCGTGGACGCCTGATAGCGGAGGAAGCCGACCAACGGTCGGCTCTACCAGATTCGTCACCTGCGTTTCGCACCATTGCTCGACGCTCCTTGCCCGTGCTCTTCCCAACGCACCCACACCGCGCCAACCCCAACGAAAGTGAGCCGTTGCCGTTGCCGTTGCCGTACGCGCCAAAAACAAAAGGCCCCGCATGAGCGGGGCCTTTTGTCGTACAGCCAGCCAACCGCCAGCGCTTACAGCCGCTCGCGGATCGTCTGCCGCAACGCCTCCAGATCCTTGGCGAACGCATCGATGCCGCTGGCCAGCTTCTCCGTCGCCATCGGATCGGCCGCCAGATCCGCCGCAAAGCGCGCCGCATCGATCGGCGTCACCTGCACCGACTCGGCCGCACCGGCCACCAGCTTGCGCGGCAGCTGGCCATGATCGGCGTCCAGCGCCTCCAGCAGGTCCGGCGAAATCGTCAGGCGATCGCAGCCGGCCAGCGCCTCGATCTGCGCCGTCGAACGGAACGACGCACCCATCACCACCGTCGGCGAACCACGGCGCTTGAACTCGGCATACACGCCGCGCACGAACACCACGCCCGGGTCTTCATCGATGCTGGCTGGCGCCTGGCCGTTGGCCACGTACCAATCCAGGATGCGGCCCACGAACGGCGAAATCAGGAACGCCCCGGCCTCGCTGCAGGCCAGCGCCTGGGTGGGATTGAAGATCAGCGTCAGATTGCAGTCGATCCCTTCGGCCTGCAGCTGACGTGCCGCTTCCACGCCTTCCCAGGTTGCCGCGATCTTGATCAGCACCTTGCTGCGCGGCACGCCGGCCGCGTCGTACATGGCGATGAACTGGCGCGCCTTGGCCACCGTGGCCGCGGTGTCGTGCGCCTGGTCGGCATCGACCTCGGTGGAAACCCGGCCCGGCACCAGGGTGCTGAGCAGGGTGCCTACGCCCACAGTCAGGCGATCGGCCACCGCGTGGACAACCGCCTCGCGCTCGCCCGCCTGCTCGCGGCCCCAGGCCAGCGCGCTCTCGATGAGATCGGCGTATACCGGCAGGTCCAGCGCTTTCTTCACCAGGGTGGGGTTGGTCGTGCAGTCGACCGGCTTCAAGCGCTTGATCGCCTCGTAGTCGCCGGTATCGGCAACCACCACGGACAGATCACGCAGCTGGGAGAGTTTGGACAGCGAAACGGTGCTCATTGCAACTCCTGGGACGAAACGGTGGAACCTGCGCGGATCGCAGCAGGCAGGATCAGGCGTGGGTCTGGTGATGGACGGCGGTCACCCGCAGGCGCAGCTTGCGCCCGCCCGGTGCCACCCAATCCATGGTCTGGCCGATCGACAGGCCAAGCAGGGCGGTGCCCACCGGTGCCAGGATGGATACCTTGCCCTGTTCAACATCGGCTTCACGCGGATAGACCAGCGTCAGAACGTGCTTCTCGTTCTGCAGCTCATCTTCGCACTCCACGCGCGAATGCATCATGACGGTGCCCTCGGGAACCTGGTCCGGCGCCACAACGGTCGCCCGGTTGAGTTCTTCAGCCAGGGCGATCCCGGCGGGGGTCTGGCTGACGGCGGGAGACTCGAGCATGGCGTCCAGGCGGTCCATGTCGTGACTTGAAACGATGATCGAAGGGGGCAGTCCGCTGGAAGTGGACATGGTGTAGCTCCTTGCGTTTGTGGAAGACCCATGCAAAAAGGCGGCGCCTGCTGGCACCGCCTCGTCCTATTGTGCTGACAATCGTAGACGGATGCGACCCGTCCGGGGGATCGGCCCCGCCGGACGGTTCAGTCCGGCTCAGCCTGCGCGGGCGCTGCGTGTCTCACCGTTGTCCGGGACATCGGTGGTCTCCAGCGCAAACAGGCCCTGGGGCAGTCGTTTGAACTGCTGGGCCAGCTGCTCCAGGAAGCCGGTCATCGCCGAACTGCGGCGCCAGGCCATCGCGATGCGGCGGCTGGGACGGTCATCGCCGCTGAAATCCAGCAGGCGGATGTTCTCCGAACGCGGCACCGGTGGTTTGACCGAGAGGGTTGGCAGCAGGGTGATGCCCACATCGGCGGCCACCATCTGCCGCAGCGTTTCCAGGCTGGTCGCGCGGAACTCCGACTTTTCGTTGGCACCGAACAACCGGCAGACCGCCAACGCCTGGTCACGCAGGCAATGCCCGTCTTCGAGCAGCAGCAGCTTCTGCGAGGACAGCTCCTGCACATCCAGATGCTGGCGGCGCGCCAGCGGATGCTGCCCGGAGACTGCCAGCAGGAAGGGCTCCTCGAACAGGAACTCCGCGTGCAGCTGGTCATCGTCCAGCGGCAGCGCCAGCAACGCCGCATCCAGTTTGCCTTCGCGCAGGCGCGCCAGCAGCTCGTCGCTCTTTTCCTCCACCAGCAGCAGCTCCAGCTGCGGGAAGCGTTCGCGGATGTTGGGGATCACATGCGGCAGCAGGTACGGGCCCAGCGTGGGGAAAATGCCCAACCGCACCGTGCCGGCTTCCGGATCGCGGCTGCGCCGCGCGGCTTCCTTCATCTGCTCCACTTCGGCCACGATGGTGCGGGCACGCGCGGCCGCTTCCACCCCGGCCGGGGTCAGCATGACCTTGCGCGGTGCGCGTTCCACCAGCGGCAGACCCAGCTCGTCCTCGAGCTTGCGGATCTGGGTGGACAGGGTGGGTTGGCTGACGAAGCAGGCGGCGGCCGCCTTGCCGAAATGGCGGTGGTCGGCCAGCGCCACCAGATACTTCAAATCACGTAGGTTCATTTCCTTGGACCTCTCACGGCAATGGACCGGGTGATGGCGTGGCTACCCAGCAGACAGACAAGGTTCCCGGCGAACCGGGAACCGAAACGTTTCAGGCAGCTTCGGCGACAGCGCCGCTGCTCTTGGGAACGGAGGTGCGGATCAGGTGATCAAAGGCGCTCAGTGCCGCAGTGGAACCGGCGCCCATCGCGATGACGATCTGCTTGTACGGAACGGTTGTGCAATCGCCTGCGGCGAAGACACCCGGCACGCTGGTCTGGCCGCGGTCATCGATCAGGATCTCGCCACGCGGTGACAGCGCCACCGTGTCCTTCAACCATTCGGTATTCGGCAGAAGACCGATCTGCACGAAGATGCCTTCCAGTTCCACCCGGTGCGAATCGCCACCGACGCGGTCCTGGTAGACCAGGCCCGTCACTTTCTGGCCATCGCCCAGCACTTCCTGGGTCAGGGCGCTGGTGATGATGGTGACGTTGCCCAGGCTGCGCAGCTTCTTCTGCAGTACTTCATCGGCCCGCAGTTTGTCATCAAATTCCAGAAGGGTCACATGCGTCACAAGACCCGCCAGATCGATCGCCGCTTCCACGCCGGAGTTGCCACCGCCGATCACCGCCACGCGCTTGCCCTTGAACAACGGACCGTCGCAATGCGGGCAGTACGCCACGCCCTTGTTGCGGTACTGATCTTCGCCGGGCACGTTCATCTGGCGCCAGCGCGCACCGGTGGACAGGATCACCGAACGCGACTTCAGCGACGCGCCGTTCTCCAGTTTGATCTCGACCAGACCGTCATCGCCGGCGGGGACCAGCGCGGTGGCGCGCTGCAGGTTCATGATGTCCACCTCGTACTCGCGCACATGCTGTTCCAGCGCGGCGGCCAGCTTCGGACCTTCGGTCTCCTTGACGGAGATGAAGTTCTCGATCGCCATGGTGTCCAGCACCTGGCCACCGAAGCGTTCGGCCGCCACACCGGTGCGGATGCCCTTGCGTGCGGCATAGATCGCCGCGGCCGCGCCGGCCGGGCCACCGCCGACGACCAGCACATCGAAGGCCGCCTTGGCGCTGAGCTTCTCGGCATCGCGCTTGCTGCTGCCGGTGTCGAGCTTGGCCACGATCTGCTCCAGCGACATCCGACCCTGGTCGAACACCTCGCCGTTGAGGTACACGGTCGGCACGGACATGATCTGGCGCGCTTCGACCTCGGCCGGGAACAGGCCGCCGTCGATCGCGACGTGCTGGATGCGCGGGTTCAGCACCGCCGCCAGGTTCAGTGCCTGGACCACGTCCGGGCAGTTCTGGCAGGACAGCGAGAAATAGGTTTCGAAGCGGTACTCGCCCTCGAGATTGCGCACCTGCTCGATCAGCTCGGCGGTGGCCTTGGACGGGTGACCACCGACCTGCAGCAGGGCCAGCACCAGCGAGGTGAACTCATGGCCCATCGGCAGCCCGGCGAAGGCCAGATGGATGTCCTGGCCCGGCGTGGTCAGCGCGAACGAGGGCGTGCGCTCGCTGCTGTCGCGACGCACGTCCAGGCGGATCTGCGTGGAGAGCGTGGTCAGCGTGTTCAGCAGCTCGAGCATTTCCTGCGACTTGGCGCCGTCATCCACGTGCGCCGTGATCTGGATCGGACGGGTGACACGTTCCAGATAGGTCTTCAGCTGGGACTGGAGGTTGGCATCCAACATCGAAAAACTCCTTGAATCAGGCAAGGGGGCAGCGTCGACGCACCCCGCGGGTGCATCTGCGCGACATGGGGGTGAACCGAAACCGGCGCGTGGGGCACCGGCTTGGGTTCACCCCCATCCCCGGCGGGCGGGGATGGGGGTGAGGAGCGGCTTAGATCTTGCCGACCAGGTCCAGCGACGGGGTCAGGGTCTTTTCGCCTTCCTTCCACTTCGCCGGGCACACCTGGTTCGGGTTGGCGGCGGTGAACTGGGCAGCCTTCAGCTTGCGCAGGGTCTCGGAGACGTCACGGGCGATCTCGTTGGAGTGGATCTCCAGGGTCTTGATCACGCCTTCCGGGTTGATGATGAAGGTGCCGCGCAGGGCCAGGCCTTCTTCCGGAATGTGCACGCCGAAGGCGTTGGTCAGCTGGTGGGTCGGATCGCCGACCAGCGGGAACTGGGCCTTGCCGACGGCCGGCGAGGTTTCGTGCCACACCTTGTGCGAGAAGTGCGTGTCGGTGGTGACGATGTAGACCTCGGCGCCAGCCTTCTGGAACTCGGCGTAATGATCGGCGGCGTCTTCAATCTCGGTCGGGCAGTTGAAGGTGAACGCGGCCGGCATGAAGATCAGCACGGACCAGTGACCCTTCAGGGTGCTGTCGGAGACCTTGATGAACTCGCCGTTCTGGTAGGCGTTGGCTTCGAACGGCTGGATCTGGGTGTTGATGAGCGACATCGTTGTTCCTCTTGGTGAAGGGGGTGGGTGAAGCGACCAACACAGGTTAGCGGCTCCATTCCCATAAGGACAATCCATTGATTGCATCTATACGATAGTCATAGACTATCAAAATCGTCTGATCCTGCGATGAAGGGTGAGGGCCAGATCCGTCAGAACCGTTGCAGCGCAATGACCAGCGCGCCGGGATGCGTGATCAGTGCAATAGCTTCTGCATATCCGTCGCGAGGGAAAGCTGAACGATCGCAGGCAACGCGGTGTCGATACGGCCCGATAGCAGCCGGAAATCGATAGTGCATATGCATGCATATGTGATTTGCCATGCCTTGATTCAATCATGCTGCCGGTCGCGGACGGCCGTCGCGCGCACCCGGGGCGCAGGGGCCGGTGCACTACACTGCGCGCCCCGATGCTGCTCCGTCCCGCCATGACCGCCACCCCGCCACACGTCCGCCAGCTGCTCGCCGATGCCGCCACCCGCCTGCCCGGCGTGGAAGGCCGGCACGAAGCGGAGCTGCTGTTGCTGCAGGTGCTGGAACGCGAGCGCAGCTGGCTGTTCGCGCATGCCACCGATCCGGTCGAGCCGGCGCAGGTGGCGGCGTTCGAGGCGCTGCTGGCCAAACGCCTGGCCGGTGAGCCGGTGGCGTACCTGCTGGGCCGCCGCGGCTTCTGGACCCTGGATCTGGAGGTCAGCCCCGCCACCCTGATCCCGCGCCCGGAGACCGAGCTGCTGGTCGAGCTGGCGCTGACACGGTTGCCCGAAGCTACCGCCTTGCGGGTCGCGGACCTTGGCACCGGCAGTGGCGCGATCGCGCTGGCGCTGGCCAGCGAACGCCCGCAGGCCCAGGTGGTCGCGACCGACCTCAGTGAGGCGGCCCTGGCGGTCGCGGCACGCAACGCGCAGCGCCACGCACTGGGCAACGTCAGCTTCCGGCAGGGCGCGTGGTACGCCCCGCTGACGGGTGAGCGCTTCGATCTGATCGCGACCAATCCACCGTACATCGCCAGCGACGACCCGCACCTGGCCCAGGGCGACCTGCGCTTTGAACCGGCCACCGCGCTGGCCTCCGGCCTTGATGGGCTGGACGACATCCGCCAGATCATCGACGGTGCGACAGCGCACCTGCTTCCCGGCGGCTGGCTGCTGATCGAACACGGCTGGGACCAGGGCGAGGCGATCCGCGCGCTGCTGCGGGACGCCGGTTTCCAGTCGGTCGCCACCGAGCACGATCTGGAACAGCGTGACCGGGTGAGCCTGGGCTGTCTGCCCGCCTGAGTGCGTGCCGGCCCTGATGCGACCCCGGGGCTAGAATGACCTGTCCACCGGGCCGCCGCGCAGCGTGATGCGGCGACTGTCATTCCACACGGAGTTCCTGTCATGCGTACGCTGTATCCCGCCATCACCCCTTACGACGTCGGCACCCTGAAGGTCGATGACCGCCACACGCTGTACTTCGAGCAGTGCGGCAATCCCGACGGCAAGCCGGTGGTGATGCTGCACGGTGGCCCGGGCGGCGGCTGCAGCGACAAAATGCGCCAGTTCCACGACCCGGCCAAGTACCGGATCATCCTGTTCGACCAGCGCGGTGCCGGCCGCTCCACGCCGCACGCGGACCTGGTCGACAACACTACCTGGGACCTGGTCGCCGATATCGAGAAACTGCGCGAGCACCTCAAGGTGGAGCGCTGGCAGGTGTTCGGCGGCAGCTGGGGCTCGACGCTGGCGCTGGCCTACGCGCAGACCCACCCGCAGCGCGTGACCGAGCTGGTGCTGCGCGGCATCTTCATGCTGCGCCGCTGGGAGCTGGAGTGGTTCTACCAGGAAGGCGCCAACCGTCTGTTCCCGGATGCGTGGGAACACTACCTCAAGCCGATCCCGGCCGTGGAGCGCCACGACCTGATCTCCGCCTTCCACCGCCGCCTGACCAGCGACGATGAAGCCACCCGCCTGGCCGCGGCCAAGGCGTGGAGCGTGTGGGAAGGGGCGACCAGCTTCCTGCACGTGGACGACGACTTCGTGAACAGCCACCAGGACCCGCAGTTCGCGCTGGCCTTCGCCCGCATCGAGAACCACTACTTCGTCAACGGCGGCTTCTTCGAGGTGGAAGAACAGCTGCTGCGCGACGCGCACCGCATCGCCGATATTCCCGGCGTGATCGTGCACGGCCGCTACGACGTGGTCTGCCCGCTGCAGAGTGCGTGGGAACTGCACAAGGCGTGGCCGAACTCGACGCTGGAGATCAGCCCGGCCTCGGGCCACTCCGCCTTCGAAGCCGAGAACGTCGACGCGCTGGTGCGCGCGACGGATCGGTTCGCGGGTTGATGGAGGCGTGCCGACCAACGGTCGGCACCTACCGGCTCACCCCCTGACGTCGCGCGGTGGATCACGGCCGTTGGTCGTGATCGCCATCGCCCCGTGCACCATGCGGTGGATCACGACCGTTGGTCGTGACCGCCATCGCCCCGTACACCATGCGGTAGATCACGACCGTTGGTCGTGATGCGGCGGGTTACCAATCACCGCCCAACAACGCCTCCGCCAGCACCTGCAGCTTCGGCGAGGCCTGCCGTGAGGGTGGATAGACCAGCGACAGCACCCGGCTGCGGCCCTCGAAGGGCTGCAGCACCCGCTGCAGCCGCCCGTCGGCCAACGCATCGGCCACCGCGAAATCCATTACCTGCACGATGCCGATCCCGGCCAGCGCGCCTTCCACCAGCGGATCGCCGCTGTCGAACACCATCCGCGCCGGCGGCGTGAACTCGCGCAGCTGGCCCTCGGCCTCGCGGAACTGCCAATCCACCAGCCGCCCGCTGCGCAGATTGCGCACCGCCAGGCAGGCGTGATCGTGCAGCGCATCGACCGTGGCCGGTTCCCCGTGCTGCACGATGTAGGCGGGGGAGGCGACCGTGACCCAGTGCAACGGCCGCAGGGGCCGCGCCACCATGCGCACGTCGCTGATCGGCCCGGTGCGCAGTGCGGCATCGAAGCCTTCTTCGACCAGGTCGACCAGCCGGTCGTTGAGCACCAGCTCGAACTGCAGCTGCGGGTGCGCCGCCATCAACTGCCCGGCCAGCGGCACCAGTACCTTGCGCCCGAACATCGAGGGCGCCGTCAGTTTCAACACGCCCGAGGGCGTGGAGGGGCGATCGCCCAGCCGGCGCTCGGCATCCTCCAGCCCACTCAGCAGCGGCGCGCAGTGCTCGACGAACTGGCGGCCATCCGGGGTCAGGCTGACGTTGCGGGTGTTGCGGTGGAGCAGCCGCACCCCCAGCGCGCTCTCCAGCCGGCTGATCGCCCGCGACAGCCCGGACTGGCTGATGCCCAGCTGCCCGGCGGCGACGGTGAAGCTGCGTGCGTCGGCCACCTGCACCAGCATGCGCACGGCGTTGAGGTCCATGGATTTCTCCGATTCATGCGGATATGCATGACAGATATCGAAGTATCCGGGTTTATTTCTGCAGCGTCATCAATGAGACTGCCCACCTTCTTACGCAGTACCGAGTCGGCATGACCTCCCCCCTGTCCCCCGCTGGCGCGCCGGCGCCCGCATTTCCGCGCCTGGCCCTGGCCTTGCTGGCCACCGCCCAGCTGATCATCGCGCTGGACTCCACGATCATCTTCGTCGCCCTGCACGAGATGGGCGCGCAGCTGCGCATCAATGCCCAGCAGCTGCAGTGGATCGTCAGCGGCTACACGGTGGCGTTCGGCGGGTGCCTGCTGCTTGGCGGCCGTGCGGCCGACCTGCTGGGTCGCCGCCGGGTCTATCGGCTGGGCATGGCGCTGTTCGCGCTGGCCTCGCTGGTCGGCGGGTTCAGCAACATTGCGTGGTTGCTGATCGCGGCCCGCGCGGTGCAGGGCATCGGCGCGGCGTTGCTGTTCCCGGCCACGCTGGCGCTGATCAACACGATCTACGCCGAAGGTGCGCCGCGCAACCGCGCGCTGGCGATCTGGTCGATGGCCAGCGCCGGCGGCCTGGCCTTGGGCACGCTGCTCGGTGGCGTGCTGACCCAGAGCTTCGGCTGGGCCTCGGTCCTGCTGGTGATCGTGCCGTTCGCCGGCGGCTGCGCGCTGCTCGGCGGTTGGTGGCTGCCGCGCGATCCCGCGCCGCTGGCGGGCCGCTCGTTCGATCTGGCCGGCTGCCTCACCGTGACCCTCGGCGGCAGCCTGCTGGTGACCACCCTGGTGCAGGGTCCGGAGTGGGGCTGGCTGGCACCACGCACGCTGATCTGCCTGGTCGTGTCGGCAGTCATGCTGGCCGCCTTCGTGCAGATCGAACGCCGCAGCCGCGACCCGCTGATGCAGTTCGCGCTGCTGCGCCTGCGCAGTCTGCGTGCGGCGATGCTGCTGACGATGCTGTTCATGAGCAGCTACGGCGTGCAGTACTACTTCCTGGCGCTGTACTACCAGGATGGCTACGGCTGGAGCGCGCTGCAGGCGGGCCTGGCGTTCCTGCCGCCGACCCTGGTGTGCACGTTTGGCATCCGCATCGCCGAGCGCATGCTCGCGCAGCGTTCGCCGCGCCAGGTGCTGACGGTGGGCATGCTGGCGGGCGCGATCGGCATCGCCGCGGTCGCCGTCGCGCTGCCGTATGGCGCGACCTACTGGGCACTGCTGCCGGGCATCGTGGTGCTCAGCCTCGGTCAGGGCATCACCTGGACGGCGATGTGGATCGTGGCCGGGCAGGGCGTGCCGGCCGCGCAGCAGGGCGTGGCCTCGGGCATGGCCGCCACGGCGCAGCAGATTGGCGGCGCGCTGGGCCTGGCGTTGCTGGTGATGTTGGCCAATGCGGGTCGTGGCAGCACCGGCGCCAGCAGTGAGGCGGCGCTGCAGGGCATGATCCATGCGCAGTACGGTGCGGCGTTGTTCGCGCTGCTGGGTGTGGGCGTGGCGCTGTGGCTGCGGCCGCAGCACGATGCGGCGACGCCGGCACCGGTGTGCGCGAGTGAAGGATAAGGCGATGACCAATCTGCTCAGCCTGGGCCAGACGCTTGAGGCGATCGCGGGATGCAGCAACGATCGGGAGGTGTGGGACCGGTATGGCTGGGTCTATGCCACCGACGGCGACGAACGTGATGCCGTGTTCTGGTTGTCCGACCATGACGCTGAGCATGACGACGCCCGCGTGGAAGCATTCGCCGCCCAGCATGCGCTGAGCACGTATCTGGAGGCCGCCACCTTCGCCGATGTGCTGGAGGTGCAGAAGCGCCAGCGTCCACTGTCCACACTGGATGACTACGCGCAGGCGCTGGCGTACTACAGCGAGTACGACGCGTTCGCGCAGGTGGCGGGCATCGATGAAGCCCTGGACCAGGCATCCGTGGAAGACCAGCAGGCCGCGCGCGTGCGCGGCGTCGGACCGGGGATCTTCGCCACGTTCGATCTGGCGCTGGTGCAGTGCCCGGCATCGATGGTGAAGGACGCTGCCCGCATCGTTGCAGCGGTGCTGGATGTTCCGGTGGGCCAGGCGCTGGCATGGTGCCGCGCCTTGCCGATGGACCTCGGGCGTGACCTGGAACGCATGCGTGCCGCTGCCATTGCCGCGCCGTTCCAGGCCGCCGGCATCGCGCTGGAAATACGGGGATACCGCGCGTTTCCGTGGATGGATACGCCGACCTTGGCGTGACCTGCGGTTGCCGGCCAGCGGCCGGCACTACCAGTACCGGTCGACAGTACGCCCTACACAGGCGGCAAGGCGTCCAGCTGCGGCTGCAGTGCAGTAAAGATGCGGGCCAAGCGCTGCGCCCACGCCGACTGCCCGGCGGCATCGGCAATCAGGTCCTGGCGGATCTCCAGCTCCACGTGCACCAGCCCGCGGCCTTCGCCATGCACCGGCACGGCATAGTCGCTGGTGCTGCTGACCGCGTAGGGCTGGTTGTCGCCCACCACCAGGTCGCCTTCCTCGCGCAGCGCCTGCAGCAGCGCAAGCGCAAAACGCGTGTCCCGGTGGTAAAGCACGCCGGCATGCCAAGGCCGCACAGCGTCGTTCATCACCGGGGTGAAGCTGTGCATCATCACCAGCAACGTCGGCCGGGCCTGCGCCTGGCGCGTGTCCAGCTCGGCATCGATGCGTGCATGGTAGGGCGCATGGATCGCGTCGATGCGCTGCTGGCGCTGCAGCACGGACAGGCGCTGGTTGCCGGGAACCACGGTGAGATCGCTGACCGCCGGCATCAGCGTGGGCGAAGCCAGCGGCCGGTTGCAGTCGATCACCAGCCGCGAGTACGTCTGCGTGATCGCCCACGCATCGAGCAGGCGCGCCAGTTCCACGGTGACGCCGGCGATGCCGATGTCCCAGCCGATGTGACGGTCCAGCTCGGCCTGCGGCAGGCCAAGGTCGGCCAGGGCCGCCGGCACCCGCTGGCCGGCGTGGTCGGCGATCAGCAGATACGACGAGCGACCCTGCGCCTGATGCACGGTGAACGGTGCCGGGTCGGACGGCCCGAGCAGTGACGCACCCGTGTGCGGAGGGGCAAACGCATCAGCCACGCGGGGTGCCGTCCAGGTGGTGTTCGATCATCCACAGGCCAGCCCACAGCTTGGCGTCCAGCTCGTAACCCTGGCCCATTTTCTCGACCAGCCAGGCGGCGGCGCGGGCGCGCGGAATCTCGTGCACGGTGATGTCTTCGCTGGCATCGCCACCGCCCTCACCGACCTTGCGCAGGCCGGTGGCACGCACGAAGGCGATCTTTTCGCTGCTGGCCCCAGAGGAGGTCGGGCCGATCATCAGCACCTCGGCGTGGTCGGCGGTCCAGCCGGTTTCTTCCTCCAGCTCGCGCACGGCCGAGACCTCGATCGACTCGCCGGCATCGATGTCGCCAACCAGACCGGCCGGCATCTCGATGGTCCTGGCCTGCAGCGGGACGCGGAACTGTTCGACGAACAGCACCGTGTCGTCCGGGGTGACGGCGATGATGATCGCGGCCAGACCGCCGGCGTGGGTGCGCTCGCTGTACTCCCACGTGCCGCGCACGACCATGCGCTGGTACTTGCCTTCAAAAACGACCTTGGGGGCTTGCGTAGTGGGGCTCATGCGAACTCGCTGGCAATGGAAGAGGAATCGGACAGGCCGGCGGCGGTGAACAGGCGGCGCCGGGTCAACGGCCCGAACCGCAGTGCATCGCACAGGCCCTGCAGCATCTGTGCATCGGCCACGCCCCGGCTGAAATCGACGGCGGCACCGTCCAGCGGCGCATCCAGCGCGATGGTGGTCAGCTGGCGCCACAGCAGCGCATGCTCGCGCTGTTCGCGCAGCCGCACGGCCATCTGCGCCGCGCCGCGCAGGCGCAGGAAGGGCACTTCATCCAGACGCTCGTACAGCACGTCCAGGCTGCCGAAATGGGCCAGCAGCACCGCAGCGGATTTGGCGCCCACGCCGGTCACGCCGGGGATGTTGTCGACCGCATCACCGCACAGGGCCAGGTAATCGGCGATCTGGTGCGCATGCACGCCGTGGCGGGCTTTGACACCGGCCATGCCCCAGCGCTGATTGCGCGCGTAATCCCACTGTTCGTCATGCTCGAACAGCAGCTGCGAGAGGTCCTTGTCGGCGGAGATGATCACCCCGCGCATGCCGGCATCGCGGCGCGCGTGCAGGGCGCTGCCGATCAGGTCATCGGCCTCGTACTCGTGGTGGGCCAGCACCGCCAGGCCGAGCGCGGTGCACAGCGCCTTGCAGTGGGCGAACTGGCGGCGCAGCGCGTCCGGCGCGGGGTCGCGGTTGGCCTTGTAGGCCGCGTAGATCCGGTGCCGGAAGCAGCTGTCCAGGGCTTCATCGAAGGCGATGGCGATGTTGGCGGGGCGTTCGCGCTCGAGCAGGTCGAGCAGGAAGCGCGCGAAGCCGTGCACGGCATTGGTCGGCCAGCCCTGCTGATCCTGGAACTCATCGGGCATCGAATGCCACGCGCGGAACACGTACAGACTGGCGTCGACCAGGTACAGCGGCGCACGCAGCGGCGGGGGCGCCATGACGGGGCCGGCGGCAAGGGCGGACATCTCAGCCCTCCCAGTCCTGCAGCAGCGCGGCCGGATCCGGGCGCTCGCGTTCGGGAACCGCGGTCTTCGGCGTGCCGATATGGATGAAGCCGGCGATCTGCTCGCCCTCGGCCAGGCCCAGGTGGGCGTGCACGGACGGGTCGAAGGCCATCCAGGCGGTCAGCCACTGCGCGCCGAAGCCGAGCGCCTGCGCGGCCTGCAGCAGGGCGAAGCAGACGCAGCCGGCGGTCATCAGCTGTTCGGCCTCGGGCACCCTGGGGTTCGGGCGCGGGCTGGCGATGACGGTGATGATCAGCGGGGCATGGGAGAAACGCTGGCGGTCCTTGTCCAGCTGGGCCGGCGACACCTGGGGGTCGCGCTGGACGGCGCGCTCGGCCAGGAACGCACCCAGACTGTGACGCGCATCGCCGGTGATCCGCAGGAAGCGGTAGGGCACCAGCTTGCCGTGGTCGGGCACGCGTACGGCCGAGCTCAGCATCCGCATCAGGGTCGCCGGGTCGGGGCCGGGCTCGCCGAGTTGCTTGGCGGGGACCGAACGGCGGGCGTCCAGGGCATGCAGCGCGGGGGGGACGGACATGGGCTCTCGATCTGGCTTCACGGTGCCCCGATTATAGTCGCGACCGTTTGTGACACGGCCTTGGGCGATCTCGGTGCAATTTGCGACAAAACGTGATGAACATCACCTAATCAGCGGACTTCCTTCACGTGGCTGTACTCGCTTCCGGGGCCTGCTGCGCTTACGATACAAAGCCTGCCGGGCCACCGGTAACGAGGTTTAAAGTGTCGACTGTTTCACTGTCTCTGACCGGTCGGCCGGCCTACCATCCGAACGTGGGCGCATGGGGTGCGCCGGCGATCGTTGTTTCCATGTTGTACTCAGTGCCTGCGAGGGTGGGGAGCCTTTTCGCATGATTGCCACGCCCAATGTAGGGGGGCACCCGGGCCGTGACCCGGCGTTGTTGACGATGGCCCGTGAGGCCGTGCTGCCGGGGCTGGTCGAGTCGTTCTCGACGGTGCTGGCGCGGTTCGACGACGTGCTGTTCGACCGTGCCGGTACCGCCGGCGCGTCGCAGTTGCTGTTCCTGGATGGTATGCGCGAGCTGCGCCGCCGCCGGGACGACATCGTGGCCGGCTTCCGCGCCCACCTGGCCCAGGCCTGGGAGGCGCTGGAGCGGGGCGAGCCGCTGTCGGCCGAAGCCACCCTGGCCGGCCAGATCGAGGATGGCCTGAGCCTGGTGCCCGAACACGTGCTGGAGTCCCGGCTGGCGGTGCGCAATTTCGCCACCGTGCTGCTGCGTGACTTCAAGCCGGTACTGTCGCGTCTGGACCGCCGCCTGGGCATGATCGCCGGGGGGCTGGAACTGCAGGCCGATACCAATCCGATCAGCCCCGAGCACCTCGGTGTGGCGATCCACGAGGCCTTCGCCGATTGTGAACTGGCCCCGGAAGTGCGGCTGGTGCTCATCAAGTTGTGCGAGCGCGATCTGCAGCAGCCGATCGGCAAGCGTTACGAGTATCTGGATGAACAACTGGCCGCAGCGGGCGTGATGCCGCAGATGGCCGCGCGCCGGCCTGCCCCGCGCGCGCCATCGCCACCGCGCGAGGACCGCGATGCGTTCGAGGGTTTTGAGCCCGAGAGCAGCATGGGATCGGCGGGCGAAGAGGGCCAGGCACCGGCCTGGGCCCGCCGCTTCGCCGACCGCTGGGCCGAGAGCCGTGGCCGCCTCCAGGGCGGCGGGCATGCCGCGCACGAGGCACATGGCGAGGGCGGTGACAGCCCTGGGGGCAACCAGGGCATGCTGCTCGATGCCCTGCATGAACTGCTGCAGCAGACCCGCCATGTGCGCGAGGACGCCACCTCGGCGGCCAGCGTCGCGGTCGGCCAGCAGCGGCCGCTGAGCCAGCGCGAAATGATGTCGGTGCTGTCACTGCTGCAGGCCACGCCCAGCGCGACCCTGCGCGCGGCGATCGGTGAAGACGGTGAGTCGCTGGCGCAGCGCCTGAAGAGCGAAGTGCTGTCCGGCGCGACCCGGCTCGGGGTCGATCCCGCGCAGGCGCGGCTGGACCCGCAGGACGAGGATGCGATCGATCTGGTCGGCATGCTGTTCGACGTGATGCTCGATGAGCGCGACCTGGAGGGCCGCTCGCGCGAGCTGATCGGCCGGCTGGTGGTGCCCTTCGTCAAGGTCGCCATGCTCGACCGCCGCATGTTCGTGCAGAAGACCCACCCGGCGCGCAAGCTGCTCAATTCGCTGGCCGAGGCCTGCGAAGGCAACACCGGCGAGAGCCAGGCCGAGCGCGTGCTGATGGGCAAGGTCGAGGAGATCATCGAGCGCCTGGTGGCCGAGTTCAACGAGAACCTGGCCATCTTCCTGACCCTGGAAGAAGAATTCCGCGAGTTCCTGACCCAGCACCGGCGCCGGATCGAGATCGCCGAGCGCCGTGCCGCCGAGACCCAGCGCGGCCAGGAAAAGCTCGAAATGGCGCGCCAGCGGGCCAGCACCGAACTGGACCGGCGGATTGGCGACACCACCTTGCCGCAGGCGATCGGTGCATTCCTGCGCCAGCCGTGGCAGCACCACCTGACCCTGACCGTGCTGCGCGAAGGCGAAGACGGCGCCTCGGTCGGCGAGGCACTGAGCCTGGCCGATGGGATCCTGGATGAAGTGGCCGAGGCGCGCCGGCATATCGTCGGCAAGCCGTGGCTGCAGGCCTGGCACCCCGCGCTGCGCAAGGTATTCGCCAGCGTGGGTGTGCATGCCGACGCGGCGACCAGTGCCATCGATGCGCTGCACGACACCCTGCAGGGCATCGCCGAATCGCGCCCCGAGCTGGAACGCGCGCTGCCCGAGCTGCCGCAGGTGGCGTTGCCTTCGCCGCCGGCGCAGGAATCGGCGGCGGTGGAGCTGGGCAGCAAGGTGGATGTCAGCGATTTCGACAATGCCGATGCCGACCGCTTCCGCGGCCTGGAGATCGGCAGCTGGCTGGATTTCGTCGACAAGGACGGCAAGGTGCAGGCGGGCAAGCTGTCCTGGGTCAGTCCGATTTCCCAGCGGCTGCTGTTCGTCAACCGGCGCGGGGTGCGCTTCTGCGTGGCCTCGCCGGAAGAGCTGGCGGTGATGGTGCGCCTGGGGCGTCTGCGCGCGCATATCGACGACGGCGCTTTCGACAGTGCCATGCAGGGCGTGATCGATCGCCTGGATACCAAGAACGCCACAGTGCATTGACCCCGGGGGCCACCCTGGCCTGACGATCAGGTTACGATCAGCCCACAATCCGCTGATCGTCGGGGACAGGCATGGCTGTCGAGGTGTTGGTGGTAAAGGAACATGCGCCGGGAGAACGGCGCGTGGCGATGACGCCGGAAACGGCGCGCAAATTGATCGCGCTGGGGGCGAGCGTCGCATTCGAGCCCGGTGCCGGGGTGGCGGCGGGCTTCCCCGATGCGGTGTATCAGGACGTGGGCGCGCAGCCCGCCGATGACACCCGCCTGGCCCAGGCCGACCTGCTGCTGTGCGTGCAGCCTCCATCCAATGACCGTCTGGCCCGGCTGAAAGCCGGTTCCAGCCTGATCGGCATGCTGCATCCGCAGGCCGACGCCGAGCGTGCCGGTCTTATCCAGTCGCGCGGCCTGCAGGCGTTTCCGCTGGAGCGCTTGCCGCGCACCACGCGGGCGCAATCGATGGACGTGCTCAGTTCGCAGGCCGGCATGGCCGGTTACAAAGCCACGTTGATCGCCGCCCAGCGTGCGCCGCGCTTCTTCCCGATGCTCACCACCGCCGCCGGCACGATCCGTCCGTCCAAGGTGCTGGTGGTCGGTGCGGGTGTGGCCGGCCTGCAGGCGATTGCTACCGCCCGCCGTCTCGGCGCGCAGGTGGAAGGCTTCGATGTGCGCCCGGAAACCCGCGAGCAGATCGAATCGCTGGGCGGCAAATTCCTGGATCTGGGCGTGAGCGCGGTCGGCGAAGGCGGCTATGCGCGCCCGCTGACCGATGAGGAACGTGCCGAACAGCAGCGTCGCCTTGGCGAGCATCTGCGCACGGTGGACGTGGTGATCTGCACTGCCGCCGTTCCCGGGCGGCCTGCGCCGAAGATCGTCAGCACCGCGATGGCGCGTGGCATGAAACCTGGCAGCGTGATCGTCGATCTCGCCGCGGAAACCGGCGGCAACTGCGAAGCCACCCAGCCGGGCGAAGTAGTGGATCTGGACGGCGTGGTCATCGATGGCCCGCTCAACCTGGCCAGCCAGGGCGCGGTGCATGCCAGCGAGATGTATGCCCGCAACGTCTACAACTTCGTTGCGCTGTTCCTGAAAGACGGCGCGGTCAGCTTCGACTGGGACGACGAACTGCTCGCGAAAACCCGCTGGGTCGCCGCCTGAAACAACAGGGACGGAGGTAGTTAATCATCCCCTCCGTCCCTGTTAAGGCGCTCAGCGCTTCGGCGGCGGCGGCGGTGCGGGGTTGGCCTTGAGCCACGCCTTGCGTTCATCCGGGGTCATCCGCGCCCAGCGGTCGCGCAGCGCCTGCCGTTGCTCAGGGCTCATGCTACGCATCTGACCAAACAGTGCGCGCGCCTGTTCGCGTTGCTCCGGCGTCATGTTCTCGAAACGGTGGCGGCCCCGCTGCGCCTGCGCGCGTTGTTCCGGGGTCATGGTCAGCCAGCGCTGGCCGTGCTGCAGCATGCGCTCGCGTTGCGGCGCCGGCGCGTCGTTCCAGCGGTCACGCACGGGCGCGATCAACGCCTCACGCTGCTGCGGGCTGAGTGTGTCCCAGTCCGGCAGCGGGGCGGTCTGGGCCCAGCCGGCCGCACTCAGCGTCAGCAATACCAGCCCCAGGGACAGTCGCAGTTTCATCATCACTCCATTGCCAGGTCAGTACTGCCCAGCCACACATACAGATCGGGATTTTCGTCGAGAACGTCGCTGCCGTCATCGGCTGCACTCGCCACGACCGGTGCCGGCGGGGCGGTCGATTCGCCGAGGAGGAAACTGTAGCCCAACGCGAGCGCGACCACCGCCGAACAGGCGGTGGCCATCCACCAGGACGGCACATGCCGCTTGGCGGGCGAGGCGCCATGACGCGCGCTGCGCAACCGCGCCAGCGTGGCCGGCGAGAGCGTATCCAGCGCCTGCGCGTGCAGCTGCCGCAGGGCGGCATCGTCATGCATCGAAGGGGGCAGGGGGCGGTTCACAGGGCGATCTCCAAAGACTGCTGCAGCGCCTGGCGGGCGCGCGAAAGATGGGTTTTGACCGCGCCTTCGCTGCAGCCCATGGCCTTGGCCGTGGTGGCGCCGTCCAGGTCCTGCAGCACGCGCAGGGTGAAAGCCTCGCGCTGGCGCGCAGGCAACTCCCGCAGCGCCTGCACCAGTTGTGCGTACTGATCGCGCTGCTCATGGGCCTGGGCCGGGCCGGGCGCCTGGTCGGCCCAGTCGATGTCATGGTCGCCGCCGGCCTCGTCGCTGCTGCGCCAGAACTTCAGGCGGAAGCCACGGCGGCGCTGCAGATCCACGACGCGGCGGCGCAGGATGCTCCAGAACAGCGGGGCCCACTCGGCGGCAGGTTTGTCGCGGTAGCCGAGCATCTTCAACATGCTGTCCTGCACCGCATCCAGCGCGTCGTCGCGCTGGCGCAGGCCGGCCTCGGCGAAGCGGAACGCGCGCGGGCCGATGCCGGCCAGGAAGGCATCCAGCGACACCGGCAGCGCCACCTCGGCAGGCGCGGGCAGGTCGGCATCCGTCGACGGTAGGGGAGAGCTCACCAGCACAGGGTAGCGGTCCGGCAGGGGGATACCGTGAGAACGCCCCAGGGCGGCCGCGGTTGACCGGCCCGCCCGATTGGTTCAGCGCATGGTTATGATGCAGGGGACGGGATGACCGCCTGGGAGAGTGACTGCAATGAGCGACGGGTTCGTGGCGTTGTATATCTTCATGCTGGCCGCCATTGCCGGCCACGTGATCATTTCGCGGGTGCCGGTGATCCTGCATACCCCTTTGATGTCCGGCTCCAACTTCATCCACGGCATCGTGCTGATCGGCGCGATGGTGGTGCTGGGGCACGCGCAGACCCCACTGGAAAAGATCATCGGCTTCATCGCGGTGGTGCTCGGCGCGGGCAACGCGGCCGGCGGCTACGTGGTGACCGAACGCATGCTCGACATGTTCAAGCCCAGCGCCAAGCGCGACGCCGGGGAGAAGACGCCTTGAACGTGACCACCGCGCAACTGCTGCAGTGGCTGGTCCAGGTGAGCTATCTGGTCGCCGCCACCCTGTTCCTGCTCGGCCTGCAGCGCATGGCCTCGCCGATGACCGCGCGCAGCGGTATCCGCTGGGCCGGGCTGGGCATGTTGATCGCCACGGTGGCGACGTTCTTCCTGCCCGAGCTGCACAACATCCCGCTGATCCTGGCGGCGGTGGCGATCGGCACCGGCGTGGCCTGGTGGTCGGCCAAGCGCGTGGCGATCACCGACATGCCGCAGATGGTGGCGCTCTACAACGGCATGGGCGGTGGCTCGGCGGCGGCGATCGGTGCGGTCGAACTGCTGCGCTTCTCGTTCCTGGCCAACCGCGATACCACCCATTGGAGCGAGCAGGCGCTGGCCGACCTCGCCGCGCGCCAGCCGTCGGCCACCGTGCTGGCGCTGGCTGTGATCGGTTCGGCGATCGGCGCGGTCTCGCTGTCCGGCTCGATCATCGCCTGGGCCAAGCTGGACGGCCGACTCGACCGGCGCGTTACTTTCCCCGGGCAGCAGGCGTTCAACCTGCTGGTTGCCCTGGCGATGGTGGTGCTGGGCGTCTGGGCCGCGGTCACCCTGAGCCCGGTGGCGATCATCAGCTTCTTCGTGGTCGCGCTGGCGCTGGGCGTGCTGATGACGCTGCCGATCGGCGGTGCCGACATGCCGGTGGTGATCTCGCTGTACAACGCGTTCACCGGTCTGGCGGTGGCCTTCGAGGGTTACGTGCTCGGCAACGAGGCCTTGATCATCGCCGGCATGATGGTCGGCGCGGCCGGCATCCTGCTCACACGCCTGATGGCCAAGGCGATGAACCGGCCGATCAGCGGTGTGCTGTTCTCCAACTTCGGCGGCGGCGGTGTCGCGCAGGAAATCAGCGGCGCGCAGAAGCCGATCGAGGCCAGCGACGTGGCCGCGATGCTGGCCTTCGCCGAGCGCGTGGTGATCGTGCCCGGCTACGGCATGGCCGTGGCCCAGGCGCAGCACAAGGTATGGGAACTGGCCCAGCGCCTGATCGATCGCGGCATCAAGGTGAAGTTCGCGATCCACCCGGTGGCCGGGCGCATGCCGGGGCACATGAACGTGCTGCTGGCCGAAGCGGGCGTGCCCTACGACCTGATCGCCGACATGGACGACATCAACCCGGAATTCCCGAACACCGACGTGGTGCTGGTGATCGGCGCCAACGACGTGGTCAATCCGGTGGCGCGCACCGACCCGGCCAGCCCGATCTACGGGATGCCGATCCTGGACGTGGTCAACGCCCGCAACGTGGTGGTGATCAAGCGCGGCAAGGGCACCGGCTTTGCCGGCATCGAAAATGCGCTGTTCTATGCCGACAACGCCCGGATGCTGTACGGCGATGGTGCCGGTGCGGCGAGCGCGCTGGTGAGCGAACTGAAGGCGCTCGACGGCGGGCATTGAGGCGCGGATGCAAGGGTCACGACCAACGGTCGTGACCTACCGGCGACCCCGGATCTACGGCGACTCCGGACCTACCGGCGACCCCGGATCTACGGCGACTCCGGACCTGCGGCGACCACGGATCTACGGCGACTCCGGACCTGCGGCGACACTGGACCTGCGGTAGTGCCGGCCGCTGGCCGGCTCAACGCGATGCCTGAATGCCAGCGCGTTGCCGTTCTGACGTCATGAGGAGCCGGCCAGCGGCCGGCACTACCGATGGCATGCGGCGGCGGGGTGCAGGGGGCGTTACCTCGCCACCCACCAGCCCACGACCAGCGCCACGCCCAGCCACAGCCATTCCACGGCGCCATTGGCCAGGCCGCTCAGGGTCCAGGCCAGATAGGGCCCCATGCGCAACGCTGATTCCCACGGGGTGAGCCCCATCGCGCCGCCGAGGTAGGCCGAGGCGATCCCCCAGTTGGCTGCCAGCGCCACCAGCACGGTGGCCAGCAGGGTCAGCACCACCCGGGCGGTACCGGCGCGCAGGGTCCCCAGACGCAGCATGAAGGCGATCTCCAACGCCGCCAGAACCGCCATCCAGCCGGCCTGGCGGCCGGTGAGCAGGGCGATGAACAACCAGGCCAGCACGGCCGTGACGACACCAAGCAGAAACAGCGGGGGCCAGAGCCAGTGGCGGCTCCGGACAGGCACGGACGTGGGCGACATGCAATCTTCCTGTAAGTCCCCACAGGATACCGGCTTGCGCGGTGACCGGCGCGTGGGCGGCCACTGGGCTAAAATGGTCGCCTTGCGGGAATTGGCCGCGACCCCCATATCGATCCACATGTATTCCCGTAGCAGTGAACCTGTCCACTTCGAACGCGACTGCGAGGCCGTCATGGTCCCGCAGGGCGAAACGGTCACGCTGCCCGCTGGCAGCTATGGCTATATCACCCAGGCCCTGGGTGGCAGCTATACAGTCTTTGTCGAAGGCAATCTGTTCCGCATCGCCGGCAAGGATGGCGATGCCATCGGCAAGGAGGCGCCTCCGGCGCTGGAGCTGCCCGCCGATGCCTCCGACGAGGAGGTCGAAAAACTGGTGTGGCAGCAGCTGCGGACCTGTTTCGATCCGGAAATCCCGTTCAACATCGTCGATCTGGGCCTGGTCTATGAAGTGGACCTCAAGCACCTGGACGACGGCCAGCGCGAGGTCGAGATCAAGATGACCCTGACCGCCCCCGGCTGCGGCATGGGCGAGATCCTCGTCGATGACGTGCGCAGCAAGCTGGAAATGATCCCGACGGTGGCCGAGGCCGACGTCGAGCTGGTGTTCGACCCGCCGTGGGGCCGCCACATGATGTCCGAGGCCGCCCGGCTCGAAACCGGCATGCTGTAACCGCCCATCGCCAGCCGGCGTCACGGCGTTCCCCGTAACCAGAACAGGAAATATCCGGTGTCCCAGTCTTCCGTGAGCTTCAACACCACCCGTTCCGCCCAGCCGCGCAGCAGCGAGGAGCGTGAGCGCATCCTGGCCGCCCCCGGTTTTGGTCTGCACTTCACCGATCACATGGTGGAAGTGCGTTGGGACAAGGACACCGGCTGGCACGATGCCGTGGTGCGCCCGTACGGCCCGCTGCAGCTGGACCCGGCCGCCGCGGTGCTGCATTACGGCCAGGAAATCTTCGAAGGCATCAAGGCCTACCGCCACGCCGACGGCTCGATCTGGACCTTCCGTCCGGAGGCCAACGGCCGCCGCCTGCAGCGTTCGGCCCAGCGCCTGGCGCTGCCGGAACTGCCGGTGGACATCTTCGTTGAATCGCTCAAGCAGATGATTGCGGTGGACGCGTCGTGGGTGCCGTCGGCCGACGAATCCAGCCTGTATTTCCGTCCCTTCATGATCGGCGATGAAGCCTTCCTCGGCGTGCGCGGCGCGCACAAGGCCGGCTACTACGTGATCGCCAGTCCGGCCGGCCCGTACTTCGCCAAGGGCGTGGCCCCGGTGTCGATCTGGCTGTCCACCGACTATGCACGCGCGGGCAAGGGCGGCACCGGCGCGGCCAAGTGCGGTGGCAACTACGCCGCCTCGCTGCTGCCGCAGCAGAAGGCGCAGGCACAGGGCTGCTCGCAGGTGCTGTTCCTGGATCCGGTCGAGGGCAAGTACCTGGAAGAACTGGGTGGCATGAACGTGTTCCTGGTCTACAAGGACGGCACCCTGGTGACCCCGTCGCTGTCGGGCAGCATCCTGGAAGGCATCACCCGCGAAAGCATCCTGCAGCTGGCGCGCGACCGCGGCATGAAGGTCGAAGAGCGCAAGGTCACCCTTGATGAGTGGAAGGACGGCGTGAGCTCCGGCGAGATCGTGGAAGCGTTCGCCTGCGGCACCGCTGCGGTGGTCACCCCGATCGGCCAGCTCAAGGGCGAAGGCTTCTCGGTGGGCGACATCAACGCCCCGGCCGGCGAAGTGACGATGTCGCTGCGCAAGGAGCTGACCGACATCCAGTACGGCCGCCTGCCGGACCGTCATGGCTGGCTGGTCCGCCTGGACGCCTGAGTCCTCCGGGTCTGAGCTGAAGCCTTGAAACCCGCCTGGCGACAGGCGGGTTTTTTGTTGCCGGTTCGGCACCGCGCCGGTGGTGCTCCCCACGACCGGCGGCGCAGCGTTCGCAATCGGTACTGCCGGCCGCCGGCCATCAGCCGGCATGACTGTCCTGCGGTGGCACTGGCGTAAGCCATTGATGCGCAAGTGGTGTCCCGAATTTGTCGACGACGACAGCCATTTCAGACAATCCGTGGCGTAATCGGACCCCTCGAACGGGCGTCCGTTCCTTCACTTTCACAAACCCTCGACCCGGAAAGTCTCAGATCCGACATTTCATGTCACTGAAGTGCAGCTGAAACATTGTTGATCGGCCAGTCAGCCACTAGCGTCGTGATGGGCGGTTTGATTCAGGGGAACCGATCCACTCACCGGGCCGATCCGCGCCATCGATTGCAGCAGCCCCCGGATCGGACCTGGATTCTCAGCCGCGACGACGGCATTCACTGTCTGAAAGGGAAATCCGATGTCTCATGTCTCGCAACACCGTTTGCGTCAGCGTGCATTGGTTGTACTGGGCGCGTCCGTTCTGTCGACCCTGCTGCTGGCTACCCCGGCGTTCGCCGGCGATGTGCAGTTGAGCGGCCTGTCCTCGGCGCCGACCCATCAGCGCTTCATCGTGAAGTACAAGGACGGCAGCACCGGGGTCGCCACCCCGACCGCGCTGGCCAGCTCGCTCAAGGCCGCCGCCGCGGCGGTGCCGGCCGCACAGGGCCGCGCGCTGGGACTGCAGAAGCTGCGTCAGCTGGCGATCGGGCCGACCGTGGTCAAGGCCGACCGGCCGCTGGACCGCGCCGAGGCCGAGCTGCTGATGCGCCGCCTGGCCGCCGACCCGAGCGTGGAATACGTCGAGGTCGACCAGCTGATGCAGGCCACCCTGGTGCCCAACGACACGCGTTTCTCCGAGCAGTGGGGCTTCGGCACCAGTAATGCGTCGATCAACGTTCGCCCGGCCTGGGACAAGGCCACCGGCACCGGCGTGGTGGTCGCGGTGATCGATACCGGCATCACCAACCATCCCGATCTCAATGCGAACATCCTGCCCGGCTATGACTTCATCAGCGACGCGGCGATGGCGCGCGACGGCGGTGGCCGCGACAACAACCCCAACGACGAAGGCGACTGGTACGCCGCCAACGAATGCGGTTCGGGCATTCCGGCCTCCAACTCGAGTTGGCACGGCACCCACGTGGCCGGCACCGTCGCGGCGGTGACCAACAACAGCACCGGCGTGGCAGGCACGGCCTTCAATGCCAAGGTCGTCCCGGTACGCGTGCTCGGCAAGTGCGGTGGCTACACCTCCGACATCGCCGACGCGATCGTCTGGGCGTCCGGCGGCACTGTCAGCGGCGTCCCGGCCAATGCCAACCCCGCCGAAGTGATCAACATGTCCCTCGGCGGCGGTGGCAGCTGCTCCACCACCTACCAGACCGCGATCAATGGCGCCGTCTCGCGCGGCACCACCGTGGTGGTCGCCGCGGGCAACAGCAATACCAACGTCTCGTCCTCCGTGCCGGCCAACTGCGCCAACGTCATCGCTGTCGCCGCCACCACGTCAGCCGGCGCCCGTGCGAGCTTCTCCAACTACGGCACCGGCATCGACATCTCGGCACCGGGGCAGGGCATCCTCTCCACCCTCAACAGCGGCACCACGGTTCCGGGCAGCGCATCGTATGCCTCCTACAACGGCACCTCGATGGCGGCCCCGCACGTGGCCGGCGTGGTCGCGCTGATCCAGTCCGTTGCCCCCACCGCGCTGAGCCCGGCCGCCATCGAAAGCCTGCTCAAGAGCACCGCACGGCCGTTGCCGGGCGCCTGCTCCGGCGGCTGCGGCGCGGGCATCGTCGATGCCGATGCGGCGGTGACGGCGGCCCTGGGCGGGACCAACCCCAACCCGGGTACCGGCAACGTGCTGCAGAACAACGTTCCGGTCACGGGCCTTGGCGCCGCCAGCGGTGCTTCGCTGGCCTACACCGTGACCGTGCCGTCCGGCCGTAGCCAGCTGAAGGTCACCCTCGCCGGCGGCAGTGGCGATGCCGATCTCTACGTCCGCTCTGGCAGCGCGCCGACCGACACCGTCTACACCTGCCGCCCCTATCTCAGCGGCAACAACGAGACCTGCACGATCACCTCACCGGCGGCCGGCACCTGGCACGTGCGGGTGAAGGCCTACTCGACCTTCTCCGGGGTCACCCTCACCGCACAGTACTGATCGCCTTCCCATCGCCCCAACGCAGAACGCCCCGGCATGCCGGGGCGTTCGTTCAATCAACACCGATTACGCAGCTTCGAACCGGTTGGCGGCCACGTTCTTGCGCACCTGTTCCGGATTCCAGATCCGGCCGTTCATCGCAATGTACACACCGCTCGGCAACGACTGCACCGCACCGATCGCACACCCGATGTTGAACTCCGCATCCGAGCCGCGGAAGCGCGCCGGGCTCAGCGCACCGGTCATCACGATCGTCTTGTCGGTGATCGACTTCAACACCTGGCCCGTCTGCACCATCGAATCGGTGCCGTGGGTGACCAGCACATGGCGCGTCGGCTGCGCGGCGATCGTCGCCCGGATCAACTCACGGTCATCGTCGGTGATGTGCAGCGAATCCTTGCGCAGGATCGGGATCACATTGAAACGGAAGGTCACGCCGAGCTCGCGCAGGATCATCCCGATCTGCGGATCACCGATCTGATAGTCCGACTTGTCGTCGAAGTAGATCTTGTCGATCGTGCCACCGGTGGTGATGATCAGTAGTTCTTCCATTGCAAGCATCCTGGGTACCAGACAGAAGGGCACGGAACCGCCGCGCCGACCCGTAGATGATACGGCCGCCGCCGGCCCGATGCAGGGCCGCGCCGCAACGACCTCAGCCGGCCGGCGTCCTGCGCCCGAAGCGGCGCCGCAGCCCCGGCGTGCTGGCCACCCCGATCACGGCCAGGGCCAGCCCCAGCTCGAGCCAGGCCCACAGCGCAACCTCTGGATGGCTCCAGGCGCTCATCACCCCGTGGCTGAACCAGAACAGCGCCAGCACCCCCGCCCAGAACGTCGCCTTGCCACGCCGCACCAGCACGCCCAGCGCCAGCAGCAGCGGCGGCAGCGTGAACACCAGCTGGGTGGCCAGCCAATGCTTGTCCTGCGCGAACCAGACCGCGAACAGCACCGCCAGCGCCACCAGCAGCAGGGCCAGCACGATCTCCTGGGCGCGCGTACTCACGCCAGCCGCCGTGCGATATCGGCGACCCGCCGCCCCAGCGCCCGCGCCAGGATGCTCTCGTCCTCGCTCGGCACCGGGTTGTCGTCCGCCCCGGCCACATGGCTGGCGCCATACGGCGTGCCGCCGGTGGTGGTGTGGCTCAGCGCCGGCTCGGTGAAGGGAATACCCACGATCAGGCAGCCGTGGTGCAGCAACGGCACCTGCATCGACAGCAGCGTCGATTCCTGCCCGCCGTGCAGCGAGGCCGTCGAGGTGAACACGCCCGCCGGCTTGCCGGCCAATGTCCCGTTGACCCATTCCGCGCCCAGGCTGTCCAGGAAGTGCTTCACCGGCGCGGCCATGTTGCCGAAGCGGGTCGGGCTGCCCAGCAGCAGCCCGGTGCATTCGGCCAGGTCGGCCACGCTCACATACGGTGCGCCATCCTCGGGCACCGGCGGCAGCGCGGTCTGCGTCACCGCCGCCACCGGGGGCACCGTGCGCAGCCGCGCGCTCATGCCGGGCACCTCGCCGATGCCGCGCGCAATCTGGCGGGCAAGCCGTGCCACTGAACCGCCACGGCTGTAGTACAGCACCAGGATCTCCGCCATTTCGCTTTCATCTCATTGCGTCCGATGCAGGCAGTATGGCAACGCAGCCCGCTCAGGGCGAGGTCCGTGCCCGGGCTGGGCACCGTGGCGGGCGTGCATGCCCCACACCCGTCATCGGGTACCCTTGCGCCGATGGAACCTCTCGATACGATCAACCTGTGGATCGAACGCGTCCGGGACCGTGCGCGCGCGATCAGCTTCGGCCGCTTCCTGTGGCGCCGTTTCCTGGATGACCGCCTGTTCCAGGCGGCCGCCTCGCTGGCCTACACCACCGTGTTCGCGCTGGTGCCGCTGGCCATCGTGGTGTTCGGGGTGCTCTCGGCGTTCCCGGTGTTCGACCGCTGGAGCGACACCCTCAGCGACTACGTGTTCTCCAACTTCGTGCCCAACGCCGCGCGCGCCGCCGAAGGCTACCTGCGACAGTTCTCGGCCAGCGCCGGGCAGCTGACCGCCGCCGGCTTCATCGCCCTGGTGGTGTCGCTGCTGATCACGCTCAACAGCGTGGAGGAAACCTTCAACCAGATCTGGCGGGTGAGTTCGACCCGGCCGAAGCTGACCCGCTTCCTGGTGTATTGGACGGTGCTCACCCTCGGCGCGATGCTGGCCGCCGCCTCGCTGGCGGTCTCGGCGCGGGTGTTCGCGCTGCCGCTGTTCGGTACCAGCGAAGGCCGCTGGCTGGCCAACGTCTCATTGACGGTCGCGCCGATCCTGATCGAGTTCGTCTGCATCATGCTGGTGTACCGCGTGGTGCCGCACCACACGGTCAAATGGCGGCATGCCGTCCCCGGCGCGATCCTGGCCGCGATCATGCTGGAGCTGGTGAAGTGGGGCATGGGCGCCTACCTGGGCAGCTTCCAGTCCTACCAGAAGCTCTACGGCACGGTCGCTTTCGTACCGATCCTGCTGCTGTGGATCTACCTGTGCTGGGTCTCGGTGCTGCTCGGCGCATCGCTTGCCTCCTCGATCGCCGCGTTCCGCTACCAGCCGGCCGACCTGCGCCTGCCGGTGGGGTATGAGATCTATGGCCTGCTGCGCCTGATCGGTCGCTTCCACCAGGCCCGTGCCGACGGCCGCAGCCTGGATGACGACGAGATCCTGCGGCTGGAGCCGATGCTGACCGATTCGCTGCTGCAGACGCTGCTCTGCGATCTGGAAGCAATCCGCGTGGTGCGCCGCGACGAGCAGGGCGAATGGCTGCTCGCGCGCGACCTGGACAAACTCACCCTGGCCGACCTGTACGAGACCACGCAGATGCGGATCCCGATCAAGGAAGCCTACCTGCCCTACCGCGACGACAGCCTGGGCACGGCCTCGGTGGCCGCGCTGGACACCTTGCGCCTGCCGCTGCGCGAACTGCTCAAACGCCGCGTCAGCGACATCTACTCGACCCCCGGAGACAAACCATGACCGCCAAGCCCCTGCTGCTGGCCCTGGGCCTGCTGACGCTGGCCGCCTGCAACAAGCCCGCCGCACAGAGCGAGGCCACTGCGCCCGCCGTCCCGGCCCCGATCAGCGAGCCCGCCGCGCCGCCGACCGAAGCCGTGCCGGCGACCGAACGCAGGACCGTCGAACAGCCGACGCTGAAAGCCAAGGCGCTGGACGGCACCGACTACGATCTGGCCGCTCACCGCGGCAAGTGGGTGGTGGTGAACTTCTGGGCGACCTGGTGCGCCCCATGCCGCAAGGAAATGCCCGAGCTCTCCGCGCTGCACGCGATGCGCAATGAAATCGAGGTGGTCGGGCTGGCCTTCGAGGACATCGAACCGGCCGAGATGAAGGCCTTCCTGGAGAAGCGTCCGGTCACCTATCCGATCGTGATCGTGGATACGTACAACCCGCCGGAAGACTTCGCGATCCCGCGCGGCCTGCCGATGACCTACCTGATCGCGCCGGATGGCAAGGTCGCCAAGGAATTCCTCGGCCCGGTCACCGCGCATGACATCGAAGCGCGGATCAAGGAAGGCTGATCCTCACGGGCATGCCGGCGGATACCCGGCATGCCTGTGCCTCGCAGCGCCGGTAGATCCACGCCATGCGTGGATCTACCCGACGACGAAGGGTTCAATCGGCTTCAAGACCCCGAAGTGCTCCTTGTGCAGCTTGCCCTTCAACGGCGGCAGCGCCAGCACCGGTTCGTCCACGCGGGTATCGGGCAGGCGATCGAGCAGGTTGCGGATCAGGCCCAGCCGCCCGCGTTTCTGGTCGTTGAAGTCCACCAGCGTCCACGGGGCATCATCGTTATGCGTCGCGCGCAGCATCGCTTCGCGGCTCTCGGTATAGGCGCTGTACTTGCTGCGTGATTTCAGGTCCACCGGCGACAGCTTCCAGCCCTTGAGCGGATCGAGGTGGCGCTCGGCAAAACGCTTTTCCTGTTGTGCCTGGTCCACGCTGAGCCAGTACTTGAACAGCACGATGCCATCATCGATCAGCAGCTTCTCGAACACCGGCGTCTGCGCCAGGAAGCTGCGGTACTGCGCCTCGGTGCAATAGCCCATCACATGCTCGACGCCGGCGCGGTTGTACCAGCTGCGGTCCATCAGCACGATCTCGCCCGCCGCCGGCAGGTGCGAGACATAGCGCTGGAAATACCACTGCGTGCTTTCGCGATCGGTCGGCTTGGGCAGCGCGACCACCTTGCACTGGCGCGGATTGAGATGCTCGGCGATCGCCTGGATCGCACCGCCCTTGCCCGCGGTGTCGCGGCCCTCGAACAGCACCAGCACCCGCTGTCCGGTGTGCTGCACCCAGCGCGCCATCGCCGCCAGTTCCAGTTGCATCGGTTCCAGCAGGGCCTGGTAGTCCTTGCGCTTGAGCTTGCCCATCGGCGTGCCTCGGTGATTCACAGGGAAGCCCGAGCCTAGCGCAGCCGATGCTCAGGCGATGTGTGGGCCCTGCCAGCCGCGTTCGCGTGCGAGCGTTTCGATCACCTCGGTGAGGTCGCGCGCGAAACCGGCCATGTCGAACAGGCCGCTGTCCTCGCGGCGTTGCGCCAGCGTGGCGCGCGCGGCCTGTATTGCAGCCGGGTCGTTGCCGAGCTGGATGGCGGTAGCCACGAACGCCGCGTCGTCGGCCACGTTGAACGCGTGCATGCCCAGGTGGTGGTTGAGGCTGCCGGCCACGCGTGAGGCGAACGTCGCGCCGGGGCTGGTCAGCACCGGGCAGCCGGCCCACAGCGCATCGGAGGCGGTGGTGTGGGCGTTGTACGGGTGCGTGTCCAGGAACAGGTCGGCGTGCTGGTAACGCGCTAGGTACTGCGGGTGCGGCAGGCGTGGCATGAACACCAGCCGCGCCGGATCCAGCTTCGCCTGGCGTGCCGCGCTGCGCAGCCGTGCATCGGCAGTGCCCGGCCCGGACAGCAGCCACAGCACGCTGCCGGGCACGCCGTGCAGCACCGCGAACAGCCGTTGCATGCTGCGCGGATTGAGCTTGTAGCTGTTGTTGAAACAGCACAGCACCACGCCCTGCGCGGGCAGGCCGCAGTCCTCGCGCGAGGGCACCGGTTCCAGCACGCGGGTGTTGTCCGAGGGCTGGAACGCGCGCGGCAGGTGCCGCACGTTCTCACTGAACGCCGGTGCCAGCACCTCGGGCAACACGAAGGCATCGGCCAGCACATGATCGATCCACGGCGCGCCGGAGGTGCCCGGGTAGGCCAGCCAGTTGACCTGTACCGGGGCCGGGCGCATTGCCAGCACCTGCGGGGTGCCGCCGCCGCCCCAGCCGCGCAGATCGAACAGCACATCGATCCCGGCCTCGCGGATGCGCCGGGCGATCACCTGATGCGGCTGCGCGCTGACATCGTGCAACGTGTGGGCGGCCTGCTGCAGACGCTGGCGGATGCTGCTGCCGTCGTCCGCGCTGAGCGCGAACAGATGCAGGTCCAGCATGTCCAGCGCGCGCAGCTGTTCGAACAGGGCGACGGTCAACAGGCCGGTGGGATGCGCGCCGAAGCCGTTGGAGAGGAAGCCGACCCGCAGCGTGCCGTGCGGGCGCACCGTGGCCGGCGGCAACCGCGGGATGCCCTCGGCCAGCGCCGCCGCGCGCTGACGGGCGCAGGCCAGCTGCTCGGCGGCGCTGCCGTCTTCGCTGAGGAAGGCGAACGGCTCGACCACCGCCTGGCCCTGCGCGACGGCCTGGCGCACGAGCGACGACAATCGCTCCAGATCCCGCCAATCGCACAGCCGGCGCTGCCAGTTGAGCAGCTGCGCAGTGATGTAGGGCTCGCCCGGCAGCAGACGGTGCGCATGGCGATACGCATCCGCCGCCGCCTCCGGTTGCCCCGCGTCTTCCAGTGCGTGGCCGAGCCACAGGGTGATGCCGGGGTGCTGGGGCGCGCGATCCGCCGCCTGCCTCAGCAGTGTGGCGGCCTCGCCATGGCGGCCTTGCATCCAGCGTGCGCGGCCCAGCCGGGCCAGGGCCTCGGGATGGTCGCCGCGCAGCTGCAGCGCACGGGTGGCGGCCTGTTCGCCGGCGCGCACATCGCCGGCTTCCAGCTCCGCGTCGGCCAGCATCACCCACGCAATGAAATCGGCCGGTTGCCGCTGCACCGCCTGGCGCAACTGCAGGCGCTGCGGATCGGCACTCATCGCGGTCGCGCCCGGGCGGGCATGCTCAGTTGCCTTCCGCGAGCCGGGCCAGCTCGTCGGCCTGGTGTTCGTGGGTCAGCCGGCTCACCAGTGCATCAAGATCGCCGGTCAGGATGTTGGGTAGGTCGTACAGGGTCAGCCCTTCCACGCGGTGGTCGGTGATCCGTCCCTGCGGGAAGCTGTAGGTGCGGATGCGCTGGCTGCGGTCGCCGCTGCCGACCTGCAGCCGGCGGCTTTCGGCCTGCGCGGCGGCCTGCTTGCTGCGTTCGGCATCCAGCAGCTGCGCCTTGAGGCGCTTCATCGCCTTGTCGCGGTTGGCGTGCTGGCTGCGCTCGGTCTGGCATTCCACCACCACGCCGGTGGGCAGGTGGGTGATGCGGATCGCCGATTCGGTCTTGTTGACGTGCTGGCCACCGGCGCCGGAGGAGCGGTAGGTGTCCACGCGCAGGTCGGCCGGGTTGATCACCACGTCCTCGACGTCATCCGCCTCGGGAATGATCGCCACCGTCGCGGCCGAGGTATGGATGCGGCCCTGCGACTCGGTCGCCGGCACGCGCTGCACGCGGTGCGTGCCCGATTCGAACTTCAGCCGCGAGAACGCGCCACGGCCGACCACGCGCGCCACCACTTCCTTGTAGCCGCCATGTTCGCCCGGGTTGTCCGATTCGATCTCGACCTTCCAGCCCTGGCGCTCGGCATAGCGGGCGTACATGCGGAACAGATCGCCGGCGAAGATCGCCGCCTCGTCACCGCCGGTGCCCGCGCGGACTTCCAGGAACAGGTTGCCGTCATCGCGCGGATCGCGCGGCACCAGCAGCAGGGCCAGTGCTTCGTCCAGCTGCTGCAGGCGCTGCTGCGCGGCGGTGATTTCCTCGTCGGCCAGCTCGCGCAGGTCAGGGTCCTCGCGCATCGCTTCGGCGGCGGCGAGATCGGCCTTGGCACGGGCTTCGTCGGCCAGCGCGTTGGCGACCGGCTCCAGCTGCGAAAACTCGCGCGAGAGCGCGCGGAAACGGTCGTTGTCGCCGACCACGGCCGGGTCGGACAACAGGCGTTCCAGTTCTTCGCGGCGCTCGGCCAGCGCTTCCAGCTTACGGCGCAGGGTCGGCGTCATCGTTCCTCGCTACATCGGTGCGCACGGCAGGGTGCTGGTAACCCGGCTTGGCCGGGAACAGGCGCTCGGCGGCGCGGGTGAGTTCAGTATCGCCGCTGAGCGCGGCCGCGCGCAGGGCGGCGGTCGGCGGGTGCAGCAGACGGTTGGTCAGGCCGTGCGCGAGCAGCTCGAGCACTTCCTCGGGTGATTTGCCATGGGCCAGCTGCTGGCGGGCTTTCTCCAGCATCTCCACGCGGGTCGCTTCGCCATAGGCGCGCAGCTGCCGCAGCGGGGCCTGGTGCACGCTGGCCTGCAGGGTCTCCACGAAACGGGCGACCTGCAGCTCGATGATCGCTTCGGCCTCGGCCGCCGCTTCCCGGCGGCTGCGACGGTTGTCTTCGACCGCGCGCTCCAGATCATCCACGGTGTACAGGAAGGCGTCGGCCAGTTCGCCCACGCCGGCCTCGATATCACGCGGCACGGCCAGATCGAACAGCAGCATCGGCTTGTGCTTGCGGGTTTTCAGTGCGGCGGCCACGTGCGCGCGGGTGATCACCGGCTCACGCGCGGCGGTGGCCGAGAACACCACGTCGGCCTCGCCCAGATGACGGTCCAGCTCACTCAGGGGCAGGGCGACGCCGCCATGACGGCTGGCCAGCTCCTGCGCATGGGCGAGGGTGCGGTTGGCGATCAGCAGCCGACGCACGCGCCCTTCGCTGAGATGGCGCGCGGCCAGCTCGATGGTCTCGCCGGCGCCCACCAGCAGCACGGTGGAATCTTCCAGCCGCGCGAACGAGTTCTGCGCCAGGCGCACCGCGGTGGAGGCCACCGAGACCGGATTGGCGCCCACGCGGGTATCGGTGCGGGCGCGCTTGGCCACCGAGAAGGTCTGCTGGAACAATCGGTCCAGACGCTGGCCGAGCAGGCCGTGATCACGCGCCAGGGCCCAGGCATCCTTCACCTGGCCCAGGATCTGCGGCTCGCCCAGCACCATGGAATCCAGCCCGGTGGCCACCCGGAACAGGTGGCGCACCGCATCGGCGTCGGCGTGCTGGTAGAGGTACCCATGCAAGGTGCCGGCATGTGACTCCAGCCACTGCGCCAGCGCGTCACCGGATTCGGCCACCGCGTACAGCTCGGTGCGGTTGCAGGTGGAGAGCAGGACCGCCTCGGCCACCTGTGGCGTATCGCGCAGCGACGCCAATGCCTGGGGCAGGGCGTCGCCGCCAAAGGAGGCGCGTTCGCGCAGTTCCACTGGCGCGGTCTGGTGATTCAGTCCGAGCACCCACAGGGTCATTGTTCAGTTGCTTGCGATAAGCTGCTGGCCATTCAAGTCGTCATTTTAAGGCTCAGATGCCCCCGATGCCCGCATTGATTCGCATCTCCAGCGTTCTGCTGCTGTCTTTGTTCACCGCCAACGCCCTGGCCGCCCCCCCGGCAGCCCCGGCCAAAGGCAAGAACAGCACGGCCGAGGCGGTCCCCCTGGCCCCGGTCATGGCGGGCGAATTCGCCCTGCAGGCAGGCAAACTGGGCGACGCCGCGCGCTGGTACCTGGAGGCGGCCGAGGCCAGTGAAGGCGATGCCGGCCTGGCCGAGCGCGCCTCCCGGATCGCCATGCTGGCCAACGATGACAAGCGCGCCGCCCGCGCGCTGGCCCTGTGGGAGCAGCGTGCGCCGCGCTCACTGGCCATGCGCAGCAGCACCGCCGCGCTGGACATGCGCCAGAACAAGGTGAAGGCCGCCCGCACCGAACTGCAGGCGCTGCTCAAGGACCCGGACCCCACCGCCTGGAAGTTCGCGATCGGCGCCCTGATCAGCGGCGGCAGCGACCCCAAGGTCCCGGCCCAGGTGCTGGGCGAGCTGGTGGATGCCAATGCCATCCCCGACCGCCTGGAGGTCTGGCAGGAGTTCGGCCGTCTGGCCATGCGCATGGAGCAGCCCGAGCTGGCCCGGCGCATGGTCGATGAGGTGGTCAAGCGTTTCCCGGACGAGCCGCGCGTGGCCCTGCTGCACGCCAGTCAGCTCAACCAGGCCGGCAAGTCTGAAGAGGCGCTGGCCCTGTTGAAGGGCGTGGAGCCCAAGACCACGCAGGACCCCGAGCTGCGCAACGCGGTGGCGATCTCCTACGACCTGATGGGCCAGCCTGCTGCGGCCGAGCGCGTGCTGGCGGTCGGCCCGCAGGATGTGCAGACCTACGGCATGCGCGCCTCGCTGCTGGCCAAGCAGAAGGACGACCCGGGCCTGCTGGCCCTGTATACCGAACTCTCCGGGCAGGCGACCAAGCCGGATCCGGCCCAGCGCCTGCTGTTGGGCAAGATCGCCGAGTACCTCAAGCGCTACGAGGAAGCGGTCAACTGGTATCACAGCGTGCCCGGTGGCCCGGAGCGCGATGAGTCGCGCCTGCGCGCGGCCAACGCGCAGAACGAACTGGGCCGCACCGACAAGGCGCTGGCCGAAGTACACGCGATCCAGTCCGACGCGACCGTCGATGACGATGCCCGCCGCGATGCCTATCTGCTCGAGGCCGAGCTGCGCCAGCGCGGCAACGACGATGCCGGCGAACTGGACGCGCTGGCCCGTGGCCTGGCCGCGTATCCGGACGAGAACGCGCTGCTGTATGCCCGCGCCCTGGCCTGGGAGCGTCGCGACGACATCCCGCGCGCCGAGGCCGACCTGCGCAAGGTGCTGGTCACCGATCCGGAGAACATCGCCGCGCTCAACGCGCTCGGCTATACCTTGGCCGACCGCACGCAGCGTTATCAGGAAGCCTTGGAACTGATCGACCGCGCGCGCGTGGCCGAGCCGGACAACGCCGCCATCGTCGACAGTTACGGCTGGGTGCTGTATCGCTTGGGCCGCAACGAAGAAGCACTGGTGCAGCTGCGCCGCGCCTGGACGCTGGCCAAGGATGCGGAGATCGCCGCGCATGTCGGCGAGGTGCTGTGGGTGTTGAACAGGAAGGACGAGGCGCGCCACTTCTTTGAGGAGGCTCGCAAGCTGGACCCGGACAACCGCGCCCTGCAGCGCGTGATCGAGAAATACGGCGTATGAATCTGCTGTCCCTGAAGGCCGCGTTTGCCGCGGCCGTGGCGTTGTCGCTCTCCGCCTGCGTGTCCCTGGATGAGCGCAATGCGCCCTCCGCCCCGACCGTGGTCACCACCGTCTCTCCCGCTGCGCAGCAGGCCGAGGCCGAGCGTGTCACTGCGGTGCGCGCGCAGCCGGCCTGGTCGTTCCAGGGCCGGGTGGCGATCAGCAAGGGCCGCAACGGTGGCAACGGCCGCATCGACTGGCAGCAGCAGGGCCAGGGATATGTGGTGGAACTCAGCGCCCCGGTCACCCGGCAGAGCTGGAAGCTGACCGGCGACAGCCATCACGAGGGCGGCCGACTGGAAGGTCTGGAAGGCGGCACGCGCGAGGGCGACGATGCCCAGCGGGTCCTGCTGGACGCCACCGGCTGGGATATCCCGGTCAACCAGCTGCCCGATTGGGTGCGCGGCCTGATCGCCGATGCGGCCCCGGCCGAGCGCATCGAGCGCGACGGCGAAGGCCGCCCGCGTCGCGTGCAGCAGCTGGGCTGGGAGATCCAATACCTGGATTGGTACCCGGCCGAGGCTGGTCGCCCGGTGCTGCCGCGCCGGATCGAAGCGGTCAATGGCGACGCCAAGGTCCGCCTGGTGGTCGACAGCTGGGTGCTGGCCACGCCATGAGCAGGCTGGATGCAGTCGACGGCGGGTCGACCTGGCCGGCCCCGGCCAAGCTGAATCTGTTCCTCCACATCACCGGGCGGCGCCCGGACGGTTACCACCAGTTGCAGACCGTGTTCCGGCTGCTGGATTGGGGCGATCGGATCCATCTGCGTGTCCGCGACGATGGTCGGATCCGCCGTGAGGGCCCCTCCGTGGCCGGCGTTGCCGAGGCCGATGATCTGGCGATCCGCGCCGCGCACCTGTTGAAGGCTGCAGCGAACATCGCCCAAGGTGCCGATATCGGCGTCGAAAAGCGCGTTCCGGCTGGCGGCGGCTTCGGCGGCGGGTCCTCCGATGCCGCCACCGTCCTGGTCGCACTGAACCGCCTGTGGGGCGCCGGTCTGGAGGTCGATGCGCTGGCCGCGCTGGGTCTGCAGCTGGGCGCGGATGTGCCGGTTTTCGTGCGCGGGCACAACGCCTGGGCCGAGGGCGTGGGCGAACTGCTGACCCCGATCGCCCTGCCGCCGGCCTGGTTTGTGCTGGTCCACCCCGGCGTTCACGTGCCGACCCCCGCACTTTTCGCATCACCGGATTTGACGCGGGATGCCCCAGTGGCGAAAATAGCGGACTTCGCTTCCGGGTCTTTGCTCGGGAATGCGTTCGAGCCGGTCCTGCGCCGCCGCGAACCTGCCGTAGAGGCAGCGCTCGCAGCGTTGAGCAGTATCGGCCGGGCACGACTCACCGGGTCGGGAAGCGGTTGTTTCGTCGAGTTCGCCACGCGCGCTGCTGCAGAGCAGGGCCTGGCGCAATTGCCGAAGGAACTGCGGGCATGGGTGGCTGCGGGCGTGGAGCGCTCGCCACTGCTTGATGTACTCGAGCGTTACTGATTTTGATGCAGGGGCGTCGCCAAGAGGCCCAAGGCACCAGGTTTTGATCCTGGCATTCGGAGGTTCGAATCCTCCCGCCCCTGCCACTAGCGGATATCTGCCGCGACTCCATGCGCATGTCTGCGCGGGCGCGGTGCATACGCCGCGGTGTTGTCACCGCAGACACCTCCGGGTGCCGGCGGCCCAGTTCTCCGCCAATCGCTCCCGCCCGAGACCGTCATGATGCAAGAACACCCCAACCTGCTGGTATTTTCCGGCAACGCCAACAAGCGCCTTGCGCAGAGCATCTGCAAGGAACTGGGGGTGCGGCCTGGCAAGGCATTGGTGTCGCGCTTCTCCGATGGTGAAGTGCAGGTCGAGATCGAGGAAAACGTCCGTAAGCAGGACGTGTTCGTGATCCAGCCGACCTGTGCACCCAGCGCAGAGAACCTGATGGAACTGCTGGTCCTGATCGATGCGCTCAAGCGCGCTTCGGTCAACAGTGTCACCGCCGTGGTGCCGTATTTCGGCTACTCGCGCCAGGATCGCCGCATGCGGTCCTCGCGCGTGCCGATCACCGCCAAGGTGGCTGCAAAGATGTTCAGCGCTGTCGGGGCTGACCGGGTACTGACGGTGGATCTGCATGCCGATCAGATCCAGGGTTTCTTCGACATGCCGGTGGACAACGTATACGCCTCGCCGCTGCTGCTCGCCGATATCTGGCGCGCCTACGGCACGGAAAACCTGATCGTGGTGTCCCCGGACGTGGGCGGTGTGGTGCGCGCGCGCGCCGTCGCCAAGCGCCTGGACGATGCCGATCTGGCGATCATCGACAAGCGCCGCCCGCGCGCCAACGTCTCCACCGTGATGAACATCATCGGTGACGTCGAAGGCAAGACCTGCGTGATGGTCGATGACATCGTCGATACCGCCGGCACCCTGTGTGCGGCCGCTGCAGCCCTGAAGGCGCGTGGCGCCCTCAAGGTCGCCGCGTACTGCACCCACGCCGTGCTCTCGGGCCCGGCGGTGGACAACATCAACAACTCCCAGCTCGATGAGCTGGTGGTGACCGACACCATCCCGCTGCGTGAAGAGGCGCGGGTGTGCAGCAAGATCCGCCAGCTCAGCGTGGCGGAAATGCTGGCCGAGACGATGCGCCGCATCGCCTTCGGTGAGTCGGTCAGCTCGCTGTACGTGGATTGATTTTTCCGCCCACCGGCAACGGTGGGTGGTTTCCCGGGGAGATCTGGTCGCGGATCTCCCCTCATCGCCTCGCCCTCATGGCGCGGCAAACAACGAAGGTAGTAAATCAGCATGGCCAAGAATCATGAAATCAAGGTCGTCCAGCGCGAACTGCAAGGCAAGGGTGCGAGCCGCCGCCTGCGTGGCGCTGGCCAGATCCCGGCGATCATCTACGGCGGCGACGTCGAGCCGAGCGTCATCCAGCTCAACCACAACGAAATCTGGCTGGCCCAGCAGAACGAGTGGTTCTACTCGTCCATCCTGGACCTGAATCTGGATGGCAAGGTCACCAAGGTGCTGCTGCGTGACATGCAGCGCCACCCGTTCAAGCAGCTGATCCTGCATCTGGATTTCCTGCGCGTGAACGAGAACGAAGCGCTGACCGCCAACGTCCCGCTGCACTTCATCAACGAAGACACCTCGCCGGCCGGCAAGGCTGCCGACGTCGTGGTCACCCACGAACTGAAGGAAGTGAGCATCACCTGCCTGCCGAAGGACCTGCCGGAATCGATCGACGTCGACCTGGCCGACCTGAAGGCTGGTGACGTGATCTACCTGTCGGACATCAAGCTGCCGAAGGGCGTCGAGATCCCGGCCCTGGCCCAGGGCAAGGACCATGACGACGCGATCGTCACCGCCAAGCTCGGCAAGGAAGAAGCTGCCGACGAAGCGCCGGCTGCAGAGTAAGTGATTGCGGCGCCTGTCCTTCGGGGCAGGCGCCGTTTCTGTATGTACCGGCACAGGGCCGGTACCGACGAAAGAAGAGTAATGACAGGATTGCGATTGATCGTTGGTCTGGGCAACCCCGGACCCGAGCACGCCCAGACCCGGCACAATGCCGGGTTTCGTTTCATTGACGCCCTGGTCGAACAGGCCGGCGCGCGCTGGAGCGTGGACAGCAAGTTGTTCGGCGAGACCGCCAAGGTCGATATCGCCGGCCAGCCGGTATGGCTGCTCAAGCCCGCCACCTTCATGAACCTCAGTGGCAAATCGGTCACCGCGGCGCAGCGCTTCTGGAAGATCGAACCGGAAGAAACGCTGCTGGCGCACGACGAGCTGGACCTGCCGCCCGGCGTGGCACGGCTCAAGTTCGACGGTGGCCACGGCGGCCAGAATGGCCTGCGCGACACCATCCGCCTGCTCGGCCATGGCAGATTCCACCGCCTGCGCATCGGCATCGGCCATCCCGGCCACAAGGACCGCGTGGTCCCGTGGGTGCTGGGGCGCGCCAGCAAAGACGATGATGTGCTGATTGGTCATGCCATCGAAGATGCGATCGACGTGCTGCCGCTGGCGGTATCCGGCGATTACAGTGAGGCGATGAAGCGCCTCCACACCCCGAAATAACCACGGTGTACCGACCAACGGCCGGTACCTACCACCCCAGAGGTTGTCAAAGATGGGTATCAAATGCGGCATCGTCGGTCTGCCCAACGTCGGCAAATCGACCCTGTTCAATGCGCTGACCAAGGCGGGCATCGCGGCGGCCAACTTCCCGTTCTGCACGATTGAACCGAACGTCGGCATCGTGCCGGTGCCGGATCCGCGCCTGAACGAGCTGGCAGCCATCATCAACCCGCAGAAGGTCATCCCGACCGCGGTGGAGTTCGTGGACATCGCCGGCCTCGTCGCCGGCGCGGCCAGTGGTGAAGGCCTGGGCAACAAGTTCCTGGCCCACATCCGTGAAGTGGATGCGATCACCCACGTGGTGCGCTGCTTCGAGAATGCCGACGTCATCCACGTCAACAACAAGGTCGACCCGCTCTCGGATATCGACACCATCGATACCGAACTGGCCCTGGCCGATCTGGACAGCGTCGAGAAGGCGCTGAACCGCGCCGAGCGCGCTGCCAAGGGGGGCGACAAGGAAGCCGCGGCCCGCAAGCCGGTGCTGGCCAAGCTGCAGGCTGCGCTGGCCGACGGCAAGGCCGGTCGTACCGCTGGCCTGGACGAGGAAGAGAAGGCGCTGGTCCGTGACCTGTTCCTGCTCACCCTCAAGCCGGTGATGTACATCGCCAACGTGCTGGAAGACGGCTTCGAGAACAACCCGCATCTGGATGCCGTGCGCGCCCGTGCCGCCGAGGAAGGCGCGCAGGTGGTGCCGGTGTCGGCCGCGATCGAAGAAGAGCTGTCCCAGCTCGACGACGAAGACCGCGACACCTTCCTGGCCGACCTGGGCCTGTCCGAGCCGGGCTTGAACCGCGTGATCTACGCCGCGTACCAGCTGCTGGGTCTGCAGACCTACTTCACCGCAGGCGTGAAGGAAGTCCGCGCATGGACCGTGCGCAAGGGCGCCACCGCTCCGCAGGCCGCCGCCGTGATCCATACCGACTTCGAGAAGGGCTTCATCCGCGCCGAAACCATCGCGTATGACGACTTCATCAAGTACAAGGGCGAGGCCGGTGCCAAGGAAGCGGGTCGTCTGCGCCTGGAAGGCAAGGAATACCGCGTCCAGGAAGGCGACATCCTGCACTTCCGCTTCAACGTCTGAGTTCCTCGCACGTTGATGCCCGCAACGCCCCGCCCTGAGCGGGGCGTTTGCGTTTTTGGGAGCGCATTCCACACCCGACATGGACTGGATAAAAAATGACCAGGCACCGAAACCCTTGCCTGGTATGCCTCCGCCTCACTTGTCCACAACAAACCCCCACGCCTCTCCACGCACCATGTGGAAAACCCGCGCGCGGTAGTGCCGGCCGCTGGCCGGCAACCCATCTGACCCGCCCGCCAGCGACGTGGACAATTTCTGACCACCACTGAAAACCGTTGCAGTGCATCGCTCACCCGGGGTTGTCCACAGCAAACCCCCATCGCTTTCCACGGTGTGTGTGGAAAACCGCGATCCGCGGCTGGACAAAAAATAGCCACGCCCTGAAAGCATTGTGCCGCATGGCTTGCATGCACTTGTCCACACCAAACCCCCATGGCTTTCCACGTGGCGTGTGGAAAACACGGTGGCCGCGCCGCATCGCGGGCTACGCGCAAAAAAAAGACGGAGGCAATGCCTCCGTCCTTGATCCCCTATCGGCAGTGAAACGGCGCTTACAACGCCGTACCGCCAAACTTGTGGGTGTACTGCAGGTTGATCGTCCGGCCCACGGTGTCGAACCAGGAGACGTCGTAGTACGGATACGGCGTGTACGTCACATCCTTCGGCGGCAGCTTGTTGGCGATGTTGACCACCGACAGCGACAGGCGCGAATGATCATCGAAGCGGTACTGCAACGACACGTTGTAGCGGTACGTCGCCCCGATCCACGGGCTGTCGCCGCTGTCCGGATCGAAACTCTGGTCATAGCTGTCGTAGGTTGGCAGTTTGCCCAGGCGCGAGCCGTACAGCGTGGCCGACCACGCCGCGTTCTCCCAGGTCACGCTCGCACTGGTCTTGGTGCGCGGAATGTCGAAACCGCTGTTGATCGCGAACTGGTCCTCGACCACATCGCCCTCGAACTGCTGGAAATCGTGCGTCTTCACCCAGGTGTGGTTGCCACTGAGGATGAAATCGCCGATCCCGGTGCTCAGGCGGTAGCGCAGGCCCACATCGATGCCACGGGTCGTTTCGCGCGCGATGTTGATCGGGCTCACGTGCACGCCATACAGGCGGCCATCACTGGTGCGGGTAACCCGGCTGATCGCATCCACGCAGGTCGGCGACGCCGCGTCCGCGTCGCCCAGGCGGCAGGCCGCCTCGTCGCGCAGAATCGTGCTCACATCCATGTCCTGCACCTGGTCGCGCATGTCGATATCGAACCAGTCCACGGACAGATCCAGGCCCGCTGCCGGCGACCACACAAAACCAGCACTCCACGACGTGCTGGTTTCCGGGTCCAGCTGGCGGTTGCCTTCGCGCGTGCGGATCAGGTTCTCTTCGTAATCCGAACAGTCATCGCCGCCGTCCACCGCACAGGTGTAATAGTCGTTGGCACTGGTTTCATCGTTGCCCGGGCCGGCATACACGTAGTGCAGGTCGGGCGCGCGGAACGCGGTGCCGTAGGAGCCGCGCACCAGCAGCGTGTCGATCGGGCGCCACTCCAGGCCACCGCTCCAGGTCGCCTTGCCGATCGTGTTGCCGGAGTAACGGTACTGGTCGAAGCGGCCGGCCAGGCTGACGTTGAACGTGTCATGCAGCGGCAGGCGCAGCTCGGCCGCGGTCGCCCAGCGGTTGCGGCTGCCGTGCCCGTCCGAATCCTTCCAGCTGTAGTAGTAGTACTGCGTGGCCAGCGGGTCCGGGTTCAGTGCGTAGGACTGATTGCCGAACTCGGCGGTCGCCGCGAAGCCGGCCTTGCCACCCGGCAGCTCGAACAGCTCGCCATTGGTCAGGGTCAGCGCGGCAGTCTCGGTGCGCGACTTCGGGGTATAGGTGGTGCGTGCGGCGATCGAATCGTACTCGCTGCGGCTCAGCGGCCGGTACAGGCGCGCCGGGTCGGCGTTGAACACCGGGAACACGTTGTCGTCGTCATCGGTGTACTCGCCCAGCTGCTCGCCCAGGAACAGTGCATTGGCCTTGGCGGCGATGATCTGCGGCCAGCGGATGCTGGACTGGTACTGCGAATGGCTCAGCGACGCCTCGTATTCCCAGTCCGCACCGAGCGCGCCCTTGAAGCCGGTGGTCACGCTGAAGGTCTTCTGGGTGCTGCGCACCATGCCGTTGTCGAGTCCGCCCATTTCCTCGGGGGAGAACTGGCGCTGCCAGAACTCGACCTGGTCGGTGGCCTGGTTGTAGAAGTAGCCGTCCTCGTTGCCGTCGGCGGCCATGCGGCCCCACTGGGTGACATCGCGCATCAGCGCCAGGTCGTGGTAACCCATCTGCACATCGGCGAACCATTCCGCGCCGTTGTCGAAGGCGTAGCGCAGCGAGGCATAGCCGTTGGCACCGCGGCGTTTGCTCAGGATCGTGCCGTAGCCGATCGAGCGGTCGCTGCCGCAGTAGAAGCCATATCGCGCACGCTCGGCGTACTGGGTGCTGCCGTTGTTTTGGCCGGCCAGCGCATCGCAGGTGGCCTGGCCCGGGTCCAGGTAGTCGTCGTTGTAGTCGGTGCGCAGGTAGGCGCGGCGCAGGGCGCGGGCGCTCTCGGTCGGCGCGTCCAGCGTGGAATCCTGCTGCCCACGCTCATAGGCCCACAGCGGGGTCTGCGACTGCAGTTCCAGGCTGTAGACCGCGCTGAAACGGCCGGCGTCGAAGCCACTGGCGATGCTCATGTCGAAGGACTCACCACCGCCTTCGCTGGTGGTGCCCATGCGCATGTCGACCGTGGTGCCATCCACCTGCTTCTTCAGGATGAAGTTGACCACGCCGGCGATCGCGTCAGAACCATAGATCGCCGAGGCGCTGCCGGTCAGCACTTCGATGCGCTCGATCATCCCGATCGGGATGTTGGAGACGTCGGTGAAGTTGCTGCGGCCCTGGAAGGGCATCGGGAAATCGGCGATGCGGCGGCCGTTGACCAGCACAAGGGTGTGGTTGGGGCCAAGGCCGCGCAGGTCGACCTGCTGCGCACCGGGGGAGAAGTCCGCGCCGCTGGAGGACTGCTGGCTCTGGGTCTCGCCCCCGTTCTGGGTCATCGAGCGCAGCACGTCCGGCACGCTGGTGAAGCCGCTGGCCTGGATCTGCTCGGCAGTGATGACGGTGACCGGGGCCGGCCCCTCCACCTGCGCACGCGGAATGCGCGAGCCGGTGACCTGCACCGTATCCAGTTGCTGCACCCCGGGGGCGGGCGTCTGGGCGCCCGCAGTTGCGGCCACACCCATCAACGCCAGCTGGATCGACCACGCCATCGCCTGTTTACGCATGAGAATTCTCGAGAAGAAAGTGTCGGCCTCGAGGGAGGCCTGTCCCCCATTCACATTTCGTGAATGGACGGCGCGCATTTAACGCCTTTTTTACGGGGTTGACCACTGCCAATTTCTCTGGCAAAGAGTGAAAGCGCTTACACGCCCGTTTTATTTAGGGAGGTCAACGTGCACAAGGGTTTCCGGCCGATCCATTCCCTTCTGTGGTTGCTGCTTGCAGCGCTCTCGCTCCCCCTCCACGCCCAGAATCCGCGCAGTCTGCAGGATCGGGGCTACCGCTATTACGAGGTCGGCGCCCTGCAGGCCCCGCGGGCGCCCCACACCGAGCCGGCGATGATGCTGATGGGCGGCGGCGAGTGGGTGCCGGCAGCCTTCCAATGGTGGGTGGCGCGCGCCGGCCATGGCCGGGTGGTGATCCTGCGCGCGTCCGGTGCCGATGAGCTGCAGAACCGGCTCTATCGGGAGATCGGCGGCGTGGCATCGGTACAGACCCTGGTGTTCAACAGTCGGCGCGCGGCCGACGACCCGGCCGTGCTGGGGGTGATCGCTGCCGCCGATGCGATCTTCATCGCCGGCGGCGACCAGGCGCGCTATATCCGTTTCTGGAAGGGCACGGCGGTGAACGCGGCGCTCAATGCACACGTCCGCGCCGGCCGGCCGATCGCCGGCACCAGTGCCGGGTTGGCCATCCTGGGGGGCTACAGCTACGGCGCCCTGGATGGCGGCAGCGTGACGTCCCGCCGCGCGCTGCGCGATCCGATGGGCAGGGCCGTGACCCTGGACAGTGATTTCCTGGCCATGCCGTACCTGTCCAACGTGGTCACCGATACCCACTTCGGCAAGCGCGACCGGCTCGGCCGCCTGATCGTCTTCGTGGCCCGTGCCGCCCAGCGCAGTGGGCAGCAGAACATGGTCGGCCTCGGCGTGGATGAAGACACCGCGCTGTGTGTCGAGGCCGACGGCACCGGCCAGGTGTTCAGCCGCGACGGCGGTTTTGCGTGGCTGGTGATGCCGCAGCGCGCGGCCGATCGCCTGCGCGGCGGTAAACCGCTGGATTTTCTCGCCATTCCGGTGACCGGGGTGGGCGAAGGAAGTCGCCTGCATCTGGATGGCTTCCAGGTGGACGACGCGGCGTTCGAGATGACGGCCGATATCCGCGAGGGGCGCCTGCAGCTGCGCCGGTAGATCCACGCCATGCGTGGATGCTGTCGCGCGCGTTGTGAGGTCGCGGCCACGCGCGTGGGTGGCCCGTCGCGCGTGCCATGATGCGGCCTCGTCCCTTGAGAGTGCCTGTCCATGTCGCGTTCTGCTGTGGTGGTGTTGTCGCTGTGCCTGTCGCTCCCGCTGGCCGCCGCCGCCGCCGAGCCTGTACTGGTCATACACGGCGGGGCGGGGGTGGAGCGCAAGGATCTGTCGCCCGCCGAAGAAACCGCCGCGCGCGCGGCCCTGCAGCAGGCGCTGTTGAAAGGCCATGCCGCGCTGGCGGCGGGCAAGCCGGCACTGGAAGCCGTTACCGCGGCGATCACCGTGCTCGAGGACGATCCCACCTTCAATGCCGGCAAAGGGGCGGTGTTCACCCACGATGGCCGCAACGAACTGGATGCCTCGCTGATGGACGGCGCCACACTCAAGGCGGGCGCGGTGGCCGGCGTGCAGCGCGTGCGCAACCCGATCCTGCTCGCTGAAGCGGTGATGCAGCATTCTCCGCACGTGATGATGGTCGGGCAGGGCGCCGAGGCGTTCGCCAGCAGCCAGGGCATTGCCCTGGTGGATCCGTCCTACTTCCGCACCGACAAGCGCTGGCAGCAGCTGCAGAAGGCGCTGAAGGAAGAGGCCAGCGGCCAGGCCCATGCGGATCTGGAAACGGCGCGGCACTTTGGCACCGTCGGGGCGGTCGCGCTGGACAAGGACGGCAAGCTTGCCGCCGGCACCTCCACCGGAGGGATGACCAACAAGCGCTATGGCCGCGTGGGCGACTCACCGATCATCGGCGCGGGCACCTATGCCGATGCAGGATGCGCGGTATCGGGCACGGGCTGGGGCGAGTACTACATCCGCACGGCGGCCGCGCACGATATCTGTGCCCGCATGCAGTACCTCAAGCAGGGGCCGGTGGATGCGGGACGCGCGGTGATCAACGAGCGCATTCCCGCCCTCGGTGGCGATGGCGGCGCGATCGTGCTCGCCGCCGACGGCCGCGCGGCGACCCCGTTCAACACCCAGGGCATGTATCGCGGCTGGATCGGTGCCGATGGCGTACCGCATGTGGCGATCTTCGCCACCGAAACCCTGCCGTTGCCGGGCCAATAGCCCGTCCCGGCAAGGCAATTCGACATTCATGTGAAAAAGTTCAAAAAGGTTGTTGACAGAACCCCCGTTTATCCCCAAAATTCACGGCTCTTCCACCCCACACCGAAAACGCTTCGGCGCCACGGGACAGGGTGGTAAGGAGGGATACCCAAGCGGCCAACGGGGGCAGACTGTAAATCTGCTGGCTTACGCCTTCGGTGGTTCGAATCCACCTCCCTCCACCAGTTTCATGTTGTGGCAAGAGCTTCCGATGCGGGAGTAGTTCAATGGTAGAACCTCAGCCTTCCAAGCTGATGGTGCGGGTTCGATCCCCGTCTCCCGCTCCATTGAATGAGTTTGAATATATTCAAATTCGTGCCATAATACAAAACTCGCTCACGTAGCTCAGTCGGTAGAGCACCTCCTTGGTAAGGAGGAGGTCGAAGGTTCGATTCCTTTCGTGAGCACCATCTAAGTGCTACCAATTCAGACGATTTCGAGATAAGCAGCCATGGCCAAGGGTAAGTTCGAGCGCACCAAGCCGCACGTCAATGTCGGCACCATCGGTCACGTTGACCACGGCAAGACCACGCTGACCGCCGCACTGACCAAGATCGGTGCCGAGCGCTTTGGCGGTGAGTTCAAGGACTACTCGTCGATCGACGCCGCGCCGGAAGAAAAGGCACGTGGCATCACGATCTCGACCGCACACGTCGAATACGAATCCACCGAACGTCATTACGCCCACGTCGATTGCCCGGGCCAT